>JBEWQA010000059.1:0-7352 GCA_047689515.1 Candidatus Sulfurimonas kebritensis
CTAAAATAAATTAATTTATATTCAAAATGAAAAATTATCCAAAAATTTTTTAAGTTTAGTATAGTTTAAGTAGAGATATTTCATTTAAATATAGAATGATAGGTATTCTTGATTTATGGACTTAAGATATCATCAAAATAATATAGACAAAAAATCTATTAGCATCATACATATTTAATTTTAACTCATAAATGAGTATAATTCTGCAAAAAAGTACCTATATGCAAAACCTCATAAACCTACTAAGTAAAAAAACAGATCTAAAAAAACAATACATAGAAAACATTTTAAAACTTCTTGACGAAGGTGCGACTATACCTTTTATTGCACGTTATCGTAAAGAACTAACT
Organism: Candidatus Sulfurimonas kebritensis; assembly: GCA_047689515.1. GTDB lineage: Bacteria > Campylobacterota > Campylobacteria > Campylobacterales > Sulfurimonadaceae > Sulfurimonas > Sulfurimonas kebritensis. The sequence goes on from JBEWQA010000059.1 coordinate 351, forward strand.
GGCGGGGCAGACGATGAAGTGCTTCGTGAGTTTGAGAGTGTCTATAACGGCGTAAAAAATCTTCTTGACCGTAAAGAGGAGATCTCACGTCTGATCGCTGAGCGTTCTGTTCTTAGTGATGAGTTGCGCAAAAGCATAGAGAATGCCCAAAGCCTGCGGGAGCTTGAAGATATCTATCGCCCTTACAAAGAGAAGAAGAACTCCCGTGCAGCCACTGCCATAGCAAATGGACTCACTCCGCTGGCAAATGTGCTTCAAAAAGCGAAACTCTCTAAAAGTGAGTTTGTTCAGGAGGCTAAGAAGTATCTTAAAGGGAAGCTAAAAACTGTCGATGAAGCGATTCAGGGTGCACAGGATATCTTGGCAGAGCGTTACGCCGAGAACCCAAAAGAGAGAGACTACATACGCAATACTATGCTTCGCCATGGAGTTTTAGAGGTGAAAAAAACAAAAAACCTTGATGCAAACGGCGTATATAAAAACTTTGTCGGCAGCAGCGAGAAGGTGGCGTACATTCCTTCTCATAGATATCTGGCGATCATGCGAGGGGTAAAAGAGAAAGAGCTCTCTGTAAAAATTGTCATAGATACCGAGAGAATAGAGACTAATATTAAACAATATAAAGTTCCAAAATACGCCTCAAGCTCCAGCGAATATCTCGAAGCAGCCTACATAGACGGGCTCAAAAGGCTTTTACTTCCTTCGATCGAGCGAGAGGTACATAGTGAACTCAAAGAGAAAGCTGATCTTGCTGCGATTGGAGTGTTTGGTAAAAATCTTAACCAACTCCTTATGACACCTCCTGTAAGCAAAAAAGTACTTTTGGGTGTTGATCCTGCATTTCGATCAGGGTGTAAACTCGCCGTCATAGATGAAAACGGAAACTATCTTGAATCAGCCGTGATCTACCCGACAGAGCCGCAAAACGATTATGAATCTTCAAAGAAAAAAGTGCTTGCACTGCATAAAAAATACAAGATCGACGGTGTTGCGATCGGTAACGGTACCGCTTCAAGGGAGACGCAGGAGTTCTTTGCAAAACTCAACGCGCAAGAGGGTGCAGGGCTAATCTATACCGTAGTTTCAGAAGCGGGCGCGTCTGTCTATTCTGCTTCAAAAATAGCTACGCAGGAGTATCCTGATCTCGATGTAACTATTCGCGGTGCGATCTCTATAGCACAACGACTTCGTGACCCTATGGCGGCACTGGTGAAGATCGATCCGAAATCTCTGGGAATAGGGCAGTATCAACACGATGTTAACCAAAAACTTTTGGAGAAAAAACTGGGGGATGTTACAGAGGATCTGGTAAACCGCGTGGGGGTTGACATCAACTCCGCTTCACTTTCGTTATTGTCTCATGTGGCTGGTATAAGTAAAAAGTTAGCCGAGAACATCATAAACTACAGAGATGAGCATGGGAGTTTTACCTCGAAAGATCAGCTCTTAAAAGTGAAAGGGCTAGGGCAAAAAGCGTACGAACAGGCTGCGGGATTTATCCGCATCAAAAATGGAAAGAGCAGTTTCGACAACAGCGGGATCCACCCTGAGAGTTATGGAGTTGCCAAAAAGCTTGAAGGGCTTGATCTTGCAAGGGTTAATGTCAAAACTTTGGCAAAAGAGCTGAGTGTCGGAGAAGAGACTCTCAGAGACATCATAAAAGAGCTGCAAAAACCGGGGTTTGATCCAAGGGAGGAGTTGCCTGCGATCCCATTTAAAGAGGGGCTGACGGACATCAAAATGTTAAAAGTTGGAAGTTTTGTCTCGGGTGTAGTGCGAAATATAGCAGACTTTGGAGCATTTGTAGATATTGGGCTGAAAAATGACGGGATGATACATATCTCAAAGATGAGCGAAAAAAGGATCAAACATCCTCTGGAAGTACTCTCACTCAACCAGTACTTGCCGAAGATCGAAGTTGTAAATATTGATAACGAAAAAGGGAAGATCGGGCTTAGTTTGGTGTAAATATAATAAAAGTGGTACCGGTGGGCGGACTCGAACCGCCACGCACAAAGTGCAAGGGATTTTGAATCCCTCGTGTCTACCATTTCACCACACCGGCTTGTAAAGACTGAAATAATAATCACATCTTACTTAAAAGTAAATAATTTTTGCCGATATAGTTGCATAATGGAACTTATATTGCTAGACAATATCTATATAAAAGAAAAAAGTGGAGGTTTCTCATGCGTGTAACATCAAGTATGTACTATAACAGCATCTATAAAAGCAACAACAATATTTTAAACAATGAGCTGTTTGATGTAAACAAGCAGATCGCCTCCGGACAGAAGATCCAGTACGCAAGTGACGATGTGTCTATTTTCTCCCGAACAATGAATCTGGACAATGAGATCACGACTCTGGCACAGGTAAAAGAAAGTACTGAAAGCGGATATAAAAACGCAAACCAGACAGATACAATAATGAATGAGTTTAGCACTTTGATGAATCGCTTTAGGACTCTTTTAGTGCAAGCTGCTAATGATACAAATGATGAAACATCAAGAGATGCGATTGCCGATGAATTAAGAGGTTTAGAGAAAAACTTAAGAGGTTTAGCAAATACCTCAATCAATGGCAAGTATATCTTCTCCGGTTCAGCTTTAGATATCAAACCTATTGATGAAAATGGTATATATCAGGGTAATGATGGTCGTTTGGACGCTTTTGTGGGTTCAAACAATAAGCAACAGTTTAATATGTCTGGAGCTGATCTCTTTTTAGGGGAAAATACATCTGTAAATCGTGAGATTACTACAAATGTAGCACACTCTAACCTTCTACGTTCTTACCCTGCTTTGCAAGCATCTGATGCGGATGCTGAACTCCTTTCATCTTCGAGTACCATGCGACAGTTTATGGGTGACACAGACAACAGTAGTACGCCTCCAAACGACTACTATTTTTATCTTAGAGGTACAAAAAGTGACGGGAGTACATTCAATACAAAAGTATCCTTTTCAGATAATGATCAAGTAAACGATCTTCTTGATGAGATAGGAAAACAATATGGCAATACAGGCTCGACACAAGTTGTAAACGTATCGTTAAACAACCAGGGAGAGATTGTTATCCAGGATAAAATTGATGGTTCCTCAAAACTTGACTTTCATATGGTTGGTGCAGTTGACTTTTCAGGCGGTGGTGCTGCCGATGTAGCAACTATAGATGCTTTAGACAGTGGAACGACAGATTTTGCTACAGTAGTTGCAACACCCGGTCTTTTTGTCCAGGAGTTCACACAGTCCGGTTTTTCTCCTGCATCTGGAGCGGCTACTAATATAGAAGGTTTAGTATATGACCGCACACAGTTTAGTGTAGATGGTTCAAACATCAGTTCAAATGTTGCCCAAGTCCAAAGAGATACAAATGCATTCGCAGATGCAAAAACAAAACTTTCAGAAGTTTTTGATCTCACGCAAGGTACGGCAGGGACATTAGACGGTACACAGCTTCGCCTCACAGGTACTGCAACTGACGGTACAACTCCTTATGATGTAACGATCAACCTAAACAGTGCAGGTTCAACATTTGTTGATAACAACGGTCCTGCAACATATGATATTTTTAATATGGACACAGCGGGAAGAGCAGCTGTAGATGCTGATGAGATGACCTACCAGCAGCTTCTAGATGTAGTCAATATGGCTGTGACCAATAACTTTCCGGCAGGCGCAACAGCTACAGAGTATGATACAGCTATCGAGAACTCAAGACTAATAGGGGAAAGTTATATAAGTTATGACGGAAAGATCTCTTTTAAAGATCTGCAAAACGGAAATACAGATGCAACGATCTCGCTTTATGATGCCAATAGCGGTGACTTTACTACTGATGCATCAGTGGCTGTATTTAATGCTAACAACACTTTAACAGTTCGCGACCCTAAAAACGACTTCTTTAAATCGATCGATGAGATGATCCGCTCAGTAGAGGAGTATAAAAATGCTCCAGATGCCTCGGTTGGTTCAAAGCGTGTTGGAGGAATTTGGAACTCTATAGCACGTATGGACGATCTTCAAGATCATGTACTAAGTATGCATGCAAGAGTAGGTGCTCAGTCAAATACACTGCAACAGTCCTTGGAAAGAGTATCTATTTTGGATTTATCAACACAAACGCTGCGATCTTCAGTGGTTGATACCGACTTGGCAGAGGCATCACTCACTCTGCAGCAACTAACAGTTAATTATCAGGCTGTGCTCTCAACAGTAGGAAGAGTTTCTCAATTAAACTTAGTAAACTATTTATAATTGGAACATTTTTGGCTATACTTCTTTTTAATTTTTCTATAAATTATAAAGGTTTAGTAGTTTGAGAGATACTCTTTTTATATTTCTATTTGGTATATTTATCTATCTTGGTTTTTCCACAATTTTAGGGACCACTGCATTGATGGGAAGTTTCGGTGTAAGTTTTGCATCGTTTAACCATCTCTATTTTGGTTACATCTCTTATATATATCTTTTTATCTTGCTTTATCCGCTTTATAAACTTTATAAGGGGAACGGGTTTAGTGCCAGAACGGCGGAGCTTTCAGTAGCTTCTTTTTTAGTTCTCTTTGCAGCACTTTTAGCACAGGCACTTTTAGTAGAAGGGGAGTTTCGAGGAAAGTTCGGTGCTGACTTTTCCGATTTTTTATCTCCATATATCGGTGTATTTGGTTTATGGGTATTTTGGTTTATTATCTCTCTTGTGTCTGTCGTGATCATCTTTGAAAAAGATACGGCAGAACTTCTTTCCAATCTTACGGCACCTCTGCGTAATAGAGTTCCTTCAAAGAGAACCTGTGAGGAGTTTGAGACTTCAGAGAATATCGCAAAGCCTGTTCAAGAGCCAGAACACCAAGAGCAGCAGGAAGAGCCTCAAACTTTTGAAGAGAAATCCGAAGAGGAACCTCAAGAAAAACGTACAGAAGAGAAGCATACCGATAAAGCTGTACAAACTGAAGAGGAGATCGACAAACCTGCATACCTCAGACAGGAAAAAGAGAAAAAACAAAATATTTTAGAGATCGCAAAAGAGGTTAAAGAGCGTAAAAATACCCTAATTGTAGATGAACTCGAGGAAAATAAAAAACTATTGGCAGATATTGAACTCGGTAAAAGTGAAAAACCGAAAAACTTCAAACTCCCTTCGATCGACTTTCTCCAAAAAGTTTCAAAATCATCTAAAGCAATCGATGAAAGTGAACTTGATGGCAAGATTAAGTATTTGATCGATAAGCTTGCACATTTTAAAATAGATGGGGATGTCGTGCGTACCTATGCGGGTCCTGTCGTTTCTACGTTTGAGTTCAAGCCTGCTGCTAATGTAAAGGTAAGTAAGATATTAAACCTTCAAGATGATCTTGCAATGGCACTCTCAGCGGAGACGATCCGTATCCAGGCACCTATTCCCGGCAAAGATGTAGTGGGGATCGAGATACCAAACGAGGCAGTAGAGACGATCTATCTTCGTGAGATCTTAGATGACAAACTCTTTAAAAACTCATCTTCACCACTGACGATCGCACTAGGAAAAGATATAGTCGGAAAACCTTTTGTAACAGATCTGAAAAAACTGCCTCACCTGCTTATAGCCGGGACTACGGGGAGCGGTAAAAGTGTCGGGATCAATGCGATGATCCTCTCACTTCTTTACAAAAACTCTCCAGATCAGTTAAGACTGTTGATGATCGATCCGAAGATGTTGGAGTTTTCTATATATAATGACATACCGCATCTGCTGACACCTGTGATCACAAAACCTAAACAGGCAATCGCAGCACTTAGCAATATGGTAGCAGAGATGGAACGCCGTTACGCTTCTATGGCAGATACAAGAACGAAAAATATCGAAAACTACAACGAAAAAGCGAAAAAAGAGGGGTATGAACCTTTCCCTTATATCGTAGTTATCATTGACGAGTTGGCTGATCTTATGATGACAAGCGGCAAAGATGTAGAGCACTCTATAGCACGTCTTGCACAGATGGCAAGAGCATCGGGAATCCACCTTGTTGTAGCTACACAGCGTCCATCTGTCGATGTTGTAACCGGGCTTATCAAAGCAAACCTGCCATCACGCATCTCCTATAGAGTAGGGCAGAAAGTTGACTCAAAAATCATCCTTGATCAACAAGGTGCAGAGTCACTACTAGGACGTGGTGATATGCTCTTTACACCTCCTGGAGCTACGGGTCTTGTGCGTCTACATGCACCGTGGAGTACAGAGGAGGAGATCGAGAAGATCGTAGAGTTTATCAAGTCGCAGCGTGAACCGAACTACGATAAAAGCTTCCTGGTTGAGGATAACTCTGATGAATCCGAAAGAAGTGAAGTGTTTGAAGAGCTCGATCCTCTTTTTGAAGAGGCAAAAAGTGTAGTACTCAACGACCGTAAAACATCGATCTCTTACCTGCAAAGAAAATTGCAGATCGGCTATAACCGCTCTGCAAGAGTGATAGAACAGTTGGAGCAAGAGGGTGTCCTCTCAGCTCCAAATGCCAAAGGTGCAAGAGAGATACTCTAAATGAAAGAGTTGAAAAAGACACTGCATAAGGGTGAAGAGGTCCAGGTCCAGGCGGAGATCTCAAAAACCTATTACAACGGAATCATTTCACTCTACCTTCTTGGAGCAGTGCTCCTTTTCATAGGGCAGGAGTTTGAGATCGGTGTAATAGGGATCGTACTTATCATCCGAACTTTTTATGTCCATCTGCAGGAGATAAAAGAGAAAGAATCTTACCGTTGTCTCTTAACGGATAAACGCCTTATAATAATGAAAGGGAAAAAGACACCGCAGATCTTTCCGATCCAACTTGATGAGATCCGTACTATCTACATCAAACCAATCACAAAACATTTTCAAAATATAATCGATGTCGGTGCCTTGGAGGTGTTGACCACTTCGGGCGGGCGTTACGTGATCAAAAACATCAAAAGACCGTATGAGTACCATAAAGCGATTATCGGCGATATTGTCAGTGCGACACACTATTCAAATAAAACAAAT
>JBEWQA010000060.1:0-3767 GCA_047689515.1 Candidatus Sulfurimonas kebritensis
AGGCGTTTAAGATCAACTACTTCAGCGCCGAAGTGTGCGAAAAATCTACGAAGTTCACGGTTTTTCCCTTCTGAAAGCGCTACTTTAAGAATCGAGTAGTTGGGCTGATTTTTTTGGATCTTATACCCTATAAAAGGTTTAAACTCCATCGATTTTATTTTTGAGTGGGAGTGTGCACCGGCAGTGGCATCTTCGAGGTAGAGGCCCTCAAGCATTGCAGTTTCCATATCGGGAGTGATTGGTCCCTTGATCTTGATCTTGTAGATCCGCTCCAGATCAGACTCCATCAAAGCAGTGGCGATATGCGAAGCATCGGTTAAGAGCAATAACCCCTCACTGGCAAAGTCAAGACGACCAACAGGGATAAAGTGTTTAAACTCTTTGCTTAAACTGTCATAGATTGTACGACGCCCTTTCGGATCGGACTTTGTGACCAGTTCCCCTTTTGGTTTGTTGTAAACAATCACGGTAAACTTGCTTTTCGGACTTATCTGTTTCCCGCTTACATAAACGATATCATGACCCTCTTCAACTTGTGTAGCGGGGTTGGTTTCGATCTCGCCGTTTATACGGACGTAACCGTCTTGTACGGCACGATCAGCTTCGCGGCGAGAGTAGGTGGAGTAGTGCGCTATATATTTGTTCAGACGCATTAGGAGATCCCTTTTTCTATAAGTGAGTGTATATGTAACACCCCTTTGATTTTTTTATCTTTATCGGTAACGACCAAGAGTTGTATCTTCTTCTCTTCGATCAGTACAAGTGCATCGGATGCGAGCATATCGGCATCATCGATGCTCATCGGTTCTGGAGTCGCATACTCCATAATGTTTGCTTCGAGCGAGAACTCTTTGCTTAAAAGTGCACGGCGTACATCTCCGTCACTCATAAGTGCTACGAGACGGTTGTTTTCATCGGCAATAAGTACAGTTCCCAAACGCCCTTGGCTGATACTGAGTATCGCATCTTTCACTTGTGCATTTTGTGAGAGTACCGGAATGTTTTCTGTCTGCATCAGGTTTTTTACCTTCACAAACAGTTTTTTCCCTAAAGCACCACCCGGATGAAAAGAGGCAAAATCACTTGTTTGAAAATTTCTCGCTTTCATCAAACACACAGCGAGTGCATCACCTAGAGCGAGTGTAAGTGTCGTTGAGCTTGTAGGAGCAGTATTGAGCGGGCAGGCCTCTTTCTCAACAACCACTTTGATTACAAGGTCGCTATACGATCCCAGAGTGGAGTTTTCATCCCTTGTCATTCCGATAAGGGGTACCTCAAAACGTTTTATGTGCGGCAGAATTGAGCTGAGCTCTTCACTCTCCCCGCTGTAACTTATCGCTAAAACCACATCATCGTGCCCAACCATTCCCAGGTCACCGTGCAGGGCTTCTGTGGGATGGAGAAAAAAGCTCGGTGTACCCGTTGAAGCAAAAGTAGCAGCCATTTTTGCCCCGATTAGTCCGCTTTTACCTACACCTGTTACGATCAGTTTCCCTTTGCAGCCAAGGATCAGCTCAACCGCCTTATCAAAGGTGTCGTCTAGAGTGTCTGCAGCTTTAAATAGGGCATCTGCTTCGATCTGTAAAGTTTCTTGTGCAATAGTTTTATAATTCATAGTGCTAATTATATCTCTTTTTATCTTCATAAGATATAATACAAACATTAGACTAATAAAGGGGCTTTTGATGAGAGCTGAAATTGGAAAATATTTAGACAGTATAGATACACTGAAATTAGAGGATAGAATGCTTACCTCAAACACGTTGATCTTAGGAGAACAGGGAGCAGGAAAAACGAATATAGCGTGTAAAATCAGAAATTTTGCAGTCGATAAAAATGTACCTACTCTCTATTTGGACTTTGACAATACTCTTGAAGAACATATTGAACTAAGATATAAAGATGAACATTTTAACTATATCCAATTTGATGAAAGTGAAGAGTTTGAAAAAGCTTTTGATGAACTAATCGCACAAAAAAAACATATCTATATGGCAGTAGACCCGAAGTTTTTTGCAAAGAAAAGAGATGTAAAATCGAAGTTAACAGAAACGATTTCTAAACAAGCGCTTCTTGATAATTACTATTACTTTTTTCACGACATAGAGAACCTGAATGGTTTTTATACACAGTTTGAGGACTTCCTTCTTTATATGTTGAGTTTTACAAATATTCAAAAGTACGGTTTCACATTTTTAGCACAGCCACACTCTACATTTGAGAGACCGCAGTTGAAGCTGCTGTTTACTTTCTTGTTTGTGGGAAGATGTTCAAATGCGAACTATTTTAATACCTCCGAGTTAAAAAACTTGAAGAAAAATAAGTTCTTTTACCAGTTTAGAACAGCATACCCGACACTGTTGTTTAACGAGATAAAAGGCTCTGTTGTAGAGATCAACGAGTATATTCCAGAGGAATAATATGCAGAATATTTTTGATGAAGTCGGTTCACTCGATCAAAGGTGTTACAAGGAATTTTCACTCACTGAAGATCTCCTGATGGAGCATGCCGCAGACGGTATGGCCGATTTTATCAAAAACAAGTTTCCCTGTACAAACGATATCTTGATCGTTTGCGGAAGCGGCAATAACGGCGGTGACGGTTTGGCACTTGCACGGTTACTTCACAGAGACTATAAAGTGAGTGTTTATCTTGTCAAAGAGCCAAAGAGTGAAATGGCAAAACTGCAGTTGCAAAGATGCCAAAAACTCGGTGTAGATTTTGTAGAGAGTATCTATGAGACAAACATTATCGTAGATGCAATTTTGGGGACGGGTTTTGCAGGTGAACTTGATCCTGTACTCTCTAAAATGATCGAAGTTATCAACAGTTTTGAAAGTGTAAAGATCGCGTGTGATATCCCAAGCGCTTATCAGTTCAGGGCTGATCATACTTTAACTATGGGAGCTTTGAAAAAATCTCTCTTTGAAGACTTGGCCAAAGACTATGTCGGAGAGATATCGGTTATAGACTTGGGAATTTCAAGAGAGCTTTATGAAGTTGATTCAGTTGTCAAACTGCTCGATGATGAGGATCTAAAACCCCCATACAGAACAAAACAAAATACCCATAAAGGCTCCTACGGTCACTTAGCAGTAATAAGCGGTGAAAAAACAGGTGCAAGTGTGATGAGTGCCAAAGCGGCATTTCGTTTTGGTACGGCGTTAGTAACGCTGCTTAGCAATGAAAACATTAATGCCCCTTATGAGATCATGCAGTCGCATCAGCTTCCGGATACCACATCGGCAATAGCATTGGGAATGGGGCTGGGTGTTGAATTTTCCCAGAGTGAATTGGAGCGGTTTTTAGAAAATGGGCATCCGCTCCTTTTGGATGCAGATATCTTTTACCATCCGCTTTTAAAAACATTGTTGAAAAAAGAGAAAGTGGTACTTACACCCCATCCAAAAGAGTTTTGCCAGCTTTTATCGGCTTGCGGACTTGCGGAGATCTCTGTTGCTGAATTGCAAGAGGACCGTTTTAAGTATGTTAAACTTTTCACTGAAAACTATCCACAAATCACGCTGCTCTTAAAGGGTGCGAATGTGATTATTGCCCAGGGTGAAGATGTTTTTGTCAATCCGCACGGCTCAAACGTTTTAGCAAAAGGTGGAAGTGGAGATGTGTTGGCAGGCCTCGTAGGTGGACTTTTAGCGCAAGGTTATACAGCGCTTGATGCTGCGATCAATGGGTCGTTAGCACACACGAAGCTAGCAAAAAGTTACAGTGGTGCTGATTTTTCACTTACGCCGAGTGATTTGATCGA
>JBEWQA010000060.1:3867-7145 GCA_047689515.1 Candidatus Sulfurimonas kebritensis
TCTTTTGAGATGACAAAAGATGCTACTTTGGCATCAGGAAGTGAACTTATCACTGTTGCAGTTCGTCGTTTAAATATTACAGACCCGAACAAAGAGAATCTTCGTGACACTTTCGCTGGAACGAATGTAAAGTTTTTACCTAACTCTGCAGGGTGTGTAACGGCTGAAGAGGCGATCACAACTTTTAGACTGACTCGTGAGGCTACAGGGATCGATCTTATCAAACTTGAGGTTATCGGTGATACACAAAAAACACTTTATCCTGATGTTTTAGAGACAATCAAAGCTTGTGAAGTGTTACACAAAGAGGGCTTTACAATTATGGCTTATACATCAGATGATCCGATCATGGCTAAGCGTCTTGAAGATGCGGGTGCTGATGCTGTAATGCCTCTAGCAGCACCTATCGGTAGCGGTCTTGGTGTACAAAATCCGTATAATGTTGTTTTTGTCAGAGAAGCGGTAGATGTGCCTGTAATCGTTGATGCCGGAATAGGGTGTGCAAGTGATGCAGCTTACGCTATGGAACTGGGTGCTGAGGGAGTGTTGACAAATACTGCAATCGCACAGTCAAACGATCCTATAGCAATGGCGGAAGCGATGAAACATGCAGTCATTGCAGGGCGTATGAGTTATAAAGCGGGACGTATCCCTAAAAAACCTTATGCAACTGCGTCAAGCCCGGTTGACGGACTGATCCAGTTCTAATTCGACCTTGCTAACTCCGCAAAATCTATAGAGTCCTCTTTTTTGGACTCTTCCCGTTTCTTATCTGCTTCAAAATCTCCGCTAGAGAAAAAATATTCATTTTTCCCTTTGTTTAATATACACCCTTTAATGCCGGGCGTACAGGCTACATTGAGAAGTTTACAAAAACCTTTGTGGTCGTGTTGACAAGTCCAGCCCATTGTTAAGCCTCAAATTGATCAGATAAGTGGGACATTAACAGAAGTTGTCCCATCCCTTCAAAAAACTTTTCCAAACCGATTGCATCGGCCTCTAAGGATTTTTTCATAGCCGTTAGAAAAACTAGTTGCGACTCTTCAGAAGCCATCATATATGTGTCTATAATGTACTCAAGCGTTAAGTTGACCTCTTCACCGTTTACATCAAAGTCTATAGTTGATTGGGAGTTTATCCCTTTGTGTTTTAGGATATCTTTACATTCCTCTAACGGTGTCATTTAATAGTCTCCGCATCAAGCTCACCGCTTTTGAGTTTATAGCTGTACTCATTCAGAGCTCTTTTAACATCACCACTGAGGATAAAGAGTCCAAAGATATTCGGCAGTGCCATTGCAAGAAGCAGCATAAAACTAAAGTCGACCATAATGCCCGTACTTACAACGGTACCAATAACAGTTAAAGATAGAAAGAGTACTTTATAGACTATAGAGTATTTAGAACCAAAGAGGTATACCCATGCACGTTCACCGTAATATGACCAGGAGATCATAGTAGAAAACGCAAAAAGAGCGATAGAAACTGAAAGCACAGCAGGGAACCATGAAAGGACAGTTCCGTATGCTGCAGATGTAAGAGCAGCTCCCTCTTTGGCTTCGATAAGGGCTGCTTGTGGACCGGTAGGATCATATACACCTGTGATGATGATAACAAGCGCCGTCATAGTACAGATAACGATTGTATCTATAAACGGTTCATAGAGGGCTACAAGACCTTGACGTACAGGATATTTTGTACGAGCTGGCGCATGGGCAACAGGCGATGATCCTATACCCGCTTCACTTGAGAAAACGGCACGCTGAAACCCCTGTACCATAGCCCCTACCATACCTCCGTATACGGCATTGTCTGAAAAGGCTTCTGTAAAGATAAGTCCAAAAGCGTGAGGAATCTGATCAAAAAAGTTTCCTAGTATCCATAAGGATGCAGAGATATAGATAGTTGCCATAAACGGTACAAGACGCTCAGTGATGTTTGCGATTCTTTGAACACCCCCGATGATAACAAAGCCTACTAAAATAGCGACAATGATACCAAAAACAACCGGATAGGTGTCAAAAAAAGTGATCTCCTGACCGATTGCTCCGACAGCCTGAGAGACTTGAAAAGTGTTTCCACCGCCGATCGCTCCGCCGATCATAAAGATAGCAAAAGTTACTGCAAGCACTTTCCCAACTTTTGCGTATCCTTTTTGTGCAAGACCTTTAGAGAGGTACTCCATCGCACCACCCATCACACTGCCGTCTTTTAAAAACTCTCTGTGTTGTAAGGAGAGTGTAACTTCTGTAAATTTTAAACTCATACCTAAAAAACCAGCGACAATCATCCAAAATGTAGCACCAGGACCGCCTATCGAAACAGCAAGAGCAACCCCTGCTATATTTCCAAGCCCTACAGTAGCCGATAGTGCAGTAGTAAGTGAACCAAACGGAGGGATAAGCCCTTTATCATCTTTTGTTTCGTATCTTCCTCTAATAATATTGTAAGCGTGTGAAAAATATTTAAAACCTACAAAATTCATTTTAAATGTCAGGAAAACCCCGCCCGCTATAAGCCAAGCGACTAGAAACGGTACGCTGATTCCCTCAAATTGTCCAAAAAAGATATCGAAAAATAGTATCACCTCTAAAAAGTGATTGATACTGCTAAAAATTTCACCCACACCTGATCCCTTGTTCACGTTTTTATAATTGTAACAAATAAAACTTAACGCAATTTTTGCCAGGAAAATAGAAAAATAGAAAAAAATCTCGTTTTCTATTGACATATGAGAAAATTTTTACTATAATTTCGCCTCATTAATAAGCTAAGTGCTTCATTAGTGTATCAGGTCGGGGTGTAGCTCAGTATGGTTAGAGTACTTGGTTTGGGACCAAGGGGCCGAAGGTTCGAGTCCTTTCACCCCGACCACTTTTTATTTAATTATGGTGGGATTAGCTCAGTTGGTTAGAGCACTAGTTTGTGGCACTGGGGGCCGTGGGTTCGAATCCCATATTCCACCCCATTTTTAATTATTGTAACTTATAAGCCAAACCTGGTTGTTGCCTGCGTCTGTGGCTCAACTGGATAGAGTATCGGACTTCGGATCCGACGGTTATAGGTTCGAATCCTATCAGGCGCACCACACAATTATGTATGCGTCCTTAGCTCAGCTGGATAGAGCAATGCCCTTCTAAGGCATCGGTCACACGTTCGAATCGTGTAGGGCGTACCACTTATTAGAAGTTGTCTGAAGAGACATTAAACACACATTCCACGCGGACGTGGTGAAATTGGTAGACACGCCAGACTTAGGATCTGGTGCCGCAAGGTGTG
>JBEWQA010000018.1:0-31299 GCA_047689515.1 Candidatus Sulfurimonas kebritensis
TTTAATAAGATTGCAGCGTTTGGAAAAGAGTTAGTTAAAGTTGAAAATATTGAGGACAGTTTGGCACTTATCGCCAATGAGGCTAAAGAGATCGTAGATGCCGATCGCTGTTCGATCTTTATAGTGGATGAGAAGGAAAATATCTTGTGGACGAAACTGAGTGACGGAATAGGAGGGCGCATAGTACTCTCTTTGGACTCCGGAATCGTAGGAGATACTTATACAAAACAAGAGGCACAGCTGGTGAATGAACCTTATGAAGATCCGAGGTTTCTTCCCGACATTGATCAAAAAAGCGGTTACAAAACAAAAAATATGATCACTATTCCTGTTTTCAATTCAAAACGCAAGATCATGGGAATCATGCAGCTGTTAAACAAAAAACATCTTAACTTTGATGAGAACGATATCGACGTTTTGACATTTTTTGCCAATTATATCAGCGGGACTTTGGAGCTGGTACTACTTAGCGAGAAGTAATGCCGCATCGTGTGCGAGACGGATCACTCCGATCGCATAGTTTGAGGAGTTGTTGTAGCGCATCACTTTTTTCATATACCCTTTGAGATAGTTTAGTTCAGGTTTGTTTTTTGTAAAACATTTGTAAGGTTTTCCCGTTTTTGAACTCTTTTCATACACAAAAGATGTAGCATCATGATCAAATTCAAACTGATACCACTCCTGCTCCACTTTAGCTATATCTTGGAGTTTATGCCATTTTATCGGCGTATCGAATTTCGCTTTTTTATGTAGAAATTTGGCCACGGAGACAATCGCATCGTTCATATCTGTCAGATCGGGGATGCCGTTTTTGTACGACTCTGCATACACAAAACTGTTTGGCATGAACTGCGGGATCCCGACAGCCCCCGCGTAAGAACTTGGCAGGTTACACTGTTCGGGTGCGATGCCCTTTTCAAAACAATAGTCGATAATCGTCGCCATATTGCTTTTCCCCATACGCAGCAGCCACTCCTCCCGAGATGTTTGCGGATCCGGCAGGCGCGTAACGATGGTATTAAAGACGATAAACGCATCGTGGGTCGGTTTGATAGCGCCGAGTTTTGTCTCTTTAAGCAAAATTGCGGCGATGATCTCTTTGTTTACACCGTATTTTTTCTCTGCATATTTATAAGCTTCGCGATGTTTTTTAAGGTTTTTCACCATTTTAGGCAGATAAGAGATCAAGACATTGTTCGCCTTTTTCTCATTTGCTCTATGGTGTTTTATATATTTCGGTTTGAGATATTTCCAGCTGACTTCGTCAAATTTTTGGGTTTTAAAGTAGGAGAGCAGAAATCTGTTGGCATAGTCGTAACTTACCCCTTTTTTGACAACTTTTTCACATATATCGGTGTAGTCTTTGTTTTGGAAGGTACAGTTTGTATACTCCCGTGTAAACAGTGCAGTCGTTAAAATACTAAGAAGTAGTAAGTATCTCATTTATCTCACCTAACCTTTGCGGTGTCCCTATATCTTTCCATAATCCTTCAAACAGCTCACCGCTGATCATCTCTTGATCGATGTAGTGGCGCAGCAGAGGTGCTAATGGAAGTTTTTCAAGCTGGACACTCTCGAATATTTTTGGATTATAGTATGCTATACCTGAAAATGTCAACATCTCTGCCGACTCATTTAAAACTAAAGTGTTCTCTAAGCCGAAATCCCCTTTTTGGTTGTGCTCAGGATTGGGCACCAAGATGAGGTGGGCAAGTTTATTTTCCAGATCAAAACTTGGATCGAAATTGTACTCGCAAAAAACATCGCCGTTGACTACTAAAAAAGGCTCATCACCTAAAAGGGGCAGTGCTTTTTTGATCCCGCCTGCACTCTCTAAGGCTCCGATTTCTCTCTCGTCCGAGTAGGTGATCGACACACCCCAGCGGGAACCGTCGCCCAAGGTTTTAGGGATCTGCTCCCCCAAGTGGGCGATATTGATCACGAGCTCTTTAAAGCCGTTTTGGGCAAGTCGCTCTATATGCCAGATGATCAGTTCTTTATCTGCAACTTTTAGAAGTGGTTTGGGGGTAGTGTCTGTGAGCGGACGCATGCGCTCTCCACGACCTGCGGCTAGTATCATCGCTTTCATTGAAAACCTTTTAAAAACTGTGCAAGCTCTTTTGTTTCATCATATTTTGCAGCAGTATCCACTACATAAGATAGTGTAAGCGGGATATCTTTGAGATAGCCCTCTTTGTTGTCCCGGATATGCAGGCGTGAAAAAACTCCAAGCACTTTGATATGGCGCTGCAGACCCATAAAATCAAACCATTTTATAAATGTCGCATCATCTGCGTCGAGTTGCGAAGTGTCACGAAAATAGAGTACCAACTCCTCGATCGCCTCACGCTCAAAAGCGATATAGCAATCTTTTAGCAGTGAAACCAGATCGTAAGTGATTGCGCCGCTCATTGCATCTTGATAGTCGATCACCCCGAGTGAGCCGTCAGCTTTTACCATTATGTTTCTGGAATGAAAATCGCGGTGGACAAAACTCTCTTGGGGTTGTGAAAGTACGACGTCAGAGATACGATCAAGTGTCTCTGAGAGCATTACCTCTTGAGAAGCTGAAAGGGTGTGGGAGAGTTTTTTCTCCAAGTACCATTCCCGCATAAGATCCATCTCAAAATGTAAAAACTCTTTATCGTAGAGCGGCAGATCGCTACTCTTTGCTTTTTGCATCTTGATGATCTCATCGATCGCTTTTTTATAGAGCTGTTGAAAGTTATTTTGTTCTAATAGATCCAAAAGATTTGTATTTCCAAAGTCTTCTAAAATTAAATAGCCGTTATCCAAATCTTTATGATATATTTGTGGTGCTTTTACATCAACAAGATGCAGTTTTTCACTCACCTCTATAAAAGGTTTAAGGGATTCTTTCTCCAACGAAGCATCCATAAGTATATAGCTTTCTTTTCCTTCTTTTAGGCGATAGTATTTGCGAAAACTTGCATCTGCCGAAGCGATTTCGAGATCATAATCGTTATAAGGGGTTGTTTGTAAATATACTTTTAGTTGCTGCATGTTAGTGTCCCTAGTATAGAGTTTTTAGATGCTCCGGTTACCTCTTTTAACTCTACTGGTTGTTTGTGAACTCTTTTGTAAGCAAACCAAGCAAAGATCATAGCTTCTAAAAAGTCACTATCAACTCCGTATTTATTAGTAGTTTTTACATCTTTTTGGCTCAACTCTTTTATACGTTGGGCTAAGTGCATGTTTTTAGCACCGCCACCACATAGGATGATCTCATCTACACCGTTTATGTCGTTTACAATTGTTTGCGCTGTAAGTTCTGTTAGCGTCGCTTGTACATCTTTGGGATCATAAGAGCCAAGAGCTTTGAGATGTTTCTCTAGCCACTGCTCATTAAAATACTCTCTGCCCGTACTTTTTGGAGGTTTTTTGGCAAAGTAAGGATCTTGAAGCATTGCAGATAAAAGTTTTTCAATAACTTTTCCACTTTTTGCAAATTTACCATCTTGATCATAACTTTGATGTTCTGTTTTAGCGATCCAATAATCTAGTAAAACATTCCCACAACCGCAGTCCCAGCCGAGATACTTTTTACCTAAAAGTGTGATGTTTGCCATGCCGCCGATGTTTATGATTGCTATGTTTTTAGAGAGTTTTTCAAATAAAAACTTGTGAAAAGCAGGAGCAAATGGGGCACCCTGTCCACCATTTGCTATATCTTTTGATCGAAAGTCATTTACTACATCTATCTTTGTTTTTGTAGCAACAACACTAGCAGATCCTAATTGCATAGAAAATGGGTGTTTTGTCTCAGGCGAATGCCAAAGTGTTTGCCCATGCAGCCCTATAGCTCTAATTTCATATCTATTTACGTTGTACTGCACCAAAAAAGCATTGATAGCATTTGCTAACATATCTCCTAGCTTTATATCGATTTCACCGATTGTTTGAAGGGTTGTAGATTTTTCAATCATCTCTAAGACTTCACTTTTGAGGCTTGGATGGTATGGGTATTCATGAGCGTGTAAAAGGGTGCAACTGCTTTCATTGATCTCACATAGAGCTATATCGATCCCGTCCAAACTTGTACCGCTCATAACTCCAATATATTTAGCCATGCTCTTTCCCTGTTATCATAATTAAAAATGCTACGAGTGTACCGCAGACGATCTGCCAGTCGTAGCCGATCGATGTCAAAAGTTGCATAAAAAGGACACTGAAAAATCCCCCTGCAAACGCGATCGGAACCGTTGCCGCGTTTCCCCGTTTTGTAAAAATTGCAGCAAAATAGATACCAAGCAGTCCGGTATAGGCAAAAGCCATCACCCCAAGTGCAAAGGCGATCAGTGATACCTCCAGATACCTTTGCCAAAAGTAGCTCACTATTGCCATTGTAAAAAGGGAGAGTGCAAAACCGAGGACGGCTACCCTTGAGGCTTTTAAAAAGTGGGACTCATCGGTATCGGGTTTATGTGCCAATCTGTACGGTTTGTAGAGATCAAGCGTCGCAACGGAACTCATAGCCCCAAGGACGGAGTTGGTAGATGAGAGTGCCGCGGCGATTGCTCCCACCGTGACAAATCCTTTGAGCCCTTCAGGCATCTCGTTTAAGATATAGTACATAAAGATAGTGATCTTCTCTTCGCCGAAACTTTGCACGATCCCGTTGTTTTGGTAGTGCAAAAAGAGCAAAGCACCGATACTTAAAAATAAAAAAACAATAGGAATAGTAAATAAAATTGAGAAAATCAAAGATTTTTGAGCATCTTGTTTGTTTTTACAGGAAAGTACCCTTTGGCTCATATCTTGATCGAGTCCAAAAGCAGCTATATTTAAAAGCAGCCATCCCCCTAAAAGTCCAAAAATACCAAACTTCCCATCTATCGCAGTCTCTATCATCTGCAATTTTCCAAGCCCGTCAAGTGTTGCATAAATATCTGTCATGTTTAAAGAGCTATAAAGATAATACAGCACGACAACCCCTGCACTTACATAGACGATCGTCTGGATGATATCACTGTATATCACCGAGCGCACACCCCCGAAATATGTATAGATCAAAGCTCCGAAAAGTAATAGTGAGATCGAGATAATCATATGCCAAAGAGATATATCTAAAAAGAGGATCATACTCACCGCAAGGGCTGCGATATAGAGACGTGCCCCGCTGGCAAGCACACGACCGAGCAAAAACATCATCCCCGCTTGTTTTTTTGCCCCTTCGCCGTAACGGTTTTCTAAAAGCTCATAAACGGTACTGGCTTTGATCGCATAAAATTTAGGTACAAAAACATAAGCGACAAAAAAGACCGCGATTAAAGAGGAGAAGTAGAAGCCTATCAATGTAAAGTTGTTTTTATATGCAAACTCGGGTACCCCTAAAAAGGTTGCGGCAGATTGCGTCGTAGCTACGATCGAGATCGCAGCGGCGAGGCTTGAGATCGAGTTTGAGGAGGTGAAGTACTCTCTTGTGGAGCTGATCTTTGAGCGGGCAAATATATAAGAGCTAAACGCCAAAATAGCCAGATAAAAAACAAATATAGCCCAGTCTATCGGTGCAAAATTGCTATTCATAACGGGATTTTAGTTCCAGATCTCGTAGATTTTTCCGTACGCTTTTCATAAACTTCTCTCCGGGATCCGCTTTTTTAGTACGGTAGCCGTCATCTTTTTCAAGCCACAGTGGAGTATTCTCAAAGTCTCTATATTCGTGATGACCGATGAGGTACTCGATCGAGGGGTATTTTGTTTTGAGATAGCGAACGAGTGTGATGTTGGCTTTTACTTGAGCCGGGGTGAGATCCTCTTTTTTGTTCCCTTCGCCTCCTACATTTTCAATACCTATCGCAGAGTAGTTCAGACCGATCACATGGCGGGCCATCCAGTTCTCAGGCATTAGCTGGTAGATCGTGCCGTCTCTATCGACCAAGAAGTGTGCCGAGACATTAAGCGCTGAAGCGGCAGCGATATCTTTCCGATCGCTAAAGAGCTCCTCTTGGTAGAGGCGTTTGTAGGAATCCCTAAAATTCATAACAGCGGTCCAGTGCAGAACGACCATTTTCGGCGTGATAATGATATCATCTACACTTTTGCCGTAGTGCTGTTTAATATACTTTTTTGTCATATCTTTTCGATGCTCTGTAAAGATGATCGGTTTTTGCACGATCGTCTGTTTTGTGTGGAGTGCTTCGATCTTGGCGTTTGCCTCTTCGATCCGCTGAAGCGGTATCTCTCCTGCTTTTACCTGTGCATAGATCGTCTCTACCAACTCTTTTGGGGTATTTGAACCGAGTTGGTTGCCAAAGAGGAGCATGTCTACACCTGCGTTGATCGCAAGGGTGAGAGCCTCTTTTAATGAGTAATGAGCGCTGATCGCTTTCATCTGCATATCGTCACTGACAATCACCCCGTCAAAGCCGAGTTGTTCTCGCAACAGTTTTGTATTGGTTTTATAAGAAAGAGTTGCGGGGTAAGCGGGATCGAGTTTTTTGTTAAAGACGTGAGCGGTCATGATCACATCTGCTTTGTTTTGGGCGATCAGCTCTTTATATGGTTCTAGCTCAACCTTATTCCAAGTGTTTGAGATGTCGACAAAACCTTTGTGCGAGTCAGCCACAGAGGAGCCGTGTCCCGGAAAATGTTTCAGTACCGAGATGATACCCGCTCTGTTTTGCTCATCGATCATTACATCTGCATACTTTATTACGTTTTGAGGAGTTTTCCCATAAGCGCGTTCAAGTCCTCCGATCACTTTGTTGTTAGGATTGCGATCGAGATCGACTACGGGGGCAAAGTTCATATTGAACCCGTAACGTTGTAACATCTCTGAGTGTTTTTTATAGAGTTTATGGGCTTTGGCAAGCGACAGAGTTGTTATCTTTTTTGCCGAAGGTGCTTGATAAAATCCCTTTTCATTTTTTAAGCGTGCTACTTTGCCACCCTCCTGATCGACGGCTATAAAATAGGGGGCATTTTTGGAGTTTTTGATCTTGCTTGTGAGTTTTTTGAGTTGTTGCGGGTTGATAATATTTTTTGTTTTACCTGGGCCTTTGAGGTTTTTATCAAAGAGGATCATCCCGCCGAGTCGGTAGCTTCGATCGAAGTTCTCATCTTCAAAACCGACTATCAACATCTTTGCGATCATCGTTTTGAGCTGTGTATCTGTAGTGTTTGCTTGCAGTGAAAGAAAAAAGAGTAAAAAAGCGGTAAGTAGTTTCAAAAAAGCTCCAAATTATCGAGTTGTTTAAAGATGAGTGATTTTACCATATCTTTATTAAGGGTGTGGGGCTCGAAGTGATCACTTACCACTTTGTAGATCGCAAAGTTTTTTATGGCGGGATTGTGTCGCACTGCATCGTAAAACCCAAAGCTCTCCATATCCACCGCTTCATGCTCCCCGTGGGCGATCTCTTCATCAACACAGGTGAGCGGTTTTCCTGCACCGAAGTTATACTCGATCCCCTCATAATAAAGGGTTCCAAACTTTAATAATTCACCGATTTCGTGACTTTTATCGGCTCCGCAGACACCGATATTGAGATAGCGATCTGCATCGGTGATGTCGTAGTAGTTGATCAATGTCTGGGTAGCAAGACGCGCGTTGTCAACACCGATCCCGCTTACGATCACTTTGAGTTCTTCATTAAAAAAGAGGGTATAGTTTTTTAGTTTTGCACGTTGAAGTTTGTACTTGTCAACAAAGGCCTGTGCTTCACTTTTTAGGGCTGTAACTATGTAAATCATAGTTTATTATACAAAAAATTTTTGTTGTTTAAGTTTTTTTCGTTATAATTTCATCGCTCTTCTTTAGACCTGTGCAATGGGTTTACGAGACAATGTGTCAGGGTGGGAACACAGCAGCACACCTTGTACTCCTATGTGCCGCAGGGATCTGGGGAGGGGCACCTTTTTGAGACATCTTTTGCTAAATTTCTGTGTTAAAATTTAGTGAACATTCGTCATTTACCTTAAGTAAACTCCTCACATTAACTAAAATTTTGCCTTGAACTTTAACAAAAATATGTACAAAAACTAAATTGTCTAGCGTAAATTTTAATCTTCTCTGTATTTTGAGATCCCACACGGTTGATTCGGTGTCGGTGGATTATCTCTTAAATATTCTAAATCCTCTAATGTTTGTGTTAAAACCTTTTTTTGTTGCAATAACGGGAGCATAAGGTTATCTTTTTCATTTAGCGGTATCGACCAGTCCGTAAGTATCGCTTGTACTTCTTCATCAAGCTCAGACAGAGCATTTTCTATATGTTTTATTGAGTTCATAACTAAATTATATCGAAAGTTTAGAAAAAATATGGTATAATTCGCGTCTCAAAATTTGAGAATTTTACAAAGGAGCCATCGATGCCAAAAATGAAGTCGGTAAAAGGTGCTGTTAAGCGCTTTAAAGTTAAGAAAAACGGCCAAGTTAAACGTGGTACAGCGTTTAGAAGCCACATCTTAACAAAACAAGATGCACAAACTCGTCGTACGCAAAATACTCCTAAAGTAGTTGCTAAAGTTGACGAAAAAAACATTAAGGCTATGATTAACTAATAAAACTTAGTTGATTTAACATATCTCCAACATTATGGTTGGGCAAGTCCACCAAAGTAGTGGCACCTTGACTGCTAAAACAGCTAGGTAAAGACATATAAGGAAAGAAAATGCCAAGAGTAAAAACTGGTGTCGTTCGTAGAAAAAGACACAAAAAAATATTAAAATTAGCAAAAGGTTTCTATAGTGGTCGTCGTAAACACTTTAGAAAAGCTAAAGAGCAATTAGAACGTTCAATGTACTATGCGTTCCGCGATAGAAAGCAAAAGAAACGTGAGTTCCGTAAACTATGGATCATCCGTATCAATGCTGCATGTCGTTTAAACGATATGAACTATTCAACTTTCATGAACGGACTGAAAAAATCCGGCATCGAGCTTGACCGTAAAATTCTTGCTGATATGGCTATGAATGATGCTGCTGCTTTTGCAAAAGTAGTAGAAGCTTCAAAAGCTGCACTAGCAAAATAAATAACTAAACCCATCTTCGGGTTTAGTACTTTTCCCCCTAATTTCATTTACTAAGTCTACACGGTTTCTACCGGATGTTTTTGCATTGTAGAGTGCTTTATCTGCTTTTTCTATCAATGTTTCAGCCGTATCGTTTTCTTGATAAAGAGTTGTCCCAAAACTAGCGGTTTTATGACCTGCAACCGGGAAATTATGCCCCTCTATAGTTGTTCGCAATTTATTTGCAACTTGGAGCAGATTTGATTCAGAGATTTGTTCAAGAATAACAAGGAACTCTTCCCCTCCCCATCTTCCTACAGTATCTGTAATTCTGGCATTATTTTTCAAAATTTTTGCAAACTCTTGTAAAACAAGATCACCTGCTTGGTGTCCGTAGGTATCATTCACCTCTTTAAAAAAATCTATATCGATCATAATAACTCCGAAACCTGTTTCGTATCGCTTTGCATGGTTAATGTGATACTCCAAAACTTCATCAATTTTAGAGCGGTTGTAAAGTCCCGTGAGATAGTCGGTTAAAGCAAGCTCCTCGAGTTTTTCATTTTTCTCTTTTATCTCTTTTTCACGAGCTTTTAAGATTTTGTTGCTCTTTTTTTCCTGCTCGAGCATCGCTAAGTCTTTTTGTTGGATCTGCTTATCATGACGCTGTTTTTCAATCGCTACAGCGGCTAAATGGGCATAGGAGTTGATTATTTTAAGTTCAAAAGTGCTCGGTGCTTTTGCTTCTCTATGGTAGATGGCAAAGCTGCCGAGTACTTCATTATCCGAAGAGATGATCGGTTCAGACCAGCAAGAGTGCAGATTGGCTTTTTGTGTAAGGGATAAGTAGGGCTGCCAGTTTTGATGGCTATCTATATCTTTGACGATTACACGCTCTTTTTTATATGCTGCACTGCCGCAAGAGCCGATGTTTTCACCTATCTCTATACCGTCGATTGCTTTGTTGTAAAACTCAGGCAAAGAGGGAGCAGCCCCATTGAGCAGGTGTTTTTTATCTTCATCCAACAGTAGTATAGAACAGATAGAAGAGTCGCTGCGAAGTTCTGCGTACTCTATGATCTTTTCGAGAGTTTTATGAAGATTGTTTTCTGTTGCAATATATTCCAAGATAGTTTGGGAATCTTCGTAAATAAACTCGTACTGTTTCTCTAAAGTGGTATCGCGCGCTATACAAAAGAAAGCCGTAGCATTTTGCTCATCATCATATATGAGCTCTTTTGTAGCTTGAAAATAGTGGATCTGCTTGTTTGCAATTTTGATGGCAGTTTTAAAACTTTGATTTGTATTGTGTTCTATCATCTCCTTCTCTTCACCGGCAAACTGCAGGGCATCTTCATAGCCGAAAAGCTCGAAGTCTGTTTTGCCGATAACCTCTTCGCGCTTTTTGCCAAAAGTGTTTAAAAACTTGTGGTTACAGTGGGTATATACGCCGTCTAAAGTTTTTACACATGCAAGATCGGGAATGAATTCGATAGATGTAGAGAGATTATTCATACTTTTTATCATATTTTATTATATCACAATGGTAATAAAACAAGCTTTATCTATTTTTGGTTTTAAGTAAATTGATGTCATAATACCATTATGATTAATGATGCAACCTTCTTAACTACGATCAATACTATCCCTAATCCCTTGGTGGTCACGAATGGTGAAGAGATCTTGTTGTCCAATCGAAGTTTTTTAGATTTTTTAGGCGTAGACTCTTTATCTGAATTAAAAAGTTATGCCGATTGTATCTGCTCTTTGTTTGTTGAACATTCCGATTATTTCTCAGAAAAAGATCTTAAAGAGGATGAAAACTGGATCGAGTATATAGAGACGCATCAAGAGGGGATCAAGGTATCGATGTTAAACAGCGGAGGTGAGGGGAGAGCTTTTGAAGTCTCTATAGGAAAGCTTGAAGAATACAACAACACCTACGTAGTGATCTTCACCGATATCACCTCTTTGCAAAATGAAAAACTCATTTTAGAAAAACTCGCTTACAAAGATCCTCTTACAAATATTTTTAACAGACAGATTTTTAATGTTATGCTGCAGCAGGCTTTTAACGACAAGCGAAGAAACGGCGATGCGCTCTCTCTTATTATGTTTGATATCGATCATTTTAAAAAGGTCAACGACACCTATGGACATGATGTCGGCGATAAAGTACTCATTGAACTAACAAAACTTATAAGTTCTCAGATCCGTTCAAGTGATATATTCGCACGATGGGGCGGCGAGGAGTTTATGATCCTTTTAGCAAAAACGGGACTTGAAGCTGCGTATAAAAAAGCGGAGTTTTTAAGGAAAACAGTTGAGGAGTTTGCACTCGATTTTATCCCGAAAATCACCATCAGTTTAGGCGTTGTAGAGATCTTGGAAGAGGATAAAGAGCGAAGCTGTTTTAAGCGTGTAGACAAAGCTCTGTATAAAGCAAAAGAGACAAGAAACCGTACGGTGAAACTTACAGACTAAATCAATATCGATAACGAGTATCATAATTAAGGATCATTTCAGTTTTTTTGTTATATCATTCGTCTACACTTGAATTGATAATGAATATCATATTTATATTCAGGTTGAATTTTTAGAGACGGATAGAGAGTATGAAAGCTTTTGTAATATTTTTATTAGCCAGCGTAGTTACTTTTGGATCAGAGTTTTATATGCTTGATTTTAAAATGCACTCTTTATACAAGAAAGATCAAGTAGTTGATCTCAACACCTTTAAAGGTAAACGACTTTTTTTGATGTTTATCAAGAGTGATTGCAAATGGTGTGAAAAGCAGGTGAAAGCTTTTAATAAACTTCTAAAAAGCGAACACGCAAAAGAGCTAGCAGTTGTTGCCGTGACTTTAGGTGATGACACAGAGCTTCTCAAAGCTAAAACAAAATCGGCTGAGTATCCAGTAGTTCGTGCCTCTAAATATTTACTTGAGAGTATCGGCGGTGTAAAGATGACACCTTATACATTGGTTGCTGATAAACAGGGTAATTTTGAGACAAAAATAGTCGGTTACCAAACAGCAGCGCAAATAGAATCAATTATACATAAACTAGAAGGGAAAAACTAGATGAAAAAAACATTACTACTAAGTATAGCAGCATCAGCAACATTGATCGCTGCAGATAATATCGGTACTGTAACTGTAGAGGATGTTACAGAGCGTCTTGAACGTACGGGGGCATTGAAAGATGCGATTATTAAGACAGAAGTTGTTACTCAAAAGGAGATTCAAAAGAAGCAGGCGACAAACCTTTCAGAAGCGATTGACAATGAGCCTGGGGTCCAAGCGGCAACAGGCTGTTCGATGTGTGGTATGAAACGTATCCGCATTAACGGTATGAAGGGTGAGCATACGACTGTAATGGTAGACGGTGTACCGATGCACTCAACTGTTTCAAGTTATTATGGAATGGATGCACTTGCAACGGCAGGTGTAAGCAGTATCGAAGTGGCACGTGGAGCAGGTGCATCACTTATCGCCCCGGGTGCAATCGGCGGTGTTATCAATGTAAAGTCGAAAAAAGCGACAAAAGATTCTTTGTTTGTAGATATGGCAGGGGGAAATGCCGACTATAGAACGATCTCTGTTGTGGGAACAGCCGTGAGTAAAGATAAAAAGACTCGTGCAACTATCTCTGCACAAAACTCCAAACAGGGGCAGTGGGATGCAGACGACAACGGTGTAAACGAGTCTCCGGCGATGGAAAACCAGTCGATTAGTGTGCGTCTTTCACATGATGTTACAAATACAGACAATGTAGATGTACGCTATACGGCACAAAAGTCGAGTGTATTTGGGGGACCGGTAACGGACGATCAACACGGTGCTATGATGGGTGGAAACACACCATCGTTTACAAATGATGATGTGCGTAACAGATACGATGGAGATCCTTTAGGGACACTTGAAGCGATCGATACAAAACGTGAAGAGGTAATTGCGCGCTGGACACATGAAGTAAACGATGACAGCAATTTTGTTGTAACGGGTAGTTATGCAAACCAGGTGCAAGACTCTATCTATGAAGGAGATACCTACTATAATAATGATGATGCATATTACGGAGATTTTCGTTATAACACCTTTCTCGGTGAAGAGCATTTCCTGACAGTTGGTTTTGACACTAAACTTGAAGAGATGGACTCTACACAAAACATAACACCAAATGAAGATGATTTTGATATGAACTCTTTTGGTTTATATATTCAAGATACATGGACACCGGCTGATCATATAGAGATCGCAGCAGCTGTGCGTGTAGATAAGATCAAAGTTGACTGGACTGATCAGAGTGGTACGGAGATAGATAAAACGATTGCAGTACCCCGTTTACATATCAAGTATGATCACGAAAACGGTTTTATATCTCGTGTGAGTGCAGGACAAGGGTACCGTGCACCGCTTACATTCTTCGAATCTGAACACGGAGTACTTGGACCAAACGGTTTTGGAATCGATATTGATGAGATCGAGCGCTCAAACTCTGCAGGGTACTCTTTAGCATACGACAGCGGACGCACTACGGCAACAGCTTCATTTAATTGGACACAAATAGAGCATTTGGCGTACATCGATGACAGCAGCGGTACGCCTACATTGAAAAATGCCGATGAGACGATGAATATTTTTGCTTCGGATATCGTTGCCGGGTATCAGTTAACAGAGGCGTTTAGTATTGGTGCAAGTTACGAACATTTTGACTATGACAAAGAGTATAAAGCACACCAATTTTTAGCACAAATCGAAGATCGTGCAAAACTGATGCTGGATTATGAGTCTAACGGTTGGGCTGCAAATATGACTGCTATCTGGGTAGGAAGTCGTGATCTTAGCGAATACGGTTATGAGGGGTGGAACCGCTTGGCTGATGTAGGTAATGCTGCCCTTGCAAAAGATACAGATGCACCTGCGTACTACACGGTGGATCTGAAAATCTCAAAAGAGGTATCTGAAAACTTTACACTCTATGCAGGTGTGAAAAATCTTTTCGACTATACACAGGCGGGTGATGAAGATACACCGCTGTTTTACGATGCTGACGGTTCTTACGATGTTGGTTATATCTACGGACCGCTGCGTGGCAGACAAATGTATGCGGGACTTCAAGCGAAGTTCTAAGGACGTTATAGTTGAAATATATAAAAACTGTCTTTGTAACTGTTTTTGTTTTTGTAGTTGCAGTTCACATGTTGATGCTTGTAAACATAGTAACTCAAGAAGAGGCTGTAGCAGTAAAAAAAGAGAGCGTACAAAAGCTAGACTTACGAAATGTGACTATCAAACCGAAGCCAAAGCCGAAAGTTAAGCCAAAACCGAAGCCGAAACCAAAACCAGTTCCCAAACCAAAACCGATTCCGGAACCTGAGGTGGTCCCGGAACCTGAACTTGAGCCGCAGGAACCAGAAAAGGTTGAGGAGGTAGAGGAGGTTGAAGAGCAACCGGTTGTGGAAGAACCAAGACTCTCCGCCCCGGAAGTTGAAGTGATCAAGTCAAGGTATATTACTAAGGTAAAAGCAGCCATTGAAGCTAAGAAATATTATCCGCGAAGAGCCAAGCGTTTAAAACGTGAAGGGGTTGTTGAGGTACGTTTTACAATTTTAAAAGATGGATCTGTAAAAGATGCGGCATTGGCAAATCCGTCTAGATACAAACGGTTAAACAAAGGGGCCTTAAAAACACTTAAGCGTGTTGGAAAGTTTGCCCCTATTCCCCAGGAGTTAAAACTCGACAGTTGGGAAGTAGTAGTGCCGATAGAATACAGGTTAAGATAATTAAGGAGAGAAAATGGATTTAATGAGTTATGTAGAACAGGGTGGAACGATCGTTTATATTTTAATAGGGCTGAATATCATAGGGTTTACTATTATGTTGGTAAAGTTTATTCAGATCGTTATGACAAGACGCTATAAAGTAGCACTTCTTGAAGAGGTTATTGAGGATATTAAAGAAAAAGATGTCCCTTTGAAAGATGAACATATTGTCGTGGAACTTATCAAAGATGAGATGGCAAAACGACTCTATTCAGTTGAAAGCGGGCTTGGAACGGTAAAGATTATCGCTTCTATCTCTCCGTTACTTGGACTTTTAGGAACGGTAACGGGTGTACTTTTTGCCTTTGATGCGATATCCAAAAGCGGTATGGGCGATCCTTCCGTTTTTGCAGGGGGTATCTCTATGGCTCTTGTAACTACGGTAGCTGGTTTGATCGTAGCGATTCCACACTATATCGGCTATAACTACCTGATCGGAATGCTTGATGCACTAGAGTCAACAGTCACTAGTGAAATCCTTCCGGCAGTATATAAGAAGTAACCATGCGACGTCGTGAACCCTTAGCACCGGATATGACACCACTTGTTGATGTCGTCTTTTTACTTTTAATTTTCTTTTTAGTGAGTACCTCATTTAAAAAAGAGGAGTTGGCTTTGCTTCTGAACTTGCCTTCGAGTGAAGCGTCAGCACAGATGGTTGAAAAAGAGGAAGTGAATATCGAACTCTCTGCGTTGAAAATAGCGCTCAAAGGTAAAGAGGTAAGTTTTGAGCAGTTAGATGATGCTCTTTCACAAGTTCAAGATAAAAAACGTCCAATTAACGTACGGATAGACAAGGAGGTTCGTTATGAACGGATCGTAAAACTCTTTGATCTTTTGAAAAAATACGATTTAAACAACCTTGCACTGGTGAACGAGGTTTCAGCTATTTAACAGAGAGAGTTTTATATTATTGTCCATTAAAGGATAGTGGCGGTGTTTAACAAAAATATAAAATATCTATATCTTATTTTTATTATCTCCTCTTTGGTTATGTCTATCTCCGCCATACTTATCGAGCGCAGTGTTTTCCACTATAGTACCCAGCAAGTAGCGCTCGATAACGCCCTCAATAAAATAGAAGATCGCAAAGATCTTCTTCAAACCTTTTTAGACCGTGCCGAGGGCACTCTTCTTGCCGTAAGCAGATCCGATTTTTTTAAAAACTATATCGAAAACGGGAAACAAAAAAACGAGTTGACGGAACTATTTCAAAGCTGTGTCCAGGCTCATGAGAATATAATGCAGTTGCGCTATATAGACAAAAACGGTTATGAGAAGATACGTATAGAGAGAGACAAAGATGGGGGTAAGGTTAAGGTCATAGCACAACAAAATCTGCAAAACAAAGCAAAGAGATACTATTTCAGTGAGTCAAAAACCAAAAAGCTGGGAAAAGTATGGTTTTCGGCTATCGATCTTAATATAGAACACGGGAAAGTAGAGCTTCCTTATAAACCTACCATAAGGGTGATGCTGCCGCTGGAAAAAGAGGGTCAGTTTGACGGAATTCTGATAACAAACTATTTTATGGGGGATCTTCTTAAAAAATTTACAGCTTTGTCACTCTACGACATGATCCTTTATGATGACCGCGGATTTATTATCCACCACTACGATCCTCAAAAAAGCTGGAGCTATTTTAAACCCGACAAGTATACTATTATGCAAGAGTTTCCAAACTATAAAGATCAGCTGTTGAGAAAAGAGTTTTTAAGAACAAAAGGTTTTGTCTTGAAAAAGCTTGAACTGGGCATCTCTCACGGATTGAACCTGATTGTAAAACTTAGTGAAAAGTACACTTTTGAGGAGCAGCAGCGCAGAAGCAAAGAGTATATACTACTCTCCATATTTGTGATCTTGCTGCCGCTTCTTTTAACCTACCTGCTTGTAAGATTTTACGGAAAAAATCTGCTCAATATCGATCAGTTGAAAAAAATTACCAAAATGTTAAGAAATCATGAAAAAGCACTCAGGGAGAGCAAAGATGAACTCAGTTTGATCTTCAATAAAGCTTCAGAGGGGATAGCCCTTTTAGACCGAAATGCAAAGTATGTCAAGGTAAATCCAAAATATGAAGAGCTCTTAGGGTATAGCGAGGATGAACTAAAACATAAACGGTGTACAGATCTTACGGCGCCTCAGTATAAAGAAAAAACAGCAGATGTATACAAAGAGGTGATAAAAAAAGGGCATTATGATAATTTTCAGAGAGAGTGCATTACAAAAAGCGGCAAAGTAAAAATTTTATCTTCATCTATCGTTTTCTTGCCAAAAAAACAGCAGTTTCTGATCACAACTACAGATCAGACGGCACTCCATAATGCAATGGAGAAGATCAAAGCACAGGCTTATATAGATGAACTCACACAATTGCAAAACAGAAAAGCATTCAATGAGCGGATCGAAGAGCTGCTTGCCCAGTATGAGCGTTATGAGATCACTTTTTCGATGCTTCTTTTTGACATAGACTTTTTTAAACAGGTAAATGATACATACGGGCACCCTTTGGGTGACGATGTTTTGATCAAGCTCGCCAAGATCGTAAAGTCGATAGCAAGAACCAACGATTATGCGTATAGAGTCGGAGGGGAAGAGTTTGTGATGCTGCTAACCGATACAGACAAAAAAGGTGCCGTAATCGTAGCCGAAAAACTTCGTAAAACTATCGAAGAGTCCCTGTATGTGACAAAAGATAAAAAGATAACCATAAGTATAGGTGTTGCGGAGATACAGCCAACTGATACGGTTGAGAGTATTTATAAAAGAGCGGATGATAATCTTTACTATGCGAAAGAGAATGGGAGAAATCAAGTGATCTCCCATCTCGAATAGTTGAAGATAAGAAATTATAATGT
The DNA here is from genome assembly GCA_047689515.1 of Candidatus Sulfurimonas kebritensis. Lineage (GTDB taxonomy): Bacteria > Campylobacterota > Campylobacteria > Campylobacterales > Sulfurimonadaceae > Sulfurimonas > Sulfurimonas kebritensis. Next base: position 17,661 of record JBEWQA010000018.1, read on the forward strand.
CATAACGAAACAAATAAGGAAGATATTATAATTTTTTTTAATTTCTTAGCCCACTTAAGTTTGATAAAATTGTGATAATGATAGGATGCACACACTTATAAATTAAAGGCGTTTTTTATGGTGTTAAAACTTCTCTTACTTGGGATATTATCGATAAACTTAGGTGCAATCAGCAACTTGGAAGTAGCGAAAAAGAGTGAAGCAGCTATGAGCGGGTTTGAAGATTCCTCTTCACAAATGAGCATGACTTTGGTGAATGCTTCGGGACAAAAACGTGAGAGAAAAATGAAAATGATTGTACTTGAGCAAAAAAAGGGCGATAAGTCTCTGATGACATTTTTATCTCCGGCGGACGTTAAAGGGACAAAGTTTTTAAACTATGAACACACGAACAAAGATGATGACCAATGGTTATACCTTCCTGCACTTAAACGTGTAAAAAGGATAGCATCGAAAAGCAAGTCGGGTTCTTTTATGGGAAGTGAATTTTCATATGAGGATTTGAGCTCTTTTAGCATCGACAAGTTTATATTTAAAGGGGATGCCAAACTGGTAACATTGCAAGGGAGAAAAGTATACAAAGTTGCAAGAAAACCAAAAAGTAAGTATTCGGGGTATACAAAACAGATCTCTTATGTCGATCCAAAAACATACTTAATCCTGCAGGTTGAGTACTATGATCGCAAGCATGAGCTTTTAAAAACTGCTTTTTTTGAAGGGTATAAAAAGATCTCGGGTGTTTGGCGTGTCGGAAAAATGACGATGCTTAACCACCAGAATGACAAAAAAACGATCCTTCTGTGGAAAAACGAAAAGATAAAAACGGGTTTGAGAAGAAGAGACTTTCATAAACGTGTTTTAAAAAATAACATCCTTTAAGAGTTACCATGCGTATACTGCTTGTTTTATTATTAACTTTAGGCGTATTATATGCCAAGGATAAAGACACATGTTACTCTGTCCAGCTTGCGAGCTTTGCGCTCAAAGAGGATAGCTCATACAATTTTGAGGAGCAAAACTATCCATCCTCGTGTAAACTTGTGAAGTTCTCAAACATCAACGCGGTTCGTTGTGGCTGTTTTGAAAAATACGGTAGGGCAAAAAAAGAGCAGAAAGTTTTACGAAAAACCTACAAACACTCAATGATAGTAACGACATACAAGTACCGTTTTGCACCGACAAAATCTATAGCCTCAAAACAGGAGATACAAAAGGTTGAGCCCTCCCCGCAGTTTATTGTGAGAACACCGCAGCAAGAGCAGCCTCAGGAGATACAAGAGGAGAATCTCTTAGATGATCTGACACTGCAGGGGCATGTCAATATAGCGGCTCAAAGCTATATTACAAAACCTTCGGGGAAACACGCAAACAACTATACGGCATCGGCAGAGATCGAAAGTGCCTATCATAAGGATGACTTTAGAGTGTTTGCAAAGCTGCGGGCACAGCAGGACTATTATGATCTAAAAGGGACAGCCGAGCATAACGATAGAAGTTATCTGCGCGCAAAAGAGTTATACGCTACATACGATTTTCCCGATTCGCAACTCTTTTTTGGAAAAAATATCCGTTTCTGGGGTGCTTTAGAGGTGAAAAACATAACCGACGGGTTTAACCTGAGTGATTTTCGCTCCGATCCTACCGAAAACGACAAGATGGGCTCATGGAATGCAGCTTATACTTACTATACAGATGATGCTGAGATAGCCGCGATTGTAAAGTTTTATGAACAAGACAGAAAGATGCCCGCATACCCATATGTCTACTACCCTTTTACAAACCAGCTTATCGTATACGATCAAGATATAAAAACAGAGTACTCAAGGTATAGACCGAGCATATTTTTAAAATACTCGGCAACGGCAGATACGGAGTATGCTCTGGATTACTCCTTTATTATAGAGCACGGTTACGATTCACAGCGCTACTATAATGCTCCTAATATTCCTGAGTATAAGGTGTATGAACATGCATACCTTGTCAACAAACTTATAACTTATAACACTCTCGTAGTAGACTCGACACTCTATAAACTTGAAGCCGTGTTTGCTGATGTCTGTTTTGATAAAAAAATCTCCGACTATTATCATCTCGGTTTAGGGGTGGAGCATACACTCACGCAGGTTTACAAAGAGGCGGATCTGGGTTTGTTGATGGAGTATTACAAATACGGTACTTTGCAAGATGGCAGATACAGCGATCTTGAGCTTTTTGAGGTATTTCAAAACGACCTTTTTATCGGCGGAAGATACTCGTTCAACGAAGGTAACGATGCAAGTATAGTGGGTGGTGCTATCTTCGATCTTGACTATAATGAACAGGTATACTACGTGAAGTATGAGAGCAGGATCAACGATATCTTCAAGCTTCATCTGGACTATCGTCAGAGTGAGCCTTCAAAGAGTTATGAAACGGCACTCAAAAGGATGGGAAAACAAAAACGTGTAAGTATTAAAGCGGGATACTATTTTTAGATGAAAAAGTTTTCGGCACAGATTATCAAATTTCGCTGGGCGATTGTTATTCTTTTACCGCTGCTTACCATAGCGTTTGGATACCAGCTCAAAAATGTGCAGTTTGACGGTTCCTACCGCATATGGTTCGGCAAAGACTCCGAGGCGCTGCAAAAGTTTGACAACTTCCGCTCAACGTTTGGCAACGATGACTCGATCATCATTATTTTGCATTCGGATGAGGGGGTTTTTAATAAAAAAGCTCTGACTTCGATCGAAAGATTGACAGATAAATTGTGGCAGACCCGTTTTATCGCCCGTGTCGATTCCCTGACAAACTATCAGCATATCCACAAGGATGAAGAGTATCCCGATGAGATTATTATTGAGAGTTTTATAGAGGATATTGAGGGGCTAAGTCCCGATGATCTACAGGAGAAAAAGAGGATCGCTCTTGGTGAGGATATGCTTCTTGGCAGAATGCTCAATCAAGAGGCAACGACCACCATGATCGTAGGGCGCCTCACTCCAAAGGCGAGTCAATACTTCGGCTCTTCAAAGATCATCAAAGAGCTTGTCGATCAGTATGTAGAAGAGGAGAGCAAAAGAAGCGGCTATAAGTTTCGTCTTGCAGGCGGCCCGCCGCTTAACACAACATTCAGCTCTTTGGGAAAACACGATGCGACCACATATACCCCTTTGGCGATCCTTGTTGCGATGGTGCTTTTATGGTTTATCTTTAGACGTATCTCAGGGGTGCTTTTAAGTATAGCGGTTGTGGTTTTTACTTTTGTAATTGTTCTGGCTGTGCAGGTGCTTTTGGGCTTTAAACTCAATAACTTTACCGCCAATATGCCTATATTTATCATCGCTATCGGGATCGCCGATGCGATGCACCTTTACTGGATCTATCTTGTGGGGAGAAAAAAAGGTATGGACAACACCGCGGCGATTGAGCATACTTTAGAGAAGAACTTCTTACCCACTTTTTTAACATCGATCACAACCGCTATCGGTTTTGGCTCTTTGGCTGTCTCGGAGATACTCCCAATCAAAACGCTTGGGATAGCAACGGCAAGTGCCGCACTGTTGGCATTTTTGATCACTATCACTTTTCTCCCGGCACTCTTGGCGATCATAGCTCCGAAGATCGAAGCAAAAGAACCGGAGGAGTCCAAAGATGAAAGAGGGAGCTTTTCTCGTAAATATGCCCGCTTTATTGCAAATAACGACAATAAAATTCTTGTTGTAACGGCTTTTATGTTTCTTGTGATGGGGTACGGACTTACGGGCTTGAAAGTTGATTCAAACACGATCCGCTATTTTAGAGACGATGTGCTTTATAAACAAACGATCAACTTTATCCAAAAAGAGCTCACGGGACCTATGGCGTATGAGATTGTGGTGGACTCCAAACAAAAAGACGGGATAAAAGACCCCGTTTTTATGAAAACGGTAGAGCGGTTTTCAAACGAGTTTAGCGCAAAATACCCCGATGTGAGACATATCTCCTCCTTGGTTGACGTGGTCAAGAAGTTTAATGATGTGATGCAGGGGGAAAAGTCGATCCCAAATGAGCAGAACCTCATTGCGCAGTATCTTTTGCTCTACTCTTTGTCTTTGCCGCAGGGGATGGAGATCAATGACAAGATGGATGTGTATGAACAGCGTCTGCGTGTTACCGCCTCGCTCAATATTGTCGATACCTCTCTGGATCTCGAGATGATCTCATGGGTAGAAAAGTGGTGGCAAAACACGCCGTACTCTGCAGAGGTTAATGGGCAGACGGCGATGTTTGCACATATGCAGCACGATGTGACAGATACTCTTGTAGAGTCGATCCTCTTGGCGATTGCGGTGGTCTCTTTTGTGATGCTGCTGATCTTTCGAAATATCAAAATGATCCCGCTGTTTATCATCCCAAACGTGCTCCCTATCGTCCTTGTGCTCGGTGTGATGGGCTGGTTTGGGATGCAGATAGATATAGGGGTTGCGATCTCCGGGGCTATCATTATCGGTGTCGCGGTTGATGATACGATCCATTTTCTTGTGAAATATAAAGAAGCACGCGTGAAAGGGCTTGATTTTCACGAGTCGCTAAGCTATACGATCCACTACGCCGGACTTGCTATCGTCTTTACAACCGTAGTGCTAAGTCTGGCGTTTTCGATCTTTAGTCTCTCGCAGTTTATGCCAAATGTAAACTTCGGGATCATCACGGCAATAGCACTCATTATCGCTGTGCTGGTAGACTTGCTGATGCTACCGGCAATTTTAAGTAAATTTGACGGAAAAGAAAAAAGCTTTTTATTAAAGGGGTAGGGATGATTAATGTAGAACAACTATTAGAGGACAACTATAAAGAGGGCCTGGAGAAAATGCCTTTGTGGCTGAAGGGTTTTGTTGTAAAGGGGTTTAAAAAACTGTTTTGCGAAGAGCGTTTTAACTCTATAGATCGGGGAAAAGAACACCTCAAAGGGTTGGAGTTTACCGATAATCTGCTCGATGGGCTTGGGATCACCTACACTGTCAAACCAAAAGAGCTGCAAAATATCCCTGCAACGGGAAGGTTGATCGTGATTGCAAACCATCCAAGCGGTATGCAAGACTCTTTTTCGCTGGTGCAGATGATCGCAAATGCTAGAGAGGATAAAAAGGTAAAACTGCTTATAAACTCTATGCTGTATGAAACCTCTAAAGGGTTTGGATGGGGGATTCCCGTTGATGTTAGAGGGGGAATCACAAAAAAAAGTTTGCAGATGATCAATGAAGCGTTAGAGAATGAAGAGGCGATCATTATCTTTCCTGCCGGTTATGTAAACCGTTTTTCATTGTTTGGGGGACTAAAAGACAGCGAATGGAAAAGCAGTTTTTTTAAAATAGCACAAAAAACACAGACACCGATACTCCCTATCAAGATCAAAGCGAGAAACTCGGTCCCCTTTTATCTTGCGTCTTCGATCTTGCCAAACAATATATCTGGTTTGCTCCTTATGCGTGAGTTTATGAATGCACACAAGCAAAAACCCCTTGATTTTACGATCGGAAAGGTGATTCCTCCTGAGTCCTTTGCAAACAAAGCGGTGACTATACAGGAGTATATGGGGATGTTTTATCAGCACCTCTACACTTTGGAGAAAAACAGAGGGGATATCCTAAAAACCGAGATCACTATCGGTGCGCCGAAAAACAAAAAGATGTTAAAGGAGGAGGTAAACAAAGCAGAGTACTTGGGAGATACGGCTGATGGAAAATCTATCATCTTAGCTGATGCAAAACACTCCCCCTTTCTTTTGCGCGAGCTAGGACGTGTAAGAGAGGTCTCCTTTCGAGCGATTGGCGGAGGGACAGGGCTTTCACACGACAACGATCTTTATGATGAATACTACAAACATCTAATCCTGTGGGATAATGAGGAGCTTGAGATCGTAGGAGCGTACAGGATCGGAGAGTGTGAAGATATCATTAAAGACAAAGGCAGAGCCGGGTTGTATACTTACAATCTGTGCAGTTTTAGCGACGAGTTTCAAAAATACTGTGGTAACTCCGTGGAGCTTGGACGCAGTTTTGTGCAGCCGAAATACTGGAGTACCCGTGCACTTGACAACCTGTGGCAGGGAGTGGGAGCATATCTGGCTCACAACCCGAAGATAAAACATACCTACGGCACAGTTACGATCAACGCAGATACTCCCAAAAAAGCTGTAGCGGCACTTGTTTATTTTTACTCCCGCTATTTTTCCTGTTCGACACAGATGATGCAGGCAAACTCCCCATATGTGATGTCGCAGGAGGATCAAAAGGAGTTTGATACCCTCTTTGGTGAACTGCCTTACAAAGAGGCTTTTGCGGTGCTTAAAAAATACCTCAAAGAGCAGGGGAGCTCGGTTCCCACACTTTTTAAGCAGTATACGGAGCTTTACGAAGAGGGGGCTGTGCGGTTTTTTGATTTTAGTGTCAATGAAACTCTGCACGGAGTTGTAGAGGGGTTTATTATCGCCGACAACACCCGTATGAAAAAAGAGAAACGTAAGCGTTATATAGAAAACTATGAGAGGTTAAAGATAACGGATCGCCAAACAGGGCTATATACAGCTGGATACTTTTATGAGAAGATGGAAGCGGTTGTGAAGTACCAAAGAAAAACCGATACCGATTTTGCCTTGGTTTTGCTGGATCTTGAAGGTGAAGAGGTGGATGATGCGACCATTATAAAAACTGCCAAAACACTGCGAAAACTTTTTAGAGAGGATGATCTGATCGTACAATGGAATAAAAAACAGTTTCTCGTGGTTTTAAAAAATATCTCTGAAGCTGATCTGGAAAAAATTGTTAGCAAGTTAAAGAGCGCAGTAAAAACAGCCACTATTTCTACTACATATTATCAGACAGATGAGAAGATCGAACAAACACTTGCACGTCTGCAAAAGAGGAGTGATCTGCTGCAGGCTTCATAGGCGGTTTGCTATAAACATGAAGATATAGGTTACAATACTTTAATAGAAATAGAATTAAGCTTATTAAAGTGAAGAAGAAAAATATGGAAATCAAAACACTCCTTTTAATATGTGTGTTTTTTAGCAGTTTTTTTACCCTTGGCAGTGCGCAAGAAGTTAAACTGACGGTGGATAAAAAAACGATCCTCAAAGAGAGGCAAAAAAGTATAGAAGCGGATGCGAAAGCGACACGCTACCAATGGCTCTCTCCTGTAAACCTTTCAGCATCGCATACCCAGCAGTACTCTGATAGAACCGATACAAAAAGCGGAATCTCCCAGTTGGGCGTCTCTTTCTCCCAAAACCTTTTTCGCTCAGGGGGCATCTACTATACGATCAAGTATGCAGACGACAAGTATGGATACGATAGACTCTCTTTAGAGCAACAAAGCAGCGTTTATCAAAAAGCGATCATACTCAGTACACTCCGTCTGAAAAAATATCAACTCCAGCTGCAACAGAGCAAGTACCTGATAGAAAATAAAAAGATCACCCTCTTTTTAAAAGAGAAACAGTATGAAGTGGGCGATATCGATATCACCCTTTTAAACGATGCCCTGATGGACAAAAACTCAGAGCAGACAAAATATGCGGCATTGCAAGAGAGTTTTGAAAAAGAGAAACTAGAGCTGCAAAAATATACCGAAACCTCTTGGAAATCGATCGATGTGCCGAAATTTTCACTTTTTGATGAGGATAAATACAAAAAAAACAATTATAATATTGCCTTGGCAAGAGAGCAAAACAGTTTGACCTATGATACGTATAGAAGAACAATAGCAGACTATCTTCCATCTCTCAGGTTTAACGCTCAGGCGACCTACTCAAGTTATGACAGCGGTGCAGTGATCTTAAACCAAAACGGTACGATGTATAGTGCGGGCTTAACTTTGAATATTCCACTTGATTATAATATTTTTGCATCAAAAGAGAAGGTTTATGCAGATTATTTAATACAAAAAGCACAAACAAACGACACGCAAAGAGAGGAGCTTTTAGAGTATAAAAAAACTCTCCTCTCTATCAAACGTTATCAAGAGCTCAACAAGATCTTAAAAGAGAACCTTGAACTCTATAACAAGGTAAGAAAAGTCACAAAAAAAGCGTTTGATACAGGCTACAAGACAGGATATGATCTAAAGATACTTGACAACTCAATTAGCTCAGCCCGGCTTGAGATTGAGATAAATAAGACAAATATAGAGTTAGAGCTTGCCAAATTGCATTTTGCGATAAGAGATACAAAGGAACAATGATGACAGAGCACTCTTTAGAAGAGACGATAGGTGTACATAAAACCCGAAAATCAAAACTAAAACGTTGGCTTATCTGGCTTGGAGCCTTGATAGTAGTGGTTGCAGCCCTTTGGATAAAATTCACTCCCGAGAAAAAAGAGCAGGTGTATACAACCAAAGATGTAAAAGTACGCGATCTTATCATCTGGGTGTCGGCAACGGGGAACCTGGAACCTACAAACACGGTAGATGTAGGGATCGAAGTTTCAGGGACGATCACCGATGTGTATGTTGACTTTAACGATCATGTCAAAAAAGGGCAGTTGTTGGCCAAGATCGACACTACAAAACTTGAATCAAAGGTGAGAAACTCCAAAGCGGCACTTGCCGTCGCAAAAGCAGACCTTGAGAATACGAAAGTATCACTTGCAAATGCAAAAACGGAGCTCGATCGTGCAAACTCTCTGTTTAAATCAACTGGCGGAAACTATCCATCAAGCAAAGAGATGGACGCAGTAAAAACTACGTATGAGCTGGCAAGTGCCAGTTACAGCGGGAAAAAAGCGTTAGTGATTCAAGCGGAAGCAAATCTGCAGTCCAACGAAGATGACCTGCGTAAAGCGGTTGTGAGATCACCCCTTGAGGGAGTTATCTTAGATCGCAGTATCGATGTTGGGCAGAGTGTCGTTGCCTCTATGCAGGTTCCTGTGCTCTTTACGATCGCAGAAGATCTAACAAAAATGGAACTCTCTGTGAGTGTTGATGAAGCAGATATAGGGCAGGTGAAAAAAGGACAAAGTGTGACGTTTACCGTTGATGCCTATCCGAAAAAAACATTTAGCGGCGTGATCACGAAAGTGCAGTTTAACTCTGAGATAGTTGATGGAGTAGTGACGTATAATGCCCTTGTTGCAGTAGACAACAGTACTCTGCTTTTAAGACCGGGGATGACGGCAACTGCACAGATAAAAACGCAGGAGTTTAAAAATGTCCTGAGTATCCCAAATGCCGCATTGCGCTATAAACCGAAAAACACTACTCAAAAAAACAAGAGTGAGCACGTATGGATCTTGCAAAACGAAAAACCAAAAGCTGTAGATGTCGTTCTTGGTGAGAGTGACGGCAGGTATACGATCATCAAAAGCGGATTGAGTAAAGATGCACAAGTGATCATAGGGAGTAAATAGTTATGTCCCAAAAACAAGACGCTTCACTGATTCGATTTGACAAAGTGAAAAAGGTGTATGGCAGCGGTGAAGCCCGTGCTTATGCGCTTAAAGGGATAGATCTGCAGATCGAAAAAGGGGAGTTTGTTGCGATCATGGGACCAAGCGGTTCCGGAAAGTCGACGATGATGAATATTATAGGCTCTTTGGATGTCCCAAGCAGCGGACACTACTTTTTTGAAGGTGTGGATGTGGGAGATTTGGACAGAGATCAGCTCGCACTCCTTCGACGCTACTATCTTGGGTTTATTTTTCAGGGTTTTAATCTTCTTGCAAAAACAACGGCGTTAGAGAATGTTGAACTTCCTTTGATCTATAAAGGAATTAAACCGAGAGAGCGTAAAGAGATGGCAATGAAGGCTTTGGAAAAAGTAGGGATTGCACAAGTCTGGGATCATACTCCGGGAGAGCTCTCTGGTGGACAACAGCAGCGTGTAGCAATTGCAAGAGCGATTGTAACAGATCCGAAAATCCTTTTAGCGGATGAACCGACGGGAAATCTGGATACGGCAAGAAGTGTAGAGATTATGGAGCTGTTGCAAAAGTTCAATAAGGAGCAGGGAATCACGGTAATCATGGTAACACATGAGGAGGATATGGCAAGTTTTGCCCAGCGTACTATACATTTTAAAGACGGGTTGATATCTCATGATAGTTAATGCTTTTTTTCTCGCCATAAAAGAGATCCGAAGAAATCTTATGCGTTCATTCTTAACGGTGCTTGGGATTGTGATCGGTGTCGCTTCTGTGATCGCGATGGTGATTTTGGGAGACGGCACTACGGCATATATCACAAACGACATCTCCAAACTCGGAAGCAATATGCTTACACTGCGTCCGGGAAAAGATCGCAGGGGCCCTGCATCGCTTGGGATGAGTACGAAACCGTTTAATATAAAAGATATAGCAGTGCTTAAAAGGGAAACTACATCGATAGGTGCGGTTGCCCCTTCAAATGCCGCAAGTTTAACGGCAGTGTATGGGAATGAAAACCATATAACATCGGTATACGGGACAAATAACGACTATTTTACTATTCGTGACTGGACGCTTGACGAGGGGCGCTTTTTCTCGGCTAAGGAGATGCGTGCGGGTAAAGCCGTATGTGTCATCGGAACAACAATAAAAGAGGAACTCTTTGGCTCCCAAAACCCTATAGGTCAAAATATTCGTCTGAAAAACTTCTCTTGTCAGATCATAGGGACACTGAAGTCAAAAGGAGCAGCAGGGTTTGGAGGGATGGACCAAGATGATTTGATCGTCACTCCGATCAAGATGTTTCAGCGCCGTATCAGCGGTAATCAAGATGTCAGTACCATACTACTCTCGTTTAAAAAGGGTGAGAACCTTGATCAGGCAAAGAGGGAAGTATCACTTATTATGCGTGAGATTAGACGTATCAGAGATAATATGGATGATGACTTCCATGTCCGTGATATGAGAGATATTATAAAAACTTTGCAATCGACTACGAAGATGCTCACTTATCTTTTAGGCTCGGTTGCCGCTATAAGTTTGCTTGTGGGCGGTATAGGGATCATGAACATTATGCTGGTCTCGGTAACAGAACGTACAAGAGAGATAGGGATTCGTCTTGCGATCGGGGCGATGGAGAGAGAGGTGCTGCTGCAGTTTTTGGTAGAGTCGATCGTTCTCTCCTCACTCGGCGGGATTATAGGGATAGCGATAGGTTTAGGTGTAGCGTTTGGAGCTACATACTATTTTGAGATCCCTTTTGTTATCAATATAACGGTTGTAGTTGTAGCGTTTTTATTTTCTATGTTTGTGGGGATCTTTTTTGGATACTTCCCTGCAAAAAAAGCGGCCAAAATGAACCCTATAGATGCACTAAGGCATGAATAATATGAAAAAAGAACAGATCTCCTTAAAATACCTTTTCGGACTAATTCTGCACAACAAACCTGCGCTTATATGGGGGCAGGTGATTACACTGATCACAATACTTGTCAGCGTTCCGATCCCTTTGATGTTACCGATCATGGTAGATGAGGTACTTTTAGACAAACCGGGTGAAGTGGTGCAGACGATCGATCAGTTTTTTGGAAGCGGGAGTGCTTTTTATTATATAGCACTTGTTGCTTTTGCGGTTATATTTTTGCGTTTTATCTATTTTGTTTTTACGGTTGTGATCACCAAAATCTTTACCAAGATCGCAAAATATGTAACCTATATGGTAAGAAAAAGGGTGCTGGAACACCTGAAAATAGCCTCAATGAATGAGTATGAAACGATCGGAAGCGGTGCGATTACGGCAAACCTGGTAACAGATGTAAACACTTTGGACACTTTTATCATCACAAGTGTCAGCCGTTTTGTCTCCTCTGTTTTGACAATGGTTGCCGTCGGGATAGTAATGATAGTGATCGACCCCGTCCTTGGGATGTTGATTTTGTTTATCCAGCCCCTTATTATGTTTATCAGTAAAAAGATGGTCAAAAGTGTAGGGGTACTCAAAAGAGAGGAAAACGAAGCGATTGAATGTTTTCAGGAAGATATAGGGGAGACTTTAGATCTTTTCGGTCAGATCAAAGCAAGCAACAAAGAGGATTACTTTTTTTCAAAAGCGGATAGACAAGCAAAAGATATCCAGACAACTTCGAACGAGTACGGCTACAAAAGTGTCGCTTATGAGAAACTCTCCTATACTATCTTTTTGATCTTCTTCGAATTGCTGCGTGCGAGTGGACTTTTGCTCGTTGCATACTCTGATCTAAGCATCGGTATGATGTTTGCAATGTTTGGCTATATCTGGTTTATTATGACACCGGTGCAGGATATCCTCTCTATGCAGTACTCATACGCTTCTGCTGCTACGGCGATCAAGCGGCTCAATAAGATACTCAGTTTAAAAACCGAAGCAAGCGGGAAAGAAAAGCTTGGTGAGAAGGGGCTTGAGCTTAAACTGCAAAACGTTAACTTTGCGTACAATGAAGATAAACAGGTGCTCCAAGATATCTCTTTAGAGATTCCAAGCGGTGCAAAGGTGGCTTTGATCGGTGCCAGCGGCAGTGGAAAAACGACACTTGCACAGGTGCTATCGGGATTTTATGAGAAACAAAGCGGTTCGTTTAGCTGTAACGGTATAGAGATAGAAAATATCGATAAACATGCACTCAGAGAGAAGATCTTTTTAGTGCTGCAGATGCCTATACTTTTTAATGCAACGCTGCGTTTTAACATCACGATGGGTGATGAGTCTATCTCTGATGAAGCGATCTATGAAGCTTTGGAGACCGCACAACTCAAAGAGATGTTAGAGGGTATGCCTCAGGGGCTTGAGACGATAGTGGGGCATCACGGGATCCGCCTCTCCGGCGGTCAGCGTCAGCGATTAAGCATTGCCCGTATGATCATAGCCGATCCGAGTGTAGTTATATTTGACGAGTCCACCTCGGCGTTGGATGTCCATACAGAAGCAAAACTTTACGCGACACTCATGCCGCTTTTAAAAGAGAAAACAGTGATCACAATAGCTCACCGTCTGAGCACCGTAAAAAATGCAGATATGATCTATGTACTTGAAAACGGCAAGATCGTGCAAGAAGGTACCCATAAAGAGCTTGAAGAGGAAGAGGGGCACTATATGGAGTTTGTGAAAAAGCAGATGATGTAAAGCTGCTTTTGTTGCAGGAAAATGGTAAAATAATGCAAGAGAAATCCAATAGAGAGAAGATGGAGATGAAACAGATTAAACTCAGTGTTAGCGAACAAAATATAGAGACTGTAATGACAATATTAAATAATTTAAAAACAGGTTTGATCGAAGAGATAGAAGTAGATAAAACAGTGATTAAAACAAGGCACACACAGTATCAGCCGAAACGCAAAGCGGTTGATGAGAAGGACTCCGGTCCAAACGACAAAAGCGGAAAGTATATCTCTCCTGCTGCTTATAAAGCGAGGTTGAAAAAAGGTGTATAAACTAAACTTTTTTGTCCCTGCAAATGAGAAAGAGAAAGTAAAACAGGCTCTTTTTGATATAGGTGTCGGACGATATGAGAACTATGAGTGTTGTTCATGGGAAACACTCGGTCGCGGACAGTTCAAACCCGTAAAAAATGCAAATCCTGCGATCGGAGAACTTGACAAACTCGAAGTGCTGGATGAGTACAAAGTGGAGATGATCTGTAAAAAAGAGTTGATCGAAGAGGCGATCAAAACACTGAAAAAGGCGCACCCTTATGAAGAGGTAGCTTATGAGGTGTTTG
>JBEWQA010000019.1:0-30420 GCA_047689515.1 Candidatus Sulfurimonas kebritensis
TTCAATCGACTTGAGTATATACCCTGCATAATGGTCCCCTACTGCTATCACCGATGTTTTGTTTGGATTTTTCTTTTCTGCAACGATTGCAAAACCGCTTCTTCCTTTACCGTAGAGTCCGCTTAAGATGATAGTGTTGATATTGACCGAGAGCTTTTTTTGTGTTTTTTGCACAACGTTTTTTGAGCGCTCAAGCATATTTTTAAAATCTATCCTTTTATATGCCGGTCTGTAACCATCCTCTTCTATATGATCTATTCCGTTACTCGGCAGATACCACCAAAGTCCAAGGTTCAACAGCTTTGCAAGGAGAATCAGTACTAAAAGTTTTGTTAGTACGGGTAAAAACTTCATGTTAGAGAGCTTGGACATAACTATACCCTCCGTCAGATTCTTTTTTAAACTCTTGAAGTGTTGATCTATATCTTGAGTGCATCACTTTTGCAGGCTGTAAAGTAAGCTGAATCTTCTGCTCAAGCAGATCGAGACCGCCCCCTATCTCTCCAAAGCCTCCCTTTGCATAGATACTCACCTCTAGAGGATTGAGAATCGAATACTCTATATGAAGCTGCTGGATATCTTTAGGGAGGAAACTTTCCACAATAGAGGCCAGTTCTATATTTTGCACATCAACTGCGTTATAAAGACCTAATACCGTAACCCGTGTTTTTGCTACATTTGCAGCTTCGATCCCTTCGGCATACACCTTGGCATCCGAGATCTGCAGACTAAAAAAATGATCGGCTAATCTCTCATTTGCAATTTCGAGCTTATAGTTTTGAAGCTGATGTTCTGTAAAGTAGTAGATACTCTCTTTTGGACTAAAAGCTATAAGCGCCAAAACAAAGATCATAAAAAAGCCGAGAAAAAACAATAGTTTTTTTACCATTTGATCTCCATTTTCAAGCTCGCCTGATTGCTATTTTGTTTTTTTATATCAAAAGCGGCAATCTTATAGGTACCGTTGAGGATTTTACCCATCAGTGAGTTAAGAGCATTGGCATTAAGCGTATCGCTAGAGATTTTAAACGAATCTTTTTTAAGCTCTTTTTTGATCTTTGCAGACTTTAACGACGGCTGTCGAAGAAGTCGTTGTATAGAGGCATTTATTTTTTTCTTATCTCCATAGATGTTTTCTAAAGCGTGCAGCTCTATAGCAGTTTTTTTGCTCTTTGCATACTCCTCTTTCACTTCGGCAAGCTCTGTTTGCATAGTGGAAAGCTTAAAAAACAAAAATACTAAAACAGTAATAAGGAGTGCCCCTATATGGAGAGGGTTAATCTGGTTCATAGCGCTACCTCCAACTGTAAAAGATTCTCTTTAAAAGTGCTTTTTAAACCTTTTTTATAGTTTGTCAGTTTCCTTTGGATCTGCTTCAATTCACCTTTTTTAACACCCGAAATATCTACATAAAGGGTTTTTTGTTTATAGCGGATCCGCTCAATCTTTTGAGTATTTTTTAGCGGCAATTTTAAAAATGTCTCGATAAGATCACGCAGTTTTTCCTGTTGTGTAAAAGTGGTTTTGTACTCCCGCAGGACTGCTTTGTTTTGCATCATCGTAGGGTAAAGTTTGTACTCGTCAAAAAGTTTCCCTTTTTCCACCTCAACCGCATCGATCTTCTGAGCCGTGATAAAGATCTCGACCAGCAGTAAAACGATAAATACGCCAAGCAGCGCGCCCACCTTATAAAGACTACTGTTATCTATGATATGGGAAAACTGTTGCAGTTTAATAGAGTTTTTCGAGAGCTTTAGCTCTGAGAGTGAAAGTTTTTCGAGTGAATCAAACCACGAACTCGGCGTAACAAATACGATACCCTCATCAAAAGCCAAAGCCTCATTTTCATTTATCATACACGGAAGAGCATCTGCTAATTCTGTTTGTGCGAAATACACTCGATCGACATTGCTTATAGAGATATTCTTTTTATGTATCTCCTCTATGATCTTTTGGTCTTCATATGCAAAAAGCAAAAACTCTTCACCCTCTTTAAATACTGCATAACTGTAGCTTCCCTCCGGAAGCTGCTCTTCAAAGATCGAAGCAACAAGCTTTTTGGCATCTCTGACATACTTAACAGGCAAAGCGACACACTTCACCCAGTAAAGTGAGGGGGAAAGGATCAGATCAATCTTCTCACCCTCTTTATTAGCAAGGGGCTTTTCTGCATGGGGGTCTAAAAATACAACACTGTTTGTCGATTTAAATTTCGTAAACAAAGTTATACCCCCTTTTATTTTTGATATCGTATTCGAAACTCATATGTGAAATTAAATTATCCTTTATTATATCCATTTTTATATACAGATAGGGTTCAAAAACAGAGGGATGAAACTTCTCTAACCTCAATTTTTCATCCTCACTCAGCGCTGCAACTTTATAAAAATCCTCTATAGTACTATAGACCATGTCATTTGCTTGCAACAGCTCCGCTTTTTGCGGCGTCACTCCCGTGATAAGTTCTAAAACCTCCGGTGTAACATAGTTGAGATCGATCGATCTGTTTTCATCATCTGATGCAAAAGCAAACAGTTTATCAAACTCGATCGCCTCAAGGGCATCATCCCTGTACTCATTTTTATAGTAACGGTTGATCCTCTTTAGATGTTGCATAGAAGCGATATAGTCCCGAAAAAGACTCGGCTCTTTGTCAAAGATTCGAGTACGGTAGTAGTAACCATCCTCTTTGATTCCCGATATTGAGTCCTTTATAAGTTCTAAATATTCACCTCTTACATTATGACGGACAAAGTAATCAAGCAGATACCCTTCCTGCGCTTTACTAAGCTCATTGATCGAGTACTTATTTCTTGCACTTTCGATCTTTACGATCAAACGTACACCCGAATACTCAAAAGTGATAAAACCGCTGGTCTCTAAAAAAGTAAACAGGTCGACCGGATCGTCATTTTTAACTACCTCTTGCAACTCTTTTGAGTTATTCAAAATATTTAAAATATCCTCTGCAAAGATAAAGTTTTGATACATTGTAGTCTCTTGGTCCACATATCTTGAGGTATCGTTAATCTGCTTTAGCGTAAAACCGATCGCCACAGTGATCACAATCACAAACATAGCGGTGATAAGCAGTGCAATCCCTTGTTTTTTAATTCTCATACTAGTTGATACTCATCGAAAAAATTGGTAAAAGCATAGCTGCGACGATAAAACCTATACTGCCGCCTACAAAAAGCATCAGTGCAGGTTCTAACAAAGTAAGCAAAAGTGATATCTTGTCTCTGTTCTCTTCAAAGTAAAGCTCCGAGACATTGGTAAGGACACTCTCTAACTCCGAGGTCTCCTCACCGAGTGCGATCGCCTGAACAAAAGCATCGTCGAGTTTTGCATTTGAGTTGTGTAGAGCATTTGAGAGGAGTTTCCCCTCGACCACTTTTTTACTCGCATCGACAAACAGTTTTTTGATCACTTTATTGCTTAAGATATTTGCACTCATATTGATCGTCTGCACAAACACCACACCCGAACGTGTAAGCAATGAGGCAATATAAGAAAAACGTGCCAGTTCACTTTTAAGAATGATCGTCCCAAAAAGAGGGATTTTTAAAAGTATTTTGTCCACCGCATATGCAAAGGGGTATAGCTTTTTCTTCAAAAAGACAAATAGCACTGCCACTATAAAGATTAGAGCTAAAATAAGCTGAAAATTATTACTGAAAAAATCCCCAAGTGCGATCACAAACTTCGTCGGTGTCGGCAGCTCCTGATCCATACTCTCAAAGATTCCCGTGATCTGCGGTACTACATAAGTAAGCATAAACGCGATCATCACCAAAGAGATGATGATCATAAATGAGGGATAGGCAAAAGCACTTTTTATCTCTTTTGCGATCTTGTCCTGCTCCTTTAAAAAACGGGCAAGTTCCATCAGTACTTCATCCAAGATACCGCCGTCCTCACTTACACGGATAGATTCTACGTAAAAATCAGGCAGCTCCACAACATCTTGTGAGATCAGCGCCGTATAAAAGTTCTCCCCCTCATCAAGGTGGGTATTCACCGTAGCGATAAAAAGTTTGATCTTTTTATTTTCGTTGTAGTGGGTCTGTACCACCTTTAAGGCAGAGACGATACTCATCCCTGAGCGGATATACATCGAGAGTTCGCGGGAGAGAACTGAGAGCTCTTTTGCCGAGATCTTATAGCGTTTTTTTATCTTGAACTTTTCATAAAAAGGGAGTGAATCCTCTTTTATCTCGCTGTAGATGATCCCTTTTGCTTTGAGTTTTGCTTTTACCTCTTCCAAACTCTCCGCTTCGATACGCTCTTTGACATTTTTACCGCTTGAGTCAATCCCTTTGTACTTAAAAATCACTACTGCACCTCGTGGATCATCTGCTCTTTTGCAGCTACTAAATCTTCTAAAGAGTTATACACTTTCACACCCTCAAAATACTCACTAAAATCGTATACCTTATCGTGGTAGGCAACGATAAACTGATCAGAAATGCTGTTACGTCCAATTTCAAAAGTAAAACACCCCCTAAACTCCTGAGGTATTAAACCTTGTAAATAGTTATATCTATAAACTTCGATAGAGTTATCTACAAAACCTTCCAACTCTGCAACTTTGTCACCGTCAACATACACTGTACATACTTGACACTCTTGATCACAAAACATCTTTGCATTGTTTCCGTCTTTGATCTGTTTATAGAGATAACTCTTCAGTGTTTTTAAAGAGAGCTTTTCCGCCTCGTCATTAGCATTATGGAGTTTTGTGATCACTAGAGTATAAACAACTCCTATGATCACAATAACAATCATCAACTCTATAAGCGAAAAAGCTTTTTTCAAAACTTATTTACACTCGCTTAGTCTGATATCGGCAGCTGCATCTTTACCGCCCTCTTTTTTGTCAGCACCAAGGGAGATGAGTTCAACCTTGTCATCATTGTTGATATAGATAAACTCCTGACCCCAGGAGTCTTTTGGCATCTTGCCGTCTTTAAAGTATCTGTCATCTTTTGTGAGTATTTTCAACCCCTCTTTTGTAGATGGATATACACTGTTTTTTATCTTATACATATCAAGTGCACCGTCATAGATACTCTTCATCTGCACACATACGAGATCACGCTTAGCTTCTTCACCTTTACCGGTCAAACTCGGCATAACCATCGCTGCTAAAAGTCCGAGGATAACGATAACGATCATCAGTTCTATCAAAGAGAACGCATTTCTTTTCATAAAAAATAACCTTTTTGAAATTATTTAGAATATTATTATATATAGATTACATGAAGATTACATGAAAGTTACAATCATTTATAAGATTCTAGGAAGATTACTCCCTCTTTTTGCAAATTTATGATAAATTGTAGAAAATTCAGGTATACTGTCGGATAAGTGAAAGATGAGGAACATTTCATCTTTAGTGTAATTTGCTCTACTCGTGTTAAACTCTCTAAAGAATCTCCAAATATTTTGCGTTATATTAAAACAAGGTTGCTTCATGGCAGAATTAGTAAACGGATCAGTAAAATGGTTCAACGAAGAAAAAGGTTATGGTTTTATCCAACAAGACAACGGTGGGAGCGATGTATTCGTACACTTCCGTCAAGTAAACAATCCACATGGTGGAAGAGTATCTCTTGCTGAAGGGCAAAAAGTTACATTTGAAATCGGTGAGGGACAAAAAGGTCCTCAAGCTGAGAACGTTACAGCTGTATAAGCTTCATATATAGGCTTTTTAGCCTATATATTTTTTACCACTTCCAAGCATTCACTTGCTATCTCTTTTTCCTCATCTGTTTCAATAACTAAATATTTCATATTTTTAAGCATTAAATTATCCATAATTTTATCTCGTATAACCTGAGAGTGTTCTCCGATCCCTCCGCTAAATACAAGGGCATCCACATCACCTTCGAGCAAAACAAGGTACGCGCCTATATACTTTTGAATTTTTCGAATCATCATCTCTATTGCAAGATTTGCTTGTTCATCATCCCGTTTTAAGATCTTTCGTACATCATTTTCCCCGCAGATCCCAAGTAGTCCAGATCTTTTATTAAGAATCGTATCTACTTCATCGACACTAAGCCCCAAATCTTTTTGCATATATAAAACGATTTCGGGATCTATATCTCCGCTTCGAGTCCCCATGATAAGCCCCTCTAGCGGAGTAAATCCCATCGATATATCTATACTCTTGCCGTTTTTGACAGCACACACGCTCTCTCCGTTACCAAGATGCAGTGTGATCAGATTTGTCTCCTGTATAGGTTTGCCGAGTTGTTTGGCAGCCTCTTTTAAAAGGTAGACGTGAGAAGTTCCGTGAAAACCGTATCGTCGGATATGATCTTTTTCATACATCTCATAAGGCAGGGCATACAGATACGCTTTTTTCTCCAACGAGTGATGAAATGCCGTATCAAACACCGCTACCTGTTTTACGTTAGGAAGGAGTTGCTGTATCAGTTTTATCCCTTGCAGGTTAGCAGGGTTGTGAAGCGGTGCCAAATGGTTTAACGACTCGATCGTCTCTATGACACCTTCATCGATTACAACAGACTCATGAAACTGCTCTCCGCCGTGAACTACCCTGTGTCCAACCAAATCAACTTTATCTAAATCAATAGAGAGTGATTCTAAAGCTTGTTGATGATTTTGTATCGGGCTGCCCCTTTCACCGATATTTTCTACCAGTTTCTCCTCCAGCATATTGCCAGAGGGCATCTCAAAAAGTTTAAACTTTAGCGAAGAACTCCCGCAATTAATGACTGCTATTTTCATTGTTTTCCGCCTGTATAGCCGTAATGGCAATGGTATTGACTATATCTGTAACCAAACATCCACGACTGAGATCGTTGATCGGCTTTTTAAGTCCTTGGATTATAGGTCCGATCGCAATGGCTCCGCTGCTTCTTTGTACCGCTTTGTAAGTATTATTCCCCGTATTGAGATCGGGGAAAACAAAAATATTCGCATCCCCTGCTACCTCAGAGTTTGGCAGTTTATGCCTTGCTACGTCTTTATTGATCGCAGCATCGTACTGGATAGGCCCCTCCACTAAAAGTTCAGGTGCTCTCTCGTGAACCAAGCTGGTCGCCTCTTTCACTTTCTCTACGTCGGCACCGCTTCCACTCTCTCCCGTAGAGTATGAGAGCATCGCAATTTTCGGCTCTATACCGAAGTGTCTTGCAGTTTGGGCAGAGGATATCGCTATCTCGGCAAGAGTCGCGGCATCGGGGTCTTGGTTGATCGCACAATCACCATACACTAACACCTTGGTGTCAAAACACATAAAAAACACAGAGGATACACGTGATATCCCCTCGACAGTTTTTACGATTTGCAGAGCCGGCCGCATAGTATCTGCAGTGGAATGCACAGCACCACTTACCATTCCGTCTGCATACCCGTATGCTACCATCATAGTAGCAAAATAGTTTTTATGCCTTATCGCATCGTGTGCACTGTTATAAGAGAGTCCTTTTTCTTTTCTCATCTCGTAAAAATTCTCGGCAAACTGCTCTAGCAGATCGGAACTCTCAGGATCTATAATCTCCGCTTTTGAAAGATCAAGTCCAAGTCTGAGATATCGCTGTTGCAACTCCTGGGGTTTTCCCAGCAAGATCAACTCTGCTACATCACGTCGCAGTACAATGTCTGCAGCCCGCAAAATTCTCTCATCCTCACTCTCGGGGAGTACGATCTTTTTTTTGTTGCTTCGAGCCATAGAAAAGAGTTTATACTCAAACATCTGCGGCGTCATAATTTCACTAAAATTATCCGCTATTTTAGTCTCTATCAAATCTCTGTCTATACTTTTATAAAACTCCCCTAAAGCTAATGCGATCTTTCGCTCTGCACCGTTTCGAAAACGGGAATGGAGTTTAGTTATATCTATTGCGGTATTAAATGTATCGGTTGCAACGGAAAGGATAGGAATCTTAAAACTTTCCAAGCCGTTTATCAACTTTTCTACACTTGGATCGATCGACATATCAAAAGGAAATATGATTCCGCTGATATTTGGATAACTCGAAGAGTAAAGTGCCCCGTAGAGTCCAAGAAGTATCTCCGAACGATCGGCAGGAACGATGATAAGGTCATCCTCTTCGATATGCTCTAAAAAATTTTCCAAAGAAAGAGCTGCCACTTTTACATCTTTAAAAACACGTGCACGATCATGCTCCTCTACATAGACCTCTTTTGCATCAAGAGTTTCGATAAGGTCTTCGATCGTAGGGAGGGAGAGTTCTTCGTTGTTTTGTACTAAAAAGCTGGTATAGTCATCCCCTTTTAGAAGTTGTTTGAGCTCATCGTAGTGCTGCGCTTCTACTCTGTTTACAAATGTAGCAAAATGGTTATCGACATCTTGGGTTTCGATCAAAAACTCTTCATAGACATCTTTAGCTTTCTTCCCTTTTGCACCGATAATATTGATATAAGCCGCACCGAAATTTTTAGCTATCTCATAGTTTATATCGTACGAAGTTTTAAAAGGCAGGCTCTCTTTAGTGAGTCCTTCACACAAAACAAAGTCGTAGTTTTCTTCTAAATATTTATATTTTTCTATCAACCGGTTTAACAATTCCGATGATCTGTTTTGTGCGAGCATCTCCTCCACATACGCTATATCAAATCCTATACACTCATCGTATTTAATATCGAGTTTATATCTTTGTACGATAAACTCAAGATTATAATCTTTCTTATTCCCATCTTCAATAAGCGGTCGGAAAAAAGCGACACGGTGCAGTTTCTCCTTAAGTATCTCCATCATCCCCATTGAGATAAACAGCGAACCGACATTTTTTTCGTTTGATGTTATGTAGAGTGATTTGATTTTCATAGTATAATTCTATCTAAAAACGGAAACTTTATGTGTATATGTGGAAATGAAAAAGATTTTAGCCTGTGTTGCGGTGCGATCATCAATGGAGACAAAGCACCTGCAAATCCAGAAGAGTTGATGCGTAGCCGCTACTCAGCTTATGTAAAAGCAGACGGTGAATATCTTGTATATTCAGCCGTCAAAGAAAACAGGTACAAAGAGGATATAACTCTTATCGAAGAGTTTTCCAACTCTGTAGAGTGGCTGAAACTTGATGTTTTGGATGTTACGCCGACAACTGTAGAGTTCAAAGCGTATTACCGCGATCAAAACGGTATACAGGTATTGCATGAAAAAAGCAACTTTATTCAGGAAGACGGGGTCTGGAAATACAAAGACGGAGAACTATATACTTCTAAAGTAGAGAGAAATGAGTCCTGTCCATGCGGGAGTGGAAAAAAATTTAAAAAATGTTGTGCTAAATAGGTTTTAAAAATACAAAACTTTTTTTAGTAAAACCGTTTTTTTCATAAAAACGGTGTGCATCTTCTCTTTCAAATCCACTAGAGAGGACAAGGTTTTCACATGCCGCCATCTTTGCATAATCTTTTAAATACTCAAGCATCATCACCCCGTACCCTTTCGATCTAAACACTTCATCGGTTACAAGTTCATACACGAAAAGATGACGTTTATGATAGAGGTTTGTGCTCACAGCTACACCCGCGTAAGTAATAAGTTGATCTCTTTCAAATATTCCAATCATTGTATAGTTAATATCGCGCATCTCATAGATCAGATCTTCAAACTCATCATAATCAAGGGAGGTTCGCAGCTGTTTGACAAGCTCCCAGGCAGTGTATAATTCTTTTAAATTTAACTCTCTTATTTGCATTGGGGTATTTTACACTATTTTGTTATAATTGCGAAAATTTTAAAGGCAGGCTATGAAACAGATCATTTTTTCTATACTGACACTTTTTCTTTTATCGGGATGCTCGGCAAAAGAGTTCAAAGAGGGTGCGGATGGTATTGCAAATGATATTAGCAACGCTTTTAATAGTTCAAAAGACGACTCAAACTAAACTTCAACGAATAGGCAATTAAACAATGGTAACTGTACAAAACTTAACAATGAGATATGGAAATAGAGTTCTATTTCAAGATATCAACCTAAAACTCGATCGTAATAAACGTTACGGGCTTATCGGTGCAAACGGCGCAGGTAAGACAACTTTTCTAAAGATTTTATCGGGGCAAATTAACGAGTATGAGGGTGAAGTGATCATCCCAAGTTCTAATAAAGTTGGTGTTTTAGGACAAAACCAGTACGCTTACGAAGACTTTACTATCGCAGATGCTGTTTTATACGGGAACAAAAGACTCTATGATGCGATCAAAGAGAAAGAGGAACTCTACACTACGGGTGACTTTGAAGATGATGCGGTAAACAACCGTCTTGCGGAACTAGAGACGATCAGTGTAGAGGAGGACCCTACATACGAGTACGATGTAAATATTGCGAAAATTCTCGAAAACGTAGGAATCCCTGCTGAGAAACACAACGATCTTATGTCTACACTCGATAGTGCCGATAAATTTAAAGTGCTCCTCGCACAGGTACTTTTCCCAAAACCTGACGTGCTTTTCCTCGATGAGCCTACCAATAACCTCGATATCGAAACGATCAGCTGGCTAGAGCATGAGCTCCAGCGCCACGAGGGTACTATGGTAGTTATCTCGCACGATAGACATTTTTTAAATGCAGTAGTAACAAACATCCTAGATGTGGACTATCAGAAGATCCGTGAGTTTACGGGGAACTACGATGACTGGTATATCGCTGCGAATGTTATCGCAAAACAACAAGAGCTAGACAATGCAAAAAAACTCAAAGAGAAAGAGCAGCTTGAGGCTTTCGTTCGCCGTTTTAGCGCAAATGCTTCCAAAGCAAAACAAGCTACATCGAGACAGAAACAACTTGAAAAACTAGAGATTGATGACATCAAACCATCATCACGCCGTGATCCTTCTATCGTATTTAAAGCAAAACGTGTAATGGGTGATGAAGCACTTGATGTACAGCATGTTTGCCACTCTTACGGTGACAATGAAGTTTTAAAAGATATCACTTTTAAAGTAACTCCGGGTGAGAAGATCGCACTTATCGGTGGAAACGGTGTGGGGAAAACGACACTTATGAAGATCCTTATGGAGGAGATGAAACCAAGCTGCGGCGGTGAAGTACACTGGGGTGCTACTATCGAGAACTCTTACTTTCCTCAAGATACTGCAGATATCATCGAAGGGGAAGGGACGCTTTACGACTGGCTCCGTGCGTTTGATCCAAAACGTGATATCGCCGAGATCAGAAACTGCCTTGGACGTATGCTTTTCAATGGGGAGCAACAGGAGAAATCGGTAGTATCGATCTCAGGTGGGGAGAAACACCGTATGATGCTCTCTAAAATGATGTTAGAGGGTGGAAACTTTTTAATGCTTGATGAGCCTACCAACCACCTTGACCTTGAAGCGATCGTTGCCCTCGGTGAAGCACTCCATGAGTTTAAGGGCAACGTGATCTGTGTATCTCATGACCGTGAACTTCTTGATGCATTTGCTACACGTATCATCGAACTGCATAATGACGGTACATATACAGACTTTGAAGGGACTTACGAAGAGTTTGCTGCAATGAAAGAGGCCCAAAAATAATGGAGTATAAGAACTTCTTAGGTTTAGGGATCGCGGGCAACTTCGCTCTTCACCTTGCACAAGCGGGAGAGTTGGAAGACTTTAAAGATGTTATCACTGAAGATGAAGCGGCTCCAAAAGGGATGTTCCCCTTTTATCTCCCTTGTGACAAATCTGCATCTGATACTCTAGAGTATAAACCAAAAGAGATGCTTTATACCTATCCTCTTTCAAGCTCTGCTATTACACTTCCCAAAGAGGATGTAAATGTTCAAGCCGAGCCCGAAGTTGGTCTGATTTGCGAGATCGAGTATGAAGGATCGCAAATCAAAGCGATCAAACCGACCCACTTTGGTGCTTACAACGACTGTTCGATCCGTGTAGCGGGAGCTTCAAAGATCAGCGATAAAAAGAACTGGGGTGCAAACTCCAAAGGTGTAAGCGAGAACCTTTTTGTGATCGATAAGTTCTCTGAGGGCGGTGTGATGGATAACTTTTCCATTGCAAGCTTTTTAAGACGGGATGGTGCAGTACACCCTTACGGCGAAGATGTTGAACTCAACGGTTACAGCTACTTCTATGAAAAGTTGACCGACTGGATCAAAAACCAGATCAACACCCAAAAAGAGCATGGTCCTCTAGAGCCGATTTTAGAGTATATCAACGCTTGCGGCAAACCTGAAAAACTGCTTGTAAGTATTGGGGCGACCAGATACACTCCATACGGTGAAACAACATTTTTAAAACCGAATGATGAAGTGATCGTCGTTGTTTATAACAACAAAGAGACTTCGGCAGATGCCGTTGTTCAAGCTGTCAACGATGCAAACTACGATACCGAGATCATGAGTGTGCTTGCCCAAAAGGTGAAAAACTAGTGGCTAAAGGGAAAAAGCTCGATCTCTTTATCGGCGCACAGATCGATGATGAGTGGCGTGAAGTACAAGAGAAAAAAACAGCTTCCAAAAAAGCTGTTTTAGCACCACAAAAGCATCAACTCTTTTTCTCCAAAGAGAAACGCAGAGGCAAAACCGTTACTCTAGTCGGAGAGTTCCAGCTAGAGAAAAAAGAGGGGGATGCGATGCTGAAAAAACTGAAAAAGAAGCTCGGCTGCGGTGGAGCTTTTAAAGACGGTTTTATGGAGTTTCAAGGGGAACTCAAAGAGAAACTTCGCCCCCTGTTGGTAAAGGAGGGTTTTGGCTTCAAGCCCAAACACTAAACCCCCTCTACCTCCACCTCTTCCTCTTCTTCCTCCATTTCGAAGACAACTCCAAGCACTTTAGCCGCATCGATAAATGAGCTGATAGCCAAAAGAACTGAGCGGTTACTATGTAAAAAAGCTACGACCAGCTTATCCTCAATAGTCTCTTTTTCAAAATTTCGCGTCAGTTTATTTAAAAAGCTTTTATTCTCATTTATTATCTCCTCATGCTCTTTGAGTATATCTTGAGGGTCTATCCCCTCCTCGCCGTATCGCAGCGCATTACGGATCGCTTTGACTATATTTTCCCGCATAAGGTTAAAATAGTAGTGCGTCGTTTTATCATCACTTTGTGAGAAGCGGTTTATATTTCTTTTGATATCTCGTAAAACACGCGCAGCATACACAGACTCTCTTACTGCCATATATAAAGTATCTAGCGCACTCGTTTGTTGTTCGCTAAGAGGAAGTTCACTTATTTTATTAAGGTACTTGATCGAATCAAACTCGACACTTTTTAAAGCCTTGTAACGTTTTTCAAAATCGTAATCGTACTCTTTATTTGATTCGGCAACGATCTCATAAGGGGTTTTCTCCCCTTTCATCACCTCACTCGGTTTGATATTTATCAACAGACAGCTATACTTTATAGAGCTTTGCAACAGATGCACTATCTCATCTCTGATAGCGATCAGTGCACCCTCTGCTACATCTGGATCTACTTTGTGGATATACTTAGTGGAGACCTCTTTTTTGACAAAAAAGAGTTTGTTTAAAACCGATGCGAGCCGATCGATAAACGGAGTTAAAAGAGCTACTCCTAAAAGGTTAAAGATAGTATGAAAGAGGGCTAAAGCGGTCACTAAGTCAGTTTGAAATCCTAAAACTTCGATAATAAAATAACTCAATTGATCTAATAATAAAAAGGCTATAAGTCCCGTAAAGAGATTGAAAAATATATGTGCAGCCGCTACCCTCTTTTTGTAAGCGACTCCGCCGATAGCTCCCAAAATAGCTGTAGCAGTTGTCCCTATATTTGTTCCTATTGCCATCGCTGCAGCCATCTCAAATGTAAGTATCTGGCTGCTAAGCGCGCTCAGTATGATCGCAGTCGCAGCTGAACTTGACTGGATCAAAGCGGTGATCACAACCCCTAACATTAAAAAAGCGATCAAAGGAAAGTTTTTATATGAAGCGAGATCGATCCCCAAAGCAAAGCCTTCGATTGCAGTTTTTAAGATATCCAACCCCATAAACAGCAAACCAAACCCTATCAAGATCTTTGCACTCGCTATCATTTTTTTGTTTTTTGCTGCGATCAAAATGATCCCGCCAAGACCTATCATCGGCAGAGCGAAAAGCTCGATCTTCACCTTAAACCCTAAAATGGCAACTAACCATGCAGTGGCAGTAGTCCCTATATTTGCCCCGAATATTAGCCCTATGGCACCTTCAAGAGTTATCAAAGAGACACTGACAAAAGAGAGTGTCATCAGTGTCACAACCGAAGAGCTTTGCAAAACAGCCGTAGCAAAAGCACCCGTGGTGATCGCTTTTACTTTCGTCTGTGTCGAGTGTTTGAGCCATCTTTTAAACTTGATCCCGGCAAACTCTTTAAGGGCAAGTTCCATATAACTCATCCCAAAGAGAAACATTCCAAGACCGCTTAGGGCGATAACAACATCGTACATCTATCTACCTATGCGCTAACAGTTTTTGCACTAGAGAGGTCAGTTGTGATTTGACATCTGTCACGTCCGCCCTCTTTTGCTTTGTATAACATCTCGTCAGCTCGTGATAACAACACCTCATCCTCTAATGCATCGTCTGCTATACAACACACTACGCCCACCGATATAGTCATATATTCACCTGCTTGAGACTTCTCGTGAACAAGTTCTCTGTCCTTAACCGCCTGACACAGTTGTCTTGCCAGGTTTGCACTGTCTGATTCGTTCGTATCACTAAGTAACACTCCAAACTCCTCCCCTCCGAGTCTAAATATATAATCACTCGGACGTTTCAACGTATCTTTTAAAACTTTCGCCACACTTTTGAGGGCAAAATCACCCTCTAAGTGTCCATATGTATCATTATACTGCTTAAAGTAGTCAATATCAATCATCATGAAAGTGATATAGTTTTTACCCCTTCTTGCACGTCCTAGTTCCCGCTCATATATATGGTTAAAATATCTTCTGTTATAGAGGTTTGTCAAAGTATCGGTATAGGATGCGTTTTCAAGCTTTTTGTTGGCTACACGCAGTTTTTTAGTTATTTGATGAAGTTTCGTATGGTCGTATTGAATGCTTCTGAAAACATACATGGAGATCACCAAGATCGCAACGATCACAAAAACAAGCACAAGTCCGATATTTAAAGATATATCTTCATACTTGTTTAAAAACTTTTTTCTCTCGTAACGGGCTACATCCAGCTCATAGTTGATCAGTTTTTTAAGCACTTTATCGACTTTAGAGATCCGGGCCTCTACCGCACTGAGTGAGATCTGTTTGGCATCTCCCTGCTCTTGAAAATAGTATGCGATATTTGCAAACGCTTTGTTTGTAGTTCGTAGTTCCATATCGACGTATTCAACATAAGCGATCTCCTCCTCACTCTTATAGTGGGTAAAATAGCTATTCCATTTTTTGTCGATGAAGTTTAAAGATTTTTGGAGTTTTTGTGCAGCCTGAAGTTTTGAGATCTCGTCCCTGTTGACTTTATGGATCGTGTCTGTGATCCCGTTATGGTAGGTTTGCACTATCTGGTTGAGTTCCGTTACGGGGACAAGGGAGCCAAAATACAATGAGTCCATATTTTTTTTCATCGCATTGATATAGCTTGTACCCACTACCCATACAAAAACAAGCCCTACAGTAATCAAAACAAAAAGAAAAAAAAGTTTGCTTTTAAGTTTCAGTGCTTCAATAAACCTCAAAACGGCTCCTTATAGAACTTTTATTAAGCATTTCTTGTACCAGCAGTTGTTATAATTCACAAAAAATACAAAGTTGAAAATTATGGAAGAAGCAAAATCAATCAGAGCAGACAAATATTTAGATACTTTTGAGATCAAAGAGCACCTCAAAAATGTTGAGTATATCATTATGGCGACACCGGCACCTGAGCAGTACACCAAAACGCCTCTACACTTTACGATCTTTTTAAATACACCCGAAGCCCTGCCCGAAGAGGTCAAACAGCCAGTTCTTGACAAGTTTTGCGATGACTATAAGATCACAAACCCTACTGAGGTACTAAGCCAACTGACAGCGGTAGGATTTGCAATAAGTAATGCACAAGACACACCAATGCCTATGCCCCTGTTTAAACAGCAAGACAGAGCAAGCGTACCGCATACACCAATGCACGTGATCGACTTCTTAGCCGATTCGGATGAGTTTTACGAAGCGAAAGTGAAAAACTTAACGGGGTGGAGTTACTCCTATAACTCCTAGGAGATATTTTCTATATCTTCGATCTCTTTGTTGATATCTTTAGAGAGGTTTTTATACCCGTCTTTTGTCACTAAGATATCATCTTCGATTCTGATTCCGATCCCCCTGTACTTTTTAGGGACCTTCTTATCATCTTTTGGCAGATAAAGCCCCGGCTCGATTGTCAGCACCATTCCGGCTTTTAGAGGTATCTCTTTACCTTTTTTTGTTTTGTACGGATTTTGATCATGGACATCGATCCCCATATAGTGCCCTATTCCGTGTGGAAAGTATTTTTTATGTGCCCCTTTTTTCAGAAGCTTTTTCACACTCCCTTTGAGTATCCCTAACTCCACCATACCTTCACACAACAGCTTCTCCGCTTTTTTATGAAGCTCGCTCCTTAAAACTTTCGGTTTGATCATTGCGATGATCTGCTTCTCCACATCAAGGACAAGCTGATACAGCTCTTTTTGCTCTTTTGTAAACTTGCCGCTTACAGGGATCGTTCTTGTAACATCACTGGCATAGTACTCATATTCACACCCTGCATCGATCAGTATCAGCTCCCCTGTCTTAAGTGCTTGATTGTTCTCTATGTAGTGGAGTGTATTTGCATTGTTTCCCGAAGCAATCACCGATGTGTACGCATCGTTGTAAGCGCCTCTTTTTTTGAAAATGTATTCGATTTCAGCAAGGAGTTCATACTCGTTTGCAAGCTCTTTAGAGATCTTCATCGCCCTATGGTGCGCCTCTTTTGTGATCTCTACCGATTTTTCGATCAGTGCAAGCTCCGCAGGGGATTTTATAAGGCGCAATTTTTCCACTATAGTTGCGGCGTTATTGAGCTCCAGATCCTCTTTTTTTGCGAGCCGTTTATATTTTTTTATCAGGCTGTCTTCCCTGCGGTAATCGTAATAAAAACTCCCCTTTTTCTTAAAAAACTCCTTGAGCTTTGTATCAAGCTCGTCAAGATTAAATACCCCGTCCACTGCAAAACGTTTTTTTGCCGCTTTTGCTCCGAGACGTTTTCCCGTCCATAACTCCATTTTCGGATCTTTTTTTTCTACAAAGAGATAACTTTTGCAGCTGTTTTTTGTTTTGACAAATACCAAAGCCGCATTATCCTCTTTAAAGCCTGTAAGGTAATAAAAATTGCTATCTTGTCTATAAGGGAACTCCGTATCGTTTGAACGGATCTTTTGTGTCGCGGCACTTATCAGTGCTACGGAATTTTTCTCCAGTTTTTTCCCAAATTTATATCTCCGTTTTTTATACTCTTTCTCTTTTATCATCTCTCACTTCCACTTAACCAGAGAACAGTATCTTCCAAAACTTCTCCCAGTAAAATATTGAGTGCTTCTACACCACCTTTTGCATCTGCCGTTTTTGTCTGCATAACTTTCACAAAATTTTTTGAGGCTAGCAGTTTTCCGCTTTTTCTCTCTATAAGATTAAAAGAGATATCGATCTTTGCATCTGAGCTGTTTTCAGACTCATTAAACGACTGAATAAACTCATTTATGCGCATCTCTAAAATTAGATCTCCACTGTTAGAGGACTTATAGCCGTATACCCCTTCAAACATACCGGAACCATTGAGCACATTGACAAGTTTATTTGTAATAAGTCTGCTTGGAGTGTCTGCCCAAGCAGACTCCGTAAACGTATACTCTTTATAACGTCCTACACTATAACGCATCGCTGTAGAGTTCAAAGAGCTATTTGCAAACACAGGAGAGACCTTGATCGAATGTTTTTTACACCCCCCTGTCGTTACTGGAGGTTTCACATTAGGATCTATTCTATAATCCGTCATAGCGGGATGTGTGATACTGCATCCGCTAAGTAAAAAAATCGCTAGAGCTAAAAAAACTATCTTCATCGTGTCATTCCCCCGGTGCTTTTTTGATCGCTTCACGTTTAAAGAGTATATCGGACGGGCTTCTCTCATACTCTTTAAATGTAGATTCAAACTGCAACATCATCTCTTGGAGTTCAATAAGTGTGTTGTTCAAGTTCGGCACTAGTTCTGAAGAGATCTCTTTTAGATTAAAATCCCCTCGATCGACTGCTCCTTTAAAGGTTGTCATTGAAGCATCAATCTTTTTATAACTTCGAGTGATCTGGTGCAATGATTGTGCTACACCCTTTTCCCAAACCAGTGTCTTTTGCGCAAGAGTATCTATACTGGCTATTGCACCGTCTAAGTTTGCCATTGAGCTTTGAAAATGTTTGATCGTTTCTTCATCTAAACTGCGATCCACTTTATCCCCGACCCGTCTCCAAGACTGCATCAGTTTTACAAACTCTTTTTGGTTCTGATCGCTTAAGAGTTTTTCCGTCTGGTACAAACTCCCCGTCAAGTGTTCGGAAACATTACCGAACGATCTCTCAAAATTTTTAAAGATCGACGGTGCTGTAGCGATGATGTGATATTCATTTCCGTCTATATCTACCGTTTTGTCTATATATTTGTCCCCGACAGTTAAGTTGATGTAAGTTAGCCCGGTAATCCCCTGAGCCGTTAAGACCGCGACAATATTCTCCTTGATCGGAGTATCTTTATAGATACTTACTTGCACTTCTACCTGTTCGGAGTTGTGCGGATTGATTCGCAGATTTGCAACTGTCCCTACACGAATCCCGCGGAATTTTACCGGAGCATCCAGATTAAGACCGTATACCGACTCGTCAAAATAGATCACATAACGCTGCATCTCATCACTCTGCGTCGGCTTTAACATCCAGTAGGAAAATGTTGCAAAGACAGCAAAAACAGCAAGAACAATAAACCCGACAAGTGTATAGTTTACTTTATTATTCATAACTTCTCTTTAAAAAAGGTTTTGATAAATTGAGTATCTACAGAGCTGATCTGATCTAACGATCCCTCAAAGGCAACTTTTTTATTATCCAATACAGCTATTTTATCCAAAGTATCGTAAATTGAACGCAGATCGTGAGAAACCATTACAATAGTAAGGTTCAACATATCCCGTAACTCAACTATCAGTTTATCAAATTCTCTGGCTGAAATGGGATCGAGCCCACTGGTAGGCTCATCTAAAAACAGCAACTTCGGATCGAGGGACAAAGCCCGTGCCAGCCCCGCTTTTTTCCTCATTCCACCGCTAATCTGTGAGGGATAGAGCATCCCGTCATCTGTTTTTAAACCAACCAGATTAATCTTAAAAGCTACGATCTCATCGATCATTTTCTTCGATAGAGAGGTGTATTCCACAAGGGGCAAAGCTATATTTTCAGCTAGTGTCAAAGAGGAAAAAAGTGCACCAAACTGAAATAAAACACCCCATTGGCGTTTTAGTGAGAGTATCTCCTGTGTCGAGAGCTCTTTAAGCTGCCTGCCAAGAACTTCGATCGAACCGATACTGAAATCCTGCAGCATCACGATCTCGCGTAAAAGGGTAGTTTTACCACAGCCGCTGGGTCCTAAGATCCCGTAGATCTCTCCCTCTTTTACACTTATGTCGATCCCCTCATGCACCACTTTGTCGCCAAATTTTGTATGCAGGTTTTTTACTTCGATCAGACCCATTATATCCCCAAGTTTGTAAAAGCTATCGAGAAAACAGCATCACATATGATCACTGCAAAGATAGATTCTACCACACTTTTTGTGGTATTAAAACCTATACTCTGCGTATCGTCTTTTACTATCAGTCCTCTAAAGATCGCTATAGATGCAATCAAAAACGCAAAAAAAGGCCCTTTGACGATCCCTACAAAAAAATGTTTTGCTGCGATAACTTCATGGAAACGCTCTATAAAAAGTTCAGTAGTGATTTTCAGATCGAGGTTGGCGATAAGAATCCCTCCAAGCATCCCTGTTATATCTGAGATAAATATAAGCATAGGCATCACAATAATCAAAGCTATTATACGGGGCAGTACCAAAAAGGCAAAAGGTTCAAACCCCATTGTCCTCATTGCGTCAATCTCTTCTGTGATCTTCATCGCCCCTATCTGTGCAGTATATGCCGAGCCGCTGCGTCCTGCAATTACGATTGCGGTAATTAAGGGGGCGAGCTCTCTAAATATAGAGAGTCCCAGCATATCAACTATAAATATATTTGCCCCATAAATTTTTAGTTGATATGCCGATTGGTATGCAACGACCAGTCCTACTAAAAAACTTGTCAGTGAGATGATAGCAATCGCCTTAATCCCACTTTCGTTGATCTCAAAAAAGATCTCTTTGTAGCGGATCTTTAAAGGTGCTTTTAGATAAAAAAAGAATGCAACAAAAACCTTTCCCAAAAACTCTATAAAGCTCATAAACTCTTTTGTATATCTATGACTTTTTTCGCCCAAGCTGCTTAAAACTTTTTTTCTGGGAGGTTTGGGAAGTGTTGTTGTTTGTATCCCCCGTTTTTTAACGAGTTCAAGCGTAGAGTGAAAACGTTGGTCTTCAAGTGTCAGTTTATAGGGAATAGCTTGCTGTTCTAACCTTTGCATCAGCTTTGCTATAAAGAGGGCTGCAGCACTATCGAGATATGTGAGTTTATTGAGATCAAAAGTGACTAAACTGCTTTGAGAAAAATCGAAATTTTTGATCTGTTTTTCAATTTTCGGGATTTTATAAAGGGTAAACTCCCCTGCAAATTCAAGGAAAAATTTACCGTTACGAAGTTGGGCTTGGAGTAGAGTATCCATCACAAAAGGGGATTAAAAATCCCTCTCTAGTAATTTATTTACCTTTAAAAGGGTGATGATCTTATCTTCTTGTTTTCCGACACCCTCTATGATAGTATCTTTATCATTGACCGTATCAGGTGCAGGTCCGATGTTCTCTTTTTTGATTCGAATCGCCATCGTAAGTCTGTCGATCACAAAACCTGCTACATCGTCACCGTGACGCATTACGATAAAACGAGTATCTTCATTGTGTTTTTTCGGCTGCAATCTAAATTTTGTACGCAGATCGATAAGCGGAATAACCGCTCCACGGAGATTAAACACCCCTAAAACATACTTCGGTACCTGCGGCACTCTCGTCCATGTAAAGGGTTTGATAATCTCCTGAATTGAGAGAATAGGCACCGCGTACTCTTCATCCCCGATCATAAACCCAACCAATTGTACTACATCGTCAAGCTGCCCGACAACGTCTTGCTGCTGTGTTTGTTTATTTAATATATCTTTTAATTTATCAGCCATTATAAGAACTCCGCTTTAAAGTTAATATTTCTCTGTACTACGCTAGAGAGATAATCAGGAGAGTAAGGTTTCGTGATATACTCAACCATACCCGACTCAACACCGCGCATACGATCAGATTTTCCTGTACGCGAAGTCACGGCAATAAGCGGTAAGTTTTTATACCTGTTGTATTTTTTGATCTCCGTTGCAAGCGAATATCCGTCCATTCTCGGCATCTCGATATCGACAAGCATCGCATCAAAAGTATGCTCACCCGACTTTAGGATATTGAGCGCTTCTTGGCCGTCGGCAGCTTCTACTAAAGTGATCCCCATAGGCTCTAATGATTTTCTCATAATAGTTCTATCGGTTTTTGAATCATCAACAATCATAACTACGTAGTCACTCGGCTCATTTTTTTCGTTGAGACTGCCGTCACCGCTTTGTGCAGCATCAGTCATCGTCGTAGTTTTCACATCTTTTGCCATATCCATAAGAGCAACAACGTCAACGATTAGTGTCACACCACCGTCACCTCTGATAGTAGCACCTGCGATACCTTCAATACCCTTGAGGTATTCTCCGAGTGATTTGATAACGATCTCCTCTTGACCTACCAGTGTATCGACAATAAGCCCGAGTTTACTTGTTCCAAGACCCAGAACTACTACATAGGCGTGTTCACTCGTCTCCAAGATCCGTTCAACTTCAAATATATCGCCTATATGAACAAGTGAAAGCACTTCGTCACGAAGCCTCATTACACTTTTGCCTTCAACCGTGTAGATCTCATCCGTCGAGATACGTACAGTTTCAAGTACCGATGCAAGCGGAATCGCGTAATGCTCCTCTTGTACACCTACAAGCAGCGCTTGGATAATTGCAAGTGTAAGAGGAATTTTGAGTTTCATCGAAGTCCCTTTGCCGAGTTCACTGTCTATATCGATGATTCCATTGAGTTTTTCGATGTTTGTTTTTACAACATCCATACCCACACCGCGACCCGAAACGTTTGTCACTTGTGCCACAGTCGAGAAGCCGGGCTTAAAGATGAGTCCATAAGCCTCTTTGTCACTCATCATATCCGCTTCTTTTTCGGTAATAAGCCCTTTTTCAAGGGACTTGTTTTTCAACATTTCAGGATCAAGCCCTTTACCGTCATCGTCGATCTGTATAACGATCTGATTTCCTTCATTAAAGGCTTTGAGCGCGATAGTACCGCCCTCCTCTTTTCCTGCTGCTATTCTGTCTTGAGGATCTTCTATACCGTGATCACAAGAGTTACGGATAATGTGTACCAAAGGATCACCGATCTCTTCAACGATCGATTTATCGAGTTCCGTATCTTCACCCGTTATTACAAGCTCTATTTTTTTATTGAGTTCACGAGAAAGGTCACGGATCATTCTAGGGAATTTGTTAAACACTTTTCCGACAGGCAGCATACGTGTTTTCATAACAGCGATTTGCAGGTCTGTCGTTACAAGCGATACAATCGATACGACTTGGTTGAGTTCCTCTAAAAACTCTTCTCCCTCATAACGCTCTTCCACATCATCATTGATCTTGATAAGTCTGTTTTTTGCAAGTACAAGCTCTCCGATTAAGTTCATTAAATGATCAAGTCTTTTTACATCTACACGAATTGTCTGCTCTACAGCTGCAGGAGATTTTTTTGCAGGTGCTGCTGCTTTAGGTCCTTCAGAAGCACCTCCGGCAGAAGCTTTTGGAGTTTTTGGCGCAGTTGGCGGCGGTGGTGGTGGAGTTGCAGCTTTTTCTTCTTGTTTTGGCTCCTCTTGGGGCTCTGCATCCGGTTCCAATGACGGTACCTTTTCACCTGCTGCAATTTTCGCCTGACGTTTATTTTTATCCTCTTCTTGACGCTGGGCTAAAAGTCTTTCTATCTCTGCTTCTACATCTTCATCAGACATATTTTCAAGATCTGTTTCATCACTGTTATCTTCCTCGGCAGCTGCTTTCTTTGGCTCAGTCTCTTCCACAGCTTCCGGCTCTGTCGGAGCTTCTGCAACAGGAGTATCTACTTCTCCTGTACCTCCACTGATCTTATCAAGTCTAGAGACACATTCAGCTACATCGATCCCGCCATCTTCACTCGTATCACGGATCTGCTCTAGGAGTTGTTTCATCAAGTCGACTGATTCTAAAATCACATCCATTATCTCTGGTGTAATAGTGAGTTCAGCATGTCTCGCTTTGTTTAAAACATCTTCCATGTGATGTGTCAGGTGTGTCAAAATATCAAAGTTTAAAAATGACGAAGCACCTTTTACAGTGTGTGCTACACGGAATATTCCATTGAGTAGGTCTAAATCCTCTGGACTTGACTCAAGTTCAACCAAATCCTCATCTAGTTTTTCGACAAGTTCAAACGACTCGACTAAAAAATCTTGCAATATCTCTTGAAATTCATCCATATTTTATACTCCTACTTCATGTGTGCACGCACTACACGTGATACTTGCTCAAAAAATTCTCCAGCTTGGAACTTAACTAGATACGCTTCACCGCCAGCTTCGATCCCACGACCTTTACTAAAGTGATCACTGATCGATGAGTTAAAAACTATTGGTACCTGAGAAAACCTTGGGTCCTCTTTTAAGCTTGCCGCAAAATGAAATCCATCCATTTTTGGCATCTCAACATCAGAGATAATGATCTTTAAATTCTCAGCTAAATTATCTCCATAAGATTTATACATATCTTCCATTTTGCGAAGACCATCTTCCCCATCAACTGCTCCAATGACATTAAAGCCCATTTTTTCTAGTGCATCTGTCACAATTTTTCTTGCCGTAGAGCTATCATCCAACACCATTGCCAAACCGTTGAAATGTTCTAACTCTTTTATTTCTACTTCTGTTTCCGGCTCATAGAGTCCAAGGTCTTGCACTACGCTTTCTAGATCTAAAATAAGCAGGACATTATCATCTTCTATTTTTGTAACACCTGTTATTTTATTGCTATCCATCCCATCAGTTGCACTGATAAAAGTTGCAGGCTCAATTTCACTCCACGAAATCCTTCTGATACGCTTTGCATCATGGACGATAAAGCCGATGAGGACATTGTTAAACTCTGTAATAATTACTCTGGTATTTTGCGCTGCATTTTCAGGCTCTGTAATCCCCATCCATTTTGCGAGGTTTACTACAGGTATAACCACCTCTCGAAGGTCAAAAATACCCTCAATAAAACCAGGTGTCCCAGGTAGCTCAGTCAAAAAAGGAACTTTAATAATCTCTCTTACTTTAGAGACATTGATCCCGTATATACCCTCATAAACTTCCCCATCTTCCTCTTTGAAGATACGAAAGTCAACAAGTTCCATCTCATTGAAGCCGACTTTTAAGGAGTTGTCATCCATAATTTAAGTCCCTTTAACAGAAGATTTGTTCTTCTAGTATTGTATTGTCTTGTGAAGATTTTACTATAAAATATCTTTGATTGCAAGCAAAAGCCCCTAGATTGGTATAGGTAAGATTCTCTAAAAAAATTGTTTTGTTTTGGTGAAAATGTCCATCTATAAAATAATCGCAATTATATTTTTCTGTAAACCTTTTTTGGATAAACGCTTCAAACCATACAAACTCTTTACAATCATCTTTTTTCTTGAGATGTTTATCGACAAAGTTGAGTATAAAATGGTTAAAAAAGTTGTCGATAGGTTTTAAAATTTTTAAGATTACTCTGTTTCGTATAAATGCTGTATAGAGTTGATAGCCAAAGGGAGCATCAAAATCTCCATGTGCCAAATAAAGCTCTTTCTCTTTGTAGGTCGCTCGCACAGGTTGTTCTTGTATGGGATAGATTTTCATATTGTCAAAAACAGCTTGCAGATTAAAGTCATGATTCCCTTCAAGATAGATCACCCCTATCTCATCTGCGATCTCTTTGAGCAGTTTTATCATCTCAAGGTTATCTCTGTATGTATACTCGATCGAACCAAAAAGAGCATCAAAAATATCACCCATTAAAATAAGCTGCGGTGTTTGAAATTGTTTTGCATGTATTGCTTTTATAAAATCTAAAAGCTCGGGACGGCTTGGGGAATAGTGTGCATCAGAGAGTACGAACGCACCCTCTTTTATCTCTATACTATGGGACATACGCTATATCTGGGACACCAAGGTCTTCACCAAGCCCCATCATAATATTTGCATTCACAACTGCCTGAGAAGAAGCTCCCCGCATCAGGTTGTCGATCGATGAGGAGATAAAAAGCAGATCCCCTTTTCTTTGAACATAGATGTCGCAAAAATTTGTCCCCGCTACATCTTTCATCGTTGTAGGCTGACTTGAGATACGTACATGCGGAGAATCTTTATAATACTCCTGTAAAACTTTCTGCGTATCAAAATCACCTTTTACCTGAAGGTAGATTGAGCTGATCATCCCGCGTGTAACAGGTACAAGATGCGGTACAAAGTTAATCTCTTCAAAGTCAACACCGAGTTTATCGGCGATCTCGGGAGCGTGACGATGCATCAAAGGGTTGTAAGCAAAGAGGTTATCGTTTACATTGACAAAGTGTGTCGTATCGCTTAGTTTTTTCCCTGCACCGCTGACCCCTGTTTTTGCATCAACAATGATCGGTGTATTTGCCTGACGATAGTTCATAAAAGGTAAGATACCCAAGATCGCAGAAGTTGGAAAACATCCGGGGTTTGCAACAAGTTTGGCAGTTTTCAGCTCTTCGCGGAAAAGTTCAGGGAGTCCATATACACTGTGTTCGAGATTTTCTACGTCGGTATGCTCGGTGTAAAACTCCTCGTAAGTCTCCAACGGAAGACGATAATCGGCTGAAAGGTCAACCACTTTTACCCCTTTGGCGATCAAAGGTTTTACATATGCCATTGCAGTTTTGTGCGGCAGCGCCAAAAAAACAAGATCACAACACGCACTTGCCTGCTCCACGTCCGCTTTTTGTACATCGAGATCACACACTTTTGCGAGTGACGGATGCAGTTCTGCTGCACTGATGCCACCCTCGGAGTTTGCAAGATAACTAAGATTAAAAACGGGATGCTTTACGATCATCTTTACAAGCTCTAAACCTGTATAACCGCTAGCCCCGATTACGCCTACATTAATGTGAGTCAAAAACAATCTCCTGATATTTTACTTCTTCGATCTCAAACTCTGCTTCACCGCCGGGTAAACGAACTTTTACCTCATCCCCCTCCTCTTTTCCAAGAAGTTGTTTTGCAAGCGGGGAGTTAAATGAGATAAGTCCCATATCTGCATTACTCTCAGCACCACCGACTATAGTATATGTCAACTCTTCGTCAGTATCCAGATTTGTCATCACTACAGTTGAGCCGAAACTCACTTTTGCATGTTCAAGCTCGCTCGGGTCTACGATCTGTGCATTGCCTAAAAGCTCTTGCAGTTCTGCTAAACGCCCGTCTATATTTTTTTGCATCTCTTTTGCTGCATGATACTCAGCATTTTCTTTTAAGTCCCCGTGTTCGAGCGCATCTTCAATCGCTTTAACAACACCCGGGCGTTTTACCT
Source organism: Candidatus Sulfurimonas kebritensis (assembly GCA_047689515.1). Lineage (GTDB taxonomy): Bacteria > Campylobacterota > Campylobacteria > Campylobacterales > Sulfurimonadaceae > Sulfurimonas > Sulfurimonas kebritensis. The sequence continues at coordinate 26,840 of JBEWQA010000019.1, forward strand.
CTTTTAAGTCTTTTACTTCGGCTTGAAGTTTTTCATAGCCGAAAATTGTCATAGGTTCTACATTACTGTTGCTCATCTGTTTTTCCTGATAAATTCTAAATTATTTTTGCACCATTATAACAAAGATTAACTTTGTATATTTGAGAGGTCAAACTCTTGCGTATCCTCTGTATATTCTATTGTAATTATACAGGCACTCTTCTTAATCGATTTGACCTCTGAGGAGAGTTCTAAGAGAACAGCTGTCTCTTTTGTAAAAGGATCGTAAACTTTCAGTTTTGCATCCTCTACAAAAAAGATGCGACCGCCGCCGCAACCATCACCGATAAGCCCCTCACAAACAAGGGGAGAATTAAGGTCTAAATTCATCTTTTACGAAGTGCCTTAATCGCTTCAGCACACATAGTAAGTCCGAAAGTGGCAGTCACACCCATGAAGCTGCCTTTCTCTTTGATCTGAGCCTCTTCACTTGAAAAGATTACTTTATATTTTTTTGTAAACTTTCTTTTTCTGAGCTCATAACGGATCTTTGAGCCGAACTTATCGCCGTAGCTTTTCCATATATCGGCGACCTGTACCTTTGTGGGATCAACCCTTTTGGCACTTCCAAAAGAGGAGATCAGCTTTTTGTAACATTTCTGTGCAAGGGCGAGTTTTGCCTTTGTATCATCGATCGCATCGAGTACGAGATCGTACTCGTCAAAGTCAAAGTTTTTCACCCACTCCTCATCTATCCTTTTATGAATGATTGTGATCTCAGGGTAGTGTTCTTTAAGAGCTTCCACTTTTATCTCGTGTTCATGGAGTTCCGACCACATCTGGCGGTTTTGGTTTGTCTGATCATACGTGTCGAAATCTACGATCGTAATATCGTGGATCCCGTTTCTATACAAACAATCAAGACAGAAACTCCCTACTCCTCCGACACCGAGTAAAATAATTTTTCCGTTTTGCAGCCTCTCAAAATCGTTGCCAAAGAGGAGTCTTGTTCGTGTATATCTAGCCATCGATCCACTCTTGCAGTGAATTTATACTTTTATAGGCACTAAGGTCAAGCATAATCGGTGTGATCGAGATATACCCTTTTGAGATCGCCTCAAAATCACTCATAGTCTCTATACCCTCCCTCGGTGAGAAAGAAAGGGGATGAAGACCGAGCCAATGGTACTCTTCACCGCGCGGGTTTCTGTGAACGTGGGAATCATTTTCGTAGTGTCTGTACCCCGCATAGGTGACTTTGATCTCAGCTTCCTCAACATCAGGCGGGATATTGATATTTAAAAATTCACGATCGGGAAGGGGATATTCTCCTGCCAATATCTTCTCAACTAAAGATTTGATAGTGTTTTGAGCAAGTCTAAAGTCTCCGTCGGGATTTGTAAAGTCCATCACCTGAGAGATAGCAATTGAGGGGATCCCGTGAAGTACACCTTCCATAGCACCAGCAGCTGTTCCTGAGTATGTGATATCTTCCCCCATGTTTGAACCGCGGTTGATCCCGCTGATTACAAGGTCGGGCTTTTTCTCCTCAAACATTGTACTGAGTGAAAGATATATGCAGTCTGTCGGTGTCCCGTCATCAAGTTTATAAAAATCATCCTCAACAGAGATAAAACGCAGCGGTCTTACCAGTGTTAGCGAGTGACCGCATGCAGATTTTTCATTTGCAGGTGCGACTACGATCACATCTACATTTTTTATAGTTTGTAAAATATTTTTTAGGGCTAACAGCCCTTTTGCCTCATATCCGTCATCATTTGTTACTAAAATAGTGTATCTTTTTTTCATGAGCGTATTTTAGCATTTTATTTGCAGCTCATACCTCTCTTATGATTTTTAATCATACCTTTTCTTATCATTTTTTCTACCATAGGGGCAGTAAACTCTCTTTTAAATGTTTTTCTCTGCTGCGGTGTTAAAACAGCATATACGGTCTCAAACAGTTCCGTTACAGCTTCCATTTTGGCAGTAAACATTTTCGACTTGGCATCCATAAAAATATTTGCATCAAATTTATCATCTTGTAAAGCATCGATCGGAAACATTTTGGATTGTTTCAATCCTCTTTGAACACCCTTAAATGTATTGATAGCTTCAGTGATTTTTGCAGCTTGTTCAGTGTTTATTCCACTTTTGCTCGCTGCTTTGATAACATTTTGTACCATATGCATACTTCCATGTTGAGAGTGACCCTTTTGGTGAGAACCATGCATAGATTTCTGAGAGTTTTGAGCTTGCTTATTTGAGTGACAGTTAGCATATAAGTTTCCAACTAATAACATTGAAGCAAAAGCTGACGATATAACTATTTTTTTTAACATTTTGAGTCCTTTTGTGAATAATATGTCAATATAATATATGAACTTTTATTAAATTTTGATTTATATTAGTGCAATTATAAAAGATGCCCCATCTGCTCTTTTTTTACATTGATATAACCGCTGTTAAAAGAATTTACGGGAGTGATTGCCGGTATTCTTGAGATGATATTTACACCCAAGCTCTCTACATATGCGATCTTCTCAGGGTTGTTTGTGATCAGTTTTATATCTTTGAGCTGCAGGTCTTTAAAGATCTCCTCTACCACGCTGTAGTCTCTTTCATCCTCTGCAAATCCAAGTTCAAGATTTGCTTCAATGGTGTTGCGTCCCTGATCTTGCAGCGCATAAGCATTTACCTTGTTTAAAAGCCCGATATTGCGCCCCTCTTGTCTGTGGTAAATGATCATGCCGCCCTCTTGGGCTATAAACTCTATTGCAAGTTCGAGCTGATTTTGACAATCACACTTTAAACTCCCAAAAGTATCCCCCGTCAAACACTCGGAGTGGATCCTTACATTTGGAGCTTTTAAGTCGTGAAAATGCTCACTCATAAGCACCATATGCTCTTGACCTTTGTACTTATAAACTTTAATGGTGAAATTTCCGTATTTTGTCGGAAGTTTTGCCTCGGTTGACTTTTCTACTTTCATATTTTTTTCTTTCATTTGTTGCAGCTTTTACAAAGCCCTTTAAAGATACTGTCTACGATCTTATACCCCTCAAGTTTAGGCAGCTCTACATCTTTTAAACACTCTATAGTGTTGCAGGCCGTACATATAAAATGGGCATGCGGTTGTTCTTTGATCTCATAATATCTTTTTTTATCGTTTGACTCGAAACTGTTTAAAATCTCTTCCTCTTCAAACTTTGAAACATTTCTGTAAAATGTCGCTTTATCCATGCTGATCTCATCTTTGATATCCTCAAAAGAGATCGGTTTTTCTTGTTCATAAAATAGTTCGAGCAGCTCTTTTCGTGCAGGTGTGCGTTTTAAATTTTTCTCTTCAATGATATCTTCTATACTCATTTTGTTTTCTCAAGGATCCCTTTACAATCGATGCAGTACACAGCATGAGGCTTTACTTTTAGCCTTTGAAAACCTATATCGGCTCCACACATCTCACACTCACCGTACTCCCCGGATGCTATTTTTTTCAAAGCCTTATCGATCTCTTTGAGCTCTTGTTCCTGCTGCTGGACGATCGCGCTTTCAACCATCGCGCTATTGTTCACCGATACATGGTCACCCTCATCGTTAAG
>JBEWQA010000061.1:0-6709 GCA_047689515.1 Candidatus Sulfurimonas kebritensis
GCATAAATTAACATGGGGACATTTTAGCAAAACTTTCTAAATTAGTGTTAATATTTAAGAATTGAGTAGTCTTTGGTAGCAGGCTTTTGTATTTTCACCCGTAATTTTCGCTATAAGTTTCGCCTGAGCTTTTTTTGGAAGCTCAAGCTGCAGGATATCTTTTTCGCTGATTGCCGAGCTATTTTGTTTCTCACCCGCTTTGATCACGACTACCCACTCCCCTTTAAAGTTTCCATCAAGTGTTTTTAAAATTTCACCAGCCGTTCCGCGCAGATACCTTTGAAATTTTTTGGTCAGCTCTTTGGCGATAAACAGCTCCCGCTCAGGTGCAGTTTCTATCAACTCTTTTAGCAGTTTTTCTATTCTATGAGGAGACTCATAAAGGATCGTAGTATAACCGTTATGCAAAGCCTCGTTCAGTCCCGCTTCACGTGATCTCCCTTTATGATCTAAAAATCCGAAAAAGAGCATCTTCGTCTCAACAAACCCGCTTGCCACAAAAGCGGTAAGCACGGCATTTGCACCGGGGAGGATATCATACTCGATCGAGTGGTTTATGCAGTAGTTTACAAGCACCTGCCCGGGATCACTTATTCCGGGCATCCCTGCATCACTTACATACACAACATTTTGCTCAAAATAAGAAGGCTCTAGTTTTTCAACAAAAGATTGTTCGTTATGGGAGTGCAAAGAGATAAACTCTTGGGTCTCTTTAGATTCAGTATTGTAACGCTCTTTTAAAATATGGAGAAGTTTTTTTGTAACGCGGGTATCTTCGCAAAGGAGTATGTCGGCATTACTGAGAGCTTCTATAGCTCTCAGCGATATATCGCCTATGTTTCCAATCGGTGTTGGAACAAGTGTTAGCAAGTGAATTTCTTGACTATTTTTTGTTGTATTTCGCGTTGAATTTCTCGATACGACCAGCTGTATCTACCATACGCTCAGAACCTGTGAAGAATGGGTGACACTCACTACAAATGTCAATTCTCATCTCTGGTTTTTGAGATTTTGTAACAAAACTGTTACCACATGCACAAGTAACTGTACAATCAACTAATACCGGGTGAAGATCTTTTTTCATTTTTTTACCTTTTGCCACTCGTCAAAGTACGAACAGCTATATATTTTTTAAATCCGTATGGGTGCGGATTTTTGGAAATGGGATTATACCAAAAAATGTAAAATATTACAATAGTATCTTCGAAGCCACGGCAAGAGCCGCACTTTCAGAGCGCAGCACTAAAGGGGTATCGAGACGAAAAACATCAAAAGATTGTAAAAGTTTTCTCTCCTGCTGGGAAAAACCCCCTTCACAACCTATCAGCACCGTTTCAATCGCTTCACTCTCCTTGAGTATCTGATCGCAAAAATCAAACACTTTCGTCTCAGGATGTTTTTCTAAAAACTCCCCTAAAGTTTTTGCGGTATCAAACTCCATAAAACTGCTTCTGCCGCATTGCTGGTTTGATGCTTCAAGTATCCGCTCGTAGCGTTTAAAATCGGCTTTGAAATTCTTTTGGCTGCGATCGCAGTAGATAAAGGTGATCTTTGCTACCCCTATCTCATTTAGGCTCGGCAACACTTTTTCAACCGATTTTGAATCGATCACACACCAGCCGATATGCAGATCGTGTTGAGGCTTGATCTCTGCAACCTCCGTGGAAAGAAGCTCCAGACTTAAAGCTCTTGGTTCTATAGTTGTGATCTTATAACTGTAGAGTGTTTTTGGCTCATCTTTTCGGCGTAGGGAGAGTATATCCCCCTCTTTGTGGCGGCGCACTTTGATCAGGTACTTAAAGAGTTCCCCTTTGATGCTAAGATGCTCTTTAGAAGCCTGCTCCTCATAGATAAATATCATGCGAAAAACCACATCCAGACAGAGATTGTCACTACGGTTATAAACTCAAAAACGATCAATTTGTAAGCAAATTTTTTATAAAGAAGAAAATCGTCATAATCCTCATCATCGACATAATTTAAAAGCTTTGAGCGTCTCACCTCTTTTGTGATCAGCAAAAGAGCTATAAAGATCATAATGAAATTTTCCGCAGTAAAATGAAGATGTTTAGCCGCCATCATAATGGCACCCGTAAAAATTGCAATCGCTATCAACATTGAGTTTAACGGGAGCAGTATAATGGAACGGAGCCTTTTATAATCTTGCGAATCATCCGCCTGATACAGCAAAACGGCATTAATCATAATTGCAAATATCAAAGCTAAAACACCCATGGAGTGTATCGTTACACCCATAGTATACATCTGATCCACTAAACGCTCTCCGGATTGATAAATTCACTGCCGTTTTTCAACTTGGCAAAAAGCTCAGAATCCTTAAAGTTTTTCACCACTTCATCGGAAAAGATGATCTGCTCAAGTGTTATCTCACCCATCTGATGATTGTATGCATCCTCTTTAAAAGCTTGCGCATAACCCGTATCTGTTTCATGCACAATCACACTGTGAAGCTTAACCTCTTTTTCCCCGTTTTTCGTTTTTGTAAGGGCAAACAGTTGATCGATCAGCACAAAGATCACACGGGCAAACTGCTCAGCCGAAGGGGAGACCGGAAGCTCCACCCAGCGGCTCGAGTGTTTTTTCATATCAGAAATATATTCGCTTTCATCACCGGTCCATAAAGTGATCGCGTGATCAAACGATTCAATAAGGTCTTTGATATTTTGCTTCATCAGTCCAAAATCGTATACCATCTGACCGTTGTCAAGGTAATTGGACTCAAAAAGCACCTCCACTTTATAGGAGTGGCCATGGATCGAAGAGCGGCACTTCACACTGGAGCATCCGCGAACAATATGAGCATTTTCGAATTTAAATAGTTTGCGAATCAACATCGACTAAACCCCTTTATTCTCATCCCAGATACGAATATGTAACCTGTCACTAAAATTATAACCTTTATTTTTACAGTACTCAATTAATGGGAGGGTATTTTTTTCAACATCTGCTTTATTTCCACCCAAAGGCATACAATATACTACTGTTTTGGGTGAATGGATCGTGATCGCTTCGATCTCCTCATCAAGTGCTGCATTGATTGATTCTTCATCGATCGAGAACTTAAAAAAAGCATCTTTTGCATAACTGCATATGGAGTTGATCACATCCCCGCGCACCCTTTTTGCAAGTGGTTCACCAGAGTTTTCCAGCTTGACAGAGAGTGCAAAGACACACTCTTTGTAAACGGGATATTTTTCGAAATCGACCGCAATAGTCGCATTGGTTTCAAAAGTGATTCTGTGACCACCTTCTACCAGCTCTTCTAAAAATGTTACAAAGATAGGATCATTTGCGTATATCAGCGGCTCTCCACCTGTCAGCACTATATCAACACTCGCTGGGAGATCGTAGAGGTCAAATATGTTTAATAGCTGCTCTTTATCCTCTATCGGAATCCATGCATGGGAAAAATGTTCTTTATTTACGGCATACACTGTATCGCAACCAAGCACTTCAGCTCCGTCGTCCGCTTTTTCAAGACATCCGAACCCCTCACACTTCATGTTGCACCCGCCAAAGCGAAAAAACAGACTCGGTGTCCCTAAATAACGCCCTTCACCCTGTATGGAGTAAAAATGTTCAACAAAGTACAACATTGTATACTCCTATCATCCGCCGGTTTCATAAAAAGCACGGGTGGAGACTTCATCATCCTCTCCACCCCAACGGTTCTTTTCAGGTTTGTTTTTTACCACCTCTTTGAGAACCAGACTTGCCCCTTTGATATCCCCGCGTTTGACAAACTCGGCAATACTCATCGCCTCATCAAAGTAAAGACAAGGGATCAGATGCCCCTCTGCCGTTAAACGGATACGGTTACATTTTTTACAAAAATCATCTTCGTACGGTTCAATGATTCCAAACTCATACCCATCTTCAAGTTTATAATAATGCGAAGGTGAATGACCGTCAAAACCTTCATCTTCAAAATTGTACTTCTCTTTTATAACACTAAGCAGTTCAGGAGACTTCAACCCCTTGATATCTTCCTCGGCATGAGCGTTTTCCATATACTCAATAAAACGGATAGTCATATTGCGTTCTTTACAGTACTCAAGCAGATCTAAGATTTCGGTATCGTTGATCCCTTTCATAGGGACCATATTTACTTTTACTTTAAGTCCTACTTTTAGGGCTTCATCCACACCCGCCAGTACAGTTTTGAGTACATCTTTTTGAGCGATCTTTTGTGCCACTTCTGGTTTTAGCGAATCGATACTCACGTTTATACGTTTTAGTCCCGCATCTTTGAGCTTTTGCGCAGAACCTTTGAGTAAAAAGGCATTGGTAGTCATCGCCAGATCGATATCTGGTTTGTAGTCATAGATCATCTTGATAAACTTGTCCAGATCCTCACGTAACAGAGGTTCACCACCGGTAATACGGATCTTTTTCACACCCTCATCCATCGCTACACGCAAGAACTCAAACAGCTCTTCAAATGTTAAAAGGTTCTCTTTTGGCACCCAAGAGAATGGTTTCTCAGGCATACAGTAGTTGCATCTGAAATTACATCGCTCCGTCACTGAGACGCGGATGTAGTCAACTACTCTGTCATAGCTGTCTATTAGCATATATTTTTTTCCTATTTGTCTTGTATCTCGATTGTACCACACACTATATCATGCAGCGCTTTTTTATCTTTTCTATAAAATGGAGTTAAAAGTCCTAAAAGAATCGTCGCAGAGAACAAAAACATCACAAACCTGCAAAGCGCACGAAACAGTGAAATATTTTTATGCGTTTTATCATCCACTACTTTGATCAAGTACGCTTTTTTCCCGGGTGTTTGCCCAAATTTTGCTACAAGAATTGCGTAGATCACACCATAGATCGACATCGCTATAAACGGCGCTAACTGTGAAGCTTGAAACTCCTCTTTTGAACCCATAACTACATATGCTATAAAGTACAAAATAGGCGTATAGATCATAAACATATCTACGATAAACGCTTTTACGCGATCGGGATAGTTTGCATATAAAATTTCTTTTTTTGTTTGATGTTTTTTCTGTTTTTTCAGCTCTCTGAATCTCATAAAGCGCATTATAGCAAAATGAAACTTGTAAGTTGTAAATAGGGAGGAATAAAATTCTGCTCCCAAAGGGGAGCAAGCTTTAGTCACCACAGCGGCGCAAGCGAGTAAAGTGAATTAATTCACTTTACGGACTATCTAATGAAGGTCTCTCCAGATCTGTTTTTTCCAAAGAATTGCCAGGATAGCGAAGATAACGATATAGATCATTACGTTTCTACCGACAGATTCTCTCTCATGGCGTTTAGCATCACCGGAGTCTTCAAGATACTCTACAACTTTTTCCATTGCGTGTTCGTTCACACCAACACGTGGCATTGCAGTCCCTTTAAGATACGCTTGTGGGTTTTCAACAAAAGTTTCTATAAAGTGTGCACCGCGTGAACGGATATATATACTTAAATCAGGTGGTAATTTCCCCATATACGATTTAAGGCTCTCTTGATAATCAAGTACTTGTGTTCTAAAACGTACCTCATCCTGCTCTTTTTTGAACTTTGGAGTTTCTCCGATCTGTGTCCAATCTGCATAGTGGTTAGCGTGACATCTACCACAAGCAAGTTCATACGCTTGCTCAGATGTAAGTTCCTCTTTTTTCACAGCAATTGACTGCAAGAAAGCTACCATATCTGCAACTTCCTGATCAATATCTCCACCCGCACCATAAAAAGGTACCATCGGGTGCATCTGACCTTTGTTTATATCAAACTTGTGCTCAACCATTAAAGCGTGAGCCGGGTTCTTTATAAGCTCTGCAAGGAATTTTGCATCATATACTGCTCCTGCATTTGATAAATCAGGAGGGTTTACACCATAACTCTGAGCTGCTGTCACAGGGTCCATTGGTGCCGGCATCCCGATAGCTTCGATAGAGTGACATCCGGCACATGCACCAGCACCCATTACAAGTGCTTCACCACGTTTTACATTCCCTTGTTTTGTAAGCTCAGGCAAGTCATCGTATGCAAAACCTTCACTCTCAACATGTTTATGCATTTGAGAGTGTGCAAAAGGCTCAACTAAATAGTATGTTACAAGAGTAAAGAATACTACAACCGCTAAAATTTTTAATTCTTTCATCATATACTCCTATAACTCTTTTTCTCTTTTAGTGATAAACGGCAGTGCTATCCACAGTACGATAAATGTGATCGCAGCTACAAGTCCTATCGTACTAAAGATACCCTCCGGTGGAAGTTTACCCATAGCGGTCAGAACGATCATATCCACTAGCATTAACCAAAACCAGATATTAAACAGCCCTCTGCGAGACGCCGGAACGGCATTTGGACTTCTGTCCAAAAACGGTAATAAGAAGAAGATCACCTGTGCAAACGCAAACGCAATCAGACCCGGATCAGTCGGGAACGGACGCAGGATCTCATACGACCACAAGAAATACCACTCAGGATAGATGTGTGCCGGAGTTTTCAGACCATCTGCCGGATCAAAGTTAACCGGATCCATCGCAAAACCGTAATGGTAGAACACGAGATAAAAGAAAAATACTAAATAGATTCCAACCACCATCATATCTTTAGACATAAAGTCGTTAGCAAACGCAATAACTTTAGACTCTTTTTTATTCCCTGCTTTATATTTTTCAGCTTCCGCTTCAAAATCAAGCTCTTCACCGTCTTGGTTATTAACGTG
>JBEWQA010000020.1:0-29670 GCA_047689515.1 Candidatus Sulfurimonas kebritensis
AAAAAGATACTCCTTTTATACCTTATCATCACTATAGGCTTTTTAGTCTTTTTATCAGTGATGCTATTTACGGTAGTCGATCCAAGAGATCTCCCTTCAAAATATGCCATTGATAGTTCTAAAGCATCTCGAGGTGATATTATCAGTGCGGATGGATTTCATATAGCCTCAACACAAAAACTTTTTAAAGCGGTGGTCAATACACGCTATATAGATCCCCAGAAAAAAGATCTCTTTGTTGAGCTTTTTTCGATCTACTCCGGAATAGAGAAAAAAAAGGTGCTCAAAAAAATAAACTCCCGTAAAGGAGTGGTGGTACTGAGCTATAACATACCGCAGATCCAGGCGCATTACTTAAAAAAACTCAGCCGTGAGCTTCGCAGGTTTAAAGTATTTATGGCGTTAAAAAACCCCCGAACGGGTTTACTCTCAGTTCACGGTTTAAACGTGATTGAGAGTGGTGAGAGTCGGGAATACAACTACGACAAACTGCTCACGCCGATCATCGGTTACCCCCACAAACTTGAAGAGGACGGTTACACCTTTGTCGAGGGTGTAAAAGGTTTGGAGAAACGTTTTAACGGTGAGCTTTCAGCCAGACAGGACGGTTACTCCAGAGGCAAGCGTGACGTCAACAGTTATATCATCTTAAATAAAGAGAGTTTTACAAAACCGAAGATCAACGGTCTCGATCTCACTATCACTATCCCCGTTGCACTGCAGCTTAAAATTGAGAAGATGTTAGATGAGATGAAAAAAGAGTTAAGAGCGAAGCAGATCATGCTTGCCCTTATGGATTCAACTAACGGTGACGTACTGGCGATGGCGAGTTCCAACCGCTATCTTCCAAAAGATATCAAACGGAGTGACTACCCCTCTTTAAACAGTGCTATGATCGAGTATAGTTTTGAACCCGGAAGTGTACTCAAACCGATCACCTTTTCACTTCTGCTGGAGAAAAAGCTAGTCAACCCTTACGATTTAGTCAATGGGCATAACGGTCGCTTTCGCATAGGGCGAAAAGTGATCACGGATGAGCACAGGTTTGACTGGCTGAGTGCCGAGAACGTGATCGTACACTCCTCAAATGTCGGAATTGCGCAACTCGCCCAAAAGCTTTCTGGTTTTGAGTTTTTCGAAGGCTTAAAAAAGTTTGGATTTTCAAAACCCTCTACACCCGATCTGATCTACGAACGACGAGGCTCTATTCCGAGTGCGAAACGTTTAGAGAATGAGATCTACAAAGCAACCTGTTCATACGGCTACGGTCTGCGGGCAAATCTGATGCAGCTTCTTCGTGCATACTCAGCCTTCAATAACAACGGAAAGATGGTCTACCCTAAACTGGCTTACTCTTTTATCGACAGATACAACAAAGAATCTCTTATTCCATATAGGGAACAGATTCGTGCTATCAAAAGTACAACTGCACAGCGAATGAAAAAGATACTGGTCAAAACAGTCAATAAAGGGACAGGGCAAAAAACAATCACTGAGGGTCTTGAAGTAGGCGGTAAAACCGGGACTGCCCACATCGTTGAAAAAGGAAGATATGTCAACAAGTACAACACCTCTTTTATGGGCTTTGTGAATGACCGACAACATAAGTACACTATGGGTGTCGTTGTGATCCAGCCAAAAAAGAGCCAGTTTGCTTCACAAACTGCCGTACCTGTATTTAAACGTGCGATCGACATTATGGTCGAAGACGGCTACCTACAACCAGATATTATCCAGTAGTCGTGTCTCTCCTACTAAAGCCTCTACAAGTATAATGGTATCACCAATTTTTACCGTTTTGATTGGTTCAAAGTCACGGTTTACGATCTCGACATAACCTATCTCGAGAGGTTTTAAGATCTCAAGCATTTTGGCTTTTATATCCTTTACCTCCAGCTGCTGTTTTGAGATCATCTTTGATGCTGCATATAAAGAACTTGAGATCTTTAAGGCCTCTTTTCTCTGCTGCTCGTTTAGATAGACGTTTCTACTGCTGCGTGCAAGTCCGTCAGCCTCTCTCACTGTATCTACGGGAACAATCTCAACATCCATAAAGTAGTGTTTGACCATCTGCTGAATCAGGTTAAGCTGCTGGGCATCTTTTTTCCCGAAATAAGCTCGAGTCGGATTTACGATATTTAACAATTTCATCACGATACGAAGCACACCCGAGAAGTGTCCCGGTCTTGTAGCACCCTCAAGTACATAACCTCTCACTTCGGGAGCTTCGATCTTTACTTCATCATTAAAATAGATATTCTCTTTTGTAGGGAAAAATACGACATCGACATTAGCCAATTCACATATCTTTTTATCCGCTTCATCACGTCTGGGATACTTATCTAGATCTTCTCCCTTTAAAAACTGTGTGGGATTGACAAAGATAGAGACCACTACAAGTTCGTTTTCAACCCTTGCACGTTTAATCAATTCAATATGCCCCTCGTGCAGTGCTCCCATAGTCGGTACATATCCCACTGTTTTGTTTTGCTCTTTTAAATATCTTTTTAACTCTAATGGTTCATTAATAATCTTCATTTTAAGTCCCAATATAATATAATCGCAATTATACAATACATTTCTCTGAGATTTTTCAAATCTCTAGCTTTAGTCGCCTCAGCGGCGCAAGCGGAGAAAAAGAAATTTACTTTCTTTTACGGGACTAATTAAATGGATAATTACGAATACACTGAACTGCTAAAAAATCTTAAAACAAAAATGGATAATATCACAGGTGTCGTAGAACCTGAGAAGATCACCACAAGACTCCAAGAGATCGAAACTCTTCAAAACGATCCGAGTTTTTGGGATGATGCAGCGAATGCGGCTAAAGTACAAAAAGAGAAAACTCAGCTCGAGAGAAAACTTCAAAAGTATGAAGTAGCCAGCTCTGCCGTAGAGGATGCAGCGGAGCTATATGAGATGGCAAAAGAGGAGAATGATGAAGAGTCGATCGAAGCTCTCTTTGAAGATGCCCCATCTTTAGAGGAGCAGATCCGTTCAATGGAGATCGATGTACTCCTTAGCGGTGAGAGCGACAGTACAAATGCCATCCTCTCTATCCACCCGGGTGCAGGTGGTACCGAATCACAAGATTGGGCTAGTATGCTGCTGCGTATGTATAAACGCTGGGCTGAGAGACACGACTTTAAAGTGGAGGTGCTGGATTATCAAGCAGGTGATGAAGCAGGGATCAAAGATGTCTCAATCCTCATCAAAGGGGAAAATGCCTACGGTTATCTCAAGGTAGAAAATGGCATCCACAGACTTGTACGTATCTCTCCATTTGATTCTAATGCCAAACGCCACACCTCTTTTAGCTCGGTGATGGTCTCACCTGAGATCGATGATGATATCGATATTGTGATCGAAGATAAAGATATCAGAATCGATACTTACCGTGCAAGCGGTGCCGGCGGACAACACGTCAATAAAACAGAGTCGGCTATCCGTATAACCCATATCGAAACAGGCGTAGTAGTACAGTGTCAAAATGACAGAAGCCAGCATAAAAACAAAGCTACTGCGCTAAAGATGCTAAAATCACGCCTATATGAACTGGAACTCGAAGAGCAAAAAGCAAAAGAGGATGGAGTTGAAAAAAGTGAGATAGGCTGGGGGCACCAGATCAGATCGTACGTAATGCAGCCGTACCAACAGGTAAAAGACACAAGAAGTAATGAAGCCTATACAAATGTCCCTGCGATCTTAGACGGAGATATCGACAAAATGATCGAAGGTGTCCTTATCGCTCAAAATCGCTCTTAGCGATTTCTTTAAAAAACAAGGAGTAGTATTTTACTTCTCCTCTTTCTTTAAAAAACTATATACTAAAAATCCTGCGCCAAACACCATCACCATAATCATTAGCATTCTTAATTGCTTTTTACGTGTCTCTACCATTGCCTGGGAAATTTTTGAATGCTTAGGTTTCTGTGCAGTTGATACAGATGAAGAGGAACTGCTGACAGATGCTTCCATACGTGCCAGGTTTGCAGCAGCTTTCTCATTCTCAGTGAACTCTTTTTGCGGAGCTGCCCAAAAATAAAGTACTAACCCTAAAATAAGTAAAAAACCGCCAAGAGCTCTAAAAATAGTTTTTTGATGTTTTAAAAAAAATTCCACAAATCACCTTTTGTTTTGGATAAAGCAAAATTATGTCAAAATTCACTTATGAATTTACTTAAAGAATTTTTGCTAGAGGATAAGTGTTCCTATTTAGACAATAAAAAACAGACCACACACTACAAAGTAATTGATGCATGTTCTGCAAAAAGCTGCCAAGAGTTGATTGAACGCGGTTACAGACGCTTTGGAAAGATGTATTTTCGACCAATCTGTGCTGAGTGCGAGGAGTGTCAAAGTATTAAGATCGACGTAGAGAACTACACTTTTTCAAAATCAGCTAAAAGGGTGCTGAAAAAAGCAAAAGATCTTTCAATGGTTACGCAACACCCCACTATGACAAAAGAGCACCTTGAACTCTTTAACAAGTACCATAAACATATGAATAATACCAAAGGTTGGGACTACTCACCAACATCCGCGGAACACTATTTTAACTCTTTCGTTAACGGTCATGAGGAGTTTGGCTATGAAGTGTTGTACTTTTTTGAAAACAAGCTTGTTGGTGTAGATCTGATCGATATACTTGATGATGGGATCTCCTCTATCTATTTCTATTACGATCCCGATTTTGCCAACTACTCTCTGGGGAGACTCTCTTTATACAAAGAGATAGAGTTTGCTAAAGAAAACGGAAAAAAATGGATCTATTTGGGGTATTATGTAGAGGGGTGTCCGTCACTGCAATACAAAGCAAACTATAAGCCTTACCTTACACTACAAGGGCGTCCTAGCGAATATGAAAAATATGAATGGCAGTAAAACCTTATCTCGTTTTTAGCAGCTCTTTTTTTTGTTCTTGCAGTACCTCTTTCTTTTTCTGCTCTAACTCTTTTTGCAGCTTCTGTTCAAGTGCTTCTTGTTCACGTTTATCTTTCTCTCTGATTCTTTTAATATTAGCGGTTTCACGCTCCTGAGCCGATTTTCTTCTTTGCATCTCAGCCTCTTTTTGAGCTCTGAGTTTTTCATCTTGATCTAAAAAATCTTCTATAACACCCGTAGCGTTTATATCCTCTTGATGGTCAAAATAGTATTCTATAATTGTCTGCTTTTGTTCCTGCGTATCTATTAATCCGCTATTGATAAGTTCAGAAAAAAGCTGCGAATTTTCATTTTCGATTGACTTGCTATATTTATAGCGTACCATTCTGAGTAAAAAATCATTCTCTTTAGAAAGGGCCCTTAAAGTGGAGAGATACTCTTTTTTATCGATTGTTTTATCCCCTTTTTCGAGTGCAAAACCCTCTTTTTTAGCAGCAGTAACTTTTTCAATATATTTTTCAATTTTCTCTTTGTAGTGTTGCATAGCTTCCAGATCTTTTAGATCTTCGATCAAAGGCGCATTATTATATATAACATCACCTAAAGCTGCATATACTTTTGGGTTGTTAGCAAAGACTAAAGTAGTAAATAAAAGGGTGAATATAAAATAACGCATAGTAATAACCTGTTAGTTTTTGCGCTATTATAGCAGATTTTTAATTTATAAAAGGGAAATAGCAGGGGATAAGCCCTCTAAGAGAGGACTTATAGTTGTGTAACGATTATCCGTTACGTTTTTTAATGATCTCTTCAGATACGTTTTTAGGCACATCTTCGTAGTGATCAAACTCCATAGAGTAAGTCGCACGACCTTGTGTGTTAGAACGTAAATCTGTTGAGTATCCGAACATTTCAGATAATGGAACGTGAGCGTCAACGATTTTGTTACCGCTTCTGTCACCCATAGAGTTAACTTGACCACGACGACGGTTAAGGTCACCGATAACGTCACCCATATACTCTTCAGGTACTTCAACTTCAACTTTCATTACAGGCTCAAGAATAGCTGGATCAGCTTCACGTGCCGCTTCTTTGAAACCTATAGATGCAGCGATTTTGAATGACATCTCATTCGAGTCAACTTCGTGGTATGAACCGTCGTAAAGTGTAACTTCAACATCTTCGATAGGGTAACCTGCAAGAACACCGTTAGCCATAGACTCTTCCATACCTTTTTCAACAGCAGGAATGTACTCTTTAGGGATAACACCACCTTTAATGTCGTTGTTAAATACAAGACCTGAACCAGCTTCACCCGGTTTCATTTTGAATACAACGTGACCATACTGTCCGCGACCACCAGACTGTTTAGCGTATTTGTAGTTTTTATCAACTTCTTTTCTGATAGCTTCACGGTAAGATACCTGTGGAGCACCAACTTCAGCTTCAACTTTAAATTCACGGAACATTCTGTCAACAAGAATCTCAAGGTGTAACTCACCCATACCTGAGATAATAGTCTGACCAGTTTCTTCGTCAGTTGCAACACGGAAAGATGGATCTTCTGCAGCTAGTTTACCTAGTGCAATACCCATTTTCTCTTGGTCAGCTTTTGTTTTTGGCTCAACCGCAACAGAGATAACGGGATCCGGGAAATCCATTCTTTCAAGTACAACTTTATCTTTCTCAGAACAAAGAGTATCACCGGTAGTTGTATATTTAAGACCAACAACCGCACCGATCTCACCAGCGTAGATCTCTTTAACCTCTTCACGCTTGATCGCGTGCATTTTCATGATACGACCGATACGCTCTTTTTTGTCTTTTGTAGAGTTGTGAACATAAGAACCAGACTCTAAAGAACCACGGTATACACGGATAAATGTCAACTGTCCAACAAATGGGTCAGTCATGATTTTAAATGCTAAAGATGCGAACTCACCGTCATCAGTTGAAGGAACAACCACTTCTTCCTCTTCATTATCCATCATAGTACCTTTGATAGCTGCAACTTCAGTTGGAGCTGGAAGGTAGTCTACAACAGCGTCAAGTAAAGTTTGAACACCTTTGTTTTTGAATGCAGTACCAACAGTCATTGGAACAATGTGCATACCGATAGTTGCAGCTTTGATAGCAGCTTTTAGTTCTTCTTCAGAGATCTCTTCACCCTCTAAGAATTTCTCCATAAGCTCTTCTTGACCATCTACAGAAGCGATCTCTTCAATCATCTTTTCACGATACTCTTCAGCTTTGTCTTGGTACTCAGCACGGATATCTTGAGTTGAGTATGCAGAACCCATAGCAGCTTCAGCATCCCATACAATCTCTTTCATTTGAACTAGATCGATTACACCCTCGAACTGATCTTCAGCACCGATTGGTAATTGGATAGGAACTGGATTCCCTTTAAGACGTTCACGAATTTGACGCTCAACTTCGTAGAAGTCTGCACCAGTTCTATCATATTTGTTTACGAAAACGATTGAAGGTACACCATAACGGTTTCTTTGTCTCCAAACAGTTTCTGATTGTGGCTGAACCCCACCAACAGCACAAAATACCGATACAGCACCATCAAGTACACGCATAGAACGCTCAACTTCAATAGTAAAGTCAACGTGCCCTGGAGTATCGATGATGTTGATCTGTTTTCCACTCCATTCACATGTAGTTGCAGCAGAAGTAATTGTAATACCACGCTCTTGCTCTTGCTCCATCCAGTCCATAGTTGCTGCACCATCGTGAACTTCACCGATTTTGTGCTCAACACCCGTATAGAATAGGATACGCTCAGTTGTTGTTGTTTTACCAGCATCAATGTGCGCAGCAATACCAATGTTTCTTACATCGCTTAATTTATGAGATCTTGCCATTTTTATATTACCTTATTGTTTACCAACGGTAGTGAGCAAATGCTTTATTTGCTTCAGCCATTTTGTAAGTATCTTCTTTCTTCTTGTATGCAGAACCTTTTTCAGTTGCAGCATCCATAAACTCGTTAGCTAATCTCTCAGCCATTGTTCTTTCATTTCTTTTTCTCGCAGCATCAACTAACCAACGGATAGCTAAAGACTGTTGACGCACTGGACGTACTTCTACTGGAACTTGATAAGTAGCACCACCAACACGGCGACTTTTTACCTCAATAACAGGCTTGATATTCTCAATAGCTTCATTAAATGTATCGATTCCTGATTTTTCACCTTTTGCAGAGATCACATCTAACGCACTGTAGATAATTTTTTCTGCAGTAGATTTTTTACCATCTAACATTACTTTATTAATAAACTTCGTTAAAACTTTGCTTCCATATACTGGATCAGGCATAATTTCACGAACAGGAGCTTTTCTTCTTCTCATTTGTTTTTCCTTGTCTTCAATTTTTTCAAAAAATTTACTCAAAGCGTATTTTTTAACGCCCTGTAGCTATCTTTGAACATTATTCAGCTTTACACTTGTTCAACTGTTTCAAAAGAAACTAGTTTCTTGAGCTCACTGCTGAAGTGAACTTAGCGTTAGCATAGTAAGCGGGACTTCGTTCCGATTACGTACTTAATTAAAATGTGTATCTAAAAAATAATGAAATTATTTTTTAGGCTTCTTAGTTCCGTATTTAGAACGACCAACTAAACGGTTAGTAACACCAGCAGTATCAAGTGCACCACGAACGATATGGTATTTAACACCAGGTAAATCTTTTACCCTACCACCACGTACAAGTACGATAGAGTGTTCTTGAAGGTTGTGACCCTCACCACCGATATATGAGATAACTTCGATACCTGAAGTTAATCTAACTTTTGCAACTTTTCTTAAAGCCGAGTTTGGTTTTTTAGGTGTAGTTGTATAAACACGTGTACATACACCACGACGCTGTGGACAAGCTTTTAAAGCAGCAGATTTTGATTTCTTAACTACTTTTTTACGCTCTTTACGAATCAATTGATTGATTGTAGGCATATATTTCCTTTAACTTAATTTTTCCAGTAGAATGTAATTCACTAAATTTTAGAGAATTATAGACACGAAATATTACAGAAAAAGTATTTAAAGTTTGCTTATTTTTAAGTGTATTTTAATATTTTGAAAGTTTATTGTAGGTTTATGAATAGCTTTGAAACAATATAGTTTCGAGGGATAAGGCTTTTGCCCTACTCCTCAGAAGATTCAAAGCTGATAACTTTGTCTTTGTAGATACCTGTACCAACAGGGATAGTTCTACCGATAATAACGTTCTCTTTAAGATTTTCAAGATTATCCACTTTAGCTCCGACAGCAGCTTCAGTAAGAACTTTCGTCGTATCCTGGAACGATGCCGCAGAGATGATAGAGTCTGCAGAAACAGCCGCACGTGTAATACCCACCAAGAATGGCTCAGCAATCGCAGGACGACCACCAAGACGGATAATTTTTTCATTTTCAGCAGCAAATTTAGCTTTAGAGACTAAATCACCTTCGATAAACTTCGTATCACCAGATTTTAAGATCTTAACTTGTCTTAACATCTGTGTAAAGATAACCTCGATATGTTTATCGGCGATGTTAACCCCTTGAGAACGGTAAACTTGCTGTACTTCACTCACTAGGTAGTTATAAAGCGCTTTCACACCCATAATTCTTAGTAGTTCGTGTGAAGAGATAATACCCGTCGTTAAACGCTCACCAGCGTGAACAAAATCACCCGCATTTACAACTGGCTCATGGGATTTATCAACAAAATACTCTTTTACGATTCCATTTTCATTATTTGTGACAACTATACGAACTTTTCCGCGTAGCGGTTTACCAAAGCTTACTATACCGTCTATCTCAGAGATAAGCGCTGTTGCTTTTGGACGACGACCTTCAAATAGTTCAGATACACGTGGCAGACCCCCTGTAATATCTGATGATTTTTGAAGTGCTTTTGGAGTTTTCGCTAAGATATCCGCGATTTTCACCTCTTGACCGTCTGAAACAAACAGAGATGATTTCGGTTCAACTGCATAACGTAAAAGCTCACCATCTTGTGTAGCAAGTACGATTGTCGGTTTGTACTCAGACGAGATATGCTCGTTGATCATTAAACGAGTTTTCCCTGTTAACTCATCAAGCTGCTCAGTAACAGTAGTTCCAACAATAATGTCTTCAAACTTAACTGTACCACTCGCTTCAGAGATAATAGGGTTAGAATACGGATCCCACTCAGCGATAACAACAGATTCATCTGAAGTTGGTTTAGCAATAAGACTAGTACCTTCAACTGCTTCATCATCTTCAGCTACGATAACAGAACCACGAGCGATATAGTGACGAACCGCTTCACGGTTGTTCTCATCAATTACAGCTGCAAAAAGACCTTTCTCTTTCACTTCGTAACCAGGCTTAAGTCCTTCAAATCTCTCTAAATAGTCACCTTTAAGTAAGAAGTACTTAACAGTTCCTTGCTCTTTAGCGTAGATTTTTTGTGTAACAGGAGCACCATTATCAACTAATAGTTCAGATGCATACGGTACACGTGAAGGTACGTTCCAACCATCTTTAATAGTTTCAACAATTGAATCCTCTGCAGTTACTTCTGCTCCATTTTCATAAGGGAAGTAGTATTTCCCTTCGATCTGACCGCTTACACCTGCAAGTTCATTTGGTTTTGCAATCTCAATCTTACGTAGAGAATAACGTACAGTATCATCTTTACCTGTAATACTAATCAATACTTCATCGTGAATAGTTTGTATCTCTATTTTTCCGTCAAACGGTGCTTTGATTTTTGGTTCAACCAATAATACAGCCGCATTACGACGGTTAGCTACAATATTTTTACCCTCTTTGTTTTGGTATGTTTTAAGGTTATAGTAACGGATAAAACCTTCTTTTTCAGCAAGGACCTGACGCTCTTGAGCAGTACTAGATGCCGTACCACCAACGTGGAATGTACGTAGTGTAAGCTGTGTACCAGGTTCACCGATTGACTGAGCGGCGATAATACCTACAGCTTCACCAGGACGTACAATGTGTCCAGTTGCCAAGTTTTGTCCATAACAAAGTGCACAGATACCGTCTTCACTTTTACAAGTTGTCGGTGTTCTGATATGAGCCGATTTGATTCCAGCTTCAGAGATCACTTTTGCACTCTCTTCATCAAGAAGTGTACCCTCAGCAAAGAGGATCTCATTTGAGATTGGGTCAATTACATCATCAGCAAGTACACGACCTACAAGTCTGTCTTCTAAAGACTCAATTAAAGTATTTTGATCAGAGATATCCGAGATCTCAATACCTTCGTGTGTATGACAGTCATGCTCAACAATTTTTACATTTTGCGCAACGTCTACAAGTTTACGAGTTAAGTACCCTGCATTTGCCGTCTTAAGCGCTGTATCGGCAAGACCTTTACGCGCACCGTGAGTTGAAATGAAGTACTCGATTACGTTTAGACCCTCTTTAAAGTTTGAAACAATCGGAGTCTCAATAATATCACCACTTGGTTTTGCCATAAGACCACGCATACCCGCAAGCTGACGGATCTGAGCGGCAGAACCCCTCGCACCTGAATCAGCCATCATATGGATAGAGTTGAACCCGTCTTTATCGTTTTGTACTAGATCCATCATCTCAGCAGCAAGCGTGTTGTTTGTATCTGTCCAAACATCGATAATTTTATTGTAACGCTCTTGCTCAGTTAAAAGACCAGCTTCAAACTGCTTTTGGATCTCAATTACACGATTTTTAGAATCTGTAATTTTCCCCTCTTTCATATCAGGGATACGGATATCATCAGCTGAAATCGACACCCCTGCTTCAGTCGCATGTTTGAAACCAAGATCTTTTAGTCTGTCAAGGAATGATGCAGTTACACCGATACCACCGTGTTTTTGTACATAGTCAACTATCTCATTGATAGCTTTTTTCTTCATAACTTTATTCCAAAGTTCAGCCGGAACAAAATCAGGTAATATTGCTTTTATAAGAAGACGACCCGCAGTTGTATGGATGATTCTTCCATCTACACGTGTTCTGATTTTTGCATGCAGATCAAGTGCACCGTTTTGGATAGCGATATTGATCTCGTCAACATTAGCAAACAGTTTGTTTGATCCCTTAACACCGTTTTTCTCTAAAGAGATATAGTAGATACCAAGGACCATATCCTGTGAAGGTGTAGCGATCGCTTTACCAGAAGCCGGAAGCAAGATATTCATAGATGCAAGCATCAATACTTTTGCTTCAGCAATAGCTTCTGCACTTAAAGGTACGTGAACAGCCATCTGGTCACCATCGAAGTCGGCATTAAATGCAGAACAAACAAGCGGGTGCAGTTGAATAGCTTTCCCTTCAATCAACTTAGGATTGAATGCCTGGATCGAGAGTTTGTGAAGTGTCGGTGCACGGTTTAGCATAACCGGATAACCATCAACAATCTCCGCTAAACATTCCCAAACTTCATTGGTTTTCTCTTCGATCATCTTCTTCGCAGCTTTAACCGTAGTAGCGTAACCTTTATCTTCAAGTTTTGCAATAAGATGCGGCTTGAACAGTTCAAGTGCCATTTTCTTAGGAAGACCACACTCATCCATTCTAAGGTCCGGACCAACAACGATTACAGAACGTCCAGAGAAGTCAACACGCTTACCAAGTAAGTTTTGACGGAAACGACCTTGTTTCCCTTTAATGATCTCAGAAAGAGATTTCAATGGACGCTTATTAGCACCCTTAACCGCATTTGCACGACGACCATTATCAAACAGTGCATCCACAGACTCCTGAAGCATACGCTTTTCGTTTCTAACAATAATTTCAGGAGCATCTAACTCAACAAGACGTTTTAAACGCTGATTTCTGTTGATAACACGACGATAAAGGTCATTTACATCAGATACTGCAAATTTTCCACCGTCAAGTGAAACGAGCGGACGTAAATCCGGTGGAAGTACCGGAAGTACAGTTAACATCATCCAGGCAGGGTTGTTTCCTGAATTTAAGAAAGACTCGATAACTTTAAGACGTTTGTTGATAGTTTTTTTCTTCGCTTCTGAACGAGTACCGTCGATCTCTTCTCTAAGTTGGTTAAATACTTCAACAAGGTCAATTGAGTCTAATAGATCGCGAACTACTTCACCACCCATGCGAGCTTTGAAACCTAGTTCACCGAATCTTTGCATAAGAGTTCTATACTGCTCTTCATTTAAAACATCATATTTTGCAACTGGTGTTTTTGCTTCAGCATCGTAGTATGCCTCACCACCCTCTTCTACAATATATGCTTCGTAGTAAAGTACACGCTCTAAATCTTTCATCTTGATACCAAGGAGTGTACCGATACGAGATGGTAATGAAGATACATACCAAATGTGTGCTACAGGAGTAACAAGTTCGATGTGCCCCATACGAGTACGACGAACTTTTGTAGATGTTACTTCAACACCACATTTCTCACATACAACACCTTTGTAGCGCATTTTTTTGTATTTACCACAAAGACACTCATAGTCACGTACAGGACCAAAAATCTTCGCACAGAAAAGACCGTCACGCTCAGGTTTTAGTGTACGGTAGTTAATAGTTTCAGGTTTTTTCACTTCACCGTTTGACCAAGAAAGAACTTTCTCAGGTGATGCTAATCTAAACTGAAGCTGCTTAATATCCTGCGGTCTGCTGTCTTCCGTTACTTCTACGGGTACTAATTTACTCATCGTCTTCCACCTCGTCCATAATATCTACATCAAGAGCTAAGGCTTGTAGCTCTTTTGTTAATACAAATAAAGTCTCAGGGATACCAGAAGCTGGCACTGACTCACCTTTTGTAAGTGCTTTGTATGCACGTACACGACCATCAACATCATCAGATTTGATAGTAAGCATCTCTTTAAGAACTGCAGATGCACCATAAGCTTCAAGAGCCCAAACTTCCATCTCACCAAATCTCTGACCACCAAATAGTGCTTTACCACCAACAGGCTGTTGAGTTACAAGTGAGTATGGTCCGGTTGAACGAGCATGAATTTTCTCATCAACTAAGTGGTGAAGTTTCAGGATATACATATACCCTACATTTACACGCTCTTTTAGTTTTTCACCTGTTCTACCGTCATAAAGTGCTACTTTACCGTCAGTCGCCATCTTCGCAGCTTCGTAAAGTTTTTCAAACTCTACCGCATTTACACCTTCAAAAATAGGAGTAGCAAACTTAACACCTTTAGCCCAGTCACGAGCATATTTTAAGAACTCTTCATCATCCATAGCAGCAATTGTTGCTTTTGCGTTCATAAGGCCTGCAACATCTGCAATATCAGCCATTTTTGTACGTAATCTGTCTAAGAAATCTTTTTGTTTTGTTTCAAATTCAGCTTGAATCTGGTTTCCTAGTTCACGACCGGCCATACCAAGGTGCATCTCTAAAATCTGACCGATATTCATACGAGAAGGTACCCCTAGCGGGTTTAGACATACATCAACTGAACGTCCATCTTCCATGTACGGCATATCAACTTCAGGAACGATATTTGATACAATACCTTTATTTCCGTGGCGTCCCGCCATTTTATCACCAACTTTAAGGTGACGTTTAGTAGCTATGTAAACTTTTACATATTTTACAACACCGTTTGGAAGGATGTCGTCTTTTTCTAAAATACTTAGTTTTTCCTCATGCTCATCTCTAAATAAACGTTTTTGCTTTTGGAAATGGTTTTTCGTTTTGTTGTATTGATCTTGTACCTCTTCAGAGAACGCTTTTACAACATTGTTCATAGCGAAACGGTTAATACCTGCTAAGTCATCACCATTGATAAGCTCACCTGCTTTGTACTCTTTATCACCGATTTTTACATCGCTCTCTAGAGGCTCACGAGTAAGAAGTTTAGTTACGCGTAACATCTCTTCTTTGTCGATCATGATAAGTCTGTCATAGTGCTCACGCTCTAAATGATCACGTTCCTCTTTTTCAAGCTCTAATGCACGAGAATCTTTATCGTAACCTTTTTTCGTAAATACTTTAATATCAACTACTACACCTTCCATTGATGGTGGACAGTAAAGTGATTTATTTACAACATGACCCGCTTTTTCACCGAAGATTGCACGTAAAAGTCTCTCTTCAGGAGTTGGTTTTACTTCACCTTTTGGAGATACTTTACCAACTAAGATCATTCCACCTTCTACTTGCGTACCGATTTTTACGATACCAGAGTCATCAAGGTGTGCTAATTCATCATCACGAACGTTAGGGATGTCACGGGTGATCTCTTCAACACCGTGTTTAAGTTCACGAGCTTCAACTTCTTTCTCATATATATGAACTGAAGTAAATGCATCTTGACGAATCAATTTTTCAGAGATAACAATCGCATCCTCAAAGTTATAACCGTTCCAAGGCATGAAAGCAACCATAGCATTTACACCAAGAGCAAGCTCACCTTGATCCATATTTGGACCATCAGCGATGATCTGCCCTTTGCGTACCTCTTCACCAACTTGCACAACTGGTTTTTGAGTAAATGACGTATTTTGGTTTGTTCTTAAGTTCTTTTGTAATGGATAGTAATCGATAAAAATCTCACCATCTTCTTCACCCATTACATAGATGTGTTTCGCATCAATTTTTTCAACTTTACCGCTACGCTTAGCTTTTACACATTCCCAAGAGTCACGTGCTACCAATTTCTCAACACCTGTACCAACCATTGGAGCCTGTGCTTTAAGTAAAGGTACTGCCTGACGCTGCATGTTCGATCCCATAAGTGCACGGTTGGCATCATCGTGCTCAAGGAATGGAATAAGTGAAGCAGCTACACCAACAACCATACTAGATGATAAGTCAGCATATTGACATTCGCTTGGACTTTTTAGAAGAATTTCACCATCTTGACGAACAGTGATCAGTTTCTCTGTAAACTGTCCATTTTCATCAAAATCATTTGAAGCGGCTGCAATTGTCACACCCTCTTCCTGCGTAGCAGTCAGATAAACGATCTCATTTGTAATTTGACCATCTTTCATAATTTTGTAAGGTGCTTCGATAAAACCGTGATCATTTACTTTTGCATAAGACGCTAAAGTATTGATAAGACCAATGTTTTGCCCCTCCGGAGTCTCAATTGGACAGATACGACCGTAGTGTGTCGGGTGAACGTCACGCACTTCAAATCCGGCACGCTCTTTAACAAGACCACCTTCACCAAGAGCCGATAAACGACGCTTGTGAGTAACCTCAGAGAGTGGGTTTGTTTGATCCATAAACTGAGACAGCTGACCACCTGAGAAGAACTCGATAATAGTAGAAGTGATCATTTTTGAATTGATCAGATCGTGCGGCATCAAGTCAGTCATCGATCCGCTCATTGTAGAGAGCTTATCGCGAATCGCTTTTTGCATCTTTACAAGACCGTTATGAAGTTCATTTCCTAAAAGCTCACCGATAGCACGGATACGTCTGTTACCTAAGTGATCACGATCATCGATATGACCCTGACCATTTTTCACTTTTACGACATATTTTACAGACTCGATAATATCTTCGTGAGTAAGAACCGTTACATACTCAGGTACATTAAGCTGTAACTTGTGATTCATCTTCATACGACCAACTTGTGTCAGGTCATATCTTTCAGGATCAAAGAAAAGCTGATTTACAAATGCATGCGCAGCTTCTTTTGTTACAGGTTCACCAGGACGCATAACTTTATAGATACGGATCGCAGCTAAATCGTTTTCATCTTCAATCTCTTCAGTTTGTTTTAGAAGTTTAAGTGAATCAGTATCTGCATTAAATGCATTGATAATGGAGCTGTCAACACCTTCAGCCAAGTCATTTGCAATTTTAAATTCAGTTACACCGATCTCAGCCATTTTCTTCAACTTAGACTCATCGATATGTGTCATAGTGTCAAATAAAACCTCACCTGTTTCTGGATCGATAATCGGTTCAGCTAAACAACGCTCTAACAATACCTCTAACGGATATGCAACATCAGTTAATCCATCTTCGATGAACTTCTGTGCTTTTTTCGCAGAAAGTCTTTTCCCCGCATTTACTAGTACTTTACCGTTTGTATCAACTAAATCGTATCCTAAACGGCCATTGTAGTCTGATGGATTAAATGCGATTGCAAAGTTATTGTCTGCAATTTTAATCGTTTGAATAGGGTAGAACAGTTTTAAGATATCTTGTTTTGAGTAACCTAATGCTCTGAACATGATTGTAACAGGCACTTTACGGCGCTTGTTAATTCTCATATAAAGGATATCTTTCGGATCATACTCAAAATATAACCATGAACCGCGATCAGGAATGATCTGACCAGTATAGATAAGTTTAGAGCTTGTAGTAGTTGACTCTTCCTCTTTAAAGATAACACCAGGTGAACGGTGAAGCTGGTTTACAACTACACGCTCTACACCGTTAATGATAAACGATGTTCTATCTGTCATTAAAGGGATGTCGCGAACAAAGATAGATTGCTCTTTGATATCTTTTACACCAAGTTTCTCTTTGGTGTTTTCATCTCTGTCCCATAGCACTAGACGTGTTTTCATTCTAAGACTTACTGCATAAGTAAGACCTCTTTCCATACATTCACGTACAGTGTATTTTGGGTTTGTTACTTCAGAACCAACATACTCAACAGTCAGTCTGTTTTGTACATCATGGATAGGAAATACTGATTGAAATACTTTCTCAATCCCACTAGTAGTTCTTTCTTTTGTATCTAACATTAGAAAATTATCATAAGAACTTTGTTGCAGTTGTAAGAGATTTGGTACTTCTATTTCTTGAGGAGTTTTAGAGAAGTCTACACGAAGACGGTTTCCGGAATATAAAGTGTTTAACATAGGCTACCTCGATAAGTTGTTAATTAATGATTTGCATGCAAATCAACTCTTCAAATTCTAGGCGTCCCTAGATTTGAAATATTATAGTGCTTATAAACGACATAAGGGCACTTTAGTAAGAGGAGTCTCATCTTCTTACTAAAGCGCCCAAAAAGTGGAGGGTTTCCCCTCCGAAAAAAGAAAGTTAAACTTATTTAACTTCTACTGCTGCACCAGCTTCTTCTAATTTAGCTTTTGCTTCTTCAGCAGCATCTTTATCTACACCTTCTTTGATTGTAGATGGTAAAGCTTCACAAGCTTCTTTTGCTTCTTTTAGTCCTAAACCAGTAAGTTCACGAACTACTTTAATAACACCGATTTTCTTAGCACCAGCGTCAGTAAGTACTACGTCAAATTCAGATTTTTCAGCAGCAGCTTCACCACCAGCAGCAGCACCGCCAGCAACCGCTACAGGTTGTGCAGATACACCAAATTTTTCTTCGAATTCTTTTACAAGCTCAGAAAGCTCAAGTACAGAAAGACCAGAGATATATTCTAAAACATCTTCTTTAGTTACAGCCATATTGTTCTCCTATGGAATTTTAATTTTTAATTTTTTTACTAGTTTTGACTAGACTAGTAGCTAGTTTAAGAGGAGATTACTCTCCCTCTTCTTCTTTTTTCTCTTTAAGAGCATTAAGACCAAACCCAAGGTTTGTAAGTGGCGCCATCCAAGTTGCAGCAAGCATACCAAGAAGTTCGTCACGACCTGGAAGTTTAGCAAATGCTTCGATTCTCGCTACGTCTGCAGCTTCTTTATCTAAGTAACCAGCTTTGATAACAAGTTTATCGTTATCTTTTGCAAAGTCTGATGCAACTTTTGCAGCATTGATTACGTCGTCGGACCAGATAAAGATATTTGTATCTTTGATCTCGATACCTGACATACCAGCATTTTTAAGTGCGATAGTTGCTAAAGTATTTTTTACAACCTGAACACTTGTGTCTTTAGCACGAGCAGCTTTTCTTAACTCTTCTAATTCGCTAACAGTTAAACCTTTGTAGTCACAGATAACTACAGCAGTAGTGTCAGCAAAAGAGTTAGTAAGTTGCTCAATTACTTCAGCTTTTTTAGACTTAAGCATAAATTCTCCTTTCCAGACATAACTTCAAGCGGGGCGGAAAGGGCCGATTAAGCTCACTACCGACTCGGCAGATGCCCCCTGCTATCTTTAGTCCAAGTAATTCAGATTCCCATCCAAAATGAAAATCTTTACTCTGAGATAATAAATCCCAAAATAAAAACTTTACACTGCAACCTGAGAGGAAAACTCTCAGGGAAACCTTTATTATACTATTTTGTATCTAAAAGTTCAGCAATATCAAGTTTAACTGCCGGAGACATTGTTAAACTTAATGATGCGCTTTGGATATAGCGACCTTTTGAAGATGCAGGTTTTTGCTTGTTGATAGCTTGGATGAAAGAAGTTAAGTTTTCTTGGATCTTAGCAGCATCAAAACTTGCTTTACCGATACCTGCGTGGATGTTACCTTTTTTGTCAACACGGAAGTTTACTTGACCACCTTTTACATTGTTAACAGCAGTTGCAACATCTGGAGTTACAGTACCAGTTTTAGGGTTAGGCATTAAACCTTTTGGCCCAAGAATACGACCAACTTGACCAACAAGTCCCATACAATCCGGAGCAGCAACTACAACGTCAAAGTTGATGTCACCCTCTTTGATTTGTGCTACTAACTCATCAGTACCAACGATATCAGCACCGGCAGCTTTAGCTTCGTCAGCTTTTGCACCTTTAGCAAATACGGCTACACGTACAGTTTTACCTGTACCGTTAGGAAGAACGATCGCACCACGAACCATTTGATCAGCGTGGCGTGGATCAACATTTAAATTCATTGCAATTTCAACAGTCTCGTCAAACTTTGCACTTTTTAGCTCTTTTACAGTTGAAGAAGCTTCCTCAATTGTATAAGATTTAGCATTATCAACTTTTTCTAATAGTTGTTTATATCTTTTACTCATAACAAATTTCTCCGTAATTAATTCTGCCACACAATTTTAAATCATTGTGGTCGATGATTTTTAAAGTATTAGTCTTCTACAGTAATACCCATTGAACGAGCTTGACCTGCAATAGTGTTAGCAGCCATCTCTTTGTCGTCTGTGTTAAGATCTTCGATCTTTTGATCAACGATCTCCATAAGTTTTTCACGAGTGATTTTAGCCACTTTGTTTTTAAGTGGATTATCGCTCCCTTTTTTAATACCTGCTGCTTTCATAAGAAGTGCAGATGCAGGTGGTTGTTTTGTAACGAAAGAGAAACTTCTATCGTTGTAAACAGTAATAGTTGTTGGAACTTTGAATCCCATTTTATCTTTTGTTTTTTCATTGAATGCTTTACAGAATTCCATGATGTTAACACCACGTTGTCCTAAAGCTGGTCCTACCGGAGGTGCAGGGTTAGCTGCACCAGCTTGAATCTGAAGCTTGATATAGCCTGTGACTTGTTTTGCCATTTTTCTTCCTTTTTATGAATTTAAATTATTTTTTCAACTTGAGTATATGAGATATCTACCGGAGTAGCTCTACCAAAGATTGAAACATTGAGTTTCAATGTTCCGTGTTCTAAGTCATACTCATCTACAGTTGCCGTAAAGTTTGCGAATGGACCGTCAATAATACGCACAGTTTCACCGCTGTCAAAAAATACTTTTGGTTTCGGTGCCTGACGATTATTTACACGATCCAAGATCACGTTAATATCGTGTTCACTAAGTGGCGTCGGGTGGTTCCCTTCACCGATAAATCCCGATACTTTTGGGATAGACTGGATCATATGCTGAATCTCTGTATTGAGATCAATTTTAGCAAATACATATCCGCTGTAAAGTGATCTCTCAGATACTTTTTTCTTTCCGTCTTTCACTTCGATAACATCCTCAGTCGGGACAATTACCTCAGTGATCTGCTCTTGCAGTCCATACTCTTCGATCATATTATAGATCGCCTCTTTTACTGCTCTGTCACTTCCATAGGTCTGGATCGAGTACCATTGATGTGCCATAACTTCCTCCTTAACCTAAGATTGCTGAAACTACAGATGACATAAGAAGGTCAACTAAAGCTAAAAACGCAGCTACTGCAGCCACTACAACAATAACAGCGATGTAAGCTTGTTTCACCTGACCTTTTGTAGGAAAGATAACCTTACTTAACTCTAATTTTGCATTTTGGATATGTTTACCTAAATTCATACGCTCTTTCCATCATCTTGGTTTATTGATTATAAATTCCACTCTTCAGTGAAACTAATAATAAATAAAAAGTGGCAGGCGTGGAGGGACTCGAACCCCCAACACCCGGATTTGGAATCCGGTGCTCTACCATTGGAGCTACACGCCTAAGGACAAAAGAGAAAAAACTAATTAAAGTTTCATCTCTTTATGTACAGTGTGCTCTCTACAAAATTTACAGTATTTTTTTACTGAAAATTTTTCTGTGTGAGTCTTTTTGTTTTTAGTTGTGTGGTAGTTACGACGACTACACTTTTCACAACCTAAGTGAATTGCTTCTCTCATTATATAACCTTAATAAAAGGATTTTGGTAATTTGGGAAAACCCAAATTACTCAATAATCTCTGCAACAACACCAGCACCAACTGTTCTACCACCTTCACGGATAGCGAACTTAGTACCTTGCTCCATTGCAATTGGGTGAATTAACTCAGCAGTGATTGCTACGTTATCACCTGGCATAACCATCTCAGTACCTTCTTCTAAAGTGATAGCACCAGTTACGTCTGTTGTACGTACGTAGAACTGTGGACGGTAACCGTTGAAGAATGGAGTATGACGACCACCTTCATCTTTGCTTAGTACATAGATTTCAGCTTTGAATTTAGTATGTGGTGTGATTGAACCTGGCTTACAAAGTACTTGACCACGCTCAACATCTTCTTTAGCGATACCACGGATAAGGATACCACAGTTATCACCAGCTTCACCTTGCTCCATCTCTTTACGGAACATCTCAACACCTGTTACAGTTGTTTTTTGAGTGTCTTTGATACCAACGATCTCAACTTCGTCACCAACTTTAACAAGACCACGCTCGATACGACCAGTAACAACCGTACCACGTCCAGAGATTGAGAACACATCTTCAACCGGCATTAAGAAATCTTTATCAGTTTCACGCTCTGGCTCTGGGATGTAAGCATCAACTTCGTCCATAAGTTTATAGATTTTTTCTGACCACTCACCAGCAGTACCAGCTTTAGCTTCTTCAAGAGCTTTAAGAGCAGAACCAGCTACGATTGGAGTATCGTCACCTGGGAAATCGTATTGATCAAGAAGTTCACGGATTTCCATCTCAACTAATTCCATAAGCTCTTCATCATCAACCATATCTTCTTTGTTCATGAAAACAACGATGTATGGTACACCAACTTGTTTAGAAAGAAGGATGTGCTCACGAGTTTGTGGCATCGGACCATCCGCTGCAGATACAACAAGAATAGCACCGTCCATTTGAGCAGCACCTGTAATCATGTTTTTAACATAATCCGCGTGACCCGGACAGTCAACGTGTGCATAGTGACGAGTATCAGTTTCGTACTCAACGTGTGAAGTAGCGATTGTAATACCACGCTCTCTCTCTTCTGGAGCGTTATCGATTTGATCATAATCCATCAACTGTGCTTCGTTTTTAAGCGCTAAAACTGCAGTAATTGCAGCTGTTAATGTAGTTTTACCGTGGTCAACGTGACCAATTGTACCAATGTTAACGTGCGGTTTCGTACGTTCGAACTTTTCTTTTGCCATAGTGGTGTCCTCCGACCTTAATTTTGTGAATTGAAATGGAATTATATCCAAAAATCATTCAATTATTTCTTAAAGACAAATAACTACAATTTTCGTGGAGCTTATGATGGGAATTGAACCCACGCCCTCTTCCTTACCAAGGAAGTGCTCTACCACTGAGCCACATAAGCAAAACTGTATTTCTCAAGAAATTATTGCATAATTCTTAAACGGTAATATTAGATTGTGAGTTAGAAAAAAAGCTATATAGATATCTAATTGAATGGATAAACGTATATATGAAGTAATTTGGTTGAAATTATACTTCAGCTTCCAGACCTTATTCTCTAGTGGAGCGGGTGAAGGGATTCGAACCCTCGACAGCCTGCTTGGAAGGCAGGAACTCTAGCCACTGAGTTACACCCGCATGCGAATAAGTGGTGGTGGGAAGAGGAGTCGAACCTCTGAACCCATAGGGAGCAGATTTACAGTCTGCCGTCGTTGGCCACTTGACTATCCCACCATATAAAAATCTGGTCTAACACTGTTTCTAATATTCAAAATTCAATGGTGCCGACACGAGGATTTGAACCCCGGGCCTGCTGATTACAAATCAGCTGCTCTAGCCAACTGAGCTATGTCGGCATCGAATTTGAGCCAGAATTATAGTGCAAAATAAAATCTATGTCAAGGGTTTTTTACTAAAATTGTAAAAAATTTCCATCTTTTACTATTTTAGGACTAAATTCACCTCTGTTTTCTTCGATCTCTTGGGCAATTTGTAAAATAAAAGTTGGTTTGATATGGTTTATATAGAGTTCAAAATCTTTTCTTTTTATCTTTTTTAAGTTCTCAAAGAGAAGTTTCGGCGTTAAATGTTTACTCTCTAACGCCAAAGCTTCTAATTCATTAGGGAACGAGCACTCTATCACTACCGAATTTATAGTCTCGTTATTCTCTATCTCTTTGATCGCACTATCAACATTACATGTATCGGCCGTTATTAAAATAGAACTCCCGTCTCTTGTATACACATATCCGCAGCTCGAATCCGTATGATCGGTTTTAAACGCTTTTATAGATTCGTTTTCGGCAATCTTATACTCTCGATCCAGTTCTATCTCCGTATATTTAACAACCATCTCATTGTTTGGCAACTTTATCTTTGAAAAATCAGGCCATATCTCATCATTTAAAAAATGTTTTTTTATAGCCTCGATAGTTTTTTTTGTACCGAGTATATTGATAGTCTCTTTGCGTATACCGAAATAGTTATCTATTATATAGGCGATATCGACTATATGATCGAGATGCTGATGGGTCAGCCAGATATTTTTCACATGGATAGACTCTTCCCCTAGAGCCTCTAGCAGATTGCCTGCATCTATAACATCTGTTTTGTTTAAAGCAAAAGAGCTTGTACCAAAACCTTTTGCTTTCGTTCCGTAAGCACCGAGAACTTTAATGTGTCTTGTTTTTTCAATCCTCTCCTCTTCATACTTGTACTCATCTTTAAAGCTCTCACGAATAGCATAAAACTCTTCCAGGTTCTCAAAAAATATATCTACAAGCTTTGGATCGAAATGTCTTCCCCTCTCCTCTTTAAAGAGCTCAAGTATCCGTTGATCATCCCACGCTCTTTTATATACCCTGTCACTGCCAAGTGCATCAAAAACATCCGCTAACGCAGTTATACGTCCATATATATGTATATCCTCACCCTGTAAAGCCTGAGGGTAACCGCTGCCGTCATACTTTTCATGGTGCTCATACGCAACGATTGCTGCAGCCTGAAGAAGTTTTCGATCGGAATTTTTTAAGATCTCATACCCAAGCTGTGCATGGGTGTCCATGATCGCTCTCTCCTCTTCGTTAAAACGCCCTTTTTTATTGAGTATACTGTCAGGAATTGCCACTTTGCCTATATCATGCATTGGGCTGGCTTGTTTTAAGAGTTCGGCTTCTGCTTCCTCTAGACCGTACTTGAGAGCAAGAAGTTTTGAGTATTCCGCAACACGTTTTACATGGTTGCCCGTCTCTTTCGATCGGCTCTCACCGATAGCACCCATCGTAAAAACAACTTCCCTTTGTGTCTCCTCAATCTCCTGTGTCAGTTTTGCCGAAACGATAGTTTCTGCCGCATAAGTTGTCGCAAGAGTGAGTCTTTCCATATCTCTGTTGTCAAACACTCCGCCGTTTCCCTTGCGGTTGATCACCTGAAAAGCACCGATCACGTTCTCATTATAGTCATACATAGGGATGACCATCATCGATCTTGTTTTATACCCTGTATGCAGATCTATCTCTTTGTTAAAACGCTCATCCTTATAAACATCATCAATAATATAGCGGGTACCGTTGACAATAGATTCACCTACGATTCCGGAGTCTACAGGCAACTCTATCGGTTCTATCCCCTGGGCTACTTTGGTCCGAATTGTTTTTTTATCATCACCGACAATCCAAACACTACACCGGTCGGCTCCGCTTAATGCCTTACCCATACCTGCAAGTACCTCTATCACATCATCAAAATCTCTTTGTGAAGAGACCTCAGCCAAATATATAAAGATAACTTCTAAGAGTTCAGTTGCCCCTAATGAATCTATTTCATCTTTCATATATACTCCAATTGTGCCACTTATTATATCATCTCTTTTTTTGATACCAATTGATAGATCTGCACCCTGTGCTTTTTTCCTTTAATATCCGTATAGCCTAAATCTTTGCATACAAAATACTCCTTGATCTTTTCGTACGTATAACTTGAGATGATAATATCGACTCCGTACTCTTTAGTCTTTGACTCCAGTCTTGATGCCAAATTGACACTGTCACCGATGATCGTATAGTTAAACCTTTTTGTCGCCCCCATATTGCCGACTACCGCTTCACCGGTATTGATACCAATTCCTATATGTATAGGGGCTATACCATCGCGTTGCAGCTCTTCGTTTAACTGTGAGAGTTTCTCTCTCATCTCTAAAGCACAATTACAAGCCGCTTCTGCGTGTTTTGTGACATTGACAGGGGCATTGAAAAAGGCCATAACGGCATCACCTATATATTTGTCGAGCATCCCCTTGTTACCAAGTACAGCTTCGGTCATGGGAGTAAAATATCTGTTTAGCAAGCGTATTAGCTTTTGGGGATCGTTCATCTCTTCAGAGATTGTAGTGAAGTTTCGAATGTCGCTAAAGAGGATAGTCAGCTCTTTTTGCTCCCCGCCGAGCTCCAGTCCCTTTTGGCTTGTGACCAGTTTGTCCAGAAGTTCTTTGGAAAGATAACTCGAAAACGCTCTTTTCAAAAAACGGGTATCCTTCTCGTGTACATAAAACAATACCAGCTCCTGAACCAATGCGGCTATAATGATAGAGAGAAGAGGATAAAACATATCTATATAGATATTTTGTATGACAAATAAAACTTTTGCCAGAAGAGATACCGACATGTAAAACACTACATACCCCACTACTCTGAAAAATACTTTTTTTATGCTGAGAACAAAAAGCAGAGCTGCGAGGATCATTACTATTGAAAGCAGTTGGTTTAACTGTGCTGATTCCCAGATTAGCTCACCATTTAAAAAGTTTGATATAAATGTTTGATGTAAATACACTCCGTATAGGCTGCCCACCGGTGTCGAAACTATATCGCCGACTCCCATCTCCGTGACACCGAATAAGATGATTTTGTTTTTCAGTGTCGATTTTTTCACTCTGCCTTCATAAAGGTCTAAAAAGGAGATGGTTTTATACTGCGGTTTTTTATAAAAATTGAGTCGTGTAAAGCCAAAATCATTTATATAGATTTTTTCTTTGTTTAAAAGCAGTCGAGTACTTTGCTGCAGATCTACATCACTGTTGAAGTGCAGACGTAAACTTTGCAAAGCTAACGATGGATACAGGGAATTCCTTAAGTAAAAAGCGGCAGGATAAAACCTATAGAGTTTATCACTCGAGGAGACGGTGGAGAAAGCTCCCTGCATCGTACACGACTCCATAAGAGGATCGATGCTAACCTCTGCAAAATCAGCTTGGAAAAATTTGTTACTCTCTTTGAGTTTGCTTTGGAGCAGATCGAGCGTTGAGTTTTGCAACAAATCTCTTTGTGTAGGAGTAAGAACTTGTGTTGAATTTTTTCTAAGAAAGAAACCGCATACGCTGTTGTTTAGACCATTGAAGCTGTCAGCTAACTTTTGATCTGATTGCGTTGTTTCGGAAAAGACTATATCAAAAGCAACCACATCTGCATCCTGCAACTTCTCTATCCCTTGAGCCAAGATCTCTCTATCCCATGGCCAGCGTCCAAAACGGTTGACACTCTTTTCATCTATACCGACAACAACCACATTTTCGTTAATGGTTTTGTTTTGAAGCTGAAAATTTATATCGTTAAACCTCTGGGAAAAAGATTCTAAAAGTTCCAGCTTTTGCGATTGCAGCACAAACACAAAGAGTATAGTGAAAAAAGCTACTAGACTAAATCTCATCAATCAATTTCTCAAAGTATTTAAACTCTTGGTAGTCGTCGATTTCAAAACTATCCTCTTTAACAATGTTGTCATCAAAACGCAACTTATTTTGTTTCTCGAGATCAAAGGAGCTTGTGCTAATCACTTTTTCATAACCGCTATAAGCGCTCTTATACTCCTCAAACCCTTGCATCTGTTTTGTTTTAAAATCTTTAAACTCCGCATGAACTTTTTTTCTATAGAGCTCAAAGGCCTTTTTAATACTGTTGATCCCTACAACCCCTTCTTGCAGCAACACCTCATCCTCTTCACCTGCTTTGATTATGAACGTTGTCCCTTTTATACCGATGATCGCAAAGTCTGTTTTCACTTGCAACGAATTTTTTGCTTTTTTTGAAGTGATTTTATAATATATACGCCCTTGATCTTGCTGCAGTTGAGATAATTTTTTAAAGCGCACTATAGAATCTGCATCGAGTACAAGCGTCGAATTATCCGTGAGAACAATCTTCGCATAAGAGTCCTTATATGAACTGAGAATATCACCCTCTTGTATCTCGTAACCCTTTTTTATTTTAGTCTTTTTAATACTGTTTGCAACTTTTACTTTTATATTTCCTTGAAGTTCTTCTACAGTTGCTATTACACCAGCATAAATATATGAAAAACTCGCTATCATTAACATCAAAAATAGTTTCATATAAGACCTTTGCAAAAAGCTTTTATCTGATTATATCATTTTATTAAAAAAAGGGAGATGATGTTAAAGATACTTTTTTCACCCTCTGAGGGGAAAAACATAGGGGGTGATGCCACGCCAAAAGAGATTTTCGGTGCTGCATCTGCCAGAGACGAGATACTCAAAAAATACAACGAGATTGTCAATAGCGGCGATGAGGAACAGATAAAAAGTCTCTTTGGGATCAAAAAGTTTGATGATTGCAAGCCCTATATCGAAGATGTTTTCAATGCACCTCTGATGAGTGCCATAGAGCGATATAATGGTGTAGCCTACGATTATCTTGAGTACAATTCACTCGATCGACAAGCACAGGAGTACCTCAAAGAAAACACTCTAATATTCTCCAATCTCTACGGTCCGCTGCTCGGCGGTGACACAATCGCTAACTATAAAGTTAAACAGGGAAACGATATCGGAAATATTGCACCCGATAAATTCTACAAAGAGCGTTTCTCTTATCAGCTTGATCTCTATTTGGCTGATCAAGATATACTCGATCTTCGTGCAGGGTATTACGATAAGTTTTACAAAACAACTCAACCCTACACTACACTAAAATTTTTGAAAAACGGCAAAACGGTATCGCACTGGGCAAAAGCGTATCGTGGAATTGTTTTACGCGAAATTGCCAAAGCCAAAATTAGTTCACTTGAAGAGTTCAACAAGTTAGAGCTTGAAGGTTTGCAAGTCAAAGAGATCAAAAAAACGAAGAACAAAACAGAAATTATTTATGAGATTATAGAATGAGCCAAGATTCACAAGAGTATAAACAAAGAAAAGCGTTTTTTGAAAAGCTGATTACACTTTACGGACGTAATGTTGTCGTAGAGGTACTGCAGGATGAGACGATCGAGGTGCATAAACTCCACCTTGCAAAATCTAATAAACCAGACGGTGCGATCAAAAAGATTATGCAACTTGCAAAACAACGTAATATAGAGATCACCTACCATGAGAAAAATGCCCTCAGCCGCATCAGTAAAAATGCAAAGCAGGATCAAGGTGTGGCGATCGATGTTTTTTCAAAGACCTATCAAAATGCAGATGCGATCAAAGAGTTAAAAGAGTATAAACTCATCGCACTTGACGGTATTCAAAACCCTCAAAACCTAGGGATGATCATACGAAGCTGTGCAGCGGGAAAT
Source organism: Candidatus Sulfurimonas kebritensis (assembly GCA_047689515.1). GTDB lineage: Bacteria > Campylobacterota > Campylobacteria > Campylobacterales > Sulfurimonadaceae > Sulfurimonas > Sulfurimonas kebritensis. The sequence goes on from JBEWQA010000020.1 coordinate 28,866, forward strand.
GTTAACGGTATTATCTTACCGAAGAAAAACTCTGCAAAGATATCACCGCTTGTGATCAAAGCAAGTGCCGGAACGCTTTTTAAAATTCCTATCTATTTTTGTGAGAGTCTGGAAAATGTGTTAGGTGAGTTAGATGAAGCGAAGATATATGCCCTTTCACTTGAAGCAAAGAACTCTATCTATGATCTCCAAGCTTCAAAAAAATCTATCTTTGTTTTAGGCAATGAGAGTGAGGGAGTGAGTCATGAAGTACAACAGTTATGTAACGACTCATTAATCATCCCAATGAACAGAGGGGTTGAATCACTCAATGTTGCAGTGAGCGCTTCACTGATTGCCTTTTTACGATAAAACAATCACATTACTTAGTGATTGTTTTAAATGAATTAACTTATTACTTTTTAACTAGAAAGAAAAATTCATACCAGCATATAGTTTTGCACCACTGCCTGTAACTGAAGCAGTCGTTGAACCATATGTAATATCTTGCCAACTACGTCCTACATAATCAACACCACCTAAAACATATACATGATCAACAACTTTATATGATAGACCAGCGCCTACATTAAACGAAACTTCCTTAATTGAACTTTCATCATAGCCTACTACATCCATCGTACCGTATCCCAATCCAGCTTTAATAAAAGGGTATGTGTTTTTATAAACTTCAAACTCTTTAATAATATCAAAGCCAAACTCAGTTAAATCCTTATTTGAAGCATCAAAAATAGTTTTATCATACGATATTCTCGATAATTTTAGTTGCCCTTTCCATCCACCATCTTCTCCTGCACCGATTTTA
>JBEWQA010000021.1:0-29613 GCA_047689515.1 Candidatus Sulfurimonas kebritensis
ATAAAGAGATATAGTCACTACAAACTCTATCCAGACCCCAAGAGCAATACCGTTTACATATCGAAATACTGCAAAAGCCAATAAAAAAGCAGCCGTTATATTAATAAGTGAAAAAAACTTTAATTGTTTATACGATGCATCAACGAGTTGGGCATGGAAAATTTTTTCATTACTTAACATATTTTACTCCCCTCTCTTACCTTTAAAGGTGTTGATCAGTTCATGAGGTTTTATCGGCCGGGAAAAGAGATACCCCTGTCCGACGTCACACTTACAGGCTGTTAAAAACTCCTCTTGAGCTTTAGTTTCAATACCTTCTGCTATTATAGAATAGTGCAATGTTTTTGCAAGCGCTACAATAGCTTCAATTATAGCATTATCTGAACTGTTTTCACCAATATCATCCACAAATGACTTGTCGATCTTGATCGTATCGATCGGAAGCTGCTTAAGGTACGACATAGAGGAGTACCCCGTACCGAAATCATCTATAGAGATCTTAAACCCGTAATCTCTAAAACTTTGTAATGTTTTTATATTGGCATTTGTATTGTCCATCAAAAAACGCTCCGTGATCTCGATCTCGATCTCTGAAGGCTCCAACTGGTAACGCTTAATAGTAGAGAGCAATACCTCTAACAGGTTATGATCTTTAAACTGAATACTTGAGACATTTATGGCAATTCTTTGGAGCCCTACTCCGGCTGCTTTGAACTCTTTAAATTTTTTACATGCTTCTTCAAAGATGAAATACCCAAGCTCAATAATAAAACCGTTATCTTCGGCGATCGGAATAAACTTATCCGGAGGGACAAAACCCAAAGTTTCATTTTCCCATCGCACTAAAGCTTCAACCGAGACAATTTTTCTGTCCTCTAGTGTGTATTGGGGCTGAAATACAAGATAGATCTCATTATGCTCTAAAGCATTATGCAGGGCTATATCTATATTGAGTCTCTCTTCCGTTTCTACCGAGAGCTCTTGTGAGTAAAAACAAAAATTATTTTTCCCGCTCTCTTTTGCCTGATACATAGCACTGTCTGCATGTTTAATCAATGTTTTTGCATCTTTTCCGTTTTCAGGATATACAGATATACCTATACTTGCAGTGATATTAAAAGTATGGTGTGTTATATGGATCGGCTCCTTAAGCCCCTCTATAATTTTCCTTGCAACCGTTGCTACAAGACTCTCACTAGGGACATCTTGGAGGATCACGACAAATTCATCACCACCCCATCTTGATATAATATCACTCTTTCTGAGAATTGCCTTGAGTCTTTTGGTAACGCTTCTTAATACTTCATCCCCTATATCGTGCCCTAAAGTATCGTTGATGATTTTAAATCTGTCGAGGTCGATAAACAAGACTGCAAACTTTTTCTTATTTCTTTGCCCACTCAAGAGCGTTTGGCTTAAAAACTCTTCAAAACTGACTCGATTGTACAGTCCTGTTAAAGAATCATGATATGCCAGATAATCAGCTTTGGCTTGCGATGTTTCCAGCGCCCTGAGATCTGTTTGTACCGCCGTATAGTTTACAATCTCTTGAGTATTGTCCCGTACAGCTTTGATCGTAACCCATACAGGGATCTCTTTACCCTCTTTTGTTTTATTTACTATTTTTCCTTTGTAAAGATCGTTATGATTGATCTCATCCCACATATGTTTATAAAAGTTTTTATCTTGCACTCCGGAGTGTAAAAAACTCAAATTATTTCCCTGAACCTCATCAATTTTGTATCCGTATATATCTTCAAACGCTTTATTTATAGAGACGACATGACCTTTTCACTGTCTGCAATAATAATTGCTTCCTCGGTGTTTTCAAAGACACTGGCATCCTGTCTGAGCGTTTTTTGGTTTTTTAATGAACGGACATATAAGATAATAAAAACTATCAATATAATCACTGTAGATATAAAAAAGAGGGTTGCGATTATTTGTTGTTCCAGCAGATAATGTCTATACTGCTTGTCAAGCTTCTCATATAAACTATCTATCTGCACTTGAAGTTTGTTTTTTCGAATCTCATTTGATGTTTGTCTAAATGATGCGAGGGTATCGAGTAACACTCTAGACTGATTATAAAAATTGTTGAGCAAGTAGATATTTTTACGCTCTTTGTTAACACGTGCAAGTTTGTTTAAAACAAAAGACTTGTCGATATAGTCACTTTTGCTAAACTGAAACAGATAAAAGAGTGTTTCATTTACTAAATTTTTTGTATCGGAAGATATATCATTGGTCTCGGAGATCGTTCGCTGCAGGTCAAAAAGAAAATGGGAACCACCTATTATAGAAGAGTTTAAAGATTTAAAATATTCAATATCATCAGCTTTTTTATCAAAAGAGATACGTATCTGCTCTAAACTGTTTTGCAAAACCTGATCGCCGGGATAATAAGGAGCAATACTCTTCTGCAGCTCTTGAAAAACTGTTCGAAACTTTTCCAGATCTTTATTGATCAGATTGTAGTTACTCAGTTCGCTCGATACTAAAGTGAAATCATCAAAACCTTTGTTGAGCAGTTTCATAGTTACCAGTTTGTTCTGATTGTCATTGTAGTTTGCTACACCCTGCTCAATTTTATATAGATAATAAAAGAGAAAAGAGAGCACTACGATAAACAGGACTAAAAGTATGCTGACTGCGTCTATATTTTTTAACTTTTTCATTTTACGGTTCTATACTTTTTGGTAATTCACCACTGAGTGATTTTAAAAATGCAACAATCTTTTCCACCTCTTCCTCAGTTATTTTACGTCCAAGCTGGTACTGCGCCATAAGACGCACCGCCTCGCTAAGATCGTCTGTACGTCCGTCATGAAAATAGGGTGCCGTTTTTTCGATATTTCGAAGCGAGGGCACTTTAAAGTAATACTTGTCGCGTTCTTTACCTGTCACTTTGTATCGTCCCAAGTCGGTACTATTGCTGTCGGTAAAAATACCAAACTTGTTATACAAACTTCCCCCTACGTTTATCCCCTGATGACAAGCGATACACCCTTTCGTTTTGAAAAGCTCATATCCCTCTTTCTCTTTTTGTGTCAAAGTGTTTTTAAAACCTTTAAGATAGAGGTCAAAAGGAGCATTTGGAGTAATAAGCGTCTTCTCAAATTCAGCTATGGCATCTGCAATATTCTCTTTGGTAACTCCATCTGCATAGATCAAGGCAAACTTTTTTTGATAACTGCTCTGTTTAAGTTCATCCACCAAAGCTTGAAAATCGTGTCCCATCTCTACAGGGTTTTCAACAGGTCCCATCGCTTGCTCTTTGAGTGTTTTAGCACGTCCATCCCAAAACTGACGGAAATTAAATACCGCATTATAAACAGTTGGGGCATTGATATTTCCCTCTTGTCCATCGATCCCTATCGAGACGACCATATTGTCATCCCCGCCACTTTGAAGTTGATGACATGTAGCACAACTGATAGTTTTGTTTTTAGAGAGTTTTGTGTCGAAAAAAAGCTCTTTACCCAATTCTACTTTCTCACGATCTACCTCTACATTTGTCGGAATAGGAGTGATCAGCTCCGCACTGAAAACTAAATCTGAAAGCAATAATATTAATAACATAAACTTATTCATAATATTATTATAACAAAATTTTTTCCTAAATAACCTTATTTTACCTTTTTTGCTTCTCCTCTAATGCTGCGATATTTTCTCTTGTTTTTATAACACTGTCAGGATTTAAACTGATCGAATCGATCCCAAGGTTTACCAAAAATTCCGCCATCTCGGGATAATCAGACGGTGCCTGTCCGCAGATGCCGCTGTGTCGATTGTTTCTCTTTGCACCCTCTACAGCCATCTCGATCATCTTGAGCACCCCCTCGTCACGCTCATCATAATCAAAAGCGACAATCTCAGAGTCACGGTCAACTCCAAGTGTGAGTTGAGTCAGGTCGTTGCTCCCTATACTAAAGCCGTCAAAACTTTTACTAAATCCGTCTATGCTTATTACGTTATTTGGGATCTCACACATTACATAGATCTCTAAGCCGTTTTCGCCCCGTTTGAGACCGTATTTCTCCATTGTAGAGATTACTCTTTCACCCTCCTCTACTCTACGGCAAAAAGGAATCATTAGGATAACGTTTGTAAAGCCCATCTCATCACGTACACGCTTCATAGCCGCGCACTCCAAAGCAAACCCCTCCTCATATGCAGGATGGCTGTAACGGGCAGCTCCGCGGAAACCGATCATCGGGTTTGCATCTGTAGGTTCAAAAAACTTACCTCCCAAAAGTTCTGCATATTCGTTTGTTTTAAAGTCACTCAGACGCACAACACAAGGTTTAGGGTATACAGATGAAGCGATCGTAGCTACCCCTTCACTCAAGTTTCGGATAAAAAACTCTTTGCCGTTTTCACCATGTGTAAATGCTTCGATCTCTTTTGTTGTCTGCTTATCAAGCTTTTCAGGATGTATAAGTGCCATAGGGTGGATCTTGATAGATTGGTTGATGATAAACTCCATACGTGCAAGACCTACCCCGTCAACCGGCAATGAGCTCATGGAAAATGCAAGATCGGGGTTCCCGAGATTCATCATAATCTTTGTTTTTGTCTCTTTTACATCACTGAGATCACTTTTTGTAACCTCAAAATCAAGCTCCCCTTTGTAGACATAACCTGTCTCCCCCTCGGCACAGCTGACAGTGACAACTTCGCCGTCTTTAAGAAGTTCGGTAGCATTATCACACCCTACAATTGCAGGGATACCAAGTTCACGTGAAATAATAGCCGCATGGCAGGTACGCCCGCCTCTGTTTGTCACAATGGCAGCGGCGATCTTCATAACAGGTTCCCAGTCGGGTGTAGTAGTCTCGGCTACAAGTACATCTCCCGCTTGAAAGTTTGAGAGTTCTGAGAGCTCTTTTACACCTCTGACTTTTCCGGAAGCTATCTTACGTCCTACGGCGTTACCGCTGATAAGCAGTTCACCCTGTTCTTTAAGTTTATAACTCTCATAGCTAAGTTTGTCATGACGTGACTCCACAGTTTCAGGACGTGCTTGAACTATATATATCTCACCGTCTAATCCATCTTTTGCCCACTCTATATCCATGGGTTTTTTATGTCCCGCCTGCTTGGAGTAGTGCTCCTCAATCTTGATCGCATACTCTGCAAGCTGCACCACATCACTGTCACTTATGCAGTACTTCTTTCTCTCCTCTTTTGCAACCTCTACATTTTCGGAGCTTTGGTTCATCTTGATCTTTTTACTCCCGAGTGCGCGTTGCAGTACGGCCTTGTATCCTTGTTGCAGAGTTGGTTTATGTACATAAAAGTTATCAGGATCGACACTCCCCTGCACTACATTCTCACCCAAGCCGTACGCACCGTTAATAAGTACGACATCTTCAAAACCGCTCTCTGTATCTATACTAAACATCACACCGCTTGCGGAGATATCACTGCGTACCATCTTCATAACGGTCACACTCAGGTACACTTTAAGGTACTCAAAACCGTTATCGTATTTGTAGTGGATCGATCTGTCTGTAAAGTTTGATGCTACACAGCTCTTATAAGCTTCAAGAAGCTGATCGCCGTTTGCGATGTTAAGATAGGTTTCATTTTGCCCCGCAAAAGAGGCTTCCGGGGAATCTTCAGCCGTTGCGGAGGAACGAACAGCTAAAGTTGTCGCATCGCCGTATTTTTTTTGCAGAGTTTTATACCCTTGGAGTATCTCATCTTGCAGCTCTTGGGGCAAATCAGCACTAAGTATATACTCTCTACATTTTTTTGCACGCTCTTGCAACTGTTTGACATTGTCGGGCTCTAGAGAGTCAAGCTCTTGATGAAGTTTTGGCAGAAGATCGTTTGCTTCAAAAAAAGTGTTGTACCCCTCCACCGTAACTGCAAAACCGTAAGGGACTTTAACACCACTATCTACTAAGTGCTGGTACATCTCCCCGAGTGAAGCATTTTTACCGCCGACTAGTTCTATATCCTCTATATCTATTTCGTCAAAAAACTTGATATACTGCATAATAAGCCCCTCCACTATGTTGGAAATTAACTTATTATACTACGAGTTTAATAAGAATTGCTTACAAAACCGAGTGAAGTCGGATATTCACGTTTTTTACAGATCTCCTGTGCATAGGTATCGATCTCACTCTTTTGCAGTTGTGAGGCTGTTGAGAAGTCTCTCATACCGTAGTATTTCTTATCCACAAAACCTAGACCTATCAACTTTTGCACGATCGCATCTGCCATGCTGAGGATAGAGGAAGCTTTTACGATCTCACACCTTGCGTAACGATCACCTTCAAACGACACTTCCGAAGCTCTAAGGTCCGCATCCTCACCAGGTATCTGCTGCGCCCCGTAGAGTGGTTTTGAAGCGACTTTGGCATCTTTAAAAGCGGGAATATACTGTGCCAAGTGCTCGATCGCAGCCTGTGTACGGCTTTGTGTTACCGTAAAACACCACCCCTGATCGATCTTTTTTATAAACTTTTCATCAAGTTTGGGCTGAGCACTTAAACTACAACTACGTACCAATCCATCGTCAAACAGTGTAATATCTTTGGTCATACCGTGGAGTTGAAAATAACCGTCGGGATACGGAGTAAACTGTGCCATCCCCTGAGGGGTTCCCCGTTTGCCATGAAAGATCACTTCAGGCCATAAGGTATCGTACTTATGACACTTTGTCACGTAAGCAGCTTTAAACTCCACCAAACGATCACGGTGGATACCAAGCATGTCATCGATCTCCCCGCTTCTAAAACCGGCACTGTTGATCAGATAGTCAAACTCCTCGCTATACTCCTTTTCACCGCTTTTATAAGTGATCGAAAAACGCTCTTCACACTGTTTAATAGCAACAACCTGAGTCCCCATTTTCAGATCAACATTTTGCTCTTTCTGCAACCCCAAAGAGACACTTGCAGAGATTCTAAATACGTTAAGCCCGTACTCCTGTACCATAATCAACGGAAACTTTATTTTTTCCAAATTTATATTTTTTGCAACGGGGACCATCCACTCATCCAAAGAGTGAGGTTCTTTGACACTCTCTTTTTCTTTTAGATTGAGAAGATCCTCTTTTGAGTAGAGTTTAAAGTAATCCTTACTTTTTCCCAGCACTTCATTATTTTGATCTTCTTTGATCAAATCTTCATACTCTTTTTGTAACATATTGAGTCGCTGTAAAAGGTCGCTAGGATCAGCTTCATCAGTAGTCGGTGTAGCGATAACCGTAGGACGAAAATCGATCGCATAAGGGTAAAACCTAAGCAGTTCGATCGACTGCTTGAGAAGCAGCCTGCACTGATTGTCATCGATCTCTCTATAGAGATTTCCCCCTGCATGCAGATGACACATCGGCGGGCCGCTTACGAGTGTGTTTTCCCTTTCAAAAAGGGTGATATCTAAACCTGTTTTTGCCAGATAAAGTGCTACCGATGAGCCTGCTATCCCACCGCCTACTATCGCTACTTTTTTTCCCATATCTCTCCACCTATCTCAGATGTTTTAAAATATTTTCAAAGCTCTCTACTACGATTGTCGGAGCATACATATTTATATCTTCGCCGTAGTTATATCCATAGGTCACTGCTATACTTTCTATCTCTGCATTTTTAGCAGCGACGATATCGTTTTTAGAGTCCCCTACCATCACACACTCCTTTTTATCGCAGCCAAAATGGTTCATTGCATGCAGCAAGGGTTCAGGATCCGGTTTTTTCTTCTCCAAACTGTCAGCCCCGATCAGCAATTCAAAACAATCATCTACCTCTAACTGCTTTAAAATAGGTGCTATAAACTTGTGAGGTTTATTGGTGATTATCGCCATTTTATAGTTCTCTTTTTTCAGCTGTAGAAGCGTCTCTTTTACCCCTTTATAGAGATAGGTGTGTTTACACATTGTTGTCTCATAATTTTCTAAAAATATAGGTAAAGCCTGTTCATACAGATTTTTGTTAATCTCATCTTCTTGAAAATCTTTTTTCCCGCTTATAGCACGCTTTACAAGTGTTTGAACACCGTTGCCAACCCACTCTCTGACATCATCGGTACTATATAGTTTTCTGTTTAATTTTGAGAGAGTAAAGTTGATCGAAGCGGCTAAGTCCGGGACGCTGTCTATAAGTGTTCCGTCTAGGTCAAATAGTATGAGTTTTTTATCTGTTAATTTCAAAAGAGAAGCCTTATAAATGTTTTCGCAATTGTAGCATCTCTAATTTTAGCTTTTCTTAGCTATAATTCCATCAAAACTTTTTTAAAGGTAAGATATGGGATTAGCAATAGGCTTAGTAGGACTTCCAAACGTAGGTAAATCAACAACATTTAACGCTTTGACAAAAGCACAAAACGCAGAGGCTGCAAACTACCCGTTTTGTACGATAGAACCCAACAAAGCAGTTGTTCCGGTACCAGATAAACGTTTAGCAGAACTAGCAAAGATCGTTAACCCAGAACGTATCCAACACTCAACACTCGACTTTGTTGACATTGCAGGTCTTGTAAAAGGTGCATCGCAAGGGGAAGGTCTTGGAAACAAGTTCCTCTCTAACATCCGTGAAACAGAAGTGATTTTACAGATCGTAAGATGTTTTGAAGATGAGAACATCGTTCACAACGAAGGAAGTATTGATCCCCTTCGTGATGTTGAGATCATTGAAGGTGAGCTTATTTTAGCTGACATAGAAGTGCTTTCAAACAGAATAGACAGACTTAAAAAGCAAGCAAAAGCAGACAAGTCGGCGCAGGGAATGGTAGATATCGCAAATGAGCTTTTAGAGCACCTCGGTGACGGCAAACTTGCCCGAAACTTTGAAAAAGCAGACTCTGACGAGTACAAGCAGCTTGCTCGCGAACTTCGTTTTTTAACCGACAAAGAGATCATGTACGGTGCAAATACTGACGAAGACGGTCTTTTAGAGGACAATGAGTATGTAGTAGCACTAAAAGCGCACGCTGAAGAAAACAACTGCGAACTTATCAAACTGTGTGCAAAAGTTGAAGAGGAGCTTATCGGTCTTGAAGATGAAGAAGCAAAAGAGTTCTTGGATGAGCTTGGCGTTACAGAATCGGGACTTGATCAGATCATCCACAAAGGTTTTGACAAACTCGGACTTATGAGCTACTTCACGGCAGGTGTAAAAGAGGTTCGTAGCTGGACTATCCGCAAAAACTCAACGGCTCCTCGTGCAGCAGCAGCTATTCACAACGACTTCGAAAAAGGTTTTATCCGTGCAGAGGTTATCAGCTACGAAGATTTTATCGCTTGCGGTGGTGAAGCGGGTGCAAAAGAAGCTGGAAAAATGAGACTTGAGGGGAAAGAATACATTGTCCAAGATGGCGATGTAATGCACTTTAGATTTAACGTATAATTCTTTCAAAAAATATATTTACAACTTGTATGAAATCTTGTATAATAATTATCTCTTAAACTAATTTTTTTATATAAGGTTTCAAATGCAAAGTACCGGCGAAGATCTTCCATTAGACAATAATGCGTTAACATTAATACGATCGCTTATCGATCAAAATGGGGACTTGGTCTTTGTTTTTTACAATAATAAACCTATCCTCTTTAACGAATCTGCCAAAACTTTCTTCCATGTTGACGATCTGCAACGCTTCGCTAAGGAGTTTGGCTCGTTAGAGGATAGATTTGTCCCTCACGAACTCTATTTCAACACTTCAAAAGTAGCTGAGGGACAAAGATGGCAAGAAGCTCTTATGAGTCTTGAAGAATCCAAACGTATAGTAAGTATTTTTGACAACGATATCAAACCTCACGCATTTTCAGTCACTATCAACACTCCGCTTGAGGGGTATGAACTTGTCTTTTTCCATGACATTACAACCGACTTGATCAAATCTTTAATGATTGAACACAACACAAATCTTGATGAGGACAGCGGTGCCTACAATAGAAACTACTTTGAGCATATATCACCCGGCTTTATCGACACGGCTTTATACAACGAGAAGCTTATCGGTCTTTATTTGATCGATTTTGGAGAAAGCGATAAAGAGACTGTCTCTGAACTCGCTTCACACATCAAAAAACATATCCGTGACGATGATATGCTTGTGCGCTGGAATAAGACCGGCTTTTTACTTACCTGTCTGTTAAACTCAAAAGAGTATGCGCTCACTATCGCCGAAAAGACGTTAGAGAGTATTAAAGAGATAAAATCATCTCCTGATGTGCGTATCGTTGCTACCATCAAACAAGATGAAGAGCTTATCAAAAATGCCATCAAAAGATGTGAAGAGAAACTGCAAGATACAACAAAGAGCTACTTACAGATATAGGCGGTTTCTTTACTCTTTGCCGCACTTTTGACAATACTTGGTAAAACTATACCTCAACTCCCCGCACGCTTTGCAAGGCTCTTTGAGTGTGGCTCCGCAGTGGGGACAAAAGATATCGTGATCGATACGCACACTCCCTAAACAGTTCGGACAAGTACTTCTTGCTAAACTATATTTTTTTCCTAGATCCCTGTTTTTTTGCTGGAGCAGTTCCTGTTTTTTCTTATAGCGCTTTTGCACGACAAGAATAGCAACGGCAAATATAACAATCCCTACTACGATCAGAAAATAGTAACCTAAGAATATTCCCCCAATCATATGCAAATAGGCGATCAGTTTTGCAAAAAAAACTTTTGGAATTGCATGGTAGATCAGATAAAGAGTATTGAAAAAAAGCGGGATAAAGTTTATAAGTATGGTATGGGAGCTTATAAGTACTCCAAGCTTTCCTGCCGTTGACTCTGAAGACTCCGAACGTTTATAGAGAAAATAAAAGATCAAAATTAAAGGCAAAGTGAATTTTAGAACATTTAAAAATTCTAAAAACGCTTTTGTTCTATTATACTTGTACTTACTCTCTTTAAAAGCCGATGCATTGTTCTTTATAAAGGTTTGAAGCCTTTGCAACTCTGCGATCTGCTCCAGATCTGCCAGAGCACTCAACTCCTCTTTTAAACTTTTTTCCAGCTCCAGTGATGCCTCATACTTTGCTTTCGTAGCTATGAGGTTGTTTGATTTGACATAGGCTGTTTTTTCAAAAAGAGCGGTGTTGTAGCGGGCTTCTATATTTTTGATCTCTTTAGAGAGATTTCTTAACCCTTTGTTGATCGCTTTATAACGCGCAGTTGTATCAGCATAGAGTTTATTGTTCAGTAGCAGTTCTATCTTTGTGTTGAGTTCTTTACAAAGGGGCTCTACCTCTTTGAGTTTATACTCCGATTGCGGCAGAGATATTTTACGAATATTGTATTTATCGTAGATCGTATCGGGGGAGCTGAAGTATGAGTTACATCGGTAAGGGAATTTTTCATAAACAGAAAGAACAGTTCTTTTTTCTGCATAGATACCTTTAAATACTGCAGTAAGTATAAATATATCTAAAAAGACAATTAAAACTATAGAGAGTGCAGAAAAGGACTCCCCTCCATACGTTAGCAGTGATCTTTTCGATCTTGAAAGAATCTCTTTTATACCACTTAAAAACTTCATAATACCCCTTTTACTTTAGTATCTCTAACCTTTTCTCTATCAGCCGACGATCATTTTTTGGAGCTGTTTTTTTCATCTGTTTGAGCCAAAAGACCACACTCTTTTTATATCCGTACTCGGAAGCTTTATCAAGAAGTGTTTTTTTATCATCATGAGATAAAAAATCGCTGATCAAAGATGCAGCTACCAACATCGAGGTTATTTTCTCGATCTTCATCACCTCATCTGCAGCATCTTTAGAGTTACCTTGCTTAAGCTCAAGAGCAAACTCCCTATACTCCTGTGGAAGCTCTAGCGGATCCATATCTTGAAACTCTAAAACCAAAAGATGATAGTAGCTATCCAAGCCCTTATCCTCTACAAGTTCCCGGAGTTCTGTGTACTCCTGACATTTGTCATCGATACCGACAGAGATGTTAAGCGCACACTTGCCAAGATATATGGATGCCAGCTGCTCTAACTGAGCAGATTTTTTAGCAGACTTTACCGCTCTTTGCAGATCGTTTTTCGCTAAAACATCGTTATCGGATAAAAAGTTTTCTTGGTAAGAGGAAAAACTGTTTGTGCTTTTATACCTCCAGGCATCATGAGGCGTTGCAAAAGAACACCCTGTTATAAACAAGGCAATAAGAGTAGATATACTTAAAAACTTCATCATGGCAGCTCCACCCTTTTTGACTCTTTCTCCGTCATTAGCGAGTCTATTTTATCTATCAAAAGATTTGTCTTTTGGAGTGTTACCGACAGTTGTTCTTTAAAAAGCACTATTTCACTGTCAAAAGAGCCTACAGAGGTCACTACACCGTCAAGTTTTTGCAGTTTTTTTCTTATATCTTTTGTTATAAGGTGCAGCTCTTTTAGTGTTAAGCTTGTCGGCTCTAAAACATCTGTTTCTATCCGCTTGGAGACACTGTTCATATCTTTCATAACTTTAGAGAGTGACGAGAGGGAATCAACAAGGTCCTGTGTCGCTTTTGCATCCCCTGTAACACTTGTTAAAAGAGCATCATTTTTAGCAAGGTTGCCACTAAAGGTTTCAAGGTTTTTCAGCGTATTTTTTAAAGGGGAATCCTCTTTTGCAATATAGGTCGTTATCTTGTCTACAGAATCGATAATATTTATCAGCCTGTCAACAGCAGGTTCAAGTTTTGAGATCATATCGTTGATATCATCACTCAGATAGATATCAAGCTCTCCTCCCTCTTTAAGCGGAGGGACACCGATCGGAGAATAGATTTCGATATGGGGAGAACCTATAAGCGGCTTTCTTACAAGCAGTACACTCTCTTGTGTGATCCATTTACTGTTTTTTTTACTGACTGAAAAGGTCATAAACACTTTCCCGTCATCTTTTAACTCGATCTCGTCGATAACACCGATCTTAAATCCGGAGAACCGTAGAGGCATACCGACACTAAATGCCGCAGCACTTTCAGTGATAAAATGGTACTTATAGCTTCTCTCAAAAGCACCCTTTTCTTTAAGGAGAAGGTAACTAAACGATACGATCGTTACAAATAAAACGATAACAAATATACCGACGATCAGCCTTATTCTATTATATGACATAACTCCCCTTTGTATTGATTACGGTGCAGGTAGGTATCAAGTACCAAGATCGTTTTATCCCTTTTTACTTTGTTGAGCTTTTTTAAACACTGGTCAATATGTCTTAAATTTGAAACAATGGAAAAAGGCATAACTACAACAACCGTTTCAGCACTGCTAAGTAGTGCCCGCAATACCATAACCGACAATATATGATACTTGTTACACTCATTCACCCTCTTCAACGCGATCTCTTCAAGTCCAATAGCCCGCAAATATATCAAGGCCTCTTTTTCCGCTTTTTTAACCGATTTTTGTTGATGAAACTCTTTGATCAAAGCCAAGTTTTCAACCATATTCAAGTTTGAGATCAAAGGTGTGTTCTCACTCACAAGTACATAGTCATACTCTAATGTTTTTATATACGCTTCAACATCTATATGGTGGGCAAACAGTTTTATATCGATTGGAGTATTAATGAGAGCACCTCTATCAAAAATATTGCTATGAAAAGCTTTACCATCCCGTTTAACACCGAGATTGGGATAGCCGTATTTGCATCCCCTGTTTTCAATCCGCTGTAGATCGGAATCAGCATAATAACAAAACCAAAAGCTATACTTTTCACAAGTAAAATAAACAGATCTTTTACTTCTACAGCTTCCAAAAGCAGCAGTTTGTAACTGTAAAAATCCATCCCCATATAACTAAACGTGAAAATATATCCACTTGCAAACATTATTATAGAAAATAAAATCGTAAGTGAAGTAACACTAATTATACCACCAATAATCCTCGGTAGAAAAAGATAGTCTATAAGATCTATTTTATACTCTTTGAGTGTATTTAACTCTTTGTTGACACGCATAACGGCTATTTCAGTATTTACGGCAGTACTAGAGCGCAGTGAGATCAACAATGCTGTAAAGAAAGGGGAAAACTCATCCATCACAAAGGTGACAATGATCGAGCCTATCTGCTCTTGGAGTCCATAGTCTGTAGCCAGATAGATAACCACCCCTACAAATACCGAACCAAACAACAATGCCAAGATCACAAACAACGGAATGATCTCGATAGCGGTAAAGTATATCTGCTTTATCAGCACCATACGCATAGCGGGGTTGTAACTTTTCGGCAAGACCATATGGTGTATACACAAGGCAGTAAACTTTAAGGCCTCACTTACCGATAATGCTGCATATATACTTTTTTCACCGATTTTTTGTATAAACCCTACCACTTCTGTGCTCCTGTTAAAACATTATCATATAACTTTACTTAATTTTGCTATAAGACGGGGCGCTGTATGATCAAAGGATGGAAATAGCCGATACTACTCTGTTTTTCTCAGCATTCTTACTCACTTTACTGGCTGGTTTATCAACCGGAATCGGTGCTACTTTGGCTTTTTTTTCACATACCAACAACCATAAATTTCTCTCTATCGGAATGGGGTTTTCTGCAGGTGTTATGATCTATGTATCTTTCGGTGAGATCCTTGCAAAGGCACAAGAGAACTTTTCTGCCATATACGGGGAGATTCAGGGTGAAACTTTTACACTTCTTGCATTTTTTGGCGGTTTTGCCCTCTCTGCTTTGATAGACTATCTTATTCCCGAAGATGTAAACCCCCACGAACTAAAAACCGATACACAACTCAAAGAGCTCAAACAAAAAGACGAATACTTCCAAAAGCAGACATTAAACCGCACAGGTATTTTTACAGCAATTGCGATCGGCATTCACAATTTTCCTGAAGGGTTTGCGACATTTGTGTCTGCTTTAGACGGCTTGATTTTGGGAATTCCTATCGCATTAGCGATTGCTATTCATAATATCCCCGAGGGTATGGCGGTTTCTCTGCCGATCTATCATGCCACCGGTAATAAGAAAAAAGCGTTTAATTATGCACTCTTAAGCGGTATCGCCGAGCCTGTCGGGGCACTGCTTGGTTTTTTCCTGCTCTTTCCCCTTATGGGAGATATCACTCTGGGAGTAACATTTGGGATCGTTGCGGGGATCATGGTCTATATCTCGTTTGATGAACTCTTGCCTGCGGCGAGATTGTACGGAAATGCACATACTACCATTATAGGGATCGCCCTTGGGATGGGCGTGATGTCGTTTAGTTTGTTACTTTTTAAAGTGATTTTGTAAGCGGGTCTTATATCTTCGCTATCGTCTGAGCGTATTGTACATGTTCACCCGTTGAAACATTTACCTCTTTAAACATCTCTTTTTCTGAAAGAATCACGATAGTTGAACCCATCTCAAAACAACCGAAATCATCCCCTTTGTTGAGGTAAGTGTTTTCAAACTCATACGTCTGAGGCATCATAACATCTGCATTTGTTTGAATGCGAGGCTCAAAACTCACTTTCATTACACCCACATTAAGCGCACTTACAAGCACCATATAAAACTTTTTCCCCTCTGTTGTTTCACAAAGCAGTACTACCCTTTCATTCTCTATAAAAAGATTGAGTCTCTTTTTGAGTGACGGCAGGTTTACAGGGTAAAATTTCCCAGGGATATGCACCGCTTTTAAAACTTTTAGGTTTGTAGGTATATGATAACGATGATAATCTTTAGGAGAGAGATAGAAGTTGATAAAATCTCCATCATCGATTATCGCTTTTTCGTCATCGGAAAACTCATCCCCTAAAAGTTCACTCGCTTTATAACGCATCCCTTTGATCTGTAGAGCATAATCGTTTTCAATATGCCCTACTTCCGAGATCCAAGAGTCACATGGGGATATAAAATCATCTCCGTCAAGTGAATAGTGACGGTCCTCTTTCAAGGTTCTCGTAAACAGTGCATTTAAACTCTTATAAGTATTTGGCTCATGAAACTCTCTCATATCTAAACCCATTAGCTTTACATAAGAGTTGTTTACGATCTTTTGAAACCAATGCGGAAACTCTTTTGAAGCAAACTTTCCAAATGTTTGCGAGAGTAAACTTGTTATATGTTTTTTATTCATCTATTTTCCTCTTTGCAATCTCTTCAATTAATACGGTCGCATACGAACCTTTGGGCAGTGTAAAGTTGAGCTCATACTGCGCTTCAACTGACTTAAAACGCCCCTCTATCTCAGTTGGATAGACCCATGCATAACGGCGTGCACCGTCCTCTCCCAGTTCATCGTCAAAATCTTTCTCTATATCTCTTGCAAATCCGGATGCTTTTTTAACACGCTTTCCGGTTAAAAGCCCCGTTACGCTTATATCTCTTGTATCAAAACGCTCTAGGTCGTGTTCATCACCGCTAAACTCAAATACTCTTCCAAATGGATAGTGCTCCATGAGATCACCGCTAATCAGTTTAAAGAGATGTTTTTGTGCCTTCATCTTTTGCACTTCCTGTTTAGGAAGGTTCAATAGCGGTACAAGCTCATCTACAGAAAAATTCGACACTAAAGAGCTGATCTCTAAGCGTCTTGAGAGCCATAGATTGAACAGATGTGACTGGTATGCGTTTACAAGCAGTCTTCTTACTCTTGGGTTACGCTCTTTTTTCTCCCCTTTTGCGATCTGCTCGCCGAGGATATGGTTATCCCCGTCATTTCCAAAACGCTGATAACCAAAAAAGTTCGGCATCCCCTGCCCTTCGATATTTTTCAGAGCCTCATCGATCTTGGCCGCACTTGTAGGATTTACCTTTTTCAGACGAATAAAAAAGCGGTTCCCTTTTAGATGCCCCACTCTGATCTTATTGTTATGGTAGGTTTTAGAGACTACCTTGATCGACTCATGTTCAAAGTTCTCCATCGCCTCTTCATGTTTTTTGTGTAAAGAGATATACTGCTTTGTCATCGCATGTTTGTCTTTGAGCCCTGCATACCCGATCTCTTTGTTTTTGATCCCGAGGTAACGGGCAATCATGCCGACCATCTCCGTAGTAGAAAGGTTTTTCTTCCTTACTTGCAGTATGAGGTGCTCCCCCTCGCCGCTAAACTCATAAAGCGGGATCTCATCGACAACGAAGTCGCGAGCACTCTGCTTAAAATGAAAATCTATACTCGCATGTGTGAGTGAATAAAATCTATCCAAATTGTTTCCTCTAATTTTTAAAAATGGTGCGCTTTACACCTGTTTTTGTATCTGTTTCTTGTCGCTTTTGCAAAAATTGTGAGCTTGGTTCTTGAAAGCGCTGCAAGTCTGATAAGCTTTTTTCGATCACGCGGTGAAAAAGAGACCAGCATCTCATACTCTTCGCCGCTACACCCTTTTGCTTTCGGTATAGCTTTGAAAAACTTAACCCCTGTAGCATTTGCATCGCTCAGTTTTGCCATATCGCTAAAAAGTCCGTCGGAGATATCCATACCCGCTTTTAACACACCTCTGGTTTTTTCTAAAAACTTTGTTCGCAACTGTATATCTACAAACTTGGATTTCGCATGAATTTTGCCGAGATTTTGCAAACGTTTGAGATCTTGTGCCGAGCGCCCAAGCTCACCCGTATATGCAAACAGGTAGTTATCTCTCACCCCTTTTCTTTGTAGAGTATGTACTCTTTCAGAGATGATAGTCACCGTAATATCGAGTTTGACATTGCTAATAGTATCACCGCCAATTATCTCTATATCGTGCTTTTGTGCCGTCTCTTGGAACCCTCTTGCAAGCTCCTTCATATCTGTCCGATTCATACTTTTTGGCATAGCCACGGCTAAAAGGGCATACTTTGGTTTTGCTCCCATCGCGTAACCGTCGGAGATATTGACCAGCATGGCACGTTTTGCTATATCATAATAACTCAGCCAACTTTTCTTATAATGGACATTTTCAAAAAAAGCATCTTTGGAATAAACATAATCACCGATAACGACGCCATCGTCTCCAATAGCTTTATTTTGAAATTGCGATATAAAATAATTTTCTAAATTCAAAGAAACTTCTTGATATTAAGGATATATTAACTTCTATCGATATAGAATAAATTGTGATGATATTATAACATTATTAGGAATAACATATGAAAAGCTCTATAAAAAAGATTTTTAAAAGTTTGAAAACTTACCTCTTCTTTCTATTTTTGATGGTAACTGTATTGATACTTTTTGTCTTTGAACACGACCTCTCTATCCAGAAAATAAACAATCTCGAAGAACAAAAAGAGATAGTAACGAAACTCACTCAACTCGATAAAAGCGATATCAACTTGGCACTTATCCAGTTTAACGGAAAAAGTACGCAACTGCATCAAGAGATCGACAAACTCATGGTGATCTACAAGTACAACGTTACCGAACAGTATCTTCTTAGTAACCGTGAGGAGTATATGGCTGATCTCAATAAACTTTCACAACTGATCGATGGTTTCAACGCTGCGGCAAACAGATACTACAACGACATCTTAAAGAACAAAACTCTCTCTAAGCCTACAGATGAAGAGATCGAAGCAGAAAAAGCACTCAACAGCTCTTTAAGCACAGTGCTTAACCATATAAACAGTATGATGCTTAAACATATCAACTATGATAAAAGAAAATTTACCGTGATTGAAAACATCTCGATAGCCCTTTTTGTTATAGTTGCATTTTTTACACTCTTGTACAGACGCAGACTGACTCAGATCTATAAAGATATCGAGTACTTATATCAGATAGACAAAGACAAAAAAGGGTATGAGATATTTTCTCTCGAAGCAGATGCGATTGCACTGAGAATGAATAGAAAATCTGTAGGTACGGATAATCCTGCAATGCTTGACAAAGTTACAGGTATAAACAACTACAAAGGGATGTTAAATGCATACTCCCACAAAAAAGGGTTAAAAGATAGTAACTTTACCTCTGTAACGGTGCTTGATATAGACAACTTTTCAAAAACAAACAGACCGTACCCGCAAGATATAACACAATCAATCCTAAAAAAGATCGCTTATACGATCTCACTTTACGAACAGCCTGTTGATGTCATAGCAAGAACCGACTATAACCAATACACTATTATCTTGTCGCGTACTACAAAAGAGCAGTGTTATAAAGATGTTGAGCTTATCCGCGAAAGTATCGCCGATCTCAAGTTCAATATCCCGGATGTTGGAACGCAGCGTGTAACCGTAACAGGCGGTCATGTAGTAAAACCAACAAATACAAGTATCGAAGAAGCGATCAAACAAGCCAAAGAGATACAAAACTACGCAAAATCAACAGGAACCAATAAAATCTTCCAAACAAGAGATTACGCACAAAGAGACATGCATTAGAGAAATATCGTAACACATTTCTCTTTTGTGTCCAAAATCGTAACATTCTACATCTTCTTTCGTATATAGCGCACATTTAACCTTGCATAAGCCTAATTGAGATATAATCAGCATTATTTTAGTTCTTTATACGAAGGAAATTGAATGAGTATTCCTATTTATACTTACGATGCAATTGTTGTTGGTGCAGGTCTTGCGGGATGTGCAGCAGCAAGAGAACTGCAAAATGCAGGAAAAAAAGTTGCAGTAATTACAAAACTCCATCCACTCAGAAGTCACTCAGGTGCAGCTCAGGGTGGTGTAAATGCCGCTTTTAGCGACGAAGACAGTGTTGAGCTTCACGAGTTCGATACGGTAAAAGGTGCAGATTATCTAGCAGATCAAGATGCTGTTGAGTTTATGTGTAAAAACGCCCCTGAAACTATCCGCTGGGCTGAAAGAATGGGTGCTGCATTTAGCCGCTGGGACAACGGTAAAATCGCTCAAAGACCTTTCGGTGGTCAATCTTCTCCACGTGCTTGTTTTGCAAAAGACAGAACAGGTCTAACACTTTTACAAACTATTTATGAACAAGCTTTCCGTGCCGGTGTTGAATTCTGGGACGAATGGTACGCAGCTGACATCATCTATAAAGATGGTAAAGTATCAGGTGTAGTAGCGTTTAACATCCGCGATATGCAAATGGCTATCTTTAATGCAAAATCAGTAATGTTCGCAACAGGCGGATACGCTAGATGTTATAAGATCAACTCAAACGCACACGCAAATACAGGTGATGGTCTCTCTATCGTAGCTCGTCACGGTATCCCTTTAGAAGATATGGAATTCGTACAGTTCCACCCATCTGGATTATCAGGAAACGGTGTACTTATCTCTGAAGCTGCTCGTGGTGAAGGTGGACGCCTTTTCAACTCTAAGGGTGAGCGTTTTATGGAAAAATATGCTCCAAACGCTATGGAGCTTGCATCTCGTGATGTTGTATCTCGTGCTATCTTAAACGAGATCAGAGAGGGTCGCGGTGTTGGTCCAAGAAAAGATGCGGTTTACTTAGATGTAACACACTTAGGGAAAGACCTTATCATGAAAAAACTTCCTGAACTTCGTGAGCTTGCTATCACGTTCTTAGGTTTAGATATGATCAAAGAGCCTATCCTTATCTCTGCAACTGCACACTACTCTATGGGTGGTATCCCTGTAAATATCGCAGGTAATGTTCGTAAAAACAACGATGAACTCATCGAAGGTTTCTATGCAGCCGGTGAGTGTTCTTGTGTATCTGTTCACGGTGCAAACCGCCTTGGTGCAAACTCTGTACTTGAAGCATTACTATTTGGTCGTTTTGTCGGTAAAACGATGGTATCTGAGATCGACGATATCGAACTTCGCCCTGTAAATGAAGATGATGCTGCAACTGCACAAGCAGAGATCGACTTCATCATAAACAACAACGGAGACGAAACAGTAACCCAACTTCGTGAAGAGCTACAACAAACAATGACTGCAAATGCAGGTGCTTTTAGAACTGAAGAAACTATCAAAGTTGCAATTGAGAAAGTAAAAGAGCTAAGAGAAAGATTTAAAAACGTTCGTATCAAAGACAAATCTAAAATGTTCAACACTGAGCTTCAAGAAGCTATCGAGCTTGGTCACATGTTAGACTACTCTCTCTTTATCGTTGAGTCTGCACTTCCTCGTAAAGAGAGCCGTGGTGCTCACTACAGAGAAGACTTCCAAGAGCGTGATGATCAAGACTGGTTAAAACATACAATGGCATATATGGATGAAAATGGAGACATTTCATTAGACTATATGGATGTTGTTCTTGGCAAACATGAACTCAAAGCAAGAAACTACTAAGGATAAGCTATGGAACATACAATTACTACACAAAAAGTAAAATTCAAAGTATTCCGCTTCAATTCTGAAGAGGACTACCTTCCATATTACGATGACTATGAGATGGAAGTAACTTCTGAAGAGGTTGTTTTAGATATCCTCAACAGAATTAAATGGGATCATGACGGTAGTTTCTCTTATAGAAGATCTTGCCGTCACGGTATTTGTGGTGCATGTGCTATCAAAGTAAACGGTCGCTCAACTCTCGCTTGTAAAGAGAGTATGAACGATATGGTTGATCTTTTTGGAAATGAGCTTGTTATCGAGCCATTAAGCAAAAAACGTGCTGTTAAAGATATGATCATCGACAAAACAGACTTCTGGGACAAACACGCTGCTGTAACACCGTACGTTGTAACAGACGTAGATGAAGCTCCAGAGGTTGAAAACCTTGTATCTCCTGAAGATGCAGATGCACTTGATGAAGCTGACCTTTGTATCCAGTGTGGAGCATGTCACTACGCTTGTCCTGCTGTTGAAGTAAACGATGATTTCTTTGGTCCTGCTGCATTCGCTGCTGCATATAGATTTGAAGCGGATGTTCGTGATGAATCAACATCAAGACTAGAAGAGGTTAATGCAGAAGCACAAGGTGTTTGGGACTGTGTTAAATGTTTTGAGTGTAGAGAGGTTTGTCCTAAAGAGATCGACCCAATCGGTAAGATCACGAAACTTCACCAAAAACTTTTCCAAGAAGGAAAAGCGAAGTCAAACGTTGCTACACGTCACGCAGTCGGGTTTAAACACTCTATCGCAAAACGCGGTGTACTTGATGAGGGTGGTTTAGTACTTTACTCTGAAGGTCCATCGATCGTGAAACACGTTCCTGTTGCTATCAAAATGTTTACAAAAGGGAAAATCCCAATGCCGTGGCAACTACCAAAATCAGATAACATGGATGAGATTAAAAAACTTGTTAAATCTTCATCTACTGCGAAGTTTTAGGAGACAATAAGATGGAAAAATTAAAATACGCACTTTTTACCGGTTGTACTGCTAAACAGAGTACACCAGAGCAAATGATGTCAACTATGGCTGTTGCAGATAAACTCGGGATCGAACTTGTAGAGCTAACAGAAGCTTCTTGTTGTGGAGCTTCTCACCTGCAAGACTATGATGAGTTTTTATCTTTAGTTTTAAACGCTAGAAATATCGCTTATGCTGAAAAACACGGTCTTACGATGGTAACTATCTGTAATACTTGTCAATTAAACACAGCTATGACAAAACATAAGCTGGATAATGATGCTGAACTCAAAGCGAAAGTAAATGAAAAGCTTGCAGAGGTTGATCTAGAGTACAAAGGTACATCTCAAGTAACGCACTTCCTATACGCTATCATCGACGACTTTGGTCTTGATAAGATCAAAGAGATGGTTGTTACACCGCTTAGCCAGTTTAACATCGCACCATTCTACGGATGTCACAACATTCGTCCTTCAGAGCTTCAAAATGAAACTCACAAGACTCCAGAGTCTGCATACCGCCCTACTTCACTCGATGATCTTATCATCGCGTGTGGCGGTCAAAATGTTGACTATGAAGAGAAAAACAAATGTTGTGGTTTCCACGTAGAGCTTCAAGCGCCACACACTGCAGCAGTACTTACAGGTAATGCGATCGCAGGTGCTATGGATAGCGATGCAGACTGGATGGTTACACCGTGTCCACTGTGTCACTTAAAACTAGATACGCAAACTCACCATGCTTCTGAAGCTATCGGTCGTGAAGTTGAGCTTCCTGTACTTCATATGCAGCAAATGGTAGGTTTGGCACTCGGTTGTTCTGCTGAAGAGCTTGGTCTAAAACACCACGTTGCAAAAGTGGACTTCGTTTAAGACTCCACGCTTTTATTACTAAAGGAGATTTTTCCTTTAGTAACTTCTTTTTTTCTTTTTTCCCTACTTTCAAACAAAAGGTTTCAAATGTCAGACTCAATAGAAATAATCTCATGGAACGTAAACGGTATAAGAGCCATAGCCAACAAAGAGGCACTCAAATGGATCGATGAGCACCATCCCGATATACTGTGTCTCCAAGAGATTAAAGCCTTGGAAGAACAAGTCCCTGAAGATCTTTTTGAAAAACCTTATCTTGAACGCCACATAAATTCTGCACAGAAGAGAGGCTACAGCGGTACGGCAACTTTCTCTACACTTAAAAGCGACAGCGTCTCTAACTGCGGGGATATAGATATCTTAAACGAAGGGCGTATCATCGAAAACCACTTTGGCAATATAGTGCTCTTTAACGTCTACTTTCCAAACGGACAAAAAGATGAAGAGCGCCTCAACTACAAGATGGAGTTTTATGATCGTTTCTTGGCACATTGTGAAGCTTTAAAAGAGGAAGGCAAGAGCATCATCATCTGCGGTGACGTCAACACAGCCCACCGTGAGATCGATCTCAAAAACCCGAAAGCAAACTCACAAAGATCGGGCTTTTTACCTATAGAGCGTGAATGGATAGACAAACTCATCGATCACGGTTATATAGATACTTTCCGATACGTAAACGGTGATGAAGAGGAGAGATACAGCTGGTGGTCTTACCGCTTCAACGCACGCCTGAACAATGCAGGATGGAGAATCGACTACTTTTTTATCTCCGAAGACTTAGCGGAAAACCTTGAAGATGCCTTCATACTCGATCATATCGAAGGCTCTGATCATTGTCCTGTGGGGATTAAAATAGCTATTTAAAAGTCTAAAGGGCTCATAACTTTAGACTTGTTCATTTCTGCAACGACATGAGTATATATCATCGTCGTTTCTACACTTTTGTGTCCTAAAAGTTCTTGTATAGATCGTAAATCTATACCTGCTTGCAACAGATGCGTAGCATATGAGTGTCTGAAAATGTGTGAAGTTACTCTTTTGTTTACATTTGCTTTTTGTGAAGCTTGTTTTATATTTCTACCTAATGTTTTAGGGTGAATATGATGTCTTCTAATAACCCCACTTCTAGGATCTTTTGAAACTTTACTCATTGGAAATAAAAACTGCCACTTCGTTTCACTTTTTGCATTTGGAAATTTTTTTTCTAATGCATGAGGGATAAAAACCGTACCATATCCATCTTCTAAATCTTGCTTATGTATTTGAGTTACTACTTCAACCTGCGATAGCAACTGTTGCTTTAACTTTGCCGGTAGCGGTACAGTTCTGTCTTTTAAAGATTTAAAATCCCAAATATAAATTTTATCAAATCCAAAATCTATATCTTTTATACGCAGATTTAACACCTCATTCATTCTAAGCCCACAACCGTACATCAAGTGGACTACTAAACTGTAGTCTTTATTGATACTACCTAATACTTTAATACTTCATCTTTTGTAAGTACAACAGGTATATGTTTTCGCTCCTGTGCACGTAAAGCCTGAATATTCCACTCACTCATGTCAACACCAAGAACTTCTTTATATAAAAATAACAAAGCACTAAAAGCTTGATTTTCTAAAGAAACATTTTGCTACGCAAAAGCGATTCTCTTGTTTTGAGTAGTGGGTGAAACCTTACTCTTGACAGCTAAACTTGTTAAGTACTGCTCTATCTCTAGCTTACCCATCTCAATCGGATGCTTTTTATTATGAAAAAAAATATAACACTTTATCCAATGAACATAAGTCTTTTCAGTAGATATGCTGTAACGCTTAAAACGTATTTTTTCGCGCACAATATCTAAAAGTTTCTTTTTAATTTTCATAATAAGCACCTTTTTCTTAAGGGACATATTGTCCTTTTAACAGGTTAATTTCAAAATAACGGAACACTTTGTCCAAATAAGGATGATTTTCTACATTAAAGGACATCTAATTTTTAAGTATTCTAATAAAAAGAACTATAAATTCTTAAAAATATGTCAATATGTCATATTTTTAACTTTAATAGTTAAATAAAAGGACATTTAATGTGTTGATTTAATTTGTTATTTTCTAGTTGTTTATGATAAAATGTTCCTTGAATAAATAGTTAGGTTACAAGGAGATATATTAATGGGAATCATCGAATTAATAAAAGAAAAAGTAGCTAAGTCGCCAGATAATAGAACTTATAGATTTCTTTTGAATACAATATCTTCAACACCAATTATTGGTGGTGTATTCAGTGGTATCTCTGGAATTTGGGCAGAGAAAGATCAAGAAAAAACAAATGCCTTATTTATAGAACGAATTGATAACTATGATAAAAGAATTGTTGCTATAGAAAATACCTTAGTATTAAAAGATAACCAATCACATGTGATTGCTGGCTTTATAAAATTTAATCCAAATACTGCTAACATTATTGACAGCAATAGTATTTCTTCACTATGTGATAATGGTACACTTAATTTTATAATTAATTTTAATGTTCCAATTGATAAATATATTTTTAATTTTTATGGCAATGGACCACTAGGACTAGATAGTGCTATTGAAACATCTAGTGGATTACGAGTTACTTTTAGTGAGCCTTGCCCAAATTTAGTTACAATTGTTTTTTATGAAATATAACCTAACAAAACCTTGGAGAGAATAAGTTACCCTAGCGGGAAACTTATTTCTCAACTCAAACGTTGTACGTTCCCGCGGAGCGGAAACGTACAACGGCAGGGGCTGAGCTCTGAACGAGCAACCAACCAATTGTAGTATTCCGCTACGCTACATACAACAATTGGCTGGAGCACACACCAAGCCATCCTCCAGAAATCCACAAGTGGATTTATGAAGTATGACTGAGTGGAGCTCAGCCCCTGCCGTTATGCATACAAAGAAGGACAATGAAAAAAACTAAAATTCAAATATTATCACTTGGTCATTTACCAGCTGATGTCAATCTTGAAAAAGTAGAAAATTGGAAGTCGGACATTTTTGAACTTTCTGGAAAAATAGAACATTATGAACTACGGGCAGACTCTGATGGTCAATCATGGGAATATTCTGATGAAAATATATATAAGCAACTTCCAAAACAAATAGAAGCAGACTTTTTGATTGCCTTAGTTGGTGTTCCCCTAGAAGATAATTGGTACACACGCCGAGTTGAAGAAAATGTAGTTGTCTTCACATTCCATGAAATATCAAATTTTCTAAGACAAAAAAACATTCCTCTTGAAAATGTAGCTTTACGATTACTGTATGCATATTCACTAGTATATGTTCGAAATAATAATAAAATTCCATCTGTATATGAAGTTACAAACTTTACTCATGATGAAACCAGAGGTTGTATCTATGACATGAATGGTTTAAAAGAAGATATTGTCTTTTCATGCGATCATCCCATTATTTGCAATGACTGTACAGAGCGACTAATCAAAGAAAAAATTTCTCAAACTACAATCAATCAAGTAAAATTAGAACTTTCAAAAATTAACAAAGCCTTATTTTATAAGCTTACGGATTGGGTCAAACGACATCCAATATTTTCAATACTAATTTCATCCATATGGGCTGTGTTGCTTGGTCTTGCAGGTTCATTGCTTGGCAAATTATTTGAATGAAATGCATAACAAATCAGGGGAGCTAATAAATTACCCTGCGGGAAATTTATTAGCTCACTTCAAACGTTGTACGTTCCCGCGGAGCGGAAACGTACAACGGCAGGGGCTGAGCTCTGAACGAGCAACCAACCAATTGTAGTATTCCGCTACGCTACATACAACAATTGGCTGGAGCACACACCAAGCCATCCTCCAGAAATCCACTAGTGGATTTATGAAGTATGACTGAGTGGAGCTCAGCCCCTGCCGTTATATCCAAGAAGCCACATAATCTGGAAATTTGAATATGCCTATTTATGAAAGTAAATTGGTAAATTTAATTTTTAGGAGTTCTGAAATGAAAAAAATCATTTTAGGAATAGTGGTAATTGGATTATCTACATCAACTTTTGCAAAAAACTTTAGTAAAGGCTCAGTAATTGAATCTAAAGATGAATATTCTTATGTAAGTTATCGTGATGTTGAAAACACTGGGATATGTTTCAACAGAGTATCAGACGGGGGGGGGAATTGCACAAGTTGCATCTCTTCGTTCATGTATAAGCATAAAAGGCGTTAAAATGAAAAAAATCACAGAAGGGATGGATCTCAAAGTTATTAAATCTAAGAAAATCAAAGTTAAACATCCATTTGGCACAGATGCATTATTGGTAAAATTACCAACTGGAGTAACAGCATGGATAACAAGGTAATTATATGAAATTCAAAACTAAAGAAGCTAAATTAAAACAAGCTGATTCATTTCTCTCTTTAGGTGAGAAGTTTTATTGGACTCCACAAATATTATTACTTGGATATTTTTTTAAACTTGAAAATATATCTGAATTTGATTTTGGCTTATTTTTTACAGTTATTATACTTTCATTTGCATTTATTTATATTTCTCTAAAAATGAATATAAAGGGCTTATCGTTATATGAAGAAGTGTATAGTGATAATTTTAATAGCAAAACTTAAGTAACATTCACTTAAGTTTTGCTATAATTTTTTATTACTCAAAAACTAAAAAGGCTGTATTATGACTGCACCAAAAACTATGGCTAAAAATATTATAGACTCACTACCTACAGATACATCTTATGATGAACTCATCAGAGAACTTGCTTTTGACAGAATGATAAAAAAAGGTTTAGAAGACTCTAAAAATGGTAAAACCATCTCAAGCAAAGAGATGGAATATAGAATCAAACAATGGTAAGTATCAGCTGGACTGATGAAGCAAGTTTTTGGTTAAAAGATATTCACGACTATATTGCACAAGACAATCCAAAAATAGCAAAAAAAGTAGTAAACGAAATTTTTACTAAAACTCAAATCTTATCATCATTCCCAAAACTTGGTTATCCATATGAAAATGACACAAAAAATGAAATTAGAATTTTACTTTATGGACATTACAGAATTGCTTATCTCATAAAAGATACAGATACTATAAATATTTTAGGTGTATTTCATGGAGCATTAGCGATAGAAAGATATTTATAAAATATAACAAGTACGAGGAGACCAATAATTTACCCTAGCGGGAAAACTATTGCTCACGACAACCGTTATATCCAAGAAGCCACATTATCTGGAAATTTGAATATGCCTATTTATGAAAATAAATTGGTAAATTTATTTTATGGAGATAATATGAAAAAAATATTTGTTTTGTTTTTTTTATTATTACTGGGAATCAATAGTTATGCTGTTGATTCAAAAGGAATGAAGTGGTGTAGCACACTTAGTGGTATTTCTGAAATGATTATGAAGTCAAGACAGAATGGTGTAGATATGGAAAAACTAATGGAGATTAACACAAAATTAGTTAAAGATGGTAATCCTGATATTGCTTTTATGATAATAGAAGCGTATGAAACACCAAGATTTAATACTGAAAAAGTAAAAATCCAAACAATATCAGATTTTAAGAATAAACAATATTTAGGTTGTATTAAAGCTGCTAAATCTTCTGATAGATAATATCCTAAATTAAAAATCAAGTGAGTTTCACTTGATTTTCGCTATAATTTAGTTTAAAGAAAATGGAAGGATGAACGATGCAAACTTTATCAGTGCAAGTGCAAGATGACTACATGCAACAGTTTATGAATTTTGTAAAAAATAGTCATTCGAATGTAACTATTTCAAAAGATAAAAACCTTGAACTTGACCCTTACTTTTATGAAAGACAAAAGCAACTACATAAAGACCTAGAAGAAGTTGAAAGTGGAAAAGCTGAAATGATTTCACATGATGATTTATGGAATAATATAAACAACCATTTAAAGTCTAAAAATAGCTAAATGCAAATTATTTACAAAAAAACTTTTGAAAAACAGTTATTGCATATTGTAAATTATATAGCTCAAGACAAAGTGAATGCAAGCATTAAGTTTGCAAATGAACTTGAAAAACTAATTTTTTTAATCCCTGATAATCCATTAAAATACAGATCATCTATTTATTTTCAAAATGAAAATGTAAGAGATATGACATATAAAGGCTACACAATAGTTTACAAAGTAAACTTTCAAAAAAACACTATAGAAGTTTTAAGAATCTTCAACAAAAACAAGCCAACTAAATGAAAGATATAACAAAACATAGTAACCAATAAATTACCTAGCGGCAATTTATTGAGCTATATTCAAACGTTGTACGTTCCCGCGGAGCGGAAACGTACAACGGCAGGGGCTGAGCTCTGAACGAGCAACCAACCAATTGTAGTATTCCGCTACGCTACATACAACAATTGGCTGGAGCACACACCAAGCCATCCTCCAGAAATCCACTAGTGGATTTATGAAGTATGACTGAGTGGAGCTCAGCCCCTGCCGTTAGTTTATGTAGCTATATTTATTTTAAATTAAAAAGGAGAAATTAAGATGAAAAAAAGTATTTTTTTAATTCTATCGTTAAATGTTATATTGTTAAGTGAAGGTTATTCCGATTATAGTTCTATAATGGCCTGAAAAA
>JBEWQA010000062.1:0-6462 GCA_047689515.1 Candidatus Sulfurimonas kebritensis
GTGCTATATTTGTAAAAATATTTGAAGAAAAAAAGTAAAATAGTATAAATAAACTGACTGTAATAGTTAAAATAGAAACCCTAAAAGCGTTTTTTAATGTTGTTATTTTCATATGTTTTGCCTGTGACGTATTTATGGAATAAAACATCATACAAATATTGTGGTTAATTATTTATAAAACAGAAGAAAGATGGCGCGGTGGACGAGATTCGAACTCGCGACCCCCTGCGTGACAGGCAGGTATTCTAACCAACTGAACTACCACCGCAACCTAAAATTATGCTTTTTTGCTTTACTCTGCGTTGGAACCTTTCACTCAATCGTCACATAGCTTTACTATGCTCCTCATTCACTCTAGAACCCGCCTTGATTAAAACAAAAATCAAGAATTTTATAAAAGTTAATAATTTGTAATTTTCGATAGATGTGCTAAGGTTTTAGCGAAGCATATTGCAATATGTGAGCCAAAAGCTTCGTGCATATATCGTAAATTATGGTGGGCACTACTGGACTCGAACCAGTGACATCTACCTTGTAAGGGTAGCGCTCTACCAACTGAGCTAAGCGCCCATAAAATGGGAAAATTTTAAAACACCAAAATTGGCGACCCCTAAAGGATTTGAACCTCTGTAACTACCATGAAGTGATAGTGTCCTTGGCCACTAGACGAAAGGGTCACTTATGTTAACAAAGGGTTTTGTTATTAATGGTGGGCACTACTGGACTCGAACCAGTGACATCTACCTTGTAAGGGTAGCGCTCTACCAACTGAGCTAAGCGCCCATAAAATGGGAAAATTTTAAAACACCAAAATTGGCGACCCCTAAAGGATTTGAACCTCTGTAACTACCATGAAGTGATAGTGTCCTTGGCCACTAGACGAAAGGGTCACTTATGTTAACAAAGGGTTTTGTTATTAATGGTGGGCACTACTGGACTCGAACCAGTGACATCTACCTTGTAAGGGTAGCGCTCTACCAACTGAGCTAAGCGCCCATTTTAAACTAAAGATGGCGCGGTGGACGAGATTCGAACTCGCGACCCCCTGCGTGACAGGCAGGTATTCTAACCAACTGAACTACCACCGCATCTAGTTTAAAATGGTGTCCCGTGATGGATTCGAACCATCGGCCACATCATTAAAAGTGACGTGCTCTACCAGCTGAGCTAACGAGACATTTTGTTTCTCTCATTTAAGAGGCTGGAATTATAGACAAATCCAAATTATATGTCAAGAGTTTTTGCAATTTTTTCAGAAAAAAACATCTTCTTCTAAAAGTAACAACATTTTGATGGCGTAAAGAGCACTTTGATTTTGCACAAAATGTCTATCGCCGCTAAAATGAAGATGCTCCTCTTTATGTTTGTTTTTGCTTCTCACACCTATATATACAGTTCCGACCGGTTTCGTTTCTGTTCCGCCCGTATCTCCTGCTATGCCACTGACTGCGATCGCAAAATCTGCATGGCTCACGTCTAAAGCCCCCTCACTCATCTCACGCACCACTTCTGCACTTACAGCGCCAAACTCTTCTAACGTTTGTGAGCTTACTGCCAGCCAGTTGTCTTTGAGCGCGTTTGAGTATGTTATAAGTGAGCCTTCAAGGATCTTGGATGCTCCGTTGTTTTTTGTCAGGTAGTAAGAGAGCAGACCACCCGTACAACTTTCGGCAAAAGTGATCTTTTTGTTTTGTGAATCAAGTGTCTCTATAATATGCTCAAAAACATTTGCAGAGGGGATAAGTTTATTTGGCAGGAGTTTTTTAGAAGCGAGCACGAAATTTGAGATATTGCCGTACTTTTTCGAACGTATATCGATCTGTTGCCACCCCTCGATCAGTGTCGTCACCTCAAAAGCCACTTCATATGTTTGTGCGATCGGGTTTAGTATACTTATAAGTGTCTCTTTCTCTTCACCAAAGATATGTATCGTTGCATTTGTCGCTTCATCTTGTAAGAGTATAGAGGGGATCATCTCCGACTCATCCACCTGCAAAACATTTACAGCCGTATTGCCGTGTTCTATCAGATAACTCCCCTTCTCATAAACAAAAGCTTTTTGAGGCATCAAGGTATCCTCTTTGAGCACTTGGACATCATCCGTAGCAGTTGATATTAATTTTCCGACGGTTGAGAAGTTTTGTTTTGTAGTGACGATTATGAGTTGCTGCTCCTGGTTAAGCTCTTTTTCGATCTCTAAAAAAAGTGAGTTGTCCCCATCTTTATAAAAGGAGATACACTCCGCTTGGTCACAGCTCTTTGTGATCTGTCTGAGGACATACTCTTTTAAAGACTCATTATAGATAAACTTATTTCCTATAAAGATTACATGCAGTTTCATCGTCTGGCTACCTTTTACTTCAAAACTAAAATACGCTTATTATATCATTTTATAGGTTTTTAAACGCAAAAAAGATATAATCCGCGCAATTTTATAATGAAAACAATCAAATAAATTGAGGCAGATATGGATTACAAAGACACTCTACTTTTACCGACGACAGCATTTCCAATGCGTGGTAACCTGATCAACAACGAGCCAAAGAGATACAAGGCTTGGGAAGATAAAAAAGTTTACGAAAAGATGAAAACAAATCGTAAAGATGCAGAGGACTTCACACTACATGATGGTCCCCCTTATGCAAACGGTAATATCCACATCGGTCATGCACTCAATAAAGTTCTCAAAGACATCATAATCAAACACAACTACTTCAACGGCAAGTCTGTCCGTTTCACTCCGGGCTGGGACTGTCACGGTCTACCGATCGAACAGCAAGTTGAGAAAAAACTCGGCGGCAAAAAGAAAAAAGAGCAACTCGATACTGCCGAGATCCGTAAACTGTGCCGCGAACACGCTGCGAAATTTGTAAATGTGCAAAGAGATGAGTTCAAACAACTTGGTATCCTTGCAGATTGGGACAAACCGTATGTGACTATGGACTATAAATTTGAAGCAAATATCTATAGAACACTTTGCGAGGTTGCAAACAAAGGGCTGCTTATCGAGCGTAGCAAACCTGTTTACTGGTCTTGGGCTGAGAGAACTGCACTTGCCGAAGCGGAAGTTGAGTACGAGGACAAAGAGTCTCACTCGATCTTCATCGCTTTTGAATTAAACGATGAGGCAAAAGCAAAACTCGGTATCGAAGGTAAAGCCGCTCCAGTTATCTGGACAACGACACCGTGGACGATCCCTGCAAATACAGGTATCTCTTTTAACCCGAATGAGAAGTATGTACTTACAACTGATGGTTACATCGTTGCAAAAGAGCTGTTTAATGAAAATGTTGAAAACGGTGTGCTTGGCGGAGCAGTTGCAAAAGAGTTTGATGCAACTGAGTTTGAAAACCTTGTAGCTATCAACCCGCTTAACGGTAGAAACTCTCACATCGTTTTAGGTGAGCACGTTTTAGTTGACAACGGTACTGGTTGTGTACACACTGCACCTGGACACGGTGAAGATGATTACCGTATCGGACTTGTATATAACCTTGATGTTGTTATGCCTGTTGATGAGACTGGTTGTTACGATCAGACAGTCGTACGTGAGAAGCTCCTTCCAAACGCTGAAAGTTTCGTAGGGCGTCACATCTTCAAGTCAAACGACGAGATCATCGAACTTATGGGTGATGCAGTGCTAAAAGTAACGAAGTTTACTCACTCGTACCCACACTGTTGGAGAAGTCATACTCCACTTATCTTCCGTGCGACTAAACAGTGGTTTATCTCTGTTGACGGTACACCTGAGGGTGAAGAGAGAACTCTTAGAGATATCGCTCTTAGCGAAGTGGAAAAAACGAAGTTCATCCCTGAAACCGGTAGAAAACGTCTGAACTCTATGGTTGAAAACAGACCTGACTGGTGTATCTCTCGTCAACGTGACTGGGGTGTGCCTATCGCATTCTTTAGAGTAAAAGCTACAGGTGAAGTTCTGCTTGATGAGAAGGTTCTGAACTTCGTAGCGATGATCTTTGAGATGAAAGGCTCTGATGCATGGTACTCTATGAGCATCGAAGAGCTGCTCTACCCTGGAAGCGGCTATAAAGCTGAAGAGTTAGAGAAAGTAAACGATATCTTGGATGTATGGTTTGACTCAGGTTCTACTTGGAACTCTGTGATCAAGTCTCGCAACTACGATGCAGGAAGCTATCCGGCTGATCTTTACGTTGAAGGAAGTGATCAGCACCGTGGTTGGTTCCAATCATCACTTTTCCTTTCAACTGCCGTACAACACCAAGCACCATATAAAGGTGTACTGACTCACGGTTTCACGGTTGATGAAAAAGGTGAGAAGATGTCTAAGTCTAAAGGCAACGTTATCGCACCTGATAAAGTGCTCAAAGAGTTCGGCTCTGAGATCTTACGCCTATGGGTAGCATCATCTGACTACCAAGGTGATCTTAAAATCTCTCAAGGGATCTTAAAACAAACAGCTGAGAACTATAGAAAACTTAGAAATACGTTTAGAATCATGCTTGCAAACATCAACGATCTTGAAGAGCTTGTAAGCGTAGATGAGATGGGTGACTTAGACAAATGGATCCTCTCATCTGCAAAAGAGACTTTTGACGAGGTACATAAACTATTTAGCGAGTACAACTTTGTAAACGGTATGAATGCACTTAACAACTTCATCGTAAATGAGTTAAGCGGTATGTATATAGATATGACTAAAGACAACCTTT
Organism: Candidatus Sulfurimonas kebritensis; assembly: GCA_047689515.1. GTDB lineage: Bacteria > Campylobacterota > Campylobacteria > Campylobacterales > Sulfurimonadaceae > Sulfurimonas > Sulfurimonas kebritensis. Next base: position 4,689 of record JBEWQA010000062.1, read on the forward strand.
ACTGTAACGATAAAAACTCTGATCGCCGTCGTGCAAGTCAGAGTGCTATGGCTATGATCACAAGATCGATGCTGCTTTTAGTCGCTCCGATCCTTACATATACAGCTGATGAGATCATCGAAAATGCACCTGCGATCATCAAAGGTGACCATGAAGATATCTTCGACTTTACATACGAGTCTTTACCTGAAGTAAAAGCACCGTTTGATGCTGCATATATGGAAAAAGCAAGAGAAGGTTTCGGCGCTGTTGTCGATGCTCTGAAAAAAGACAAATCGATCAAGTCTACGCTTGAGCTTATAATCTACACAGAATCTAAAACTACTTTAGATATGGCTACGACTGATGCTGAAGACTGGTTTGTAGTTAGCGGAATCTTTGAAGACAAACCTGAGGAAGATCAACTTGGAAGCTTCAAAGTGGGTGACGATACATTTACAGTTGCAAAAGCGACTGCACACAAATGTCCTAGATGTTGGAAATTCCAAGCGGAAAAAGAAGACTGTACTTGTACTAGATGTGGCGAGGTAGTAGCGTAATGCCTGACATGACGCAACCCGTAGAGATGAGTTTCATCCTCTCTACGATCGGTGTTATCTTTGCTCTGATCGCAGTAGGGATCGCACTTGTAAAAATGGGGAAGAAGTCTAACAAGTCTTCTTAACCTCCACTTCCCTGCTTGGGGAATCTGATCTTATCTCTCATAATATTAAGTACTTTCTTTGCCATAACCTACTCCTGATATATAGATCGTTTCGCTAAACTATTACGTTTTCGCCTGATATCTTTACAAAATGATAAGATATTACGGATATACGTTAATAGTTATACATACAAAACGATACGAAGGTCTTTAAAATATAGTCAAAAATATCACAAATTGCAATATTTCTATAGCATATTCCCTTGTTTAGGTTATTCAACATAACTTAATAGTATTACACTTTAAATGATAAGATATTAAGTGGTTTTATAGCTAACATGTATATAATGTACTACTAATAAATAGTTGCCTCTTATAAGAGTGTGTATAATTAGTAAAGGAATTATATGGTGAAAAAATTTTTTAATCTATTTTTAGTGGTTTTGATGTTAATTTTTTGATGGTTGTGTAAGACCTGTTACTTATACTGAATATGAAAATGATAAAATCAAGATTTTGGTAAAAAATGATAAGGAACAAACTTATACGTTTATTGGAGATAAATATATTTATACTTTTACTCCAGAAGATAGTAAAAAACTTACTTATTTATTAGAGCTAATTCATGAAGCAAAATCTTGGAAATTATCTAATACTATTAAAATAGATACATATAATGTAAATAAATACCGTTCTTACATTAGTATTGAAATAGAACCAAGTAAAAAACAGTTAAAGAGATGGATGAAGTTTTATCCAAATTATATTGAGGATTTTGAAAAAGGCTTTCAAAAACAAGGAGATTATCTACATAAGATACATGACTTTAATAATATAGAAGGGATGACGTTTGCTTATCGAAGTGTTTGGTTTTCAAAATCCTATTATTTTAGGTTGCATTTCCATGATATAAAGATTTCGAATTCAGATGAAGAGATATTAAATAAGTTTAAAGATTATGAAATGAAAAATTTTATTGATATTGATACACAAGGAGTCACAAAAGTAGATAGACTTCTATAATGCCACCAATAATTTAGACAATAAACTTGAGAGGGTATCTTCCTAAATGGTAAAATATACGAATCATTTTGGAGATAAAGATATGAGTAGAAAAAGAAAAACATACAG
>JBEWQA010000063.1:0-6342 GCA_047689515.1 Candidatus Sulfurimonas kebritensis
TCCTAAGTTATTGGAGGATGGAGCTACTTTTGTAACACTCCATTATCAAAAACAGTTACGTGGTTGTATAGGTTCTGTACTGGCACACACTTCTATACTTGAGGACATTATTAATAATGCACAGTCTGCCGCATTTTCCGATCCTCGTTTTACACCCTTGGATGTTAGCGAACTCGATGAACTAGATATTGAAGTTTCCGTGCTAACGGCTCCTGAACATGTAGAGTATAATGACTTTGATGATCTTTTAACTAAAATAGTCCCTGAAAAAGATGGACTGATCCTACAAAAAGCGAGTTATCAAGGGACTTTTTTACCGCAAGTGTGGGAAGAGCTTCCAAGTGTGGAAAAATTTTTAGAGCATCTCTCTTATAAAGCGGGAGCTGATCCTTCGATCTTTGAAAAACACCCTGGCATCTACAGATATAGAGTAGAGGCGATAGAGGAGCCTTACAATGAAGTATTATCGCTATAAAAATGATCATGCAATCACCTGTGTACTCTGCCGACACTACTGTACTTTAAAAGAGGACGGGCACGGTATATGCGGGATAAATTATAATAGAGACGGCCATCTGGTCAATATAACCTATGGTCATCCGAGTGCCTTGCATGTCGATCCAATTGAGAAAAAACCGCTTTACCATTTTTTACCGGGGACTACCTCCCTTTCACTTGGGACGGTGGGGTGTAATTTCCGCTGCCCTTTTTGTCAAAATTATGAAATATCACAAACAACCGAGGTAAACGAAGGGGCAGATTATCCCCCTGAGAGGATTGTTTCTTTGGCACTTGAACACAACTGCCAAAGTATCTCTTACACCTACAACGAACCCACTATCTGGTACCCGTATGCAAAAGATATAGGTATTTTAGCCAAAGAGAAGGGGCTGAAAAATGTATTTGTCTCAAGCGGGTATGAATCAGACGAAGTGTTTGAAGATATGTGTTCATGGGTAGATGCTATCAATGTCGATCTGAAGAGTTTTTCCCATGAATACTATAAAAAAACACTCAAAACCGATCTTGACGGTGTTTTGAAGTCCCTAAAAGAGTTTGCTAAAAGTGATATATGGTTAGAGATCACTACACTGCTGATCCCCGGTGTCAACGATAGTGATGAAGAGGTTGAAGCGATGGCTGAGTTTATATCGACAGAGTTAGGCAGAGAGATTCCGTGGCATCTGAGTGCTTTCCATCCCGACTATAAGATGTTAGATACCCCTTCAACTCCGATTGGTACACTTACCAAAGCAAAAGAGATCGCAAAAAAACATGGGATCAAATATGTCTATCTCGGCAATGTAATGTACGATGGAAATACCTACTGCCCAGAGTGCGGAACTAAAGTCGTTGAGAGAGTAGGTTATGGTGCCGATGTGGTATGTTTGAAAGACTCAAGATGTTGTGAGTGCGGTGAGGAGATCAAAGGAGTTTGGCAATGAAACGGACGATGAGTGTAGCGGGAAGTTTTTATCCCGATAACAAAGAGGAGATAGAGGATTATTATCAATACTTTAACAAAGTTTATGACAAACACTTTACACTGGGTGACGAGAAAAGCAGAATGGTTATTGTCCCTCATGCAGGCTATGTGTATTCCGGTTTTACTGCAAATGCAGCTTATCGGATTTTACAAAATTCCGACTTGAAGCGTTTTGTAGTGATCGGCCCCTCCCACCGTATACCCTTTACAGGGATCAGTTTATGTGACTATGAGGAGTATGAGACCCCTTTTGGAACGCTAAAGGGTGATCAAAAGATAGTTAAAGAGTTAGAGGAAAATTTTGCGCTTGAGTGTCTTGCCGCTGCACACCGTGAGCACTCTACAGAGGTGCAGTTTCCGTTTATAAAGTACTATATCCCCGATGCTTCGGTTGTGGAGCTTGTATATTCTGACATTAGACCCGACACTATCAGTGCAATTATCGACTACCTCTTAAAACAGGAGGATATAGGGATAATTATCAGTACCGATCTGAGCCATTTTTATAGTCTTGAAAAAGCCAATAGCCTGGATCATATATGTATAGATGCGATAAAAACTCTGGATATTGAAAAACTCTATCTCGGATGTGAAGCATGCGGAAAGATCGGTGTTGAAGCTGCCATGAACAGTGCTTCAAAAAGAATGTTAAAAGCAGATATTATAGATTATCGAACAAGTGCGGATGTGAGTAACGATACGGATAGCGTCGTAGGCTATGTGAGCGCTTATTTTACCTAATTAGTTTCATATCTCAGCAATATAAATTCAAAACACGATAAAATAGCGAAAAAAATTTAGGAGACAATCAAATGCCATTACTTGATTCTTTTACAGTTGACCATACTATTATGCCTGCACCGGCAGTACGACGTGCCAAGGGGATGAAAACACCCTCCGGAGACAATATTACCGTTTTTGATCTTCGCTTTTACAAACCAAACGTAGACAAGATGGACGGAAAAGGGCTTCATACCTTAGAACACCTTTTTGCAGGTTTTATGCGTGATCATCTAAACTCAAAAAAAGTGGAGATTATAGATGTCTCACCGATGGGGTGCCGTACAGGATTTTATATGTCTGTTATCGGGACACCTTCAGAGAAAAAGGTTGCAAAAGCGTGGAGAGAATCTATGGAGGATGTACTCAGAGTAGCTTCTAAAAAAGATATCCCCGAGTTAAACAAATACCAGTGTGGTACATATAAGATGCACTCACTGAAAAACGCCAAAAAGATTGCAGCAGATATATTGAGTCACAAGATCGGTGTAATGGACAATGAAAAACTCAAGCTTAATCTAAAGAAAATCGGAAAAAAATAGATGTATATCTTAGTTCCGATGGATAGTGAAGAGGTGCAAGAAGCCTCTTTGACAAGTGTAGCCGATGCAAAAGTGTGGGCGCAGTTATTGATAGAGGAGGGGGAGCTTGTTGAAGTGCTTCATGCAAAGCAGTTTGATCAGTTTGAAAACCTCTCTGAAGAGGTAGTATTTATCAATGACTTTGAGAACCCTATGCCGTTTTTGGAGTACAATATGATGCCGCTTGTTGCGCATACACAAAGAAGTATAGACGATATTGTCGAAGCTTTTTTATTTCGTGAGCTTCACGATATGGCGGTATAAAAGGACCCTTGATGGATCTGCAGCAATTTACAAAACTTTTTAATCCTTTGCCGGGGAATCGCTACCTTCAAGTGACTACCGAGCCCGACGCAACGACCGATATGCTGCAGAAGCTGATGGATGAGGTTGAAGGGGAGTTGCGCCTTGTTCACTATGAGGATGATGCTTTATCGAAACCTTTTCGAGCACTTCCGCGTGAATATGATATGGTGATTTTTAAAGATATTCTCTCAAAACATCTCCGTTTTGAACAACTGCTAAAAATTGCTTACACAACGCTGGCAAATGCTGCACATATCATCATTATGGAGAAAAAAGGGGAGATGGATATAGAAAAAACTATCGATCTGCTTGACCGCTTTGAATTCCGCTCCCCTAACTATATAGATAATATTGTAGAAGGGTATGATCTGGTGATGGCAAAGAAACTTCATATGTGGGGTAATGGTTTATAAGGATTACAATGCAAAAAAAAATTTATCTCGTTTTACTTTTCTCTTTGCAGCTTTGTGCATTTTCGACAACAAACGTACAACTTTTGTATGGCACTTTTAATGGAAACAGTTACGTATATGATACAAAAAACGGTGGTAAGACAACTGTCACGCTGGAGCATTACAGTGCATTTAAGTACGGTGATGTTTATGGATTTTTAGACTACTGTATTGCCGATGATAGGTTTAAATACCATGATGATAAAACAAATGTCTACGGGGAGATAGCACCGAGGTTGGATTTGGGGGCACTTACGTCGTCTGATCTCAGCTTTTTATTTGTAAACAAAGTTTTTGCAGCTTTTCAGTATAACACCGACTTTCACCATTATAAAGCCTACCTTTATGGTCTTGGAAGTTCATTAAATATTTATGGATTTGAATTTTTCAACGCAAACGTTTACCGTAAAGACAAGGTGAATGGAGATGACCTGTACCAATTAACCCTCTCCTATAAAACAAAACCTTTTTTAGCAGACTTATATATAACAGGCTTTACCGACTGGACCAATGATGATCTGCTTACGCAAAATCAACTGCTTTACCCTTTTACAGAGAGTTTTTCTGCTGGAGCAGAGTGGCATTACTATACACAAAAAACAGATACGACATCAAATGCAGTACAGGTGATGCTACAATATAAGTGGTGAAATTTTATTTTTATCTAAGAGTCAAATGTTATCGTTATAGATACTCAGATAAAAAAAAGGGGACATCATGAGTTCGCTAAAGGACTTAGATAGGATAAACTGGAGTGAAAATTGGTGGTGGGATGAACTGCGAAATAACATTAACTCGATTGAGAAGATAGAGCAGTATGTCGATCTTGACCATAAAGAAAAAGTAAAACTTCAAGAGGTGATAGATAACCACCCTATGAATATTCCAAGATATTATTTTAGCTTGATCAACCATGATGATCCAAACGATCCTATTAAAAAACTTGCTTACCCAAGTGAAGATGAACTGGTAGTATCCGGTTCGATGGGTGAGACTACAAAAGACCCTTACGGAGATGATAAACATAACAAGGGCAACGGAATCCTTCACAAATATCCCTATTCAGCACTTATAGTAGCGACAGATTATTGTTCGATGTATTGCCGCCACTGTTTTAGAAAAGCGATTGTCGGTTTACCAAATGATAAAACGGTTGAAAATTTTCAAAACGCTTTGAAGTATATTCGTGAGCATAAAGAGATCACAAATGTGATCATCTCAGGGGGCGATCCGATGCTTATCGATACCCCAAAACTCAAAAAGATGCTTGACGGACTCAAAGATATTGATCATATCAACTATGTCCGTATAGGGACAAGGACCCCTGTTGTATACCCACTCCGTTTTTTTGATGATGAGCTTTTGGATTATCTCAAAGAGTTCAATAAAGAAAAAACACTCTATATACCGACCCATTTTAACCATGTGAACGAGATTACGCCTACTGCACAAGAGGCTGTTTTACGTATAAGGGAAGCGGGAATTACTGTCAATAATCAAGCTGTACTCCTAAAAGGTGTTAATGACTCCGCAGAGGATATCGAAAACTTGATGAATGCCTTGGTAAAGATCGGAGTTAACCCTTACTATCTCTATCAGTGTATGCCGGTAAGCAGAGTGAGAAACCACTTTCAGCTCCCGCTTAAAGAGGGGATCGATATGGTTGACAAGGCCAAAGAGAAGCTTGACGGATATGCAAAACGTTTTAAATTTATCATGGGACACGATAAAGGGAAAATTGAAATAGTTGGGCGTACTGATGAGGTTCTGGTACTTAAACATATCCACTCAAGACCTGAAAAACCACACGATGCCAGTAAGATGCTATTTATGAAGCTTGATGACAATGCAGGGTGGTTAGATGATATGCAGGAGGTTGCAGTTAAAATAGCTTAAAAAGATCTTTTTACTTGTTCCTAAGTTTGGTATGCTATATTTAGAAACAAACAGAAAAAAGGATAGTTTTTGAAACGAATAGTATTTAAAGTTGGAAGTAGCGTATTGACGGAAACGGAAAGTGTTGCTAAGGAGCGTATGCTAAACCTTGTTTCGGTGATAGCAGAAGCAAGAAAAGAGTATGAAGTTGTCTTAGTGAGCTCCGGTGCTGTTGCTTCCGGTTACACCGCTTTGAAACTAGATAGAAAAAAAGCAGTGAGCAAACGTGTGTTGGCTTCTGTCGGGCAGCCGATACTTATGCATAGTTATAAAAACAAGTTTGACATCTTTGGTGTAGATATTGCACAGATATTATTGACTGAAGAGGATTTTGATTCTCGTGTGCACACAAAAATCTTTCAGGATATTATTGACAGTGCATTAGATAACGGGATCTTACCTATCGTCAACGAAAATGATATATCAACGATTCCTGATCAGCTTTTCGGTGACAATGACCAGCTTTCAGCCCATATTGCACACTATACAAACTCGGATACGCTAATCATTTTGAGTGATATAGACGGATACTATGATGACAATCCAAAAACAAATCCAGATGCGAAAATATTGCCGGAAGTAACAAATATCACGGCAAAAGAGTTGCAACAGGAACATTCGCCAAATAGTGAATTTGCTTCTGGAGGGATCGTTACAAAACTAAAAGCTGCTGATTATATGATGAGCAAAGGTAGAAAAATGTTCTTATGTAGTGGTTTTAATCTTACTGCTGCAAGAGAGTTTTTATTTAATGAAGATAATGCACATGAGAAAGGAACTCTATTTCGAAACGAGAAATAGA
>JBEWQA010000064.1:0-6337 GCA_047689515.1 Candidatus Sulfurimonas kebritensis
GTGAATATACTTCAATAACCGCTTTTGATTTAGCGATCTGCAGATCTTCGATCCCGTCTATCTTTTTTGCAGAGTGGAATGTTTGTTCAACAATGGCAGGATCCCCCATCATCATACTTGTTGTCATCGTCTGAAAGATTGATTCGCTCAGCATCTTTAGTGATTGTCTAGCAGTATTATTTGAAAGGTCGTTAAGTGTACTTGAGAGATAATAGGTGATTGAGATCAGACCGACAACCGACAAAGCCAAAATAGAAGTGATAACTTTTGATTTTACTGTTTTAAACATTTTCCCATCCGTTTGTATAGTTTTACAAGAAGTCTAATATATTCTTTTGAGTAAATTATATCATAATAACAACTTTGTTACTGATGAGTATTTGAGCGTTTGAGCAAAACTTTCCTCTAAACCGAGATTTGCTTTAATCCCCAGAAGTGTTTTAATCACCCCTGAGTGGGTGACTATCAAAACAGTATCAAGATCTTGTTGTTGTAACTCTTTGAAGAAGAAGTTTTCGATCCTTGTTGTAAAACCTTTAAGGCTCTCGCCGCCGAGCAGGTTAATCCATTCATTAAATGTAGTGTATCGAAGCCCCGTGGCTTCAATCTCTTCAAAACTCATCCCTTCATGTTTTCCCCAAGATTTTTCACGGAGCTGTTTTGTATAGATCGGTTTGTTTGGGAGCTGAAACTGTGCCAACGTTTCTTTTGCACGACGCAGATCGGAGCAGTAGAGAGCATCAAAATTATAGGGTTGCAGTTGTTTTCCTAGAGATTGGGCATCCTGCAAACCCTTTTGTGAAAGGGGTATATCTATATGACCGTTGTACCTTCCTCGGTACTGCTCTATAACCTCAGAGTGGCGTACGAGAACTAAAGTCATAGAAGTATCAAACAGTTAAGCAGGATAAGTTCACTCACTTCAATGATAAAACCGTACATATCACCGTTTAGTCCCCGGTATCTTTTAGTGAGTAACGAGCCGGTAATCAGCATAGTGGTAAGAGCGACTACAATTGAGAGGGTAAAACCAAAAGCAAAAGATAAAAACAAAGAGAGAAGCAGTGTTATGATGATGTAGCTCGTTTTCAGCTCTTTTTTGATGAGTGCACCCACTCCGCTGCTGATATAGTTAAAAAGGTAGATACTCAAACTGCCTCCAAGTCGTGAGGCCATCATTACGATGGGCAAAAGGACCCAAGCGTCAAAATAGATAAATGAGGAGAGCTTGAGAAGCAAAAATACAAAGGTAAAGATCATCCCCATTCCGCCGACGTGGGAATCCTTCATCACCTTTAATGCTTTCTCTTTTTGGACAAAAAGTCCATCGACAGTGTCGCTGAATCCGTCAAGGTGCAGTGCCCCTGTAAAGAGTATACTGAGTGCAAATATAATCACCGCAAGATGAACCTGCGGGATATGCCCCTCTAAAAGGTGGTAGATGCCGTAAAGCACTGCTCCAAGCAAAAATCCTATAAGGGGGTAAAAGATCGCAGACTTGCCGTTGATCCCATCCTCATAGGTGTGGATCTTAAACAGAGGAAAGATCGTAAACATGTTAAAGGCGAGGGCAAAAGCTTTGAAGTAACTCATTTTATTTTTACACTTATCCCGGCTGTAGTGTGAAAAACCTCTTCGGAGTGTTTGGCAATATATTGTGAGATGATTCCGTTGATATCTACAAATTTTCGCACAAGAGTATTTTCACTGATAACAGAATTGCTAACATCATTGATAACAAAGATAACATCCTCTTTTTGTTTTGAGATATTTTTGAGCTGAGCAAGCATCTCCTCGAGTGTTTTTTGGTGGTAGAGCATATTGTTGATCCACATGCTCACACACTCTACTAAAACAGTTTTGTTTTGTTTTTCGATTATGTTATCGAGTAAAAGGGGTTCTTCAATCGTTTCAAATCTGTCGGCTCTTTGATCTTTATGTTTTTTTACCCGTTGGTGCATCTCTTCATCGAAAAATTCCGTAGTAGCGAGATAGACGGGCTTTTGCGCAGAAATATCAAGTGTATACTCTTCGGCATTTTTACTTTTACCCGACTTGATACCACCTATAAAAAGTGCTTTAAAACCCATCTGAAAACCTTACATCATGTTGTACATTATAAGCTCGAGAGCTTCTACGATCTGCTTGTTGTCTAAAGAGTTGGCATAGCCGTATCCAAGTGCAGCTCCTGCTCCGACGCCCTCTTTGGCTTCACCCTCGTCATACTTTTTAAGTACGGGTATCTCGGCATTTTCAAAGCTAAATGTTGTATACACGGCGTTTGGTGTATAGCTGAGTTTTGAGAGGATTTTTGCTATATCTGAGTTTTGATCGTTTGTTACCCATTGTGTCGTGGCCAAAGTGATATTGTTATGGTTGATTCTCTGTAGCATATCTTCACGGAGTGCATCAGCAATAAGCAAACATGCGGCCATCTGTGTTCCGCCCGCCAAAACTATCTCAAATCGTTTACTCGCCTCCATTAAAAAACCGGCACAAAACAGCAGCATATTGTCACTTACGATCCCCAGTTTTTCAAAGTTTGACATATCATCCTCTACATGAGAGAGGGCCTGTTTGATCGTTTGATCTTTGATGCTGCGGGGTGCATCTAAAAAGCTTGATGAAAAAGCATCTTCGAGTTCATATCCAAGAGCCAGTGCACTGGCTGCTGCCGTCGTAGTCCCTGAAGGGGTGGATTCACCCAAGATAAGATAGTTCCCTTTGAGCTCATACTGTTTTCCAAACTCCATCCCTTTGGCAAAGATCGTTTCTGCATCGATCTCTGCACCGTCTGTAATACTTTTTGACGCACTTATATCAAAATTATGAAGAGTGACATTTTGCGGTTTAACTTCAAGCCCCAAATCTAAAACTTCTATAGAACTAAAAGGATCCAGATTGTGGACTGCACGGGTGATCAATGCAGGTGTAGGTACGCCACTTGGTGTTTCGGCGATATCGGGCATTGAGTAAAGTTTTTCATTGACGATAAACTCTGCATCAAGTGTCGGTGTATATGCGATCTTTCCGGGTATCCCTGCTTGGGTGATCCCCTCGATTTCACAAGTTTTTGTCACACAGGCTGCAAGCAAAAAATCTGCTTTGCCTTTTGGAAGTGAGCTTTGTTTCTCGGTGAGTATATTATATGTATTCATAAAAGGAATTTTAGCTAAAAATAGTAATTAAGGAGAAGTTTGAAGTTATCCTCTTGCAGCTTTCGCGCCGCTGTAAGTTTCTCCTTATAGTCGTATTTTGCCTTGATTTGGAAGTTGCGTGCTACATTCACCGCCTGTGCCGCAGATATTAACAGTTGTTCATCCCCTGTATCGTAGTATCGTTGCGTAACCTCAAAGTTTGTTTTAAACATGGAGTACTTGTCTATGTCAAACCCCAAACTTGCTCCAATCCCTCCAGCACTTCTGTCTGCTACATAATAAAGCGGATCGAGCATAATATAGAGATACCCCAGTTCATTACCCCAGCTAAACCCTGCACCGACACTTGCGCAAAAATTTGCTTTTGTATCAAGGTAGTTTTTGTCCCAGCCAAACTTTGTTCTCCATGAAAAAGGGGAGAAGAGTTTAGTTCTTTGTGCAATTGATTTGATCGAGAGTACAGTTAAGTCTTCGAGTTTGATTGTATCTTTTTTCACGCCGAATTCCAGATTTAAAAACTCGATCTGTGTCCCTCTGAGATAACCAAACTGCGGATCTTCCAAAGTGTGGTAAGCGGGGCGGAAACCAAGGAGCGTATAGTAGCTGTCATCTCTAAAAGCACCGCCTATAGAAGTTTTTACGGCACGGTGCGAAAAGATAGGGTTTTGGGGATGGGGAAACTCCAGTTTTTTCCCTTTGCCCAGTTGTGCCCGTGAAGAGGAGAGTTTGTAAAAAAGTGCAACATAGCGTTTTTTCTTCATCTCATTTCGTGAGAATGTATACTCAAGGTACTCGATAGCAGCTTCAAAGATGTACTGTTTTTGCTCCAAAGAGATATTATTATCTTTGAGAAGCTTTGCGTTGAGAGTATCATCCTCTTGAAGCTCTTTTACATAGTGAATGTTTTGCTCATCGATTAAGTCCTCATATTTTAAAAGAATGGTGCGTTTTGAGGGTCTGTAAAACTCCTGAGCAATTAAACTCTCTGCATCAGTTGCATGGACACTCTCCAATGGGATCACCTGATAAGTAAAATGCTCTCTTATGTGAACACTTGGACGTGCTATCTCCATCAGCCAAAGCATATTATACGAGCAGTTCTCGGTAAAAAAGTAGTAGTAGGATTTTGTACCGTTTAACTCCCAAATGTGTCGCACCATCTTCATAACCTCCTCTTTAGTGAGGTTTAAGTCATACTCCCATATATCTCGTCTTTCAGTATCGCGGTACTCTTTAAGTTTGTCGTAATAAGGCAGGAGTGAATACTTGCCGTAATAGCCGCCAAAAAGCCCTTTGAGTGCAAAGCCGACAGCATTCTCTTTATCAGGATCGGCATCGGCTGCATAGTTGATCGCATACGCTAAAAGTTTTGAGTCGTATTTGGAATTGATACGTAAAAACGTATGTCCAAACATCGAAGCGGGGGAGTTAATATGCGCTGCGGGAAACACTAAAGTAGCCGATGTAGGAGAGAGTTTTTCGATAGTCTCATCATACTCTCTACACTCAACCTGAGGAAAGTCCGTAATATGTAGTTTCTCTTTTAACCATGCTTTTCTCGCGGGAAATCTACATGCAGAGGAGTTGTCATCAAAGTGCTCTTCATTAAAAAAAGCGTCAAGGGTCGCATTGAGTTCCGCTTGCGGATTCTCCTTCCCCTCTTTGGCAAAGAAAAATCTTGGATCATCGATCTCGCTGATGCCGTCTCGTATATGGAGTAAAAGGTGCCAGTAGCGCTCTTGGGCTAAGTGCAACTCTTTGGCTTTTGTCTTATATTCATCTACTGAGGCACTTGCAATAGATGCAAATAAAATAAAAAATAAAAATGATTTTTTTAAAATGGGAAGTTCCTGAGATAGAGACAAGCGAAGTTGCTTGCTCTATGAATTAATTAGATTGAAGTTTCAGAGATATTGTCTAATACTTCGTTCATCTCTACATTTTGAGATGTATAGATTTTGTTGTAGTTTGCTTGAAGTGCAGATGCAAAAGCATCTTTGTCTTGTACATCTAAAAGCTCAGCTAAAGTGTCAACTGATTCACCGTGACCAGCTGCGATCTCTTTTGCTAAAGTATCCATGTTAGATGCAACAAACTCTTCTGCTCTTTCATTCATAACAAACTTAGTTTTTTTACAACCAAGAGTCCCTGAAGTGATACCGAAAGTTTGGTTTCCTAATGTACCGTTTGTTGTAGCTTGAAGCGCTAAAAGAACTGCAGATGAATCATCTTTAATAATTACTGCACCAAGACCACAACCAGTTTGATTGTTTACACCTGCGAAAGCTGTTGTAGCGATAGCTAAAGCTGCCACTGTACTTACTAATACCTTTTTCATAATTCTAACTCCTTAAGTTTGGTATGAACCATTGTATTTTAAATAGACTTAAATAAAACATAAACTGTTGTCCTTAATCCTTAGGTGTTTGATCGACTAAAGAGACATCTTGATCCTGCATATACTTTTCATGATATGGCCCTGCAGGAAGGGTATAGATCAGGCGTGCGTTTGCCTGGCGGGCATAAGTTACATAGTCAGCCGCAGCTGTATTTACAGCCGTTGCAATTGCGTTTACGAGAAGTCCTGCCATACCACCGCCAGAGTTTCCGCCGCTAAGGTCAACTTTGACAACACCCGTATATCTCCAAAGCTCTTGGGATGTTTTTGTTGATACTATTTTTGCTTCGATCGCTACGGTAAGGGTTGAAGCTAAAACCATATAAGAAACATCCCATTTTTTTATCTTTGTAAATAGTACGGCATCGGCACCGAAATACTCTTGAAACTTGTTCATAGGGAGATTATAAAGTAGTTCTGTATCGTAAACACCCTCTTGTTTCATAATATCACCCACCATCTCGACAGGGAAAGTGTAGTAGCCCATCATTGAAAAAGGAGTTTCAACTGTTGTCATATAGTAGTCTTTCGCTTCGGCATCGGTACTCTCATTCATTGGTGGTAAGATGAGCAATGAACGGGGTTGCTGCTCATACATCTTCGGAAATTCAGAACTTTTAGTTACGTAAGCGGGGCCACAGCCGCTCAAGATAAATGCCAGTAAAAATATAGCAGTATAGAGTATTGAATTGTTATTTTTCATTTTGTCCCTCCAGTGTCTCTACCTTGTTGATCATCTTATCCATAAAAAAAGCAGCTTCGGGATAAGTAGATTTCTCTT
>JBEWQA010000065.1:0-6321 GCA_047689515.1 Candidatus Sulfurimonas kebritensis
ATATACTAACAATGTAGAAAACAATCCTACAAGTAAAGGTGAAACTGGGTATGCAACCGATTATGATATTGATCTTACAAAGCTGTTCTTAACATATTCAAAAGATTTTGATCACGGTGCAAACTTGATGGCACAGATTTATCAGTATGACGATACGACAAAAAATCAAAGTGCAGCATTTGACAGTAACGGTGACGGTGTGAAAGATGATCACCGTTATGCTTCTTATGCACAAACGATCCAAAGGGGTTTAAAGTCTGAGTACAGAATCGATGGAACAACAACGGCGGGGATGCTCGGTCTTGATATTCAAAGAAATAAAGAGAAGAAAAACAGTAAATACAGAGTGGAGTATACAGGCGGATGGCCATCTACTACTCACCCTGTCGGCGAAGTAAAAAGTGACACAAGTTCAGATGAAGATATCAATGCAATCTATGCTGAAGTTAAATATGGTTTTACAAAAGAGTTAACGGTTACTCTAAACGGACGATACGATAACATTAAATATGATTATACAAATAACCTAAATGGTGAAAACTGGAAGAAAAATTTTAACGAAGGATCGTACAGAGCAGGTGCAACATACGCTTTAGATCCTAAACTTACTGTGTTTACAAGTTTCTCTACAGGTTTTAGAGTACCGACACTTGCTCAGATCTATGCAGACGATCTTGCATCATACGGATCGTATGAAAACAATTTAAACATCAATCCTGAAAAAACATACAATTATGAGATCGGTTTAAGACAGCAAATTAACGGCTTTTCTTATGAAGCATCTCTTTTTGAGCTAAGACGCAACGGTGCAATTACTAAAAACGGCGGAAACTATGTAACAGATCCGACACCTGGTGTAGCGACTCAATACGGTAACTTTGCAGATATTAGAAATAGAGGTTTTGAGCTTGCACTAAAGAGTGATAAAAAAGAGGATCTCTATTTTATATTTAACTATACATATCTTGATTCTCAGTATACACGGTTTGATACATATAAACTTGTCCTGACAGATCCTGTTTCAGGAGATTCTTTCTTAGAAGGTACATGTAACTTAGCAGGACATAGGGTACCGAGAACCTCAAAACATACTTTTTATCTAGAGCTTGATTATAAAGCAACGCCAAAAGTGCTTTTAACAGCGGATTTTAACTATAGATCTGCACAGTATGCCGATGATATGAACCGAGTAAAAGTAGCCGGATATGGGATCATGAACCTACGCGCAAAATACAATACAAAACTTGCAGGGATAGATGTTGAGATGTTTGGAAAAGTTGAAAACTTCTTTGATAAACAATACTACATGATGCCTCGTGTAACAGGTGATAGAAATGATGACGGACTTTATGACTACAGAGATATGGGATTGACTATGGATCCGGGACGTAAATATCTGGCTGGACTCTCTGCAAAATTTTAAAGGGTAATAGATGAACATAGAACTGATCAAGAATTTAGTTGATTACGGTGTTATAGGGCTTTTAGGTGCAATGAGTTTTTTAGCGGTGATGTTTTGGATCGAGAGACTCCTCTTTTATAGAGGTGTCACCCCTGCCAGTTATAAAACAAAAGAGGAGCTGGAGATCGCTGTTACAAACAATATTAACATCATCTCTACATTTGGTTCAAATGCACCTTATATCGGTCTGCTTGGTACGGTGTTTGGAATTATTATCACATTTTATTCTATGGGACAAAGCGGTGATCTTGACGCAAAAATGATCATGACCTCTCTGGCACTTGCACTCAAGGCGACAGCAATGGGGCTGGTAGTTGCGATCCCCTCTATCGTTTTTTATAACCATTTAGTGAGAAAGATCGAAGTGATCCTTGCTCGCTGGGATATAGAGCAGAAACAAAACGATGCAGATTAAAAAATTTGACTCTATAAATGTTGTCCCGTTTATAGACATAATGCTGGTTCTTTTGGTAATCGTGCTTACCACCGCATCATTTGTAGCAAAGGGAATTATTCCGGTTGACTTGCCCGATGCATCTTCGGCCGTAAAACAAAAAGAGGAGAAGAACCTCACAATCACGATCAAAAAAAATGGGGATATTCTCTTTGGGAAACAAGAGGTCGCACGAAAAGATATCGAAAAAAGTCTGTTGGAGTATAAAAAAGATACTGCAATAGCTATAAATTGCGATAAAAAAGCTGAGTTTGAACTGTTTGTGACTTTATTGGATATTCTTGAGAAACATCAGTATAAAAATTTAGGAATTGTGACAAAAAAACAAAACAGGGGGAATAGAGAAAATGGTTGAGCAGGTACAAAGAGACAAGAACGATTTGCTGAAGTATAAAATTACAGCATTTCTTTTTAAAAATCAGAGCTTTTTAACGGCTTTAAGAGTTTTGGTCGCAGTGGTGTTTTTTTATGCAATCTATTACGGGTATGCACATCCGGGGAAAGAAAACATCTTTACTTCGGCAGTTTTTTGGGGAGTTTTCTGGGCTTTGTTTATGGTGGTAACGCTGCCAACTTTAGGGCGTGTGTTTTGCGGTATCTGTCCACACGGATTTATCGGTAAATACATTACAAAATACGGCTTGCAAAAGAAGATGCCCAAATGGCTGCAAAACAGATATATCGGCATTGGAATTTTAATAATTGGCTGGTGGGGTGTATATTATGCTTTCCCTGGATTGTTTCGTTCTCCACTTGGAACGGCTGTAATGTTTACAGTGATGACGCTTCTTGCTTTTGGACTCTATTTTATTTACAGAGATATGAGTTACTGTAAGTCTGTTTGTCCTATCGGAGTACTCAGCCGTGCGTATGCGAAGATGTCGTTTACTTGGCTTGGAACTTACAAAGATGAGTGCAGCTCTTGTAAAACATTTGAGTGTGCAAGTGCATGTGACCAAAACTTGAAACCTTTTACTTTTGACAAACGCAACTCTATGACCGACTGTACACTCTGTATGGATTGTACAAGTGCATGTGAAGCGGTAGCGTTTAAAGTGGAAAAACCATCATTCTCCCTTTTTAAAAAGTTCCAGAGTATGCCGGCTGAGATCTGGGCATATATCTTGATCCTTGCAGCTATCCCTATAACGATGTCTTTTCACCACGGGATCAACAGAAGCAATGCGGCAGATGATATGATCTGGAGTAAAACGGCACACTTTTTTGAACAGTATATCAATTTCGGCACTATGGATGCAGTGGGCTTATTTTCGTTTATTTATGCTGTTGTTTTTTCAGTTACAGCAGCGGTTGTCGGGATGTTTGTAGCTTCAAAAATTTTACAAAAAGATTTCAAGTCTACGTTTTACGATCTCGGTTACGCTTTTGCACCGCTTTTTATACTCGGTTCAATTGCCCATACTTTAGAGAGCTTTTTTACACGCAGTTCTGCGAAGATTGCCGAAGGTTTTGCACAAGGGGTAGGGGTAACGCTAGACGTCGCACCACTTGCAAGCAGAGGGGACAGCTGGCTGCATATCTTTGGAGCACTCAAATGGATAGCAGTTATTTGGGCTTTTGTGATCCTTTATAAAAGATTGGCAAAAATTGATGCAACTAAAATGAAAAAGATGGTAGCATTTCCGTTTGCAGCTTCTTTGATCATATTTTTTCTATCTGTAAATATTTATAGAGGGTATGTATTTAAAACATACGGCGTGGCAAAACACTCCCACCACGCTATGAAACACAAAACAGTTCATAAAGGATAGGTACTTTCAGTAGATGTTTGAAAAGTTTTTACGCTTTTTTTTAGATAACTATAAAATGAATTATAGTTTATTCTTTTTGATATTTGCCATAGGTATCTATGCCTATATGCAGATACCAAAAGAGGTAACCCCTACGATTGAACCCGACTCTATAACGATCAGAGGCTCTTACGAGGGTGCATCAGTCGATACTATCAATAATATGGCAGTGTCACCGATAGAGGCTGAGGTGAAAAACATAGTAGGGGTCTCAAATGTGACTTCTGTAGTTTCTCCGGGCAGTTTCTCTATAACTTTAGAGCTTGATAAGGGGACAAAAAGGGAGAGTCTGATTAGAGATGTTGAAGATAGTATATCTCTGGTACAAAATGAACTGCCAAACGATATGGACCTGCCAAATGTAAGAAGCGTAGCACATGCAAGAAGTCTTATGCAGGTATCTATCCACTCCGCAACACTCTCAAGAGATCAGCTGCAAACACTCGCCAAAAAATTAAAAAACAGAATTTTATATATAGAAAATGTTTCTGACGTTACGATTTTCGGGGATGCCGATCGTTTTTATGAAATCCTCATAGATGAGGATAAACTCAGCGCATATGATCTCTCTTTAGAGGAGGTTGTCAAAGTTTTTTCCGAACTCTCTTATATTTTCCCGCTTGGCAAGATCGACAACAACAAAGAGCAGTTTTATATCTCGATCAAAAATCAGGAGCAACTCGCACAAACATTGGAAAAAACAGTGATCATGATTGGCGATAAACAGGTGAGTATCAATGATATCGCTACTATCTCAAAACGTTACGAGGATGCTGCAACACTTGCGAGTATGGATGGGCAGAACTCTATCTCTTTAGCAATTTCTCAAAACCCTCTCGGTGATGCACTAACAATCTCTAAAAAAGTTAAAAAGCTAGTTCGGGATATGGATATAAAGGGTGCTACGTTGGATATCCGCATGGATCACTCCGTTGTTATAAAAGACAGACTCAACATCGTGATCTCAAACATCTTATTTGGGATTTTACTCATTACACTTTTAACTGCAGTACTTATCAATATCCGTGTAGCTTTTATTATCGCTTTGGGTATACCGACATCATTTGTGATCGGTGCTATCTATTTTTATTTTACCGGTTACAGCATCAACGTCAATTCACTTATCGGGGTTTTGATAGCGATAGGGATCATTGTTGATGATGCGATTGTCGTGAGTGAAAATATCCAGCAGTATATAGAGAAAGGGTACTCTGTAAAAGAGGCAGCATTTTTGGGAGCCAAAGAGGTTGCAAAACCGGTTACTATCGCTTCTATAACTACACTGTTTTCATTTATACCGCTATTGATGATTAGCGGAAGATTAGGGGAGATCATACAGCTTATACCTATCGCATTTTCAGCTCTTGTGATAGCATCATTGATCGAGTCGTTCGTATTTTTACCGATTCATGCTTCACATACACTTTCGAAAAACTCAAAAACACTATCCTGGAAGAAGGTAAATATACTTTATGCCAGAAGCTTGGAACAACTTTTAAAGTATCAAAAAAGTTTTATCATCGTGTTTGTGATTGTGGTACCGCTGCTTATCTTCTGGGGGATAAAAACGACAAAGTTTCAGATGTTTCAACCTTTTGACAGCTCCTCGGTAATGATAACCTTTAAAGCGCAGCCGACAACGACTCTCGAGGACTCTTTGGCGATCATTCAAAAGGTGAAAAAAAAGATCTTAAAACAAAAAGAGCGCTTTTTTGTCAAACATGTCAGTTCAACGGCAGGGTATAGAAGAAGTGCGACGGGGATGGCTGAGAAATACCCTTATGTGGGTTATATATCTTTAGAGTTATACAAGTTGAAACCGCAGAGTTTTGTAGATAAGTACATCACCCCTTATCTGAGCTTTTATTACGATCCAAAGGACAGAATCCGGACAAAGTCCTCTCAAGAGATCTCAAAGGATCTCAGAGGATGGCTTAAAGAGGAAAAACTACAACAACAGCACCATTTAAGCAACTTGAATGTTGTGGAAAATAAGATGGGGCATGCAAAAGCGGATATTCGCATAGGGATCGTCAGTGACGATCACAAAAAAGCGCTTCAAGCCGTTCGAGAGCTTGAAGATGCACTTGCAAAAGTTAAAGGGCTCAAATACTACGGTGATAACGTCAAGATAGGTATAGATGAGATCAAACTGAGTCTCAATAGTTATGCACATGAGTTGGGGATAACAAAAAAATATCTCGGAAACTATATAGCAAATCTGTATCTATCTAAAAAGATAGCGACGGTATTTGACGGTAAAGAGTTGCTGGATGTAAAAGTGAAGTCGGTAAACTTTAAAGATGATCTGCAAAAGTTTAAAAGTATTGAGATCTTTAGAAAAAATCAATATGTAAAACTGAGTGACATATGTAGTTTTGAGCGAGTTGAATCGTTGGAAAAACTTGTAAAAGAGGACGGGGAGACCAACTTTTACGTTTTTGCAAATGTAGATCCTTCAAAAGTAACATCTTCGGAGGTGTTGGAGCAGATCGCACCCACTTTAGAAAAGTTAAAAAATACCCCGGGAATAGCGTTACGGTTTCAAGGGGAGAGAGAGCAGCAGAGAACTATGCAGGTTGAGATGATTTTTG
>JBEWQA010000066.1:0-6293 GCA_047689515.1 Candidatus Sulfurimonas kebritensis
AAGCAAACCCTATGAAGGGTATATCGGATTTATCTCTCCTGTTGCGGAGTTCACTCCTAAAAACATTGAGACTCCCGAACTGCGTCCCGATCTTGTTTACAGATTTCGTGTCGTGATAACCGATCCTACACCTGAGCTTAAACAAGGTCTTCCTGTTACCGTCACGGTAAAATAAGAAGTTTTTTGATGCAACTAGTAAGCGCGAAAAACCTTACCAAAACTTTTCAAGGGGAGAGCTCCCCTGCTCTGCATGAACTTAATTTTTCTATACAAAGCGGCAAGATCACTGGACTCATCGGTCCAGACGGTGCAGGAAAAACTACACTCATACGGATCATTGCCGGACTTTTAAAAAGTTCAAGCGGTACATTAGAGATATCTTCCGCTGGCGACATAGGGTATATGCCCCAACAGTTTGGTCTCTACGAAGAGTTAAGCGTCGATGAAAATCTCAAACTCTACGCATCCTTGCAGGGGATCGAAAACGAGCAGGAGCGGATCGAAGAGCTTTTGGAGTTTAGTACATTGAAACCTTTTCGCACAAGGGGTGCGAAAGATCTCTCCGGAGGTATGAAACAAAAGCTGGGTCTTGCGTGTGCTTTGATCAAAAAACCAAAACTCCTTTTGCTTGATGAACCGAGTGTCGGAGTCGATCCAATCTCCAGAAGGGCTCTCTGGGAGATGGTACAAAAACTTTTGGATGAAAAGATTGCCGTTATCTGGGGGACCTCCTATCTAGATGAAGCTGATCACTGCGATGAGATCATTTTACTCAGTGAAGGTGATATGCTTTATCACGGCACACCCGAGGGGATGAAAGAACCTTTAAAAGAGGAGGTGTACCTCATCGAAAATATCCGAGGAGATAAACGTATACTCCTTACTCACCTTTTAGAGTCAGACTCCATTATGGATGCCGTACTCGTCGGAGATTCGATCCGTGTCAATCTTATGCAAAACACCCCTTTTCCTCATGCCGAGCTTTCAAAACTCGATCCTGCGGCAACTGCAAACATCACAGATGCAACATTTGAAGATGCTTTTATAAAGATACTTGGGGTAAAAACACCCGCACACTCTCTGCTTGCCCAGCAGATGCAGCAGAAAAAACATACAGATGAAAAACTGATAGAAGCCAATAAACTCACAAAAAAATTCGGCGATTTTACAGCTACACAAGATATAGATTTCTCGATCGGCATGGGAGAGATCTTTGGCTTTTTAGGTCCCAACGGTGCAGGAAAATCGACCACGTTTAAGATGCTGTGCGGCTTGCTAACCCCCACAAAAGGTACAGCGGCAGTGATGGGTGAGAACCTCTATCTTACCAACACAAATGCAAGGGAGCGCATCGGCTATATGGCACAAAAGTTCTCCCTTTACCAAACCCTCAGCGTCAAAGACAACCTGGAATTTTTCGCGGGGGTTTACGGGCTTTCAAGAAAAGAGCGCAAAGAAAAAATCGATACAATCGTAGAGACTTTTGACTTTAGATCCCATTTAGATACTCAGACAGAATTTCTGCCGCTGGGGATAAAACAGAGACTCGCTCTCTCTTGCGCCTTGATGCATGAACCATCAGTTTTGTTTCTTGATGAACCCACCAGTGGTGTCGATCCAATCACCAGAAAAGAGTTTTGGACCCATATAAACGGGATCATAAAAAAAGGGATCTCCGTTATGGTCACTACCCACTTTATGGATGAGGCACAGTATTGCGATCGGGTGATGCTAATCTACCAAGGAAAAGCGATCGCAGTAGGTACACCCGATGAGCTCAAACACAAAGTGGCGCAAAATGCCACGATGGAAGAGACATTTATAGGATTGATCGAAGCTTATGAGCAAAGGAGTGGTGAATGAAACTGCGCAGAATCAGTGCTTTTTTATATAAAGAGACTTTACAGATCTTTCACGATCCAAGTGCTATACTCATCGCAGTAGTGCTCCCTTTAATCTTGCTATTTTTAATGGGGTATGCGGTCTCACTCGACGCAAAAAAGATCCCCCTTGGAATCATAAACAAGAGTAGTTCTCTGAGCTCCCATACACTTATTGACAAGTTCTCGGCCTCACCTTTTTTTAAAACCACATACGGTTACAATGAAAAAAAATTTCTCAAACAGATCGAGACAAGTGATCTTAAAGGGTTACTCATAATAGATGAAAACTTTGACATCGATCACCGCTACAAGCTCGAACTCCTTGTAGATGCCAGTGATCCAAACAGCGCAGGCCTAACACAAAAGTATGCTCAAAGTATTATCAACAGCTGGGGAGTTGATGCAGGGCTTGTACAAAAAATTCCAATTAAGCTTAAACCCCGTTACTGGTTCAATCCAAATACATCAAGCAGATACTTTTTACTTCCAGGCTCAATCGCCGTCATCATGACCCTCATCGGGACCCTGCTTACTGCCTTGGTGATCGCCAGAGAATGGGAAAGGGGTACGATGGAAGCACTTATTGCAACCCCTATCTCCATGACTGAGATTATTATAGGAAAAATCATCCCCTACTTCGTATTGGGTCTTGGTTCATTGCTTCTTTGTTTTTTGGTTGCGTACTTTTGGTACGAGATCCCCTTTGAGGGCAACCTCTTTCTCCTCTTTCTTTTAGGGGGATTTTACCTTTTCCCCTCTTTGAGTATCGGGCTTTTGATCTCAACACTTGCAAAGAATCAGTTTGTAGCGGCTCAGGCCTCTTTGATCATTGGATTTCTTCCTGCTTTTTTACTCTCGGGATTTTTATTTGAGATCAAAAATATGCCGGGGTGGCTCCAAAGCGTCACCTACCTTTTCCCTGCACGCTACTTTGTTGAGTCTTTGCAGACCATCTTTTTAGTGGGCAACATCCCTATGCTCTTTCTCAAAGATATACTGGCGATGAGTGCGATAGGTTTGGTTGTCTTTACCCTTGTACTCAAAAACTCTAAAAAGGCTTTAGAATGATCCGCCGTTTGCTTGCACTAATAAAAAAAGAGTTTTTAGCGATCAAAAACGACAAAAAATCTCTTATAGTAGTGATAGTACCCCCGCTTTTGCAGGTGTTTATCTTCTCCTTTGCCGCAACTTTGGAGGTTAAACATATAGATATGGCAGTTCTTGATCAAGACGGTTCTCAAAAAAGCTTAGCGCTCATTCGAGATCTAAAAAGCTCTAATTATATCAGCACACTTAAAAGGGTGGAAAATATGGAGCAGGTTGAAGAGCTCATAGACAACGAAAAGATCTTGAGTGCGATGATCATCCCTCAAGGTTTTGGGAAGAAACTCGCTTCAGCCGATGCTGAGATAGGGCTTGTATTTGACGGAAGACACTCAAATACGGCTCAAATTGCCGAGGGGTATCTCACCGGTATCATTACAAACTTCACGGCACACTCTTTCAACCGTCAAATCCCCATCACGATGCAAAGCCATTTTTTGTATAACCCGAATCTAGACAACTTCTGGTGGATAGTGCCAAACCTTTTCGGTTCAATCACAATGATCGTAGCATTGATCCTCACATCACTCTCTATTGCCAGAGAGAGGGAGCTTGGGACATTCGATCAGGTACTTGTATCTCCGATGCGCCCTTTTGAGATCCTCCTTGGCAAACTGCTCCCTGCACTCATCATCAGTACTTTAGAGTCAACGCTGATCCTCTTTGCGGCGGTATTTCTTTTTGATGTCCCTGTAGTAGGTTCAATAACGCTACTTTATACGGGCGTTGTGATCTTTTTATTTTCGATGTCGGGCGTTGGGCTTTTTATCTCTGCGGTCTCAAATACACAGCAACAGGCGATTCTGGGATCTTTTGTTTTTATGCTCCCCTCTTTTTTACTCTCGGGATTTGCGACACCTATTGAGAATATGCCCTCATGGCTGCAACCTGTCTCGGAGCTGTTGCCTCTAAAGTACTATCTTTTGATTATCAAAGGGGTGTTTTTAAAAGATATCTCCTGGAGTGAGGGTATAGAGCTGCTTATCCCGATGATAGTTCTAGGGTTAGTTTTTATGGCTGTTGCGATGCTTTTTTTTCGCAAACATTCGAGATAAGTTCTACTTTGAAGCTATCTTCATCGCCAGTTTTCTTGCAAAGGGGAAAACCACCAAAATGGTTGGAAAAGCGATCGCATAAGCAACCAGCCATGCGTGTATCCAAATCATGAAAAAATGTTCTACAAGTCCCAAGTTGATAAAACTGATAGCTCCCGACATGATAAAACTCATAAAGCCCGAAAGTAAAAGTGTTTGTACATAGTGTAAATATTTTTCTGAAATCATTCTATAAACCTTAATGCTTTTTTTGTGAGCGAAGAGATCGGAGCACTCTCGATCTTATGCAGATCAAACCACTCAATCTCATCTGTTGAGTTTTCGATCCGATAAAGATGTACACTCAGTCTATACTTTGTATAGGAGTGTTTGAACTTCCCTATAAAACGCTCCTCTATAGGATCGACACTCGGGAGTTCCAACATATTTTTATACATCGGACCGTTGGATAACTTTAATGCAATTTTACCATCTTTTACCCATAAAGCGTAAAACAGATCGAGCGCTTCATACTCTTTTTTCTTTGTAGCCGTATAGAGTTCAGGCTGATCTTTTCCCATACACTCATCTGCTAACGGGCACTCTGCACATTTTGGATTTTTCGGCAGGCAGATCATCGATCCCAGGTCCATAAGAGCGAGATTGTGTTCACGTGCTTTTTGAACATTCAACAGCTTTTGTGCTTTTTCCCAGATCACTGCCTCTTTTGCATCTACAAGGGCAAAAAAACGTTTGAGCACCCGTGCGATGTTTGTATCAACTACGGGCACGCTCTGTTTATATCCGAAACTGCAGATAGCAGATGCCGTATATCGCCCTATTCCCGGAAGTTTTAGCAGCTCTTTTTCACTTTTTGGCAAACCTTTTTTTGCAAGTTGTGCCGTTTTATGAAGATTTCTCGCACGGGAGTAGTACCCTAACCCGCTCCACGCGGAGAGCACCTCATCAAGCGGTGCTTGAGAAAGTTTTTCAAGCGTTGGAAACCGCTCCAGAAATTGAGGGTAATACTCCTCATGCACACGGTTTACCTGTGTTTGCTGCAGCATAATCTCACTCAAATATATATGGTAAATATCATCGGTGTTTCGCCAGGCCAAAGAGTGTCTGCCAACTGACTCATACCACTCTAATAACTTCTCTCTATTTTTTTCCATATGAAAGTTTATTGAAAACAGCTGTACCTACGATAAAGAGTGTAACACCAACGACAAGATAAAAAGCATTGATAAGCTTGCTGTAATCATCAAGTACTATTTTAAACACGGCCATTAAAGACTCGATCGACAACGCAACGATAATAGAGGTCAAAAACTTTGTCAATGTTTTATTTTGCAAATCATTTCCGTAATTAAACGTCTTATACAATACTTCGTTTTCTATCATCGTTTTTGCGAGATCGTAAATAGCCAGTCCAATGGTAATCGAGATGATCGATTTAAAAATATCGTGCATTATATCTCCCCTCTCCATATGGAAAAACAACATCGCCAAAAAGATATATCCGCCATAGAGGATCAAAAACACAGAGACTGTTGCTAAAAGGACCCCGCCCCCTGCGGTTATCCCGATATTTACTTTTTCAAAAGTACTATTATGCTCGATCAGGCGTAATTCCCCTAAAAGTTTTAAAATGTCAAAATCGATCACCAGATACCCGTCACCCATCTTTTTTACCGCTGTAAGTGTCGGTTGTCCGGTAACATGATGCAGATACGGGTTACTTATATGGATCGACTCCTCTTTAAAACTTACCCATTTAAAGTAAAAAGATTTATCAGTCCCCTCTCGTTCAACCAATACATCTTTTCTGGTCAAACTCGGTGTTGACTGGGTAAAGTTCTGATCGACACAGTAAAGAATCTCTACCGCTTTTTCGAAGTCAAAGAAACGGTGTAAGTCTTCCTTCTTCTTTGAAGCAGGCTGAAAATTTTGCACAATATTTCTAATATAGTGCTGAACACTGTTTTTATGTTCACTATATATACTAATGATACGTTTCATAAATCCCTCCTTTAGAAAAAGGTTTCTCAATAATCCATTATTGCACTTATAAAGTTAACTCCAAGAAAGTTTCTTGATCTAAACAAAATTTTTAAGCACAAAAAATGTCGATCGAATTATAAATAAAACTAAAGTTATTTCTCGATATTATGTCCCATGCGAATCTTAGAAATAAACGATCTTGAGATCCACCTCTTAGGGGATCAGGCCTTTGTCTATACAGAAAAAGACTCAGATGTTTTAAATATAG
>JBEWQA010000022.1:0-12784 GCA_047689515.1 Candidatus Sulfurimonas kebritensis
GATGGCGGGAATACTTATAAGTATACTCGTGCAGGGGATTTTAAATTTGATGCGGGTGGAAACTTTATTGATAACAACGGTTTTATTGCTCAGGGTTGGCTTCGTGATTCGGTAACGGGAAAAGTTGACTCAGCTGCTCCGATCGAAAATATTAACATCCCGCCTGGGCTTACTACTCCGGCAAATGCGACAGAAGAGGTAGTTCTCAAAGCAAACCTGAACTCCGGTCCATTAGTTGAGAGTTTTTCACCTGCTTATACAGTTGCCAGTGGTACTTCTGGAACTACACCTGCGGTAGATGATAACGGCTTTCCAATAGCATCTGGTGATGTTGGTGTAATGTTTAATGAAGTTGGTGAGGCATTTTCTCTTCAAGACGGACAAGGGGTATGGGCTTCTTTTGAGGCAGCAACAACCGGTGCACAAACAGTAGGTGGTTTTGGTACTAGTGGTACGATTACTCTTCAGTTAGATGATGGCTCATCGCAAGTAATTTCTTATGATGGTACAAGTGCAACTACTACTGAGCAACAGGCTGCTGCAATTGCCGCAGCAGTTAATGGGTATACTACAACGACAGGTGTAAAAGCAACTGTTAGTGGTTCAGATGTTACATTAACAAACGATAATAGTTCTTCGACAGCATCACATAATATTAGAATAACTGGGGTGACAGGAGCCGATAACCCTTTTGCAGTAGCTAATTATGAGACAGCATATCAATATACGTATAACTCAGCTAACGCTGACTCTACTGTAGGTATCGATAAGACATTTAACACAATCGCATCACTTCGAGAGGCACTTGAAAATGAAGCTCAAGCAACAAGTGCGGGTGCAGAAGTTATGGTTAATGAACAAGGGAAACTGGAACTCACTAACCAGGGTGGAGCCAGCGATATAAACTTGAAAATAACAGCTATTTCAGGTGGCGGTGTAACGGAAAATACACGCTTTACAAGAAATATGGAAGCGATGAACACCGTACTTCAAGCCGGTACTGCAGGGAAAGCTTTCTCACAATCTTTTAATGCAGCTACACATTCAAGCTCGATCGATGTTTTTGATTCACTCGGATCGAAGCATACCCTTAGAATGGAGTTTAGAAAAACTGCTTTAGATACGGCAACAGGAAGTACATGGGATGTAAGCATTACAGTTCCGGAACCTGCAACGATCGATACGGTTGCTCCGACATTTGAGAAAAAAGGTTCTATCAGATTTAACAATGATGGTTCTCTGGCAACATATTCGCCGCCAAACATCTCTTTTACGGCAAACAACGGTTCATCGCCAGATCAGCAGATCAATCTCTCTTTCGGTACTGCGAACAAATTTGACGGTATGACATCGTTTGATAGCAAGTCAGC
This sequence comes from Candidatus Sulfurimonas kebritensis, assembly GCA_047689515.1. Taxonomy (GTDB): domain Bacteria; phylum Campylobacterota; class Campylobacteria; order Campylobacterales; family Sulfurimonadaceae; genus Sulfurimonas; species Sulfurimonas kebritensis. The sequence goes on from JBEWQA010000022.1 coordinate 1,371, forward strand.
AACATCGGGTATCTCTCAAGACGGTTATGCCGGTGGGGACTTAGTCGGTATCAGAATTGACCAGTCAGGGACACTTATCGGTTCATTCTCAAACGGACGTTCATTCGGTTTGGCACAAATTGCGATGGCGAAGTTTACAAATAACGAAGGTCTTTCAACTGAGGGTGGAAACGTATTTATCCAAACAGCCATCTCAGGTGATCCAATCATCGGTACTGCAGCAACTGCAGGGCGTGGATTTATTCAATCAGCTGCATTAGAAGCATCAAACGTTGACCTTTCTCGTGCACTTACACAGTTGATTATCGTACAGCGTGGTTTCCAGGCAAACGGTAAAACGATCACCACTTCCGATCAACTATTACAAACACTGATAGGGCTCAAAAACTAGTTTTTTCTTGCAGCTCTTTAATGGTTTCAAGTTGTCTGCTTGAGATAAAGTGGGAGAGTGAATCTTCCACTTTTTCTGTCACTTCAAGACGGATTATCAATTTAAACTTATCGGCTATCGGTACAATTTTCAGAACATGACCCGAATACTCCATCTCTCTATCTTCCAGTTTAAGATCTATCGTAAGTTTTGAATCAACCTCTATATCGTAAAGGTGGTTGACAAAAATCACAAAGGTATTTATCGACAGACTTTCAAGTGTCTCAATTATTTTTACTTTTTTTGACTTTAAGGTTACCTCTATGGGTGCTTTAAGTTTTACATATATATTTCTGCGCTCCAACGGAGAGGTTTCCAGAGGTTTGAAGTTATACAAAGTTATCTGATTTGTGTCTATGTCAACGCTTTTGATTGTCCCTCTAAAGTTTGGTTTTTCCGACATCTCAAGATATACATAATCATTTTTACTTAGAGCAGCGGCGGCAATCTTTCTGATACTGAGGGTCATCTCATCTTCTGTTACATTTATGATCTGCGCATCTGATTTTAAAGGGATCTCAAGATAGTAGTTTGTGACAGGCAATGTTTGTTTTTCCTTTTTGTATTTTTTCATTAATGTTAAGAGTTTCTTCTCTTGTACTTTCCGTTTGCTCTCCTCTTTATCGATAATAGTTTTATCGACAACCTGTTTGAGATTTGTCTCTTTTATATACTCGAGAAGTATTTCTCCTCTATCGATAATTTGACTAGTAGTCTCATTCTCATGCAGCAGTACTATCGCTGCGCTGATATTTAAGTTGTTCGTGTTTGGAGAACTTTTTAGTTTCTTTTCAAGTTCCTGTATAAGGTTGTTCGAATCATCCAAAGTAAGGTTATTACTTAAAATTACAAAACGATTATTATCGATTCTTGAAACCTCATTGGGGTGTTTTGCATCTAAGCTGTTTGCAATCTCTTTGATGAGGAGATCACTCTGCTCTTGAGAGTTTTGTTCGCTAAAGAGTGATAAACCTTTAAGTTCGAGCATTAAAATTTTTAGATTTTTGTTCGAGGCATCTTTGAGTTTATTTTCAAGCAGCTCCTCAAACCCTTTGAGATTATTGAGCTTTGTCAGCGGATCGGTAGAACGTTTGCCGTTTTGGGCAAAGGAACTATTACTTTTTTCAGTAATATCGTGAAGTGTAAATACGTAGTTGCCCAACTCACCTATTTGGATGATCTTCATCCGCATGATAGAGGTTTTGTTTGCAAGTTTGTGAAAAAGTTCTACTTGACAATGCCCATTATGTTTTTCGATGATACGTTTAATCCACTCATCATAATCTTGATTTTGAAAAAGGGTGTCATAAAAGTCAACATGTTTTATAAAGCTAAGAGGTGGTGAAAACTTCTTTGTAAACTCTGTTAGCCCTTCAACCTCGGCAGCATCATAAAGCGCTTTGTTTCCTATAAAAAACTGATTATCGTGAAGTTTAAAGATGATATTGTCTTGAGCATTGAGAATCACCTGCAGGCGATTTAGATATGTTTTTAGATTGAGTGCTCTTTTTTCGTTTGAGTTATAGACCTTCTCTTTTAGAGTATCATAGTTTTTCAGGACACCTGCAAGGTTAGTGTCAAATATAAGGAGTATTTTTTCAATATTTTCTGTCTCTTTGGCAAACTCTTTATAACTTTTGAAAAGGTGTAAAATAACAGTTGAGCGAAGCGGTGTACAAATATTTAAAATATCTTCAGAGGTGATATCTTTTTCGAGCATATAGTTTACAAACTTGTTCATTATCGGACAGTCCTGCATCTTTTTTATCCCCTGGATAACATCGATAGCATGACGAAGTATATCGTAAGCAAAAGTGTCTGAAAACTTACGCAGACTTATCTTGTGAGCAGAAAATATATCGATTATTTTATCGTTAGCGAGCCATCCGTTTACTATCGAATCCTGATGCTTTTCAATCCATTCACCCATATGGTACAAAGGATCCATTTTATCACTCCTTATGGTAATGGAAACCATTTATTATCTATAATATAACTTGTATAAAATAAATATATGTTGAAGCTATTTAAAGGGTTTGAAAAAAATTTAGTTCTGTTTTGATATAATTCAGCTAATATAAAATGAAGGAATTATTTACATGCAATTCTCTGCTCCCCTTAAATCAAACTCAAAAAAAATTATGTTGCTCGGTTCGGGCGAACTTGGTAAAGAAGTAGTTATCGAAGCGCAACGTTTAGGTCTTGAAACTATCGCGGTTGATAAGTACGAAAATGCTCCTGCTCATCAGGTGGCACACCGCTCTTATGTTGTTGATATGCAAAACAAAGATGCAGTGTTAGAGATCATCCACCGTGAAAAACCGCACTATATCCTACCGGAGATCGAAGCGATCTCTATCGATGCCCTCTTCGCTGCCGAAGATAGAGGGTATAACGTTATCCCAAATGCAAACGCAGTTTCAAAAACGATGAACAGAAAAAACATCAGAACTTTTGCCGCTGAGGTTTTAGATCTTAAAACCGGTCCATACCGTTTTGTTACAACCGAAGAGGGGTTAATGGGAGCAGCTCGTGAGTTAGGTTTTCCATGTGTGATTAAACCTGTCATGAGTTCAAGCGGTCACGGGCAGTCTATTGCTCGCTCAATTGAAGATATCCCAAAATCTTGGGATATTGCAAAAGAGGCACGTGGAGATGCAAGTGAACTGATCGTTGAAGCGTTTATCGATTTTGATTATGAGATCACGTTGCTTACGGCTCGTAACGGTAAAGAGACGGTCTTTTGTGAACCTATCGGACATGAACAAAGAGACGGGGATTATGTATTTTCTTGGCAGCCTATGCAGATGAGTGAAGTTGCAAAAGAAAAAGCGCAGAAGATCGCAAAAGAGATCACAGACGGTCTTGGGGGAGAAGGTTTATTTGGCGTTGAACTTTTTGTGAAAGGGGATGAGGTATATTTCTCAGAAGTAAGCCCACGTCCACACGATACGGGTATGGTAACACTTATCACGCAAAGCCAGAGTGAGTTTGCATTACATCTTCGTGCAATTTTAGGCTTACCTCTAGGATTTACATTTTACGGAGATGGTGCAAGTGCCGCTTATAAAACAGAAAGAGAGAGTTATGCACCGGCTATTAACGTAGATGACTCTCTCTTTTCTGAGAACTCTTATGTGAGAGTATTTGGAAAACCAGAAGCGCACAAAGGGCGCCGTTTAGCAGTAGCTCTTGTGTATGACAAAGTAGAAGCTGCACTTGAAAAAGCAAGAGAATTAATTCTAAAAGTAAAAGATAATTAATGAAGATAGCGCTTTTAGATACGATCACCTTTGGCGATACCGATCTGAGTGGATTTGAGCAGTTTGGCGACGTTGCTGTTTACGAAAAAACTTCACCGGAACAAACTTTACAGAGGGTTATTGATACCAATGTTATAGTAACTAACAAGGTAGTGATAACAAAAGAGACGATGGCACAGAGTAAAGATCTAAAACTTATCTGTGTAGCGGCAACAGGGATGAACAATGTTGATCTAGACGGTGCAAAAGAGCTTGGTATTGAAGTGAAAAATGTAGCAGGATATTCGACAGATTCTGTGATCCAACACACTTTTTCGATGCTTTTTTATTTGATGGGTTCTTCACGCTATTATGACGAAAGTGTGAAAAACAAGTCATACAGTTACAGCGGTGTATTTACCGATGTAAGCCGTCCGTTTTTCGAAGTAAAAAATAAAAAATGGGGTATTATCGGTCTTGGTGAGATCGGCCGCGGCGTTGCGAAAGTAGCAAGCTGTTTTGGAGCAGATGTTTGTTACTACTCAACAAGCGGGAAAAATAACAACTCCGACTATAAAAGTGTCGATCTCGACACGCTTCTGAGTTCATGCGACATCATCACGATCCATGCCCCTTTGAATGAGCAGACAAGCAATCTTTTGGATGCAAAAAAGTTATTACTCTGTAAAGAGGGAGCGATTGTTTTAAATCTTGGGCGCGGCGGGATCATCAATGAAGATGCTGTTGCAAAATTAGTTGATGAAAAAGAGCTCTATTTTGGACTTGATGTATTTGAAAAAGAGCCTTTGGATAAAAACTCCCCTCTATTGGGTGTGAAAAATAAAGAACGTCTATATATGACACCGCACATCGCTTGGACATCGGTTGAAGCGCGTGACGAGCTGATTGCAGGTGTTATTAAAAATATCCAGGAGAGTTTGTAAACTCCCCTATGGCTGAACTCTCGTTAGCCTTGGCTGCATTTTTTGCAGCTACAATCCTCCCTTTCTCTTCAGAAGCCGCTTTTTTGGTAGCGATCTCAAACGGTATGCCATTTGCAAATGCTCTAGTATCTGCTTCAGTAGGCAATATACTCGCAATTATTGTGAACTTCTATCTTGGAGTTTTTCTTTATGAAAAAACCAAAGCAAAACTTTTTAGATCGAAGATGGGGAAAAGATCGTATAGTTTTGGACATAAGTATGGTTATTATGCTTTAATCTTATCGTGGCTTCCGATCGTTGGCGATCCTTTGACATTGGTAGCGGGGCTTGTTAGGTTAAAGTTTGTGTGGTTTGTTATAATTGCAGGAAGTTTACGGGTGTTGCGTTATTATTTTTTGACATTTTTTGGTTGATTATAGGTACTTACAGAAGTTTCTTTCCGAGGGCAAATCCTCCCGTTGGTCTGAGCCTCTACAAGAAATTTCTATAAGTACAAGATAGAGACTTTGAAAAATTCTAACTATTGAAAGGGTGTGAGGGATGAAAACCGATGTTTTGATTATTGGGGCCGGCGGTGCTGGACTTATGGCAGCAATCGCTGCTAAAGAAGAGGGTGCTGATGTTTTAGTGCTTACTAAAGAGTATCCGACAAGATCTCAGACCTGTATGGCACAGGGCGGGATGAATGCAGCACTTGGCAATGCAGGTGAAGACAGTGTTGAGGAACATATCCAAAACACACTCAAATCGGCACACGGGGAAGCTGATGAGGAGGCGATCCGTTTTATGTGTTCCGAGGCTCCTGCTGCTATTGAGTATCTTGACAGCATCGGTGTATGTTTTTCCCGTACTCAAGAGGGGAAAGTTGCACAACGCCGTTTAGGTGGTGCGTCTGCTCCTCGGGCTTGTTATGCTCAAGATTATACGGGACTCAAAATTCTCCATACCCTTTATGATCGCTGTAACGCTTTAGGCATAAAATTTGTCAGCGATACTTTTTTGTTGGAGCTCTTAAAAGATGAAGAGGGCAAAGTGTGTGGTGCAAAAGTTTTAGATATCCGCTCGGGTGAGATAAAAACATATATTGCCAAGTCCGTTGTTTTGGCAACGGGTGGTTATTCACGCATTTACGATCACTACTCAACAAACTCAAAAGCATCGAGTGGTGACGGGATTGCAGCGGCTCTTCGTGCAGGGGCGAAACTCAAACATATGGAATTTGTACAGTTTCACCCGACAGGGCTGAAAAACTCTTCGATCCTTATCAGTGAATCGGCTCGGGGTGAGGGTGGCTATCTGCTAAACTCCAAAGGGGAGCGTTTTACCGATGAGTTGGCACCGCGTGATCAGGTAAGCCGTGCTATTGATGCCGAGATCAAAAAAGGGGAGGATATCTTTTTGGATATTCGTCACCTTGGAGAGGATTTTATAGATGAGGGATTGCCGCAGGAGCGAAAGCTGGCAAAACTCTACGAAGATGTCGATCCTGTGCACGATCTGATTCCAATCAAACCTGTAGCACACTATACGATGGGTGGTGTCGCCGTTGATAACAAGTCCCAAACAGACATAGAGGGGTTGTTTGCCTGCGGTGAGTGTGCCAATCATAATGTTCACGGTGGTAACCGTCTGGGAGGAAACTCCCTTTTGGAGATCGTAGTATTTGGTCGTGAAGCGGGACGAAATGCTGCCTCAAGAGCAAAAGAGCTAGGGAGCCTTTCTGTACCTGTGCTCAATGAGTGTTTTTTAGATCAGGAGTTTGGCAATACGGTTGATTTTTACAAGTATAAAGAGAAGATCGGAAATCTGCTTTATGAAAAAGTGGGAATCGTAAGAAAAAGATCGGAGCTTGAATATGCCCTCGATGAGATCAAGATGATAAAGTCACTGTTGCCTCAGATGGGCTGGAGTGATAACTCTGAGGTCTACAATACTAACAAACAAGAGTTTTTAGAGTTTAGAAACATCGTAGAGTTGAGTGAAGTGGTGGTGCAAAGTGCACTCCAAAGAGATGCAAGCTGCGGTGCACACTATATGGAGGCTGAGTAATGAAGATAACTGTAAAAAGAGGCGATGCTTACGAGATATATGAGCTTGAAGAGGGGTCTTTTACACTTTTAGAAGCGTTAAACAAGATCAAACATGAGATCGACAATACACTTAGTTTTTCCAGCGGTTGCCGCAGTAGTGTGTGTGGCAGTTGTGCGGTACGTGTCAATGAAAAAGAGGAGCTGGCGTGCTCTTACAAAGTACAAGACGGTGATACGATCGAACCGCTGAACAATATGCCAGTCCTTCGTGATCTCGTTGTTGATATGGACAAATCTTACGAGATGAATGCAAAAGCAAAAGCGTGGCTCAATCAACTTGAGAGTGAAGCGACACTTGACCATGAAGCTCAGATGGTAAATGAGGTGCAGAGTGACTGCATTATGTGTGGTTCGTGTTACTCATCATGCCCTGTTTATGCAGTTAACGGTGAGTTTTTAGGACCCTTTTCCCTTACCCGTGTTTGGAAATATGTAAGTGACAAACGTGAGGCTGACTCTAAAGAGAAGATTGATACGATCCAGACAAACGGGATCTGGGACTGCACCCTTTGTAATAATTGTACGGTTGTTTGTCCACAAGACATCTCCTCTAAAGCCGATATAGAAAAATTACGAGTGCGATCGAGTATGTTTGGTTACTCCGATCCAAACTTCGGCAACTTTGGCGGAGGATTTGACGGAAGTCCCAGTTTTTAGAACTAACTAACTGACTTATGTTATAATTAAGTTAAAAAAAAGAGGGTAGTGATGGCCAAAGAGCACTCGTTGGATATAACGGCAAAAATTGATGTACAACTTTTTAAAAATGCGATCAATCTTGTTGATCGGGAAGTTGCAAACAGATACGACTTCAAAGGGACACCGTATGAAGTAAACTATAAAGAGAAAGAAAAAGCGTTAGTGTTAGTAGCCTCTTCAGACAATAAACTCGATGCTTTAAAAGATATAGTTATCGGTAAACTTGGCAAGCAGGGACTCTCTTCAAAAGTGTTGGAGGAGCTTCGTGTAGAGGATGCAAGCGGCGGAACAAGAAAATGTACCTATAAGATAGTCGACTATATAGAATCAAAAGAAGCGAAAAAAATCACCGCTGAAATAAAAAAGATGAAACTCAAAGTAAATGCACAGATCGAAGGTGACAGTATCCGTGTGAAGGGGAAAAACATCGATGACCTGCAAAAAGTTATGAAGATGATCCGCGAGCAGGAGTGGGATGCTCCGCTCAAATTTGAGAATATGAGATAGAGGAATAGAGATGAAAAAAATGAGTGTAGAGGATGCTGCAAAGTTTTTCGGTGTTTCAAAAGAGGCTATCCATAACAGAGTAAGACGCGGTTCTATCGAGAGTGTAGTGGAAAACGGCGTAAAACTCGTAGTGATTGATGAAAGTGTAAAAACAGCACCAAAAAGAGCAACAGTAGCCAAAAAAAGCACCAATGACCGCTACTCAAAATATCTTGAAGAGCAAAACCTAAAACTTCAACAGCGTGTGGCGGACCTTGAGGGTGAGACGAGGACTCTGCGCGATCAAAAAGAGCAGATGCTTATAGCTGAGAAAGAGAAGCTAGAGCAGATCTACAAAGACAAAGATGAACAGCTCAAAAATATCTTGCAAACACTCTCTTCAAAACTGATGCTGAATGCTCCGGCTGAGGAGCCTGAGGCGATAGAAGCGGCAGATACTTTTGAAGCTGAGATCGATGAGGAGCCTCAAAGTGAGATGGTGCCACTGAAAAAGCATCTAAAAGCACTGCAACTGTCCGATAAAAAAAGAGAGAAGGTACTCAAAAAGTTTAAAAAACTTGATGATGAAAGAGTGGTCCGTATAGGTAAAAAGATCTATATAGATCCGATCAAGTACGACTATAGCGACCTGATCAAAAAGAGGTAGTTTCGTACCTCTTAGATGTCATCCATTTTAAGGCTCACACCTTTCATGTGTGAGATTGGGTACGAGAATGCTATTCCTGCACCGTTACCCGTGATGTCGAGTTTTTCCATTACAGATCTTAAAATCTCTTCAACTTTTTTTGTCGGTGTGATAAACATCAAGTTTGCATCTGTTTCTTCGCTTTGGAGACGGTTATAGAAGTTATCCATCTTATCCAGCCCCATACCGTGAGCATTCATGATCGTTACACCCCTTGCCCCGGCATCTCTTGCAGCATCAAGGGCCTCTTGTGTTCTCTCGGTCGGGACAATGACGTGCACAGCGGAAAAAGGTACTTTGTAGGAGTGGCGCTTATCTGTTCCCTGGACATGTACTGTTGCCAGCCCCATATTGTTAGCATCTTCTAAAGCGTGACGAAGTTCATTGATATGGTGGCGCTCCCGTTCCCTCTCGCCGCGGATCCCCATCTGCTCTGTTACAAAACCGTAAAGCATCACGGTGATCATCGGAAAGAGGGATGCAAAAGCGATCAGTCCAAAACCGTCGATCAGCGGATCGCGCCCTTCGATGTTTGTTGCAAGGCCAAGACCAAGTGCTGCAACAAGCGGTACGGTAACAGTAGATGTTGTTACCCCGCCGCTGTCATAAGCTACGGGAATGATATATTTCGGTGAAAGAAATGTCAAAGCGATTACAAAAAGGTAACCTACCATAATATAGTAGACAATCTCACCGCCAACTACGATCCTGTAAGCTCCCAAAGAGATACCGATAGCTACACCGATAGCTACAAAAACCCTAAGGGCATAATCATTGATCTTGCCATCACTGATCTCTTTTGCTTTTCTGGCAATAGCTGTAAGAGAAGGCTCGGCCATAGTTGTAGAGAAGCCGATAAGTGCTCCAAATGAGTAGATGATAATATTGTTATCGTACTTTGTAAGCTCAAGTGCCATCGTTTCACCTACAGAAAACAGACCCATCTCAAGACCGACGATAAAAGCGTCAAGACCTATGATCACAAGTCCAAAACCTATAACAACCTCTTTGAGATTTTCGATCGGCTTTTTAAGTATCGCATACTGGAAAAAGAGGATAACACCGAGGATCGGCAGGACATCGAGCATAACACCCAGCAGCCCTTGTAAGATCTCTAAGATATTGAAGTTAAACTCTGTCGCAGCCGTTGCGGCAGCATCGGTGATCGGAGCGATAGCCGGGATATTTGCAGCGGAATCAACAAACTGGTATACAACGATCCCGTAAAACTGGACAAAGATCATAGGGGTAAGTGAAGCAAAAGCGATCAGCCCAAAGCCGTCTAAGACAGGGTTTCTCCCTTTTATATTTGAAGCTAGGCCGATCCCCAGTGCTGCAACAAGTGGCACGGTTACCGTTGAGGTGGTAACACCCCCGAGATCGTATGCTAGCCCGACGATCTCCTGGGGTGCAAAAGCTGTTGCTGCTACTACGAGGATATAGCCAGAGATGATATAGTAGTGGATCGGATGCCCTTTGATGATCCTCCATACACCTAAAACGATAGCAAAGCCTACAGAAAATGCAACTACCATCCTCAGTGTTGCAGCATCGATCCTCCCGTCACTGATCGAAGCTGCTTTTTGTGCGATGACGATCAGCGCAGGTTCGGCAACGGTAGTACCAAAACCAACCATAAATGAGAAAAGGATGATCCAAAACAGAGAGCCTTTTTTTGCAAACTGACTCGCAAGCCCTTCTCCTACGGGAAATATCCCAACTTCAAGACCGAGTAAAAATACTGCCAAACCGACACCGACGATCGCTAAACCTATCGTAGTACTGAGCCAGTTCTCCGGAACACTTTGAATGATTGCTAGTTGAAAAAAGAGAATTACCAAAACGATAGGGAGAAGATCCCGAAACGATTCTTTTAGGAGTTGGAAAAGGGTTGAAAAGCTTAACAAACGATGTCCTGTGATTTTTTTCCGTATAATATCAAAAATAGTTGAAAAAAACCCTGAGTAAGGCGTTTGATAACGCCTTAGTGATCCTCGTCATCTTTCTTTTTAGAACCGAAAGTTGCTTTGAGCCCTTGAATAAGAGCTTTCTTTTCATCAGCAGTAAGTCTTGCTTCTGGGTGAGTGAACTCATACCCAAATATAGGCATCTCTCCATCTTCAACCTCTTCAGCAGCTTCATCACCTTCATTTTTCTTTTGGATACCCCATACGGAAACATTGAAGTGTTCACGACCCTCTTCAACATGGTCGGTAATTATCCAAGAGATAGGCGCAATGTTACTGTACCACGGCCAATTAGTTGTATGAGCATGGCAGTCGGCGCATGCTCTTTGAAAAAGTTTTCTAGTAGTTTGCGAATCCCACATAGGTTCAGCCAGGATAGGAGGATTTGTATGACCTTTATCTATTGGTAACAACTGGATAAGAATTAAAAGTGTAATGAGAGGGAGTGCAACAAACCTAAATAGCTTTTTCATAATGAGTCCTTGTGGAGATATATATTCTATATATTAGCAGAATCTAGATAAGTTAAGTTTAAATTGTTTATACATAGTGCTATAATGGTATTAGACTTTAATATTAAAGGATTTGTTATGAAAAGTTTTAAAGTAATTGCAGCAGCGATGTTACTTGGTTCTATGAGCTTATTTGGAGCTAACTATGGAAGTATGAGTACAGATGAATTGCTAAATCTTAGAGGGACTCCAAAAACACAACAGGAGAGAAATGCTCTTCACAATGAGCTTCAAAATCGTTATCAAAACATGACTCAAGAGCAAAAAAAACGTTTCAATACGAGACCTGGTAAAGGGATGGGACAAAGCCAAGGCAAAGGGATGAAAAAAGGCATGGG
>JBEWQA010000022.1:12884-28937 GCA_047689515.1 Candidatus Sulfurimonas kebritensis
ATGGGTAAGGGTAGAATGTAATACCCTTTAAGTCATCTTTTGGCTTTATAACTGTAAAATGCGCTTTCCACTACAAATGGACAGTTGGCCGAGTGGTCGAAGGCGCTCGCCTGGAACGCGAGTATGGTGCAAGCCATCGTGGGTTCGAATCCCACATTGTCCACCATCTATAAAATCTATAACTTTCTCTTCTACCCATTTAAATAGTCTGCGAGTATCTTACCGTGATCAAAAACAAGTTCACTCTGTTTTGATCTTAATTGTTCTATCGGTATTACGGTTAACTCTTTTGCATCATCGGCAGCTTTAGGTTCACCGTAGGCTTTACAGATGTAGACGACACTGGCAGTGTGAAACCTTGGGTCACGGTTGGGATCGGAGTATACACCGAGCAGTTTTTTGATCTCTACATCTAAAGAGATCTCCTCTTTCATCTCTCTTACAACTGCTTCCTCTACACACTCCCCAACATCTACAAAACCACCCGGAAATGCTAGGCCGTAAGGTGGATTTTTTCTTTGGATCAAAACGATTCCAAGAAGCGTATCGGAGTTATCAAAGAGCTCAACTATGCCGTCAGTTGTCAGATAGGGTGTTTTCGGTTTCCAGGCCATCTATATCAATCCTTTATATATTTTTCTGATTAGTTTTGAGGTGTCCAAATAAGTTTGCTTGCATCATAGCCAAGGTCGGGCATCTTTTTTACGATGTCGTCAATCACTTGACGATCCAGGGTTTTTGTTCTTGAGAGTATCCAGAAGTATTCTCGTGAAGGCTCGCCGATCACTGCATACTGATACCCCTTATCCAAAAGCAGGATCTGGTAGTTTCCGTAAAAGGGTCTAAAAAAGCTTACTTTGAGTTTTGAGTAGCTATCATCGATTGCGTATGCGATTCCGTGTGCATCTTTTACTCTTCCATCTTTGGTACAGCGGTTTACTACTTTTATCTTGTTATCATCTCGGAGTGAATATGTAGCACTAACGTTTGCACACCCTTTCTCAAAAGAGTGCTCGTATCTGGCTATTTCATACCATCTTCCAAGGTAACGATCGAGATCAACTTTTTCAACTGTTTTGAGTGGTGGATAATGGTTTGTGCATCCTGCAAAAAGAAACGTTATAAATAAAATTAAAGTTTTTTTCATAAAATGTCCTTATTCAAAGAAAGTAGAGATGAGTTTGGTTAGTTTTGCGTGACTTAACAGATTGTTATTCTCATCTAAGACTTCAAGATCCCTAAGCTTTCTTAGTGTCCTTGAGAGTGTTTCGGGTGTGATGTTCAGCAGGTTTGCTATCTCATTTTTTTTGTGAGTATGAAAGATGTCTTTATTCTCATCGATCAGGGAACACACTTTGGTTGTCGCATCAAAAATCAAGTTTCTATTGATCGACTTTTCCAAACTTTTTATCTTGTGTGTAAGAGATTTTATAATATGCCAAGAGAGTGTAGGGGTTTTTTCTATTAGCTTTAAAAACTTCTCTTTATCGATGACGGCTACGAGTGTGTTATCTTTTTGTGCAGACGCCGTAGCAGGGAAGGGGATCTGTTCTATAGTTGCCATCTCCGCAACCATCGTGGGTTCTTGAAAGTTGTGTAAAACGATCTCATTTGCTTTGGCATTTGTTTTGTAAAGTTTTAAATGTCCCTGCAGGAGGATATAAAAAGCATCTGCCGCTTCACCCTCATAAAAAAGTATTTCACCCTCTTGGAGTTTTTTGATCATGCTCATAGACTCTATGGTTGCGATCTCATCCTCTGTAAGGGAGTTAAATATATAGATTTTTTTTAGTTCTTGTGTATACATTGGATTATTATAGCAAGATTACTTGATCTGTATCAATGATTATCCTGCTATTTTTTATTACAATATATAAAACTTTAAGAAGGTGAAAAATGATGTTAATAGATATAAAAAATATGCCTCTGGTTGCGATGGAGTTTATGAACAATACACATACAGAGGATGTAGAGATCATCAATAAACTTTATGAGCTGATATTGGCGTATGAAGCCTCACCGACAGAGGAAAACAAAAAAAAGATAGATGAGCAATACGGAAAATGGTTTGAACACACTATAGAACACTTCCGTGTTGAAGAGGAGATGATGCAGGAGAAGAAATTTCCCCCTTATCCGATGCACAAAGGGGAGCATGATAACGCACTTAGTGTTATGGATGAGGTGTTTCGGCATTGGCAGGCAAAAGGGGATATAAGTGTTTTAAAAAACTACTTTAACGAGCATTTAGTCCCTTGGCTGGTAAACCATATAAACACTATGGATACAGTCACAGCTAGATTTTTCGACTCCGGTGTAAGTCCATGTGCAATGCGCTAACCGATATCGGCTATCCATCCTTTTATGATACTCTCGAGAGTATAAAACTCAAAGATCCTCTTGCTGATCTTCTCGGGGCATTGGAAGATGGATATGTAGAGTTTTGCTATCTGGATGTTGTAAAGAGTGCAGGGCATAGCTGCCCGACGGTAGCGGGTGCTTATATGATGGCCTTGTACGGTCTCAAAGCACTCTACGGTAAAGAGTTGCCGGTTCGGGGAGAGATACAGGTGTCTTTTTCCGCTGATCCCAATGAGGGAGCCGCAGGAGTGGTGGCGAATGTTTTTACACAGATTACAGGCGCTACACAACACTTTGGCTTCAAAGGTTTAGGCGGACATTTTGTCAGACACGGTTTAATGGACTTTAACGAAGAGATCGGTGCAGCGGTACAACTAACAAATGCAAAAACCGACAAAAGCGTAAAGGTGCGTTACAAGCCTGAACTTATACAGAGCGATCCGAGACAAAAAGAGCTGTTGCAAAAGGTACTAACAGGGAGTGCATCGGAGGATGAAAAAAAGCTTTTTCACAAGATCTGGCAAGGCAGAGTTCAAAAGATACTAACAAACCCGGAGCTTGTTATAGAGGTGGCTACATCTGACTAAGTACAGCTTCGATCTCATATGCTATCTCATCGATTGTGTTGGTAACTTTGTCGTAGAGCACTTTGTCAAAGTAGGCATCGTTGATCGCCTCGCTTGGTTCAAGGTTATTGAGTATCGAGCGATCGACGAAATGAGCGATGGTATTGACCCCTACGACCATGCCGCTTGTCCCGATAACCACTAATAAAGAGCAGTCCTGAATCTCTCGATCGAGCCTTCCGTATTGTGGTGCGGCTTCTCCAAACATCACGATATTGGGACGTACGAACTCACTGCCGCAATTTTGGCATCTTCCGTTGTTGACTTCATTTAGTTTGTTGTAACCTATATCAAAAATCTCTCGGCACTGTTCACATTCAACTTGTGTCAGGTAGCCGTGCAGATGGATCACATCCTCGTGTGCAATTCCCGCTTTTTCAAACAGATCATCAACATTTTGGGTAATTATCGCTATATCATCTTTGTACCTGTTTTTAAGTTCAGCGAGGGTTTTATGGGCATGATTAGGTTCCTTGTCGGCAAGTTCGGTACGCCTTTTATCGTAAAACTCGATCGTCTCATCTCTGTTGCTGATAAGGCAGCCAGCCGTACAGACGTCATCAACCGAGTAGTTTGCCCAAAGTCCGTCACTCTCTCTAAAAGTGGAGAGCCCACTCTCAGCACTAATACCTGCACCACTTAGGACAACAACCCTTGCCATAATATCTCCTTAATCTACTACCCATTATAATATGAGTAAGTTTATACAGGGTTAAGGTTTTTTATGGATTTGCTTTTTATTATAAAATCGTTGGTCGGATTAGTCTTATTGTTAGGGGTTTTGATCGCTTTATTGCTTTACAAACCGCATAAAAAACAGAAAAAAACCGAACAAAAAGAGGTAGTGAAAAAAGATAGTGACTATACTTTTGCAGAGCTTGTGGCGGTCATTAAACATCAAGATTCCACAACCGAAGAGTTAAAATGGGCCCTGGACGTGATCGTCAAGTATCACGATAAAATAGATCCTAAGCACGGTGTACGGGTAAGTGATGATTTTTACAGATATTCAGAAATCATCCTTCGTTTATGCAAGCACCCTAATACGAAAAAAGAGCTTATAATACGGTTTGACAGCGCACTAAGAAAAGCAAATCCAGAATACGCAAAAGAGCTTAACGATTCCCTTACAAAAAGGCTCAATTCAAGAGCTGCTTAGAGCTTATCGGTTAAAGGTCCTTGAACTGTGTCGATACCCAGCTTTTGAAGTGTTTTAAGCTGCTCCGGGTTTTGTACCATAGTCGCTACGATTTGGATATTGAGCGAGTGAGTGATCAGCTTTAGGGAACTTATAGACTCTGCAGAAAGGTCAAGAAGAAACGATACATCTGCTTTGAGCACTTTAGGCGAGAGCTCTTTGAGATAGTTAAGATCACTTGATTCGTTTGTAAAAGCATTGATCCCGAGTTTAAAACCGTATTTTCTAAAAAGATTTGAGAACCCTTTGGCAAGTACTGCATTGTTAACACAAAAAGAGTTTGAGAACTCAAAAATATAGCTGTTTGTTGGGTTGTTGGCATACTTTTGAAAAAGCTCTTCCAGGTATATAAATGTTGAGGGCTCTTTCAAGAAGTCGTTTGAAAGTCTGATTGCATAAGTGCTGCTCGGGGTCTTTTCAAGTTCTGCTATAAAGATCTTCTCAAGTATATGGGTATAAATTTTTGATGAGAGTTCAAGATCGATAGCTGCTGCAATAAAGTCACCGTAAGGGTAGCGGTTTGAACCGTCTTCGATCATAAAAGTCATCACCTTATGTACATTTTCGGTTGTTTTGGTATCTTTACAGCTCCAAAATTTGAGTGTAAATTTATCGTGTTTGAGGGCATCTTCCAGGATACTACGCCATTGGTCTTTTGTTTTTGTCTCTTTTGTATCCTCTTGGGTAAGGTAGATATTGCTTTTCTCGTCTGCTTTAGCCTGCAGAAGGCTAAACTCTGCATACTCAAGGAGTTGTTTCGTTTCTATATCTGGTGTGTATTTATAAACACCTATACTGATATTGATATCTTTGAGGGTAAGATCGTACTCTTGTATAAGTTTTAAAAACTTTTTATTTATAGCTTGTGCAGTTGCATCCCCATTATCGAGTGTAGCTCCTGGGAGGACAAGACAAAACTCCGTACCGTTATATCTTGCAACGATATTATCGTCGTATTGGGCACTTGCATGTTTAAACATCTGTCCTAAAGCGAAAAAGAATGCATCTGCAGTTTCGCAATCAAAACGCTTGTTAAGAACTTCTGCATGATTTATCCCTGCCATTAAAACAGTTCCGCCGTTCGCTTTGGACTCTATCTGTATAGTTTCGGTAAGTTTAAGCAGCAAATAACGTTTGTTAGCGAGTTTTGTTCCCTGATCCTGATAGAGAAGTTCATGGTTGCATTTGCTGACTTCATTGGCTTCCTGGAAGATTGTCTCAACTTTTTCCACCATAGAGTTCATAGCACTGTTTACCTCTCTAAACTCGGAAGTAAACGGTGTGGTATTGTCGATAATAAACTCATTGTTGATCACCGCTTCAGCTTGATTTTGTATTTTTTTGAGCGGTTTGAGAATATATAGAAGCATAGTGTAGATAACTACTAAAGAGATAAAAACAAATACGATAAAAAGGATCAGAAGTTTTATGAAGATTTTATACAGGGAGCTATAGATTACTCCGCTGTCGCCAACCACTTTCAGTTCTCCTAAAATATTCCATCCCGTTGTTACCTCAGTTGTAACGTTTTGAAGTTCTAAGCTTGTAAAACTGATAAACCACTCAGGTACACCTTGGACACTCTCTTTGTACTCCTGTGTATAGGTAAACTCCGGAGCATACGATTTATACGAGATGTTTTGGTAATACCCGCTGCTAAATTCGGCATCAACTACCGAACCGACTACAGCCTCCTCATTATTTGCTTCTGCAAGCTTTTGAGATAGAGTAGAGATATTGTTGACAGTTGTTTGATACATACTCTCGATCATTTGTGATTTAGCGCTTTGGTAGTTTATAATAAGTACAGATGCAAGTATAGTTATAATAATAATGGAGACTGCAAGGGCGATTTGTTTAAAGAGTGTCATAGTTGTTTCCTTTTCATATGGAGTTCAAGTTGTTTCCATTTTTTTGATTTTGGACCTGTATCCCCGTTTATCATTTTAATTATTTTGACAAGGTCGGGGCGTTTTGAAGCGGGTAAAACAAGCCGATTATTGTTATCCAGGATAAGAATGTCGTTTTTCGTCTTCGGTTTTGGTACTTTGAGATAGGCAAGAACCATGTGGGAGATCTTTTTTCCCGCTCTGTTTTTATAGATAACGTATACAAATTTCATCTTTTTTGGATCGATACCGAGCTCTTTTAAGATATAGTATTTAGCGATCGTATAATCTTCACAATCTCCGCCGTTTTTCCCGACAAATTCATAGAGAGTTGCCCAGTAATCACTGACACCGTAGAGTCTTTTATCACTTTTGAATTTGATAAAATTGACCCATGTATTGACAAAATTGAGTTTTGTGATGTCGTCTTTATTTTTAAGGGGTTCGAGAAGCTTTTTTTTGATCGAGAGAAATCTGTTTTTTGCAAAAGGGCCGTATTTTTTTTCAGCCCTTGTAATGAGATCTTCGGTGATTAGTTGTGCCGTCGTCGTTAGAGGGAACAATAGCACCAATAGCAATAGAAGCACTCTCATTTTTCTCATAGAGAGATTATACTAAAATTATTGCTGTCTTTTATTAAATCCTGAAGTTCCGAGTTTTGCTTCGATCGAGAAGTTTTCACTAAAAGGTTTTAGGTAGTGAGGGACCGCTCTGCCTTTGAGTTTCATAATATCTCTGAGCATTGTGTGGGCAGTTTCTGTTTTGTCCAACTGCTTTATCTCACTCAGGTAGTGAAAGAGCAGTTCCCCTTGCCGCTGCAGTGAGATCTTGTATGTCGCATCGGTTTGTTGATAGATCCAAAGACTAAAAGCGTAAAAATTACTAAACACGGACTCTCCCTGCCAAAGGAGTCTGATCGAGTCTTTGAAGTTGCCGCTATTATAAAAAATATCCCAAAAACGGGCAAAACGTTTCATCTTCTGCAGCTCTTTAAAGGAGAGCTGGTCGTTTTTAAGAATGTCGTAGGGAGGGATGTCGCTATAAATCATCGCAAAAGTTTCATCGTGCCGATTGATGTAGGTACCCGAGAGTTTTTTGAGGATTCCTATCTGAATTTCACAAGAGCTCATAGCTACAAGTTTATCGAGGTTCTCGCCAAAACTTTGCAAAGATTCCCCCGGTAAACCGACGATAAGATCGAGGTGGATATGTGCATCGGTTTCATTTTCTAAAAAGGCGATATTCTCTTTTATCTTGTCAAGTTTGAGTTGTCTTGAGATGTTGTTAGCGATCTCGGTATTGAGCGTTTGGATTCCGATCTCGAGTTGCAGAGCCTGGTGCGGAAATGCTTTGATCTTCTCTCTTAACGATGCGGGAAAATGATCGGGAATAACCTCGAAATGGGCAAAATAGGGCGGCTCTTTGTTTAAGAAGAAATCGAGCACCATATTTGCTGCTTTCATATTCAGATTGAATGTTCGATCGACAAATTTAAATGCCCGTGCACCCCTTTGCCAAAGCTTTTCAAACTCTTCGAGAACCTTTTTTAGATCAAATGCCCTTACTTTCTCATCCATCGATGAGAGGCAGAATTCACACTCAAAAGGACAACCCCGTGAGATCTCGACATAGATATAGCGGTTTTGAATATCTTCATCAGTATAGTACTTGTAAGGGAGTTCAAGCTCTTTGAGTTTCGGAGCACTCAGGGGAAGTACTCTTGCATCTGCTTTGTTACTTTGTATATCTTTACACAGTTCGTAAAAAGCGATATCACCTTCCCCTTTGATGATAAAGTCTGCATCGCTAAAATCAACCCGAAAAGGTTCATAACTCACTTCAGGTCCGCCGAGCACCACTTTTGTTTCAGGGGAGACTTTTTTGATGATATGGAGCAGCTCTTGTATTTGCGTCGCATTCCATATATAGACTCCAAGACCTAAAACATCGGGTTTTTGATCGAGGATCTTCTCAGCTACGCTTTGTATCGCATCGTTGATGGAAAACTCCATGATCTTTGTCTCTTTTTGTAACTCCTGCATATTTGCATAGAGGTATCTAAGTGCTAGAGATGTGTGTGTATATCTGGAGTTTAGGGTTGTTAGGACGATTTTCATAAAGGAAGTTTAGCATAAAAAAAAGAAAAACCGGCCAAGAAGTAAAAAGGGGAAAACTCGACCGGTTTAAATAGTTTATAGGAGTATATTTTTTCTCGCATATGAAAGGGGGAAAACATATTTGAGATAAAAAATTATATTTATTATAAGTAAATACTTTGTAAATATTCCCCATTATATTTGATATACTTCGGTCATGGCAGTATGGTTATCTCTATTTTATTATTTTTATTTTTCAATTATCGGCGTATATGTGATCTTTATCCCAAAGGTTTTATCGGGATACGGGTACAGTGCAAGCGAGATCGGCATCCTGCTCGGAGCGGCTCCTTTGGTGCGTTTTATCTTGCCTTTTTTGTTTATCAAGGGGCTAAATCTTGATACGAAGACTTTTGAGCGTTCATTGGTTATCTTGGTTTTGGCGGCTTTAGCGTTTTATCTCTCGGTAGAGCATTTTTACGCTCTATTGTTCTCAAATATTCTGTTGGGGGTAGGACTGAGTCTGATTCTTCCCTATATAGAGGTGATCTCATTAGAGAGTATCGGAAAAGAGCGTTACGGCAAAGTGAGACTATTCGGCTCTATAGGTTTTATCGTAGTTGCTTTAGTGCTTGTTGAGGTTTTGACGACTCCGTCTGTAGCACTTGTTTTTTTACTTGCACTTACTGTTTTTACCTCTTTGCTTGCTTATATAGTAAGTAAACAGGAGGCAAAAGTTCAGAAACAGCAACAGAAGAGTAAAGAACTTAGGGATTTCTCGATCGTACAAGATCTTTACCTCTGGAGCGGGCTTGTTCTGATGCAGATCAGTTTTGGTTCCTTTTACAACTTTTTTACAATCTATGAGACCGATCACGGCATCGGTCTTGATATGACGGTATATCTTTGGAGTTTTGGAGTGTTTGTAGAGGTAGGGATGCTTTTTACGCAAGGAAAGTTGTTAAAGAATTATCATCTTTTAAACTTGATCCGTTTTAGCGTTTTCGCAACGGTAGTGCGATGGTTTTTAGTGTTCGCATATCCGACAAGTTTGGGTGTTTTATTTTTTTCGCAGGCTTTACATGCCCTCTCTTTTGCTCTGTTTCACTCAGCGACGATCTCTTATCTTTACCAGATCTACCACGATAAAAAATTGGCACAGCAGTTTTTTATGGGGCTTACATACGGTTTAGGAGGACTTACAGGTGCCGTGATCTCTGGATATATCTATGAGTATATTCCTAAGATGCTCTTTTTGAGTTCAAGCCTCTTTGCTTTGGCAGGTTTTGTGATGCTGATGCTTTATAAGCACAAGCACGAGGCTTGATACTCTTTAGTAGTCTAGGATAAGATTAACAGCAAGGGTAGTATCTGTCCTTTTCTTCCCGTCTGCAGGGATGTTTACATAGTCGATTTTATAGCTGATACCGGCTGAAAAAATGCTATTGATCTTGTTATATATAGCCGTTTTGGAGTAGACAAAGTATTTATCTGATTTCTCTAATGAACCTCTAAGGGTAAGCTCTTGTTGAAACTTCAAAGTTTCAAGAATTTTCCAGTCATATACCCCCTTGAGTCTGTAAGAGGCATAGTCATCTTTATATGCGGCAGTGATAATGTGATCTTTTACCACACCGTCATAAGGGTAGCTTAGTTGGTTCCCCAAAGCATCAACCCATACATCCTCGTATTGGTCAAGTGCATATAAAAGTCCCGCTTCCACACGCAGTTTGTGAGGCTCTTGTGTTAAAACTTTGTATTTCAGACCCGGACCTGTATAAAGTTGATAAGCAAAACCGGAGAACTTATCCGATTTGTAACCTAGAAGATAATAGGCAGAGAGTCTTTCACTAAGTTTATAACCGTATTCGAGTTCAGCGACATATTTATTTTTTGTCTCTACACTCTGTTCGGTTGCATACTGTCCGTCAAAATCGAAAGAGAATTCACTCTTGTTCCACTCTTTTGTGAGATCGAGCTCAAGGCTGAAAGCTTTTGTATCGGTATTTCCGTTTGTCTCTACATAACCAAGCTCACTGTGTGCTTTTAACGGTTTTTCCGTTGTGACATCTGCTGCCATTACCAGAGCGCTACACACTGCTAGACTAAAAATTATTTTTTTCATTTGTATCCTTTTTTAATTTTCATCTTTTTGCATATGAAGATCGAGTTGGGGGTAAGGGATCGAGATACCTTTTTCATCAAATGTGAGTTTCACTTTTTCTAAAGTGTCAAAATGAACATCCCAATAATCAGCTGCATTGACCCATGCACGAGTTACAAAATTGACACTGCTGTCACCCAGTTCACTCACGGCAACAAAAGGCTCGGGCTCTTGTAAGATCCTTTCATCCGCATTTAAAATATCGATCAAAGCCTGTTTTGCGAGGCGCAGGTCATCGTCGTAACCAATGCCAAAAGTGAGATCAACACGGCGTTTCTCTTTTTTGGAGAAGTTTACGATATTTCCGCTGATGATTGAGGAGTTTGGTACGATGATAGTTCTGTTATCTACCGGAGAGATAATAGTTGAGAACATCGTTATATCCTCAACAGTACCTGTCGCTCCGCCTGCTTCGATAAAGTCACCGATCTTAAAAGGTTTAAAGATGATGATAAGTACTGCTGCACCGACATTTGCCAAAGAACCTTGGAGTGCCAAACCTACAGCTAAAGATGCTGCACCGAAAACAGCGATAAATGAGGTGGTGTTCACACCCAGTGCACTTAAAGAGGAGAGGATCACTATAGTCAAAAGTGAAAAGTAGATGACACTTTCGGTAAACTCTGAAAGTGTCTGATCAACTTTAGCCTGAAGCATCATTGATTTACTTAGAAGTGACAACTTCTTAGTTACCCACTTTCCGATCAAAAAGATCGCTAAAGCGGCAAGAATTTTCATCCCATACTCACTCAAATATACTACTGCGAGTTCAGTATACTTATCTATATCCATAATAATTACTCCCTTTTGAGATTTACGCGTGAACTATACAGTAAGATGGTGTCGAAATAGTGACAACTGCTTTTGTTCGAGATAACGTGCCAACTTAAAGTAAGAATTTTTATACCTGGAATTGATCCTATAAAGGTTCTGTCTGTATTTGAGGTAGTTCGCCCATACACGCTTACTCTGAGGGATTCTGCCCCGTTTTATCAGCTCAAAGCTTACAGCGGCATTGATAAAACCTTTGAGCAGTTCGATTTCGTAACATTTTTCAAAACGTCTCGGGAACCATAATGCTTCGAGTACTTCGTGGGCATCGTAAAAACGCTCCTCATCGATACATTTTACAAATTCGTTAATTTTTTTATTTATCATCTTCATCCATTTGATCCAGAAGCTGCATATTTACGCGCCAGTAGCCGCGTCCCCCTTTGAGAGAGACACAGTGGTAGTCGGGAAGTTTTTCTTTATACTCTTCAAGACGATCTTTTGTCGCTTTTCCCGTATCGCAGTAAAACACAAACACACTCCCTTTTGGATATTTTTTTAGTTCATACGGATTATAGGTAACTGTGTCTGCTTTATCGATCGGGCAGAGGATCGTATCAACTAAAACCACGTCGATCCCCTCTTTTTCTAAAGCTCTTTTATTTTTTAGGAACTCCTCTTGAGTCCATTCATCTTTTATTTCCATAAGGACATTATAAAAGGATATTACTTAATTTTTAAGTATAATAGTATGTAGATAGTACATATTTAAAACGAAATTAAAAATTAGACAGGGCCAATGGCAAGAAAAAAGAAAAAAAGCAGCAAAATAAACCAGAGAATTAAAAAATATTTTGACGATGATCCTTTTGATGTGGGGATCGAGAGAGTTGAGTCAAAAACCTTAAGTGAGCTCTTTGGAGCGCTTGGGATCTACGATATAGAACCAAAGCGTGAACTGATGCTTAAAACACTCCGTATGATCTGGTCGGAAGCCGATAATGATATTAGAAGAGATATTCTCTATTTTTTTGAAAATGAAGCGAAGATCTACAAAAGGGATAAGTTTCAAGAGCATCACCACTTTGATCGTGAAGCGAAGATCGAATCCCTGCTGGGCGAACTCGATGTGACACCTGCTGAAGCGGTAAAACTGCGGGAAGCTTTTGCAACCGTGAGAAGTAAAAAGATCACGATCACAAAGATGGAGTCAAAGCTCAGACATATCCGTTTTGAGATGAAAAAAGGGGACTTGGAGAAGGAACTTGAAGGTTTTTTTGATATAGATGACAGTTTCGAGTTTAATGCTTCACTCAAGTACGAAATCTATGATCAGCAGTTTCATAAGATTTTAACACTCAATACAAAACCTTACTCTTATGCCTATATAGAGGAGACCCCTTTTGAGGAGATTGTTACCAAGGTTGGAGAGGATAAACTTGTTATCACGAAAAATAAGCAGGAGCAGATCGATAAGTTTCTTGCTTCGATCAAAGATCCCCATCCCTATCTCAGTCGTGAAGAGATCGTAAACTCTCTGCGCTCTTCACCGCCGAAAACCTCTTTTAGCTATCCGATGATCACCCTAAAGGTACTGAAGCAGATAGTGAAAAAGAAGAGTGGTGCAGATTCGGTAGCTGTGCATGACGAGGAGATCTTAGTCGATCTTGTAGAGGAGCTGAAACTGCCGTACTCCTCGAGAGTATTTGCTTATAATTTAGAGCTGCATGTAGAGCTTGATGCATTGTTGGAAAACATTTGGAACGGCAAAAAGTTCAGTTTTGATTCGCAGATTGAGACTCTTAAAGCAGAGAGTGAGAAACTCTTTTTAGAGGAGCTGGAGTTGCTTGTAAAAGAGTGCAGGAGTTATGCACACCTTTTAAACTTTGAAAATGAGGAGCTGTACGAGAAGATCTATGATCTGATGCTCGATCTTCTGGGTAAAGAACTCGATATCATACCGAAGGTCTACAGAAAAACTATCCGCCGTTTTGCTTATTCGATCAAAGAGGAGGTTCTTAAAAAGCAACGCCAAGAGCTGCTTGCCAGAACTATACGCGACTTTAAAAACCTTTTTCCTATCGCCAGAGATATGAAAAGAAAACTCACGCTCCATATAGGCCCTACCAACAGCGGAAAAACCTATACAGCTATGCAGAGACTCAAAGATGCCGATACGGGGTATTATCTGGCTCCGCTGAGACTTTTGGCTTTAGAGGGGTATGAAAATCTGAACTCCTTGGGTGTGGACTGCTCTTTGATCACGGGAGAGGAACAGCTTATCAACGATGAAGCAACCCACATCAGCTCAACGATCGAGATGCTCAACTTTGACGTGGATGTTGATATGTGTGTGATCGACGAGGTGCAGATGATCGATGACCGAGATCGCGGCTGGGCCTGGGCAAATGCAATTATAGGCGCACCTGCAAAAGAGATCGTTATGACCGGTTCGCCAAATGCAAAAGAGGCGATTATCGCACTAGCAGAGTATCTTGGTGAGGAGCTTGAGATCATTGAGTTTGAGAGAAAAAATCCACTTGAACTCTTAGACAAGCCTATATCACTTGAAGATATAAAACCCGCTACCGCAGTGATCGCATTTAGCAGAAAAGATGTCCTTAAACTCAAGCAGAGACTCTCAAAAACTTTTAGCGTCAGTGTAGTGTATGGAAATTTGTCCCCTGAAGTGAGGCGTGAAGAGGCGCGAAGATTTCGTGAAGGGGAGACGCAGGTGCTTGTTGCAACCGATGCGATCGCTATGGGGATGAATCTGCCGATTAAGACGATACTGTTTTCCAAAGCGGATAAATTTGACGGGATCATTCAGCGCGATCTTTTTCCATCCGAGATCCATCAGATCTCTGGACGTGCAGGGCGTTACGGACTTGAAGAGAGAGGTTACATCGGAGCTCTCGATAAAGGAACATTGCGTGTGGTCAGGAAAAATTTTCATAAAGCGGCGCGTAAGATCGCAACCCCTTTTAAAGTGATGGCAAACCTGGAGCATATTAAACTGGTAGGAACTATCTTAGAAGAGAACTCTTTAGAGGCGATACTGAACTTTTTTATAGAAAATATGACGTTTAACGGTCCCTTTTATGCAGCGAGTTTGGATGATATGCTGGAGGCTTCAAAGATCGTCGACACTTATGATCTTGATATTGCGACAAAGTACCATTTGGCCTGTGCACCCCTTACTTTAAAATCTCCGTATATTATCACGGCTTACGAAAGATATATCCATTCTTTAGAGAAAAAAGAACCGGTGGAGTATCAAAGACCAAAACTAAACGGTGATTTTGCACAAACATCGCAAGAGCTGCTTTTGGCTGAAGATATGGTCAAAGAGATATCTTTATATCTCTGGCTCAGTTACCGTTTTAGTGATTATTTTATTGATGCGGATAAAGCAGTGAAGTCGCGTATGTTTCTCAACAGCTATATAGAGAAAACGCTGCAAAAAACGGAGTTATCGCAAACGTGTAAGCTTTGCGGTGTAGTTTTACCCCATAATTCAAAGTACTCAATTTGTGAGTCCTGCTTTAGAAAAAACTACACGAGACGGGGCAGCGGCAGAAGATCGAGAGGTTAATTAGCTTTTAAACTCATCGATCGTAGTCTGAAGTTTTGTAGCGACATCTACTAGCTCTTTAAGATCGTCTTCTATATGGTGAACGCTGCTGTTGTTTTGTGATGAGAGTTTCTCAATCTGCTCAATATTTTCCAAGATTTCCGTGATATTTTTCGAGATTTTGAGGCTATCCTCTTTCGATTTATTTGCCACGTGCGTTGAGGTAGCCATCGCATCTGAAGTGATATTGATTTTATCTTCAACTTCGTTTGAGATCTCTGCAAGTGATTCGATCTGTTTTGCATTGAGTGCCATTTTATCGGTAGCATCATTAATAGACTGAACGATAGTGCTGACATTGATATCGATCTCCGTTAAACTTCTTTGTGTACGTTCTGCAAGTTTTCTCACTTCATCGGCAACTACAGCGAAACCGCGTCCATGTTCACCCGCACGTGCTGCTTCGATCGCGGCATTGAGTGCAAGAAGATTTGTCTGATCTGCGATATCTCCGATAACACTTAAGATATCTTTGACCTTAGCGGTATCATCTTTGAGTGCCGAAAGCTCTTGAAGCAGTTCCTCTTCGCTCTGTACAAAAACGCCCACTTCGTTACCGAGTGTTGCAAGGGATGCTTTTGCAGTTGTGAGCTCTGCATCAGCCTCCTCCACGGTAGCTTGTGTATTTGTCGCAGCTTCGATCGTCTCTTTGAGCACCTGTTGGATATCAGTCCCTTTTTTGGCCGTAATATCAACTAAACTTTGCTCTTGCTGTGTCGCTTCACGAATAACATGTGAAGCGTTTTGGATCTCTGAAGCGATCTCGATATTTTGTTTCCCTTGCGATTTGACTTCGTTGATGGTACCTTGGATCATCTCGATAAATCTGTTCACTTCAAGGGCTGTATCTCCAAACTCATTACCTTTTTGTGCTTCAAGACGTTTCGTGAGATCTTTGTCTCCGCTGATAAGATCGGAGATCTTCATTTTTAATCTATTAAGAGGATGGATAATCTCACGCATAAAAAATGTAGAAGCGATAATAGTAAATATAACAGTCAGGATGATAAGCGATACTAGAAGGGTTGTATTTGTTGATGCAATCTCTGCATCATTTTTATCTAAAGAGAGTACAAGGTCCATAGCCCCTAAAACATCACCCACTTTTGCATTATAGTGACACTGCAGACATCTTTGTTCTGCGAGCATCGGTTTTATCATCCTGATAGTATGATGCCCATTGTCCTTTTCGAGCACTTTTGTGGTTTTATTTTTTAAAGCATCGATCAAAAGAGGATCGGTTGTAAACGCTTCATCGGGTGAATATACTTCAATAACCGCTTTTGATTTAGCGATCTGCAGATCTTCGATCCC
>JBEWQA010000002.1:0-54873 GCA_047689515.1 Candidatus Sulfurimonas kebritensis
CCTTCTATGTTCAATATTTTATCTAATTGACACAGAATTATTTACAGTCCCACTATAGTTTCATTTTTCAGATTATTGATTAAATAAATCTCATCACTTTGCTGATCAGTCCAAGTGTCAAATATTTGTGTCCCACCACAACTTGCTTTTACATACCCAGCTATATTTCCATCTACATAATAAAGCTTTTGTGATGGTGCAAATGGGAAAACTTCCACTCCGTCCATCTCAGTAATACTTGCATCAAATCTATGTTTTACAGTTATACGGTAATCTTTAGTATCTTTGTTTAACTCTTGATCTGTTTGCCATTGAGAGAGTGTTGTATCTAAACTTGTAAGTAGCGTATTGGTTCTCTCGATTATTTTAGTCAATGTATCACTGCTAGATAAATATGCTTCAACAAATTTGTGCCCACCTGGAAAATCTAGATCGGCATTGCTTGACATACTTCCTGGAATTGGATTGATAATAGGGTCTATAAAACCTGTTACATAATTCCCTTTTTCTGCCTTAACTTCACTTGCTGGAGACGCTATTTGTAAATTTGCAAAATAATTTTTATACCCAGTTGGGTCAATTTTTTCATAAACACGATTAGCAAACATATTTCCTTGAGAATGTGATACTAAAAGCACTCTATGTCCATACTTAAAACTTTCTTCATAATATTTCACTAGCATTTTGTCAACATTATCCTCTTCCACTTTCGAAATCATATTGATAATTTGTTGTCTCATTGATTTAACATCTTCATCTTTAATATCATCTTCAGCTGACTTTATCAATGTATCTATAAAACTAAAAAAATCCTCTTCTTCTATCTGTCCAGCCTCTTTTAACTGATAAAATGTTTCTAACAAATCCATCATATCACTTATGCCGTAATTGTATTGATATTTAACTTCTCCATATTTGGCTTTTAGATTTGGATCGTTTTTTATAATTTCTCTATCTATTAGCTCTTGAAGTTTTCCAGCACTTTTTATCGCTTCTTGTTCATTATTCCACACACCATTTCCAAAGTAAATATCTGTTTTACACTCATTAATCTTTTCAGTTTGAGCAAAAAGCAAAGAACCAATTATTAACGATAAAACAAAGAATAACTTTTTCATAATTATTCTCCTAACTCATCTATATTAATTTGACAATTATTTATGGTATATTCTGAGAGCGTAAATATTTGCCCACTACAAGCTCGATTAAATTCAAAACTTTGCTCTATTCGTTTTCTTGTATTATAGATTTTAGCTCGTATCTGTTTATCATTAAAAACTTCGTGTTTCTGAGAATATTTTAAATACTCGCTAAATGACATACCTTTGGTATTTTTGTTCAACCAATACGATTCACAATACATGGTATCATCAGTATATTGCTTACTTTCAATAACAGGATTTTCAATGATCTTCTGTTCCGCCCAAGCGTATTGCATTGCTAGTGCCGTTTTTGTTTTTGGAAACTCTGGGTCTTTTGCGTAGCGTTTGATCACATATCGCTCAACATCATCCCGAACACCGTTATCATTGATATCTATTCCAAGAAGTGTAGAGTTATTTATAGTTGGGTTAGGTTCAGATGGAAGCGTATAGCCATTTATAACTTCCGGTTCAGTGACTTCTATCTCTAGTTCGGTCTTAAATGTTTTATGATCTTTTTTTACTTTTACTTCGAGTGTATATGTTCCAATACTTTGAGCATTAAAGATCACTGCTGAAGTTTGATCATTGCTAAGGATATAGTCTTTATTTTTTGATTTTACTTTCCACTGATAACTATCTGCATTTTCTGCTTCATCAGTTATAGATAAAACTTTATATGGTTGTGCCTCATTGATGTAGATATGGCTGCTGCCTTGGATCTGCACTCCATCATTACATCCTTGCAGGAAAAATGTAAATACTAAAATAGTGAGAGTTGTTAAAAACTTTTTCATGATGATGCCCTTTGATTTTATTTTAGAGCATCATAACATAAAATGTTTTTTTTAATTCTTAAAGATTGTTAACCAAGTAAGTTAAGCTTGTTTTCCCAAACTTTTTCGTTTTTTTATTGAAACTTGATCATTTTGATTAAACTTAAGAAAAACTCTTTACCCCATATATCTAGTTCTTTTTCATCATATATAAAGCGGTATACATCTTGTTTTGCTAAGTTAATATCCAATGCATCAACTCTTTTTTGAAGAAAGCTGGCGATAAGCTCTGGAGTATATAGTACGATATCTGTGGGCAATTCTACTTCTGTATCTGCTAAAGCTTTACAACTTTGTGTTAGTCGAGTTGCAAGATGAACCAAATTGAGCGCATATCCATTTTGTACATACCAAACCATATCGTACCAGTCACGCCCTTTTGGTCTGTTTTTCCATCCACGACATAAAACAGCGTGAAGTTTACCCGCAAATAATGAAGAAGGTTTCATACTTCTTACCATAAATGGTGCAGGAGTC
Source organism: Candidatus Sulfurimonas kebritensis (assembly GCA_047689515.1). Classification (GTDB taxonomy): domain Bacteria; phylum Campylobacterota; class Campylobacteria; order Campylobacterales; family Sulfurimonadaceae; genus Sulfurimonas; species Sulfurimonas kebritensis. Next base: position 2,456 of record JBEWQA010000002.1, read on the forward strand.
AAATGTAGCTTTTGTTCTTCTTCAAAGTTAAGAGGTGGTTTGGTGTCTACTTCAAATTTTATTTTTAATAGTTTACCTGCATTAAAACTTTTTACAATATCTTCAGGAGCATTAATAGCTAGTAGATGTTTAATGGTATTGCCTTTGATAAATGCAGATTGTACTGCACTTTGATCTTTAATCTTTGTTTCGATCTGGGCTTCAAAACCATAAGTTTTTAGAGTGCCCACTACAGCTTTTTCGTATTTGCTTAGATCAAATGATGGATCTGGTTTTAGCAATGAAAAATCAAGATCTTCAGAAAATCTTGGTAGACCATATAATATTCTAAGTGCAGTACCACCGTAAAATACTGCATGATTAAAAAAACCCGTATCACTGAGTGCATATAAAACTATCTCTTGCAATATCTCTCTAAGTGCTTCATAAGGATCATCTTTTGAAAGATCATAATTTTGCAGCATTGCCGCTATGTGTGGATGTATATCAGCCATTTTTTTGCCTTTTTTTAATGCTTGCTGTCATATTGCGTAATTTTGAGGATGAGTACGCCATAGAAATTTTCCACAGCAATGTTGTATCTAACTTTTCTAATTCTTCCCACTCTATACGCAGATCCTCTTCAAGATATTCCAATATCTCATCTTTTTTTATATTCGCAATTCTTTGATCGGCATAAACTTGATCACATAATGCTTTTTCAGCAGTTGCAATCATATAGCCTCCATCATGTTTATCAAATTTCCAATCAACTCCTATAGAGTAAGCATTCAATGGAATCTTTTTGTAACTAAATGTGCCTAGCTCTGTAGTATATGTTTGGGGGCGGTATGTTGTGGCAGAGGTAACTGTATAAACTCTCTCTGGTATCAAACCATGATAAGATAATGCATATTCATAGGAGACATAAGAAGGCTTATGTAGTATGTTAGCTACGCAGATCATATTAAGAGGATGATTTCTGTAATCTTCACCAAGAGCATAAACACCTCTTTTTAGACGAATTAACTCTCCCCTTGCAACCATGCTATTAATTTTTTTCGTAGGCTGGGCATACTCTTGCTCTAAAATAGGCTTTAGCATCTCAGTTGTAAAAACATTGAGTCCAATACTCTTTTTTAATTGCACAATATTCATGGAGTAATTATACAGTCTTAAATAAAATTAAGCAATAAAGTTATAAAAAAAGTAATTTTTATGACTTTATTGTTATTAAAAAGCTTAAAATATTTAAGCTCTAATGTTTTTTTTAATTATTAAAAATTTTCAACTAGGTAAGTTAAGCTTGTTTTTCCAAACTTTTTAGTCTTTTTAGTTTTATAGATTCCAATCTGTTCAGGAATTTTTAGCGTACTCATATGCTCGATAATGATCATTTTGACCACCTCTTGCGGAAGATTTTCAATAAGCTTCACAGTCTTATCATAGATATCTTCCATCCCCTCACGGTAACTAAACGGGGGATCGATGTAGATGTAAGCATCTTCACTTATACGTTTGAGTGAAGCGACTACGGCATTGATATTTTCAAAACTGTCTCCGCCAAACACTTCACATTTACTTGGATCTGTTTTAGAGATGTTATTTTTAAGCACTTTGAGAGCATCTCTGTCTTTTTCCATAAAGTAGATCTTCTTTGCTCCGCGGCTGAGGGCTTCGAGTCCGATCGAACCGCTGCCGCTAAACACCTCAACAAAATTGCTGTCAATCACATCAAACTGCAAGGTGTTGAAAAATGATTCCAGCACGATCGCTTTTGAACTTCTTGTAGTCGTTTTTGAAGGCAGATCTAAAATTTTCCCTTTAAATTTGCCTGCTATTATCTTTTTTGTAAGTTTACTATTTTTCATAAAATGCTTTTACCGCTCTGAGTACATTCTCTTTATATTCATTTGTTAAAACCTCTATACGCTTCTCAAGTATCTCAAAATCGAGACTATCCTCTACAGACTCATCTTCTGTTTTAGACTCTTTTAGTTGTTGTTTGGGATGGAGATTCTCGAGGCGTTTCTCCAAAGCCAAGATCAACTGCGACTTTGAAAACGGTTTGCTGAGATCCGCATCTTTGTCACTGGCTATATAGAAACATTTTGGATCGTTGAGACACTTTGTATCTCTGATAACGATATCACTTTTTTTGCTAGAGTCGAGATAAGCGCCCAAAAACTTCTCTAACGACTTTTGCAACAACGGAGATGAACACTCAACAGCTACTCTCATAAAATCATCCTTGTAAATAGTACTCTATTGTATATTGCAGATCTGCATCCAAGTTATCCAAAGAGAGCATCCAATGCAAATATTGTGCATCGATATTGACTATCTCCTCAATGTATCGTCCGCTGTACTTTCCAAAACTAAACTTTTGCAGTAAAACGTTTTCAAAGCTGAGACGACACATATCCTCCTCAGTCACACTTTGGAGCAAATATTTAAAAAGCGATTTTATCACAACTACATCTTCTAACGGCTTATAGAGAAGCTCTTTGTTATTAAAAAGCTGCAATTCATAACGTAAATACTGCAGATCAAAGCGTTCTATATCATCGACAATGTGTTTGACCACCCTTTTTGTATCTATAATTTTTGCATAGATTGTTAAACCGTAACTTTGAAGTATCCTGTAAACAAAATCATAATCATGCACTACTAAAAGATCATCGGCACTCAGATCCTCTAAAACCTTACACCCCTGCGAGTCAAGAAAACTTTTTTTATCTTTGATGTCAGCATTGCTTATATGGTGTGATGCAGAGGCTTCAGCTGCTATCTTCTTCCCGTCATTGACAAGTTCACTCTCAAGCGTTTCACCCTGCAGTATAGAGAGGGCACAGATCTTGTCATCGACCTCACTTCCCGTAGTTTTGATATCTAAAAATGCTAACACTTCACTATCCTCACCTGTTTACACCTCGCACCTATAAAGATAAAGGAGAAAAAACCGGAAAGCAGGATAACTCCATACAACACATAGATATTATAAAAATCAAAAAGGACAAAATCAAATACTAAAAATGCAGCACTAAGCCAGATAAGCAGCATAAACCACTTTCGCCAAAACTTTACAAGGTCACCATAACCGATCACCTCTATATAAGTTTTCTCTTTCAGACAGGAGAGCAACTTAAAACTATATCCGCCATAACATCTGTTAAAGATATACTTCACACTGCGAAATAAAGCAAACAGTACCGTAAGGTTTAAGGAGATCAAAAACCAAAAACTAAAGAGCTTAAAAAGTGCCTGCAGCACTTCACTTTCAAGAGTTGCCGCACCCTGTTTGATATAAAAAAACAGGGTAATAAACGCAGCAAGCACCAAAGCGGCACCGACGCTGCAAAGTATTACGCGCACAGCCCAAAAAAACCAAAGAGTGAAATAAAATCTTTTCATACCTTACGAAAATGTCCCCAGCATAGTATGGTAATGCTCCAGAGTGATAAAACTCTTCTCGAACCGGTAACGGATTATAAACTCCACCACCTTGTCTTTAAACTCCGGTGCTACACTCTCTACACGTCCGAAATAAGCCAATGATGTGTTTTTGCTCTTAACCGATGCTGTTTTATCGTAAGAGATTGCAAGTACCTGTAAATATCTGCCCTCTTTGATCTCTCCCAGGTTTTCACTCTGCAGTGAAGCCCCTGAAAGGTTAATCGCTTTAAAATCAAAAAGATCCGAAAATTTTTCAACTTTTTTATCGATCCCGAGCTCTTTATACAACTCTTCAAGTTTTGCAAGGTTTTCTTTACGCGCTAATTCATAGTTTGATATAGATATTTTATTTGATAAATTTTTTAATCTGTCTAGTGCTGAACTCATATATTTTCCCTTCTGTAAAGTGGGTACTTAAAATTATACAATACAAATGAACTAATTAATCGTTTTTAGCTATAATTAGCACACTAATAATTGACCACTATATAAAGAGCAAAATGGATTATTTAAAGATAACAGGGGTAGACTCCCTAAACGGTAGCATAAAAATAGCCGGCGCGAAAAACGCCTCTCTTCCACTTATTGCCATGACGATTTTGGCAAAAAACGAATTAAAGATCACAAATCTTCCCGATGTTGTTGATATAAAAACACTGCTAAAACTTCTGAGTAACCTCGGAGCTAGTTGTGAGTTTACCGATCACCACGTAGCTGTTGACACCAGAAAGATACACGAAACAAAAGCAACTTACGACATTGTTAAAACTATGCGTGCGTCTATCCTCGTACTTGGTCCTCTTTTAACACGTTTCGGTCACTGTGAGGTTTCACTTCCGGGAGGATGTGCGATCGGTCAACGCCCAATCGACCTCCATCTAAAGGCTTTAGAGCAGATGGGTGCAGAGATCGATATAAAAGCGGGATATGTAGAAGCAAAAGCACCCAATGGTCTTAAAGGGTGTGAAATTATCTTTGATAAGATCACCGTTACAGGGACTGCAAACATCGTAATGGCTGCAGCTCTTGCTCACGGAGAGACAACGATCATCAATGCCGCGCGAGAACCTGAAGTAGTACAACTGTGTGAAGTGCTCAAAAACAGTGGTGTCAAGATAGAAGGCTTAGGTACTTCTATACTGAAGATTGAAGGTACTGCGGGGGAGCTGATAAAGATACAAGACTTTTCTATCATTCCAGACAGGATCGAAGCGGGGACCTATCTCTGTGCGGGTGCTATCACGAACTCTGAACTCACTTTGACAGATGTTGAGCCGCATCACCTTGACGCCGTGATCGCAAAGCTTGAAGATATGGGCTTTAGTTTTACTATAACGAAAGATACGATCACGATCCACCCTGCCAAGGAGATCAAACCTGTGCGTATCGTAACACAGGAGTATCCAGCATTTCCGACAGATATGCAGGCACAATTTATGGCACTTGCAACTCAGGCAAACGGAACATCTGTGATCGAAGAGAGACTTTTTGAAAATAGATTTATGCACGTAAGTGAACTGCAGCGTATGGGTGCTGAGATCTCACTCAACGGACATACGGCAACAGTTGAGGGGAAAACTGCTCTTAGCGGCACCGATGTGATGGCTACCGATCTTCGGGCATCGTCTGCACTTGTTTTAGCAGCTCTGATAGCAAAAGGGGAAACAGATATCCACCGTATCTATCATCTGGATCGCGGGTACGATTCCTTGGAGAAAAAGCTCCAAGATGCAGGAGCAAGGATCGAAAGACTTAAAGAGTAGAAAACTTTATCTACTCTTCAAAAATAATCATATCGTAAGTACTTCTTTTTGCAACAAGAGCTTTATCTGGAGAGACTGAGCGTGCATTGTTGGCACGTTGTACTTCGTAACGCAATTCTGCTATCTCTTTTTCCATTTCATCAACACTCTCTTTTAAACGCAATATGATATCAACACCTGCAATATTTACACCAAGCTCACGTGTCAGTCGAAGGATCATCTTGATCTTATCGACATCTCTTTGGGAGTAAAGTCTTATACGTCCGTCTGAACGAGACGGGCATATAAGATTTTCCCGCTCATACTGTCTAAGCGTTTGCGGGTGGATATCTAACATCTTCGCCACAATACTGATCAAATAAACCGGTTCATCATAATGGTGCATAATTTCCCCTTTCTTAACTACTGAGGTAGTTTCTCTTGCATTATTTTCACAAGGTCGTCATCGAGTTCCTCAACCTTTGGTAAAACAATGTTTGCTTTGAGGTAAAGATCGCCACGCTGCGAAGTTTTTCTATTCATAGCACCCATATCTTTTACACGAAAACTTTGTCCGTTTTTCGTATTTTGCGGTACTTTGAGCTTGATCTCTTTCTCTAAAGTCTGGATCGCCACTTTATCACCAAAAAGTGCAGCACGTAGAGGCACATCAAACGTTTTGATCAGATCATCACCCTCTCTTTCGTACTCAGGTGACGGTGCTACAGTGATCTTTAAAAACAGATCCCCCTGACGTCCTCCTTGAGCATGCCCTTTTCCACGGACACGCATCTTCTCACCGCTTTTTACCCCGGCCGGAATCTTAATGTCAAATCGGTCACCCTGTACACTTACAGAGTGGCTCCCACCAAGGATAGAAACATTAAACGGAATAGTCACTTTTGTTTCTATATCAAGGTTTGGCTCTTGGTGAAAACCGCCACCGCCGAAACCTCCGCCAAACGGATTCCCTCCGCCGCCAAAGCCTCCGGTACTGCCACCGAAGCCGCCAAAACCTCCGCCGCCTGAGAACATTTGACGAAGAATCTCGTCAAGATCAACATTACCTCCTTGAGAGCGAGAGAAGTCATGGAAATTTTGTCCGCCGAACATCTGATCACCGAACTGATCGTACTGTGCTTTTTTCTCTTTATCACTGAGAATCTCGTACGCCGCATTGATCTCCTTGAACTTCTCCTCTGCTTCAGGAGATTTATTCACATCTGGATGATACTGTCTTGCTAATTTTCTATACGCTTTTTTGATCTCCGATTCACTCGCATTTTGCGATAATTCTAAAGTCTCATATAACGATTTGCTCATAATTTGTTATCCTGTTGTTATGATTTTTAAATCTTTTATTAAGCTTAATTATAGCACAATAGTTGAGTGCATGTCAATCAAGGTTAAAAAAATGTTTAACAACAAATCCTTAGAGGTTATCTTTCTCTTTATCATACTTTTTTTTAGTTCTATACTTGCTTACAACTACTACAACACGTACTCCTTCAAACATCATCCCATTCCAAAAGAGTACCAAATAAAGATCAAAAACAAAGAGCAAGAGGTTCTTAGAAATATGAAAAATAGTTACGGCTATGTTTATAAGTTCCCACTCATAGTTACTGATAAGATTCCGGGAAAGCTTTACGGAGTAACTACCTATGACAAAGGAGAGATCAAGATCTACTTAAATAAAAAAGTGATGCGAGAGAGTTTTGACTATATCGTCAATGAGGTGATTCCGCACGAATACGCCCATGCGCTGCTAATGCAGGAGGGCTATTTCAATGAAGCCAAGAAAGGGCATTCACCAAAATGGCACAAAGTGTGTAAAGATCTTGGCGGGAAAGAATGTAAACAGTATGTCAACCAAAAAGAGATCATTATGGGGAAACTTCCATTTTAAAATGTGATAATTTTATGTTAAAAAATAATAAATAACTAAAATATAGCAGATTGCTTTATACTTTAAGCTCATTATTTGTAAAAACTGCTTAACCTTAGATCATTAGAAGTCTTACGCAAAGGGGAGCATTATGGGACTATTTGGAACTTCACAGACAGATCTGCAACGTATCAAAAGTTTAAAGGAACATAACCGTTCTCTTTTAGAGCAAAACAATGCTTTACAACAGCAGCTTGAAACACTGCAGCAGCAAAGAGCACAGGAACAATCACAAAAAGATCTTAGTATAGCCGACACGCTGATGCAGATGCAAAATATTCAACTCAAAGCAAACTTAGTTGATATCCAAGGGAACATGGCAGAATCGGTCAGCACCTCAAAAAGCACCTTAACATGTGCAGATGATCTATTGACAAATATCAGTACCATCACCGGTGATACTCAAGATGTCGTAAACAGGCTAAATACACTCAACGAGATCACTTCAAACTCCCTGCATACTGTTTCAGGGCTTTCTGAGCGAACCAACGATATTACAAGTATTTTGGCTCTTATCAAAGATATATCTGATCAGACGAACCTTCTAGCACTCAATGCTGCGATCGAAGCAGCCCGTGCAGGTGAACATGGACGCGGTTTTGCCGTAGTTGCCGATGAAGTCAGAAAACTTGCCGATCGTACCGATAAAGCCGTAAGTGAAATCAATATATCGCTTCAGACTATGAAACAGGATGTAGACAGTGTTTCAGAACAGTCGGGACAGATTCAAAAGGAAGTGAATTATACAAGTAACTTCATCTCCGAGATTGACAGCAAACTCCAAGATAATATGGATGAGATGAAAAATGCATTTAAAGATATTAACTTCACGACGGATCGTGTTTTTATGTCTCTAGCAAAACTTGATCATATCCTGTGGAAAGTCAATACCTATCTCTCTGCTGTTACACAAAAAGAGCAGTTCAAGTTTGTAGATCACCATAACTGTAGACTCGGGAAATGGTACTATGAGGGGGAAGGGAAAGAAGCTTTTTCTCACACTTCACATTTCAAACAACTTGAGAGTCCCCATGCTGTCGTACATAACGGTACACACAAAGTATTTGACCTTATAAAAGAGGAAAACATCGATCTTCAAGCTTTAAAAGCGGCATTTGATGAGATGGAAAATGGGAGTAATAAAGTTTTTGATATTTTAGATACTATCTTAAAAGATAAAGAGTAGTAAAATTTTTCCTAGAAATTCTAGGAAAAACCTTATTTAGTGTAAGAAGTGGCGAATCTCTGAGAAATAAAGGCTCATACCAAACTCGTTGGCAGCTTCGATGATCTCTTCGTCACGAATAGATCCACCAGGCTCGATCACGTTTTTCACACCAGCTGAAGCTGCTGCATCGATAGAATCTCTAAACGGGAAGAATGCTTCAGAAGCTAACGCACATCCACTTACGTCAAGACCCATCTCTTTAGCTTTCTTGAGTGCACATTGCGCAGCGTCAACACGAGAAGTCATACCCATACCCACAGCCACCATTGCAGCATTTTTCACATACACTACACAGTTAGATTTTGTAAGGCTTGCAACTTTATAAGCTATTTCAAGATCTTTCATCTCCTCTGCCGTTGCACTATTTGTTGAAACTAATTTTGCATTCTTAACTTCGTCATCGTTTACTTTATCGGCATCTTGGTATACAAATCCGCCGTCAACATGTTTGAAATCTTTTTTGTCATTTGCAAGAACTAGTTTGTCTGAACCCATCTCAAAAAGTTTGATACGTTTTTTCGCTGCGAAAACCTCTTGCGCCTCTTCAGTGATACGACCAGCGATGATAACCTCTAAAAAGATCTCATTCATTTTCTCAGCTAGCTCTTTAGTAACCACACCGTTTACAGCTACAACACCGCCGAATGCTGAAACAGGATCACATTTAAGCGCTTCAGTGTAAGCGTCTACAAGATTGTCTCTAATTGCAAAACCACAAGGGTTACCATGTTTCGTAATACATACAGCATTATCTTCACCAAAAGCAGAAGCGATCTTAACAGCACCGCTTAAGTCGTTTAGGTTATTAAAACTTGCTTCACCTTTTAGTGTTGTAAAGTTATTTGAGAAGTGGTTGTCAAATTCGTAAAGAGCACCTTTTTGGTGAGGGTTTTCACCGTAACGCGTATCCATAACTTTTTCACCAACTACAAATTGTTTCTCACCGAAACCTTCGTTAAAACGTTCATTCATATAGTTTGCAATCATAGAGTCATACGCTGCAGTATGCTCGTATGCTTTGATCATAAAACCACGACGGAACTCTTTTGTATTTTTTTCGTTCTCAATAGCATCGATCACACCATCATAATCTTCAACATTTGTAACGATTAATACAGAGTCAAAGTTTTTCGCAGCTGAACGAACCATTGCAGGTCCGCCGATGTCGATGTTTTCGATGATATCATCAAAGTCATTCGTACGCTCGATAGTCGCTTTAAACGGGTAAAGGTTTACACATACTAAGTCAATCGCCTCAACACCAAGCTCTTTTGCCTGATCCAGGTGAGACTGCTTGTCACGACGATGTAAAATACCACCGTGAACATAAGGGTTAAGAGTTTTTACACGCCCCTCAAAACACTCAGGAAATTTTGTGATCTCATCGATCTCAATCGCTTCAACTCCGCTCTCTTTTAAAAGTTTAAACGTTCCGCCTGTTGAGATAATCTCATAACCGTTTTTTACTAACGATTGACAAAACTCAACTACGCCAGCTTTATCACTTACACTTACTAATGCTCTTTTTTTCAAAGTTCGTCCCTTAGAGAATTAAATTGATGGAATTTTATCGAAACTTAGATTATGATTAGATGAAACTTGTTAAAATGGTTTTATATAAACTTCGCGAGGTTCCCCATGAGTAAAAATATAGCTATTTTATGTTCCGGCGGTGATGTTTCCGGGATGAATCCGGCTCTTAAACATTTTGTTGAAGCTTCCATCAAACAAGGACTCACACCCCACTTTGTTTACGACGGATATGAGGGTTTGATCGACAACAACATCGAACAAGCAACTTATGCAGATGTAGCAGGGATCATCACTAAAGGGGGTACAAAGATCGGGAGTGCGAGAAGTGATCGTTTTCTCGAACCAAAGTATAGAAAAGTTGCAAAAAAAAATTTAGACTTTCACGGCATTGATATGCTCATAGTACTTGGAGGAGACGGTTCATTTCGCGGTTTAGATATTTTTTATAAAGAGCACGGCGTAAAGTTTTGCGGTATTCCCTCTACGATTGACAACGATATAAACGGTACCGAATACTGTCTCGGAGTAGATACAGCACTCAACGTGATCAAATCTGCAATCGATGCGATCAGGGATACCGCTTCTTCATTTAAACGTGCTTTTGTAATCGAGACAATGGGGCGTGACTGTGGTTACTTGGCACTTGTGTCTTACCTTACATCAGGAAGTGAGCTCTGCATGATTCCTGAAGTACCTTGCGAACTTGACAGCTACACTGATGAGTTTAAAAAACAACTTTTGCATGGTAGAAGATATTTTTTAGCGATTGTGTCAGAGGGGATTGAACAAGACTCGGAAGATATCGCAAAATGGTTTGAAGAGGAGATCGGGATAGAAGCTCGTGTTAGCGTTCTTGGACATATCCAAAGAGGGGGTAATCCAAGTTCATACGACCGACTCATGGCATATAAGTTTATCCATTATGCGATAGATGCCCTTATTATAGGTAAAGAGGAATCGATCGTTTGTTACGACAAAGGCGGTTTTAACCTCAAAAGCATCGATCAAGTTGCCGGAGTCAAAAAAAAGTTAGATCCCGAGCTGCTTGCTACGCTATATCCATAAAGCCTGTCTAGCCTTTAGCCATCTCTATAAACAAAAAGTGTGTATCGGTTTGCGCTTCAACCTCTAAAACTTTCTCATCAACACATTCACAGGCATCGTGTGCATTTATATCAATCTCATTGAGAGTCAGTTCCCCTTTTATCACAACAAAATATAGCTGTCGTTCTTTTCCCACATCAATACTGAGTGACTTGCCTTCGTCTAGCTCACTAACAAAAATACTTACGTCTTGATAGAGTTTTATTTTTGCATCAGAATTTTGCGAAGAGACTATACGCAAGAGTTTATTTTCTCTCTCCTCTTTAAAAAAACGGTGAGAGCCGTACAATATAGGAAGATTATGTTCCGGAGGTAGAATCCATATCTGCAGAAGTTTTAACTCTTTGCTCGGGTGATTGTTGTACTCCGCATGAGAGATACCGCTTCCTGCACTCATATACTGAACTTCACCCGCTTTTAACACCTCTTCATTACCCATAGAGTCTTTGTGTGTGAGTTCACCCTCTGTGATATAGGTCACGATCTCCATATCCCGATGCGGGTGCATATCGAAACCACTTTGCGGTTTGATCACATCATCGTTTAAAACTCGAAGCACTCCGAAGTTTTTATTGTTGTGGTTGATATATTCTGCAAAAGAGAAATGAAACCTGCTTTGCAGCCAACCTTTATCTGAGAAGAACAGTTGTTCTTTTGCTATTTTTCTAAGCATAATATACTCCTTTCACAAGAGTTTTTTATCTTATTGTACGCCTTAATCTTTTAGATCAGATTAATTTATCAGCTAAGTGGCTCAAGACACTATTAAGTTTAAAGGGACCATAATTGGGTATACTTAAGTAGCCAATAAAGGGGGGGGGCATAATGATTAGTAAAAAAGTTTTTTTTAACCCAAAAATCATTTTACCACTAACTTTTTTGCTCCTTGTTAACTTAACTGTAGCACTCACTGCTTATCTTTACACCAGTAAAAATAAAGAGTTGTCATATTCACAAGCTTTCGATAGTCTTCAAGCGATTAACAATATAAAAGAGCATAAGCTTCAACTCTTTTTCAAATATAGATTTAAAGATATAAGTGCTTTAGCACATAATCTATCAATCGTAGAGATTTCACAAAATGCAAAAAACAGCATCGCTGAAAACTCTTATATATCTACCTTTTTAGACCAATACGAATACAGTGATCTCCTACTCCTAGATCAAAAAAAACTCAAAATTATCTTTAGTGCTACAAACAAAGGACTCGTCGATCAAAAAATAGACTCACAAACTTTTCAAAATTCCAATATCACTTCACTCATTAAAAAAGTTATAGATACAAACCAATCCCATATAACAGATACGGAGTTTTCAGTTTTTTCACAAGATGAACCCTATCTCCTAATGGCTGCACCTGTTAAAAAAGACGACAAACTCCTAAGCATTTTACTATTGGTACTACCCGGTAGTGCTTTTAGTGAACTTATCGACTATAGAGAGGGGATGGGAAAAAGCGGTGAAAGTTATATAGTTGGAGGGGATCATCTCCTGAGAAGCGATGTAAAACTCAAAAAAACATTAACGGTAAAAAATTCATTTTTAGAACCTCATAAATATAAAGTCAAGACAAAAGCTGTTGACGAAGCAATAAGAGGGAATACTTCACACGCTCTTATAAAAGACTATAGGGGAGTAAACGTACTTTCGGTCTATAAACCTTTTAATCTTGATTCTCTCCATTGGGCACTGATATCTGAAATAGATGAAAGCGAGCTTCAAGAACACTATTTTAACCTTCGTTCCAATATCATTCTCTGGAGTATCTTCATATCATTTACAATCACCCTCTTTGGATATATGCTCATCATGAAAATATTAGGTTTTAGTGTGCTCGAACCCTTGCGCAGAAGCTATAAACATGCCAAAGGGTTCGAAGAGGTGATAGACAAATCACTCAATGAGATCTATATTTTTGACCCTGTAACACTACTTTTTACCTATGTCAACCGTGCTGCAGTTCAAAACTGCGGCTACAGTTATGATGAATTTTTAGGGATGAACCCTATAGATATTAAACCCGATATCAACAAAGATTTATTCTACCAAATCATAAAACCTCTGCTAAAAAAAGAGCTTAATCAGATCGTGTTTGAAACAAGACACGAAAGAAAAGACGGCACCACATATGATGCTGAAATCCGTTTACAGCTAATGGATATAGACGGTAGTGAAAAGTTTGTAGCTTTTATTCACGATATTACTAAAAGAAATGAAGCGATTCAAGAGAAGGAGAAACTTTACAACAAAGCGACACACGACTACCTAACAAAAATTTACAATAGACAGATGTTTGATGAGATCTATCTGCGAGAATTCAATTCATATGCCCGTTATCAAACACCTGCTTCTTTAATCTTGTTTGATATAGATAATTTTAAAAACGTTAACGATCAGTTTGGACATGATATTGGAGATAAAGTACTCATCGAGCTTGTCAATATAGTAAAAAAACATGTTAGAAGTTCTGATACATTTGCGCGCTGGGGCGGTGAGGAGTTTGTCATCCTGATGCACGAGACAGATCTCAATGAAGCATACGAAAAAGCTGAAGAGATTCGAAAAAGAATCGAAAAACACACTCTAGAAGAAGTAGGCACTATAACATGTAGTTTTGGAGTCGCTACACTTAACGATCCAAACGATGAAAACGCAATCTTTAAAAATGCTGACGATGCCCTTTACTTAGCAAAAAGAAATGGTAAAAACTGTGTAGAAAAAGATGTCATCACTTAACTTCTACTTTTTTTCTAATGAAGTACGCTTCATAAAACCGGTATTGAGGCGCAGTTTTAATCCTATATAGTAACTTTTTGTGATCAGTTTTTTCAATATATAGGCGAGTTTCCCTTTCACTTTTATAAAACTAAACAACTCACCCACTGCATAGTAACCGCCAAGAGCGACAAAGACACCGTCTACTTTTGCTTGAAACTGTTGCAGTTCTTTTTGTTCAAGAAGTTCGGAGATCGATTTTGCTACATACTCTGCACTTCTTTCGGCTGTTTGTGCCGTTGGCGGCAAGAGTTCCCCGTTTTTACTTTTAAGCTCTGTACAGTCTCCTATCGCAAAGATATTCTCTTTTATACGCAGAGTGTCATCACAGATATACTGCCCTATTCTGTTTGTTTGTACCTTTTTGTCCATCTCGATCGTATTGGCGATTATTCCGCCCGTAAAGATCATAAAAGTATAATGCAACTCTGTTTTGTCCTGAAAGTAGATCGTATCTTTATCTATACTCTCTATGAAACTGCTTGTGATGATCTTTACGCCAAGATCTTCAAGTCTCTTTTGTGTGTTTTTAATGATATAGTTACTCATCCCGGGCAAAATTGTATCGCTGCCGTCTATAAGATAGATCTGCAGCTCCTGTGCAGATTCACCTATACTTTTTGTATGTCTGGCAACTACGTCTGCCATCTCTGCAGCGATCTCGACGCCGCTGAGTCCTGCTCCCCCTATTGCCAGGTTCATAACTTTTCCGTGTGATTGGGACTCTACCAGTTTTTCATACAAAAGCTTTTCAAATGCCGTTCGAAACTTATGAGATCGAAACAATTTTTTCACACCGTAACCGTATTTGTCCAAACCGCTGATCTGTTTAAAAAAATTTGTTTTTGCACCTGTAGCTATGACACAAAAGTCAAAGTCGTAGTTTTCATTTTCTGTTTGAATTTTATTATTTTTGGAGTCTATAAATGTTACTTTTTTCTGGATAAAGTCGACTTTGTTTTCAAAACCGTGGCACCAGTTTTGCAGGTCAAGAGCTACATCGTGCAGATCAAACCTTCCGGCTATATAGCCATACGCTTCAGTTTGCAGATAATGGTAAGAGTTTTCATCAAATAAAGTGAGTGAGAGATGTTGATTTTTTGCCAAACGTTCAATCGCGCGCAGCCCACCGTATCCTGCGCCTATTACTGCAATTTTTCTCAACATCTCCCCTTCATCATGGTATATAAACTGTTTACATTGTATCTGCCGCTAAAGATACATATACACTGTTATGGATATTTTCCATAGATTTTTTTGCTTTGTGTGCAATTTTTGAATCTTTCTTATCCACTAAAAGATCCATTGAAAAACTTTTTTCAGATGTGTCTACCGTCAGTTGGACATTTTCATGCACCATTTTTCTCTGTCCACGATAAATTGCTTGATTGTAATGTTTTCTTTTTTGTGAAAAGTTTTGCTCAAATGTCAAAGTATCACCAGAGTCATTTTTAAGTACCCATGACTCCTTAGCCGCTGCATCAATAAAAGCACGTTTCATAAGCTCTTTATTATAGCTGTTTTTAAGTGACTTTTCCACTGTAATAGAGTCTTTTTCAACACTCTGTGCCTGAACTTGAGTTAATAAAACAGTAGCCGCAGCTAATGTAGATAGAAGAATTTTTTTCATAGTTTATCCTTATTTTATAATTGAAATTTTTAATAATTTTGTTGAAACTTTTGTAAGAAAGGAGAATATTATAAAACTATAGGGGGTTTGTTGATCTTTAGAGAGTACTCTTCTTTTAGGAGGTTTTTATGAAAATCTATCTTTTTTACCAGCTTACGGGTATCTTTCATACCACTTGTCAGGTCCAAAAACAATCTGTCATCATCATCAACCTCTTCTACCGTATCAGATGCTTCTGAGGCTTGTTTTTCCACTAAAACAGTCTCTACAGAACTGTCTGCAAAGAGTTGTGCTTCTGAAGCTACAGCAAACAATGATAAAAGTAGAATTACCAACAACGATTTTATTTTCATGACACAATTGTAATCTTTTAAAGGCCAATAGTTAGTAAATAAGAAAGTTATAAAAACTATTTAATCTTTATTTTATATTGAAAGCACTCTGTTTTTCCCTGAACGTTTCGCCTCATACATCGCATTATCTACTCTTGCAAACATGTGATGCAGTAACTCATCCTCTTTTGATTCCGTTACACCGAAACTTGCAGTTATACTTCTCTGAAGAAGCTGCTGCAGAACTAGATCACCTTCGATCAGCAGACGCAGTTTTTTAGCTATAGCCTCTGCATTTTTACGATCTGTATTTATAAGCCCGATTATAAATTCCTCTCCGCCCCAGCGTGCTACTATATCGGTTTGCCTGATATCGGTTTTTAAGATCTCGGCGATCCTTCTTAATACATCATCCCCTACTTGATGCCCATATTTGTCATTTACTTCCTTAAAATCATCGATATCCAAAAAGACTAAAGAAAGAGGCTTTTTCGTACGTTTAGAGAGTTGATAAAAGTATTCCATCTGCTCTTCAAAAGCACGACGGTTGTATATCATTGTCAAAGAATCATTCTGGGCCATAAACGTAAGTTTCTTGTGATAATTTTTGATAGTAAATAAAATCACCACGGCAACAATCAAAGTTACCAATAACGATATACTCAAGTTAAAGTAAAAGGCACTGTTTACACTTTGGGTAAAATCGGCTATTTTCGCTTCCACCAACAGATAGAGATGGAGTTCAGGTATATACTTTGTCTTTAAAAGGTACTCGTCTGAACCTCTTTTATATTTAAATACTTTCGAGACTGGAGATATTATATCCTCTTGTAGAGCAGACCACTGAGGATCTTGACTGATGTTTTTTATATTTTCATGAGTCTTTTGTGCTAAGACGATATCCCCCTGTTCATTTAAAAAGCAAACTCTAAAGTTGTACTCCTCTTTAAAACGTTGCAACATCTTGTCTATATAGGATATCTTGTGCCCTATACCGGTAGCCCCTAAAAAATGGTAATTTGAATCAAAAATTTTATAGTTTATAAACATCATTAAAGAGTTGTCCAGATGTTCGTTATAGTCAAGGTTTATTTCATGTTCTTCCGGAAGTTTTTTAAACGTGAAGTACCATCTGTTCTCTGTTTTATTTTGCTCTACAGACTCCAGAAAACCGTCGTTTGTATAGTAGTGTTTTGTTTTTTCCGATACCAAAAAAGTCACAAATAGACCATATTTGTTTTTTATAGTCTCCAGATAGCTTGTGATTTTTGCAGTATCCTCCTCCTGATTTACAAGCCACTCTTTCACAAAAGTATCTGTAGCCATCATTGAGGCGATCAAGCTCGGTTCAATAAGGTGTGTCTGTATCTCAGTGTATATGTTATCGACAGAGAGAGGCAGTGAGCGTGTAACCAGATCTTTTTGTACAGAGTTCAAAGAGATCGCATAGTTTATTAAAGAGATACTAATAGACAAAAAAAGTAATAATCCCGATACAATAAACAATACCCTAAAGTTATTTGTTTGCTTCACAACACTTCCAGTAGATTTTTACACCAATACTAACATCTTGTTACTTAAACAGGAAGAATAGTCATGTAAATTTTAAAAAAAAGAGAGAGTTTTATAAATCTCTCTCAATTACTTTTTTAAATGTGTTGAAGTAGTTGTCTTTAAGAAGTTCCATAGACATTGAAACATCGTTGATTCTGATTGTATCGCCACCGACTGTACCGATCTTCTCACATGCTAAACCGTTAAGTTCAGCTTCAAAAGCTGCTGCATTTTCAGGTTTTACAGATACGATTGCACGAGAAAAAGATTCAGCAAAGATATCACGCTCATCTTCTACGCTCATGTTCACGTCACATCCGAGACCTGAAGTTGCCGCCATTTTAGCAAGTGCCATAGCTACACCGCCGCTTGAAGCATCTTTAGCACACTCTAGTAACTGTTTTTTATTTGCTTCGATTACTAAGTCCCAAAGAGCCAGCTCTTTTTTGTAGTCGATCTCTGGGAGTGTTCCCTCAACCGTGCCGCAAATCTCTTTCATATATAAAGAACCGCCAAATTCACTTTTTGACTCACCAACCAGATAAAGGATGTCACCCTCGTTTTGGAAGTTTGAAAGTAGGACATTGTTTTGGTCATCGTTTACACCCACGGTTGCGATCGAAGGTGTAGGGAAAACTGATACGCCGTTTGTCTCATTATAAAGAGAAACATTTCCACCGATAACAGGAGTCGTCAGTTCAGCACATGCCTCTTTAATACCTAAACAACCCTCACCAAACTGCCACATAACTTCCGGATTTTCAGGGTTACCGTAGTTGAGACAGTCTGTAATAGCAAGCGGACGAGCACCAGACATTGCTACGTTTCTACCAGACTCGATCACTGCAGCGGCCCCGCCCCCTTTTGGATCAATATAACAGTAACGCACATTACAATCTGCCGACATCGCTAAGGCACGACCGTTTTCTTTTACACGGATAACAGAAGCATCAAGCTCTCCACCTTTTTTTACCGTGTTTGTTTGTACCATAGAATCATACTGCTCATATACCCATGACTTGTCAACAACTTCCATAGACTTTGTTAACTTCTCAAATGCTTCCTGATTTGACACTTTTGCAAAGTCATTAATAGTTGTATCTTTGATCTCATCTAAATAAGCAGGTTTTTTCATAGGACGGTTCAGCTCAGGTGCCTCTTCAGAAACAGGATCAACCGGAACCTCGGCAACTTTATCACCGTGCCAGAAAAGCTCCATATTTCCGGTATCAGTTACCTCACCGATAACCGCAGCATCAAGATCCCATTTCTCGAAAATCTTGATAATTTCTTCTTCTGAACCTTTTTTCGCACAAAGAAGCATACGCTCTTGAGATTCTGAGAGCATAAAGTCGTATGGAGTCATCCCCTCTTCACGAGCAGGAACTTTGTCAAGATGCATGATCATACCAGAGCCTGATCGTCCAGCCATCTCAAAAGATGAAGACGTAAGCCCGGCAGCACCCATATCTTGGATACCAACAACATGATCGGTTTTGAAAAGCTCTAAACACGCTTCAAGTAAAAGTTTCTCAGTAAACGGATCACCTACTTGAACTGTAGGACGAAGAGACTTTGACTCTTCTGTAAAACTATCAGAACTCATCACAGCCCCACCAAGACCGTCACGACCAGTTTTTGCGCCAACATATAAAACCGGATTTCCAATACCCTCTGCACGACCATAGAAGATCTCATCTGATTTTGCAAGACCAAGTGTAAAAGCGTTTACTAGAATGTTTCCGTTATAACACTCATCGAAACTTGTCTCACCACCGATAGTAGGTACACCCATACAGTTACCGTAACCACCGATACCTTCAGTGACACCACGAACCAAATATCTTTGGTGCTTAGAGATATCATCATCGTTTAAAACATTACCAAAACGAAGTGCATTTAAGTTTGCAACAGGACGAGCACCCATTGTAAATACATCACGCATAATACCACCGACACCAGTTGCAGCACCTTGGTACGGTTCAATGAAACTCGGGTGGTTATGTGACTCCATCTTAAATACGGCAGCGTACCCGTCACCGATGTCGATAACACCGGCATTTTCACCTGGACCCTGGATAACCCATGGGGCTTTTGTAGGGAAACCTTTTAAGTGTACTTTTGAAGATTTGTATGAACAGTGCTCAGACCACATCGCTGAGAATACACCAAGCTCTACAAGGTTTGGTTCACGCCCTAAAATCTCTTTTATATGTTTATAATCCTCTTGACTTAACTTGTGATTTGCAAGTTGTGTATCAATATCGGGTAATTGTTGGCTCACGGATAGTTCCTAAAATTTGAGTTTTTAAATGCGGATTATATCGAAACTCTGCTAAATGTTATTTTAATAGAAGCTTTTAATGAAAGGAAAAATCTTTTTTCGTGCGGATATTTTTTTTGAGTGAAAAGATATTGAAGTACTCGATATTTTCGATCTCGTACTCTTTGACACCTTTGGGGAGTTTTACTTTAAAATCATCACCGATCTCTTTACCGATCATCGCTTTTGCCAAAGGGGAATGGATAGAGATCAGAGAGTTTTCTATCTCACTCTCGAGCACGCCGCAAAGAGTATACCTCTCTGTCTCATCAGTTTCAAAACAGACTACCGTGACGGTACTTCCAAAGGCAACCTTTTTATGGGGGTGGAGCGAAGGGTCTATCACAGTTGCAGACTTGATCATCTTGTCAAGATAAAAAAGGCGTTTGTCTATAAAACGCAACTTCTCTTTTACCGCTTGATAATCGGCATTTTCACTTCTGTCACCAAGGGCTGCAGCTACCCTTTTTTCTTCGGCAGTTTTAGGCTTTTCTACCTCAAGCAGAAACTTAAACTCTTCAACAAGAAGATCGTAGCCCTCAAGGCTCATAGGCTCGGTCATCTAGTGCTGAAAACCCAGGATATAATAGGTCTCTTTTTGAGGAAGTTTATGAACTTTGACTTTAAACTTATCGCTGAAATGTTTTACTTTCTGATGTGCTTCTTCAACAAGCTCAGGGGTGTCAGCTTCAATTTTGATCTTAAAATAATCTTTTGTATTTGAGAGTGCTACATAAGATTTGTTCACTTTTAAATGATCATGAAGATCCATGATATGCTTTTCAATTTTTGCATAATCTTTCGTATTGTTTTTTATGTTTTCAAACTGCTTTAAAAGCGTTTGGTTCGGTGCATATCCTAACTGTATCAGCATTGCATCATCTTGCATAGTCTTCATCCTTTTTTGAGTGATTTATCATAGAAAAATGATAACAGCTTTTTGTAAATATTCAGTGTGGTTTTATCTATAAGTTATATAATTATGATAATAATAATTCAAAGAGCGAGACAAGACAATGACCGAAGCTATTTTAAAGAAAATCAAGCAACTACCGCCTCTTCCTGAATCTGCGATGCAGATCGAAGCAGTGTACCAAAACCCGGACAGCACTTTTAACGATATGGTCAAAATTTTAGAGGAGGACCCTCTATTGACAGCAGACATTTTAAAAGCTGCAAACTCTCCTCTTTACGGATTTTCTC
The DNA here is from genome assembly GCA_047689515.1 of Candidatus Sulfurimonas kebritensis. Taxonomy (GTDB): domain Bacteria; phylum Campylobacterota; class Campylobacteria; order Campylobacterales; family Sulfurimonadaceae; genus Sulfurimonas; species Sulfurimonas kebritensis. The sequence continues at coordinate 23,263 of JBEWQA010000002.1, forward strand.
GTGAAATCAATGCCATTTCACAAGCAGTCAGCCTTTTTGGTATGGGGACTGTAAGAGGTTTCGCACTCGCATCAATTGTCAAAAAAAGTTTCGCACTCGATCTTGCCCCTTACGGGATCTCAAACGAAATGTTTTCCGAGCTTTCTAAGAAACAGCATGGACTTATAACTGCATGGTGTTTAAGAAAAGAAAACAAACTTATGGGTGTTTTATCCCCTGCAGCATTTTTGGTTGAGATCGGTAAAGTACTTATTGCACAACAGATCATCGCTGATGAAAAACAAGAGGAGTTCCGTAACGCAATCGAAGAGCTACAAGATGTTGAAGAAGCTGAGAAAAAAATAGTAGGTGTAGATACTCCCGAAGTAAGCGCATCTATCTTCACACAATGGAAGTTTGAAGCGAGTCTAATCGATGTTATCGCACACTGTGAAGATCCGGATGGTGCTGAGAGTGACGATACGAAAAAAGCGGCACAGATCCTCAATGTTGTTCGTACAGCAGTACCGATTAACGGTGTCGTTACTGACAAAAGTGTTACCGAAGCCAAAGAGTTGATCAAAAAGTACTCACTCGATCTTGAGAGCTTTGAAAATGCTCTGGAAAACCTGTAATACGCGATTTGAAATCTCTACTCATTAAACTCACTCACGGTTTGAGTGAACAAGACTGTTCTGAAAGTGAACTCCAGAAGATCCAAGAGTGGCATACACAAGGGTACTTGACATACAAAAACGATGTTTACAAGTTCCACTCCAAATACCGGGCGGGGACCCTTGGTCTTGTCCAAAACAACACTGCTTATCTTCATGTTATCGGTGAAAATGTCAAAGACCTTTTTATAGAAAATATCGATCTTGCCACTGAAGGTGATCTGATCATTGCAAAAAGACTACTAGGAAAGCGTGGTACACCTGCGGCAGTAATTGCTGAGATCGTAGGACGTGAGCAGACCTACTCTATCGCATATATCATACAAAAATATGAACACCGTTCACTCGTAGATCTCAAAACCGACCATCCGATCGGAGCTGATTTCGATCCCAAGTTACTGCAAGAGCATAAACTCGGAGACCTTTTTACAGTTGATAATTTGGAAAACAAAGTTACCGACTTTTTAGGCAACCTTGATGATCCATTGGTTGATGAGAAGATCGTACTCGCTCAGTTTAACAAACACGATGCCTTTGATGAAGAGGTTCTCAAAATTGCGAAATCTTTTAAAGAGGTGAATGTCTCAAAATATCCAAAGAGAAAAGACCTCAGAGATTTGCCTTTTTGTACGATCGATCCCGTCACTGCAAAAGATTTTGATGATGCGATCTACTGGGATGATCAAAACTCCACTTTGTATGTCGCTATTGCCGATGTAAGTGAGTATGTAAAACCCTTTGGAGCGATCGACAACGAAGCGATCTATAGAAGCTTTTCGATCTACCTGCCTCACCGCTCGATCCCAATGCTGCCGCGCGAGCTGAGTGAGACCCTTTGTTCTCTGCAGCCGAACAAGGACAGACTCTCTTATGTATTTGAGATGCAGCTTGACATCACATCACTTGAAGTTGTCCACTCTGACGTATACGAAGCGATTATCCACTCAAAAAGAAGATTTAACTACGAAGAGATCGATGCCTATTTCGAGGGGAAACTCGAAGCAAAAAATGAGCAGGAAAAAATTGTACTCAATGCGATCTCAAAACTCAAACCGGTAACCGATGCACTACGTGAACAACGTTTGCAGATCGGTTTTGATTTTCGCTCAACAGAGATCGAGATGAAGATCGACGAACAACACCATATCCTCTCGACTCATGAAGCTGAGGAGACACCTTCACACTCTTTGATCGAAGATTGTATGCTTCTGGCAAACAAAGAAGCGGCAGCACGTTTTGATCGAGGTATCTTTAGGGTCCACGAACCGCCGAGTCAGGCAAAGCTGCAGCAGCTCTATCAAGAACTTTCCTCTATCGGGATACAGATTGAGATAAAAGATACCGTCAAAGAGACTATAGAGTTTATCCAGACACAGGCAAAAGATCTTGGCTTAGAGAGTGAAGTGGACACCTTGATCATCCGAGCGCAGATGCAGGCACGTTATTCACCGCTAAACTTCGGGCACTTTGGTCTTGGATTTGAAAGATACACCCACTTTACCTCACCGATCAGACGCTACAGTGATTTGATCGTACACCGCCTGCTCAAAGCTATCAATGCGGGTGATACTGCAGAGGGTTCTTATGTTCTTAGAAATATAGAATCTTTAGCGATGGCTATCAGTGAAAAAGAGCGTGAAGCAAGCACCATCGAAATAGAGTTTATGGCGAGAAAATATGCACGTTGGGCTAATGTAAACATCGGCAAAGAGTTTAAAGCAAAAATCGTTGCAACCGATCCAGAACTCAGAGCTGAACTGCGTGATGATATTACCGGTGCGAAACTACAAGTCAGTGCACACGATAACTTCCTTCTCTTTGAAGATGTCATTGTGCGCCTGGATAAAGTGGATATTGCCAAAGCGAAAATCTTCGGTACCGTTGTCAAAAGAGTTTCGGAGTAAAGATGTACAAAGCGGAATTTGATAAACATATTCAAAATAAAACCGTCTCTAATGCTCTCGTCTTTTTTGGAGAAAACCCTTTTTTGATCGATATGTACACAAAGATGATGACAAATGTCGAAGATGCCAACAAGATCACATACTACTACGATGAGTATGACTACAACTCGGCAAAAGCACACCTCTCCCAAGCTTCACTCTTCGGTGATCGCAATATTTTAATCATCAAAAGTGAAAAAAAGGTGAACAAAAAAGAGCTTGAAGCGCTTATATCGTATTGTGAAAAAAATCCCGAAAATATCTTTGTATATGCCTACTACGGCTCTGATCACAAAACATATACAAAAGCGTTTAACAAAACCTCTGCTATGAGTGTCCGCTTTTTCAATCCAAGGGACTACGAAGCACAAAATATAATCCTCTCTCTCGCCGCGCAAAAAGGGATGCGTATCGACAAGTACACCATCTCCCATCTGCTCAATATCCATAACGGCAATATAGCATTGGCGGCTAATGAGCTGGAGAAACTTGCCCTTTTTGATCGGGAAGTCACCACAAAAGATATCGACAATGTAGTAGATGGCCTGGGGGAGATCAACCTTGACGAAATGATCAACAAACTACTGCAAAAAAAAGAGTTTACCGAAGATCTGCAAAACATCTTAGAACACGGTGAAGATGAAATACGTATACTTACAACTATCAGCTCCTACATCACACAACTCTATATGTTTAACATCTATATACGTGTAAACGGGGCTCCAAATGCGATAGACATCTTAGGTTATCCCGCTCCAAAGTTTGTCGTAGATGCCAAAGCACAGCAGTCGATCAAGATAAAACCCCAAAGCTACTATGCACTTCATAAACTACTGCTTGAGACTGAACTCAAGATGAAAGGTTCCCATATCGACAAGGGTGCCCTTTTGCGCTCAGCACTGATCAAAACTCAAAAAATTCTTTAAAAAAACTTATACTAGAATATAAAAATTCTCTCTTAATAATCTCTATTGTACAATACAATTATGGAAAACTATACAGAGATGTTAAGAGCTCATCATCTCAAAGCGACTCCGCAACGTCTGGAGATTACAAACGCTTTGATGATCAATGGGCATTTAACGATAGAAAAACTCTATGATATATTGTTAAAAAAGTTCAATTCGATCTCATTGGCTACGATCTATAAAAATATTAATTTGATGATCGAAAATGCCTTTATCCAAGAGGTAAAACTGCCAAATGCGAAATCGGTTTATGAACTCACCAAAGAAGCACACTCGCATCTGTTATGCCAAAAGTGCGGTGCTGTAGAGGATATCCGCTTGGACCTCTCCCCTATAGAGGAACTCGACTTGGAAGATACAAATTTCCAGATAAATAAAATAGATATGGTCCTTTCGGGAATTTGTAAAAACTGTCAATAGTATTTACAAAATTTTAACATCCTCTTAGGACTCTTGCAGTATAATCACGTATCAATTTTAAAAAGGGTTCACTTATGCGTGGTTATAAAATTTTTGCTGGGACTGCAAGTGTTGATTTTGCTAAAGAGATCTGTTCTATTTTAGATGTGCCTTTAGCAAAAGCGGATGTTAAAAAGTTTAGCGACGGTGAGATCTCGGTACAGATTGCCGAATCTGTTCGTGGTCGTGATGTATTTATCGTACAATCAACGGGAGCTCCGTCAAACGACAACCTTATGGAACTTCTTATCATGACAGATGCACTTCGTCGCTCTTCAGCTTCAAGCATCACAGCTGTAGTACCGTATTACGGGTACGCAAGACAAGACCGTAAAGCGGCACCGAGAGTACCGATTACGGCAAAACTTGTTGCAGATATGTATCAAACTGCGGGGATCGACAGAGTTGTAACGATCGACCTTCACGCAGGTCAGATCCAAGGATTCTTTGATATTCCTGTTGATAACCTTTACGGAAGTATCACGTTTGAGACATATATCAAATCAAAAAACTTGAAAAACCCTGTTATCGCATCTCCTGATATCGGCGGAGTTGCTCGTGCCAGATATTTCGCAAGCCGTCTTGGTCTTGATATGGTTATCGTTGATAAACGTCGTGAGAAAGCGAATGAGAGCGAAGTTATGAATATCATCGGAGACGTTACCGATAAAGATGTAATCATGATCGATGATATGGTAGATACTGCGGGTACTATGGTAAAAGCGGCTACTGCCCTTAAAAACAAAGGAGCTACATCTGTGATGGCTTGTGCTACACATGGTGTCCTTAGCGGTAAAGCATATGAGAACCTTTCAAACGGTGAACTTGATGAGCTTATCATTACAAATACACTAGAAACACAACCACACGGTAAAATCAAAGTTTTAACGGTTGCACCACTCTTTGCAGAGGTAATCCGAAGAGTTTACCATAACGAGAGTGTTAACAGCCTGTTTATGTAGAGGACAAGCTTGAAAAATATACGAAACTTTTCTATTATAGCCCATATCGATCATGGGAAAAGTACTTTAGCAGATAGAATTATCCAAGAGTGTGGAGCGGTAAGCGATAGAGAGATTGGCTCACAGATGATGGATACTATGGATATCGAGCAAGAGCGCGGTATCACCATCAAAGCACAATCGGTTCGTCTTGATTATGTCAAAGACGGTGAGCACTATATACTCAACCTTATCGACACTCCGGGTCACGTTGACTTCTCTTATGAAGTGAGTAAATCTTTGGCATCATCAGACGGTGCACTTCTGATCGTCGATGCTGCCCAAGGGGTTGAGGCACAGACGATCGCAAATGTGTATCTTGCACTCGAAAACGATCTCGAGCTTATCCCTGTTATCAACAAGATAGATCTCCCTGCCGCTGAGCCTGAAAAGGTTGCAGAGGAGATAGAAACATCAATCGGAATCGATGCAACCGATGCAGTACAAGTGAGTGCAAAAACGGGTGTAGGTATCCGCGAACTCATTGATGCTATCGTGGAGCGTGTCCCTGAACCTGTCGGCGATCCTGATGCAACGACAAAAGCTATCATCTACGATAGCTGGTTTGACAACTATCTTGGTGCACTTGCACTTGTCCGTGTCTTTGACGGCGAGATTAAAAAAAATCAGACAATCAAACTGATGAGTTCGGGTGAGGAGCACCAAGTGCTTGATCTCATGTACCCGCACCCTATGAAAAAGATCAAAACACCTGCAATAAAAACAGGTGAAATCGGGATTGTTATCCTTGGTCTTAAAGATGTAAGTGTCGTCAATGTCGGTGATACCATTACCGATGCAAAAGAGCCTACTGCAGAACCTGTAGGGGAGTATGAACCTGCAAAACCGTTTGTATTTGCAGGACTGTATCCAATTGATACCGATAAATTTGAAGATCTCCGCGATGCACTTGAGAAGTTAAAACTCAACGATTCCTCGTTATCTTTTGAGCCTGAAACATCTGTAGCTTTGGGATTTGGTTTCCGTGTAGGATTTTTAGGCATGCTGCATATGGAGGTTATCAAAGAGCGTTTAGAGCGTGAATTTGGACTTGATCTTATTGCAACTGCACCGTCAGTAGTTTATCATGTGTATATGACAGACGGAGAGAAAATCGATGTGCAAAACCCTTCGGAGCTTCCTGAAGTGCAGAAGATAGAGCATATCGAAGAGCCTTATGTAAGAGCTACCGTAATCACTCCGAGTGAGTTTCTCGGGAATATTATGAACCTTTTAGTAGGCAAGAGAGGGATTCAAAATAAGATGACCTACCTCAACGAAGAGCGTGTAATGCTTGAGTATGACATCCCGATGAATGAGATCGTCGTGGACTTTTACGACAACCTCAAGTCGATCTCTAAGGGGTATGCATCATTTGATTATGAACCAAGCGACTTTCGAGAGGGCGATCTTGTAAAACTCGACGTTCGTGTAGCGGGTGACGTTGTCGATGCACTAAGTGTAATCGTACCTCGTACAGCTGCCGAGAGCCGCGGTCGCGCTCTTGTGAAAAACATGAAAGAGATCATCCCGAGACAACTTTTCGAAGTTGCAGTCCAAGCCTCTTTAGGCAACAAGGTTATCGCTCGTGAAACTGTAAAATCTACAGGGAAAAACGTAACTGCAAAATGTTACGGCGGGGATATCACCCGTAAAAGAAAACTTCTAGAGAAGCAAAAAGCGGGTAAAAAGCGTATGAAAGCGATCGGAAAAGTACAACTGCCTCAAGAGGCGTTTATGTCAGTTCTTAAAATGGACTAGGTGTTAGTTTATGCGCTGTATGATGTGTGAGAAACCCTCTTACACTCATATATGCAAAAAGTGCCAAGAGCGATTTTTACAACCATCGCTCTACAAACGAGAACTACAAAAAAACACCCAACTACTCTCCTTTTACAAATACGACGATATAAAAGAGCTCCTTCACACAAAACATACAGATCTCGGTTATCATATCTATACACTTTTGGCTAAACTCTCTTTTGCAAAATTTGCCGAGGAGTTTCATACAGATGAGCATTTTGTATCTATAGGAATTGATGATCATATACGTAACGGCTATTCCCATACAGCCATTTTAAATAAGCATCTCCAATCATACAATATCAAACCTCTTTTTAATAAACTCCGTTCACAAAACAGAGTCAGCTACTCCGGGATGTCCAAAACATTTCGACAAAACAATCCCAGAGATTTTCAACTCAAATCTCTCAAAAACGATCATATAATTTTGGTAGATGATATCGTCACAACCGGCTCAACTATGCAACAGGCGATCGAATGTTTTTCCCCTGACACGACACTGCTTTGCCTAAGTCTAAGCGATGTCCGCCAAAAATAAGCTTTTACTTTCTGCTTAATTATTATTCAATTTTGTAATAAGTAAGTAATAAAAACTTGCTATACTTTTTTATGACTAAATTACTATTGCTTATATTTGTATCGGTTTTTACACTCCAACTCTCTGCAGAAGATCACAAAAAAGTGATGAATGAGCGCTACAATGACACTATAGGGGTACTTAAAGAGATAGAACCGTTGGGGATAGTTTACGGTTTTGGTGAGAGAAAAGTGTATCTTTTTGTGGATCCGCTTTGCCGTTACTCCCGAAAATTTATCTCCCTTGTCACAACAAACCAAAAGATGCTAAAAAAATATAGCTACATCATCTTTTTGTATTCTATCCCCCGTTTGCATTCAACAAAAGTGGTGGCAGGAATCTATAGCGCAAATAAACCGCTTGACACCCTTTTAGACGTGATGCTCAACAACAAAAAAACCTCTGCATTTCTTAATAATGAAACAGTTAAAAAGATAGAAGAGATAGAGTATGCTGCACAATTTATCGGCGTAGACAAACGCCCATACATCTTTATAGAAAAAAAACCAGGGGACTAAATGTACTACCACACTCCAAATGTACACTCTTATATCGATACAGTTTTAAAGCACCGAAAATCTATTATCATCTTTTATATCCTTCTGGCACTTTTAGCTGCTCTGAACTATCAGCCGAAGTTTCTCTCCTCTGATGAACTTTTTTGGTTAAAAGATTCCAAAGAGCTGCAAAAGACACAAGAGCAAAAATTTTCTATCGGCAATCTTTCTAAACTTGTAGTGCGTATTGACACATTTAACGATGACACCCTTGAGGAGTTAAAACAGCTTCATAAACAACTAAACAACTTACCGGGAGTTGAGAAGGTCTCTTCACTCTTTAGCAACGATTTTATCACCACTCAAAACGATCAAAACAGTTCCAATATGATCGTAGTGGTAAATAATGAAGAGCTCACCCCTTTTAAGATCAAAAAGTTGGTTAAAGAGCTTCATAACGATTACTGTAACGTAGTCGAGCCCGATTTTAAAACTTTTTACTTTTTTATCTCTACAAGCCAACAGATCGATATCTCCTACTTAGATATCCCCGGAAAGTACAACTATATCTCCTTAGAGAGCGAAGTGGACTGGTTCAGTCTGTTTATCTATACTCTTGTGTTTATTGTCATTATAGTAGTGATCTTTCGAGTTCTTTTTAGAAACTATGTAGCTGCTCTTGCAGCCCTTTTTGTGATCGCTCTTTCAACTATACTCACCTTTACTGCGATCATAATGCTTACAGGTATATATACGATCCATATCACTATGCCGTTTATTACGATCTCTATCGCTTTGGTTGATTTTCTCTACTTCTATTACCGCTGGCATGTCTCCCAGTACAAGACCAACGAACTCGGAGCTCTGAGAAAAATGCTCAACCGCAGTATGGTCCCGGCGATGTGGACCTCGATTCTTACCGCTTTGGGTTTAGGGAGTTTGGTTTTTATAGACTCGGATATTATCAAGCTTTTAAGTCTAAGTGTTATCCTCTCCTCTATTGTGGGCTATCTGCTCAACCTTACCCTGCTTCCTGCACTGCTGAGCCATTTTCAAATAGAGCACACCCATGTACCCTATGCAAAACTCGGTTATCTGCTGGCCTCAAATGAACTACACTACAACAGAAGGTTTTTATTTACCTTTTTAACCCTGACCTATATAGTGTTGGTGACTGGCGTGTATACGGTCTACTCAAAAAGCCATAACTTTTTTCAATTACCTGTTCAAAATGAGCAGATCGAACTAAAAGTCCCCTACAAACAGATCGATGTAGAGCTAATCAACTCTTTAGATGACCTAGTCAGTGATCTAAAATATAATTTTGAAGACGAGGTGGGAGATGTCACTTCGCTTGCGACCGTAGTCCATAACCTTAACCATGCAAACACACAGACCAAAGAGCTTGACGAAGAAGCGCTGCTGCAAGCACTTTTTTATATGGATCTCTATCAACTTAGTGACAAATATTTTGACGAAAATGCACTCACTATCAAGATCAACCTCTTTGATATCGATAAGATTGTACTTATACAATGGCTGATGGATTATGAAGGGATCGAACTCTATTTTACCGATAACGAAACACTGCTCGGTCTCTCTAAATATAACCAAACAATACTCTTAGGGGCCTCTTTATTCTCAGCTCTGCTCATTATCGGGCTTATCACTGGATGGATATTTCGCTCCAGAGCGATGGTTTTTGTCGGTTTTACACTCAACGCCATCCCTCTTTTATGGTTTGGTGTCCTTATTACGCTCTTTAACGTAGTTCTGAGTCTTGAGATGCTTATAGCGATGACTATCTCATTGGGGCTTGCTTCGGATGCTGCGATCCATTTTGCGTTTAAATATTTTCGACTCAGATATTTTGGACACTCAAAAAAACACACACTCGAAAAAGTGTTTTTTTATGCGGGAATTCCGGTAATTATCGGCTCGAGCGTATTGATCCTAGTATTTGCTTCTTTATATTTCTCAAGCGTACACTCCCTACAGCTTATAGGGGTATACAGTTCCATCTTGATCTTTTTATCACTGATGACGGATCTCTTTATACTCCCTGTACTCCTTTTGTTTGTCGATCGTTCTAAAAGAGTTTCTTAAAGAGTTTATCTACCTGCTTGTTGACCTCTTTGTCGATCGCTTTTTTCGCTTCATCTTTGATGATTGCACTTGCATCTACTTTCACTTTTGGAGCATTTACATCTCCGCTGAGCGTGACATATATAGCAGGATTATTATTTGCGATCACTTTTACCTTTGATGCTATACGTTTCGTTTTTGAATTGAGTTTTGTATCTTTTGTGTAGATCGATGATGTATTTGACTTGAGATCAACGAGTGCCGTGATATGCTCTTTTTTGATATCAGCGTTTACATCCCCTTTAAATTTCTGTTTATAAAGATCGATTTTAGCAAACTGTTTTGTAAGGTCAAGCACTTGATTTTTCGTAAACTCACCCTCTTTTAGTTTCGCTTTGAGATCACCGCTTGCTTTTGCCAGATTGTAGTTTATTTTAGCATCCACTTTTGATTTAAACACTTTTGGATAGATCAACATATCGAGCAAATCCAATGTCTTCATATTTGCAAGAGTAGCTGTAAAATCATCATTATGAAGTTTAGCATCAAGTTTTCCACCCGCTATATTACTTAAAAGTGTAAAGTCTAAGTCTTTCGCTTTTTTCAACTCTCCGTGTGCTACGATCGAACCTTTCAGGTGTCTTTGCGTTGCGAAGTAGAGTTTATCAAGGTTATGTACTTTTGCTTTATAGTCACTGTTGATCGAACGATCTTTGAGAGAAAATTTTGCACTGCTTATATCAAGGTCTGCAAGATTGGAATTGAGATCGACTTGTGTATCGATAAGCTGCCCTTTTAGTTTTGTTTTTGCTACACCGTTAAAAGCTGTATAGGGCATCTTGCTTTTAAACTCAAGCTTTTTGGTCAAATAACGGCTATCTGCTACACCCTTTTCTATCTGTGTCAGCACATCACCCTGCAAGTTTTTCGGATCGAGACTCGTAAGTTTTGTTTTCACACTAATAAGTGCATCTGCATAGTGAGGCTGTTTGATCATATAAAGCAGTTTTTGCAATTTCAAGTGATGGATATTTGCCTCCACACTACTTGGTTTAAACTCTTCAAGTGTAACTTTAAAGTTAGTATTTGATGATGCTATATCTGTTTTACCGTCTATAAGCATCTTCTTCTCAGAGCCTTTTACGTTTCCGCTTAGATTTAATTTTCCGCGGATATCTGCCCCCGTCATCGGTTTGAGTACTGCCAACTCTTTTACGTTTACAGCGTAAGTGGTGTCAAGTGCAAGCGGTTGCGGCACCACTGTCCCTTTTGAGCCCACCTTTGCAAGGTTTGAATTTAAAAGATAACTATACATAAGGTTATCCCCTTTGAGCTTCCCGTCAAGTTTCATCTTAAATGCTGTTTTTGGAATGGTTATACCGAAATCTTTTTTCATCACTTTGGTATTAAGTGCCCCTTCGGTTGTAAGAAGTTGCACGTCACCGTCTAGTTGATGGGGTTTGATGTTTTTAAAGTTCATATCTAGATCGATCTTGGCACTTGCGTACTCTTTTTGATTTACCATATACAAAAGCGTCGCCAGATCGGCTTGTTTAATTTGTGCAATGATCGAAGTGGGGTTAAACTCTTGGAGTTCTACATGATAAGTTGTTTCACTTTTGGCTAAATCACTTTTACCATCAACTGTAAAAAATTCCATATCACCCGCTACTTTTCCATCTGTTAAAAAGGCACCGTTAAGTTTTGTCTGTGTGAGTTTGTCTAAAGAACTCAAGTTGTTAAGGGTCACATCATAAGTAAGATCAAACGACTGGCTAAAGAGTGAATAAACCCCTTTTGCACCTATAGAGTTCTTTTCATCCAAGACTATTAAGATCTCAAAACTACTCATATCAAGTGCAAATGTTTGCAGTTTCAGCTCTGTTTGTGTAGCTTCTTGTAGTTTCCCCTCTACTATAGGTGCTACAATTGAATTACCGAAACTTGTAAATGCTAAAGTATACACCCCTCCTAACACTATTACCACTACTGCGACGAACCATTTTAAAAACTTCATGACCACTCCATAATTTAGAATAACTAATCATACAAAAAAATTGTAAAAGCAACATAAAAACAGACTTGATATAAATAGACTAAACTTTATTTACTGATACATACTAACTATCTACTTGACAAGATAACACTCAATATGTATAATGTTACCATCTTTAATAAAGGAGCATTTAACAACTATGTCTGAAGAGAAAACAGAACAACAAAATGAAGAACTGGAACAAGATGTAGAGATCTCAAATGAAGAAGCTCAAGCAGATGAACAAGCTGTAGAGAATGAACTTGATCTTTTACAAGATGAACTAAATACATTAAAAGATAAATATGCACGTGTTCACGCTGACTTTGACAATATCAAAAAAAGACTTGAACGTGAAAAATACACAGCCGTAGAGTATGCAAACGAAAAGTTTGCAAAAGATATGGTACCTGTGATTGATTCACTTGAAGGTGCTTTAAAATCAGCAAATACAGAGGGTGATAAAGCGGAACTTTTTGATAAACTCAAAGAGGGAATCGAACTTACATATAAACAATTTTTGACATCACTTGAAAAACATGGTGTAACTATGGTTTCCCACGATGAACCTTTTGATCCAAACATCCACAATGCTATCCAAAGTGTAGACAGTGAAGATATTGAAAGTGGACAAATTGTTCAAACTTTTCAAACTGGTTACAAGTATAAAGAGAGACCGCTTCGCGAAGCAATGGTAGTTGTTGCGAATTAATTTCGCTTTATGCAACAAAAGTTGCAAAACAAATTTTCAAAACATCGTACAATGACGGTGTTAAAAATAAATAGTTTTAAAATACAAAGAAAAATAAACTCTAAAAGGAAATAATATGTCAAAAGTTATAGGTATAGACTTAGGTACAACAAACTCTTGTGTAGCTGTATACGAGGGTGGTGAAGCAAAAGTTATCCCAAATGCAGAGGGGAAAAACACAACTCCATCAGTAGTAGCATTTACTGATAAAGGTGAAGTTTTAGTTGGTGATCCGGCAAAACGTCAGGCGATTACAAACCCTGAGAAAACTATTTCATCAGTAAAACGTATTATGGGTCTTATGATGAACGAAGAGAACGCTCAAAAAGCGCACGACAAAGTTACATATAAGATCGTAGACAAAGACGGAAGTGCAGCTGTTGATGTATCAGGAAAAGTATATACGCCTCAAGAGATCTCAGCTAAAATTCTTACAAAACTAAAAGAGGATGCTGAGGCTTATTTAGGTGAAAAAGTTACAGATGCTGTTATTACAGTTCCTGCTTACTTCAACGATTCACAAAGAAAAGCGACTAAAGATGCGGGTACGATCGCAGGACTTAATGTTCTTCGTATCATCAACGAACCAACAGCTTCTGCACTTGCATATGGACTTGACAGCAAATCTGACGAAAACGTTTTAGTATACGACCTTGGTGGTGGTACATTTGATGTTACAACGTTAGAGATCTCTGATGGAACTTTTGAAGTTCTTTCAACTGACGGTAATGCATTCCTTGGTGGTGACGACTTCGATAACAAGATCGTTGACTTCTTAAATGAAGAGTTCAAAAACTCTCACGGAATCGATCTTAAAAATGACAAGATGGCACTCCAACGTCTTAAAGATGCAGCTGAAAATGCGAAAAAAGAGCTTTCATCAGCGACTGAGACTGAGATCAACTTACCGTTCATCACTATGACTGAAGCGGGACCACAACACTTAGTTGTAAAACTGACTCGTGCTAAGTTTGAAGGTATGATCGACGGACTTGTTAAAGAGACTATGGATCACATCACAACTGCAATGAAAGATGCAGACTTAGATAAAAACGAGATCAAAGAGATCATCATGGTTGGTGGTTCTACTCGTGTACCTTTAGCACAACAAAAAGTTAGTGAATACTTCGGCGGTAAAGAGCTTAACAAAGGTGTAAATCCTGATGAAGTTGTAGCAGCCGGTGCAGCTATCCAAGGTGGTGTATTACGCGGTGATGTAAAAGATGTACTTTTACTTGACGTTACTCCATTATCACTTGGTATTGAAACTCTTGGCGGTGTTGCAACTAAAGTTATCGAAAAAGGTACTACGATTCCTGTTAAGAAATCTCAAGTATTCTCAACAGCTGAAGACAACCAGCCGGCAGTATCTATCAACGTAGTTCAAGGTGAGCGTGAGTTCGCAAAAGACAATAAGTCTCTTGGTTTATTCGAGCTTGGCGATATCCCTGCAGCACCTCGTGGTGTGCCACAAATTGAAGTAACATTCGATATCGATGCAAACGGTATCTTAACTGTTAGCTCAACTGACAAAGGGACTGGTAAATCTCAATCAATCACTATCTCTGGTTCATCTGGACTTAGCGAAGAAGAGATCAACAAAATGGTTCAAGATGCTGAAGAGCACAAAGCTGAAGATGAGAAGAGAAAAGAGTTAGTTGACACTAAAAACCAAGCTGACGCTCTTATCGCTCAAACTGAAAAAACTATGGAAGAGATGGGTGACCAACTCGAAGCTGACGAAAAAACAAAAATCGTAGCAGCGATCGATGCACTTAAAGAGACTCTCAAAGATGAAAATGCTACTAAAGAGCAGATCGAAGAGAAAGTTAAAGCTCTTACTGAAGCAAGTCACAAAATGGCTGAGCAGATGTATAAACAACAACAAGAGGGTCAAGCTGGACAAGGTCAAGCTGACGCTTCTAAAAAGAAAGACGATGACGATGTTATCGACGCTGAGATAGAGTAAACCTCTATCTCATCCCCCTACTTTTTAATTTTAAATCTATTGTCTTTTTTTGGACAATCTTTCTTATCTCCAAACAGACACTTTCGATTTTTATATACCCTTGTCAAAAATATACTTAACAATATTGATGCAACAATCCCGCTAAAGACAGCTTGCAGAAAAAGCCCTTTTGAATAAAACACAAAAGTAACTACTATCCCTATAATTGAAAATGCAAAACAGATAACCGACTCCTTAAAATATATACTGAAATAATATCTCAAATTTACTATTGCTATATAAATAGACAGTTTTTGTGAACACTTTTTGCTATGATATAGATGTTTTACATTTTGTAAAAATCAATACTAAGGATCCGTCATGAACAATGTTTATGCTGAAGTTGCCCTAACAAGTGCCCACAATCCGACAGTGAACCAAAATATACGATTTTTAAAAATGGTGAAAATCAATTTACGACTTGATGATAAAGGGGGTTGATCCATCGGTATCAAGTCTTTAATTCTGAAGGCGGAAAACCAAAGTGGTGTTTAAACTCACGGCTAAACTGTGCAGGGCTAACATACCCTACTTTGGCCGCCGCATCAATAACTTTCATGTTACGAGCCTGTATATACTCTCTGGCTTTATTTAATTTTATCTTTTTTATATATTGGATCGGTGAATCGTTATAGATCTCTTTAAACTTTTTATGAAAATTTGAGCGATGCATCTTGGCTTTAGCTGCCATATCATCAATACTTATCTCTTGATCGAGCCGGTTTTGTATCTCATCAACGACACTTGCTATCCTAGAAAAGTATGTCAACTGACAGCAAAGTTGCAAGAGATGCTCCCCTGTTGTGGTTTGAATAATCCTGTAGTAGATCTCATCAAGCAAGTGCTCCCCCAAAACTGCTGCTTCCTGCGGATCCAGTAAAGCTTTCATAAGCCTGTTAAACGCAGATGTGATCTCATCATTCATATATCCGGAGACCACATTTTTCGGTGTTTTAGAGGAATGTTGCGGAAACTCTTTATCGATGAGGGAGCCGATCTTTTGCAAACGCTGCAAATCAAGATCAAGATATACCCCTTTCATAACTTCTGTACACATCATCTGCTCACACTCTGCAGGTTGGGCAGTAGCAATTATCACATACTGATCACCCCCTAACGTCACATGTTTATCGTCTAAATAGCCTATATTCTGACCGCTTGCTATTAAAAAAATGCCGCGATTATAAAGAAGTTCTCTGCTATGCTCACAACGATTTATTTTTAAGAGATTTACATTTGGAATAGCCGTGGGTTTGAGCCCCTGATTTTCAATAAAATCATACTTGTCAAAAAGTTCTTCTGCAATTGTTTTATTCACAAATAAAACCTCCATTTTCTACAAATAGGCAACATTTTGCTATATATACCCATTCTTTTTTCTAAAAAATTATACTATTATACATGCTTAAAACTTAAAACAAAGGAGAGAAAATGATTCAAAAATTTCGCGCCGTAGTATTAGCAGCGGCTGTATCATTTTTCATAACAGGATGTTCAACTATGCATATGGGTTGGACTGCAATGACAGGTCAATGGGGTCTTGATGACAAGGCTATGCCGGCATACGACAACATGTTTACAAAAGTTGTTGAACACGGTGATCCAGCACGTGCTATGATGCTTGAGTGGAAAGTTGATGAGGATATCTCTAATGAAGAGGTAGCTGAGTCTATTACTGCTTTAACAGAAGAGTACAATATGAGACTCACAGGTCATACTAAAATGTATACAAAAGAGGATGCTAAAGGTGATGAAGTAAAACATGCTGAGATCTTCTCACTTTGTAACTTAACAACTGCGAAAGTTTTCCTTAACTACTCAAGATGGTACGGTGGTTTTATGCCATGTAGAATTATGCTGGTAGAGTATGGAAACGGTGACAGATTTTTAGTATCTATGGATATGACTTTAGCTATTCACGGTGGTACTGAACTTCCACCTGCAATGTTAGAGGCTGCACTTAAAGTAAAAGCTGCGATGGAAGGTGTCCCTGCCCGCGCTGCAATAGGTGATTTTTAAAGAGGTATCCCTCTTTAAAAACCCTCCTCTTCAAACTCCGCCATATCTTTTTCATACTGCATCTGCTCCAACGCTTCATCAGATAAAAACAACTCTTTCATCTTCTTTACAAAGATCGTTCTGTCTTTGAGATCAACAAAGTAGGAGTATGTCCCGTAACTCATCGCAATGATCGTAGCAATCAAGATCACTTTTTGTATAGGATTGAACTTTTGTACATCCTCTTTTACTTGGATCTCACATACACCGCCTGGACAATGTTTAGCTTGTTCTTTCATCACAAGGTTATAGATCTTACACCCCAGACAGATCGAAAAAGCTGCCTCAAAAAAGAGTAAAAACATACAGATTAAACACACTAAAACTTTCAGCGGATTTGGCTCAAAACTAATCACCAAATAATAAAACATCGGCACGGCTATAATAAAGCCTAATCCCCACGCAAATCTTTTCTGTGCAGCCCCTACATACTCAGGCACCTGATTTTGGACAAAAAAACGCCCGAGCATCAAACTCGGCGCATATCTTGGATTGACCATTCTTAAAAAAAAGTCTACAGTAAAAAAAGTAATAAAATATTTTGAAAATACGGCAGTTTGCAACATCACTCCGTTTGTAAGCCCTATAAATGCACCCACAAACAAAATAGCCGCAGCCGCACGTGCTTCACGTTCATTGAGTACTCTAACTTCATACCCTTCTACTTTCTCTCCGTACTCCGGTAAAAAACCCATCTACTTCCCTTACTTAAAATCTTTTTGTGCTTCTTTTAATGCACTGCTAAAGTCAACTATCTTGCCGCCATGCTCTTTTTGAAACTTTTGAGCAGCTTCCAAGGTACTAAAAGCATATTTACTAACACGACTCATTGTACCTCTTACATCACTCCCTACTACATAATAAGCTTGCAGAACCGGTATAGGTTTTAAAGTCGATACATCGATCACTTGCGGATTTTTCAACTCTGCCCCTTGATTGAGGTGGTCTGCCAAACAATGAAGTGAACAGTATTGATAAGCTCTATCCTGTCCCTCAGCCATATAACCCGTCTTATAAAACTTCACAAGGTGCATACCGCAGATATGGCAATGGTACTTCTCTTTCCCTTTTTGCACTAAAACTGCATCTTTTTCATCAACACTCTGAAACATCACTCTTGGTTTATGGTGCATTTTTTTCTCTGGCACCTCTTTGTGTTTCGCAAGCTCAGGAGCTTTTTGTGAACACGCTGAAAATGCCAATAACACTATACCAGCTGTCAAAATCTTTTTTATCATCTTATCACCTCTATTTTTCATCGAATTGTAACTATAAATCATTACAATTATATTAATTATTTTATTGAATAAAGGTAAAAGTGTGAAACAAAAAATACTACATTATGCAAAAGAGCTGATCTTTGTGCTTATATTTATGAGTATAGTTGCAAATCTACTCAGTCTGTACAAGTCCCAAGAGCTCAACGACAAACCCTTGCGATATAAAGAGTTTCACCTTATCGATAACTCAGACTATAAAGTGGAAAACGACAAACCGCTTCTTGTACACTTTTGGGCCACGTGGTGCCCTACATGTAAGCTTGAAGCAGACAATATTGATCGACTTTCAAACTACTACAACGTAATAACCATAGCCGTAAATTCAGGAAGTGATTACGAGATAAACAACTATCTAAAAGAACACGATCTAAACTTTAAAGTTGTCAACGATAAAAATTCAGACTACTCCAAAGAGTTCAATATCGGAGCATTTCCCACTACGCTGATCTACGATCAAGATAAAAACCTGGTTTTTAGCGAAGTGGGCTATACCTCAACACTTGGTCTTTACATACGTTTACTGTGGGCCTCCTTATGAACCGTATCCGCCAAGTAGATCATCAGGGACATCTTCAACTTCACCCTTTTTGTGGTTTGCTAAAAAATGAGTAAGGTCTTTCACCTCTTGCTTGCTTAACTGCTCAATAAACTGTGCCATCATCTGCTGCGAGACCGTAATTACTTTGCCCGATTTGAAAAACTCTAATCTTTGCAGTAAATATGCAGCTTTTTTATTGGCAAGTTTCGGGTATGTAGTACTTCCCTCGGCATCAGGACCATGGCAACCGGAGCACCCTTTGGAAAAATAGAGCATCTCCCCTCGGTTATATGCCTGATCATTTGCAAAAAGTTGTATAGTTATTAAAAAAAACAATAATATAAAGCGCATAAAGACTCCTAATTTGATACAATTATACTAAAAAAAAGTTGCCAAAATTGAATAGTTTTACATTTGAGTATCCATATTTTTTTCTGCTTTTATTACTTATCTTTTGTATCTACAAATGTCCTGTAAAAGTGCAGCAAATTATATTTCCCCATATTCATCTTTTTAAAACATATACAACTTTTCTAGATAGAGAAAAGCTGCTCTATTCACTCATCTTAACCCTGCTTGTCACTGCCCTTGCATCACCTATCACATACGACTCTAAACTCTCACAAGACAGAAAAGGAAGAGACCTTGCTTTTGTACTCGATACTAGCGGTTCTATGGGTGAAAGCGGTTACTCCGGCGAACATAACAATAAAAGCAAGTTCTCTATTTTAAAAGATATTATTCAAAATTTTATACAACACCGATACGATGACAATGTCGGAGTTACGGTTTTTGGGACATTTGCATTTTCCAGTGTCCCGCTTACTTACGATATGAAAGCGGTATCTTTTTTACTCGGTTTTCTCGATGTGGGGATTGCAGGTGAAAATACGGCGATCGGAGACGCTATAGATAATGCATCAACACTTTTGGCACGAGGGAATGCTAAAAACAAAGTGATGATACTTGTCACAGACGGCTACCAAAACAGCGGTTCAGTCTCGATCAAAGAGGCAGTTGCAGACGCAAAAAAAGCAGGGACAAAGATCTATACGATCGGAATTGGAAAAAATAAAGATTATGACGCAGATCTTTTGAAAAAAATTGCAAAAGACACAGGTGCAAAGATGTTTAGTGCACAAAATGAAGATCAGCTCATTGATGTATATGATACACTCGATTCACTCGAAGCAAGTCCTATACGTTCACAAAACTTTTTAAATAAAAAGATGCTCTTTACCTACCCCCTGGCACTTGCAATACTGCTGCTTATCTATCTTTTGTCAAGAAGAGGTGCAAAATGGTCCTCTTAAACATCTGGGTACTGCTTGGGCTTCTCCCCCTATACATGCTTTATAAAAAGCATATTGTTAAAAACGATACAAGACAGACTAGACTGCTATATATCAGTTTGGTATTTATGTTTTTAGCAGCGGCAAGACCGGCACTAGAGCAATCCCGAACAAGTGAACATATAAATTTTCAAGACTATACCATAGCACTCGATGCCTCCTACTCTATGCAGGCAGACGATCTTAAACCCTCACGTTACGAAGTGGCTAAAAAAGCGATAAAAAAGCTTATAGCTTTGCACCCAAAAGATCGTTTTACGATCTTTATCTTCACCTCCAATGCATTGCTTATCTCACCCCCGACAACAGACACTGCCTTGAGCCTGCTTGCACTTGATTCGATCAATCCAGAATATATACTAACCAAAAGTACAAGTATAAAATCGCTTTTAAACACAGTGAAAAAAAGCTCCCAAAAAGAGAAAAAACTCCTTGTTTTCAGTGACGGCGGCGAGGAGCACAATCTCAACTCATTATTACAAATATGCAAAAAAAACGATATCACTTTTTACTCTATTGCAGTCGCCTCCCCCAAAGGTGCAGCGCTGAAAAAAGACGGTGTGGTTATGAAAGATCAATACTCCTCTATCATCATCTCACGAATCAACCCTATGCTTCAAGAGCTCGCCCGTTTAAGCGGTGGTGAATATTATCAGCTATCCTCAGAGAATTTAGATATCGTAAATGGACTCTCAGATGATATTTCTCAAGAGAGTTCAGAGCAAAAAGAGATCGAAGTACAACACTATAAAGAGCTTTTTTATTTTCCTTTGCTCTTAGCGTTTTTTCTCTACTTTATCAGTGTAACAAAACTGCACCAACTTTTTGTTTTACCTTTGCTGTTTCTTCTCCCTTACCCCTCTCAGGCAGAGGTGTTTGATTTTTATTACCTATTGCACGCAAAACAGGAAGTAGACAAAAAGGAGTATATCGCAGCTGTACAAAACCTACAAGAGGTGACCCCTAGTGTCAAGGTTTACTTTAATATAGCCAGCCTCTACTACAAAGCGGGGCATTATAAAAAAGCGCTACACTACTTTAATATGATTCAAACAAAAGACAGAGCTATCAAACAAAAGATCTTTTATGCGATGGGGAACTCTGCAGTAAAACTAAAACGTTACGACAGAGCAAAAAACTATTATCTGCAAGCTCTGGCTTTAGGTGAAGACAAAGATGCCCTTTACAACCTTGAGCTCTTGCAAAAGCTGCATCTAAAAACAGGTGTTAATCTTATCGATATGATGCCGCCGAAAAATGCTCAAACTAAGAAGAACAGTTCCAAATCAACTTCACAAGATAAAGATGATAAAAAACAATCCGGCGGGAAAAAAAGTTCAAAACGTGCTACACAAAGCAAAAGCGGAGCTGGCAGTTCCAAAAAAACAAAACAAAAACAACAAAACGATACACAAAAAAAAGAAACTGCATCCTCAAAACAAAAATATAAAACTTCATACAAAGCTTATGAGATAATTAACAAAGGATATACAAATGAAAAACAACCTTGGTAGTATTTTATTCCTTCTTTTAAGTACTATGCTTGCTGCCTCTACTGATCTGGCAGAGTTCTCACTCAGTACAAACAAAAAAGAAGCCTTTATAAAAGAGGCTGTAGAGATCACTTTTACGGCCAAGCAAAAAGATCATACAGATGTTATGTTTTTTTTCTTGACTCCGCACAAAAGTGATGACTATGAGATCAAACTGCTCAATAAAAAAACAACCCACCTCTCCTACCACAACTACACTACT
This sequence comes from Candidatus Sulfurimonas kebritensis, assembly GCA_047689515.1. Lineage (GTDB taxonomy): Bacteria > Campylobacterota > Campylobacteria > Campylobacterales > Sulfurimonadaceae > Sulfurimonas > Sulfurimonas kebritensis. Next base: position 45,026 of record JBEWQA010000002.1, read on the forward strand.
ACCTTTACCTATCTTCTTTTTCCGCTCAAAGCAAAAAAACTCAGCGTTGATTTTGACTTTACAATCAAAGTTGCCAGTGATAAAGCGGTAGCCCAGGTATATGAAGGAAGCCGGGACAATACAAAATGGATCGACACCACCGATACAACTATAGATATCAAACCTATATATATCGATGCAAAAAAGCACTCTCAACATGTCGATCTGGTGGGAGACTTCACCCTTACTTCTAAACTTCTAAAAGACGAAATTACACAATACGATGCTGCAAATATCAGCTACCGCCTCAATGGGAGTGGATATAAGGATGAGAGCTTTGAACTTATAGATACACTGCCGGATGTAAAGATCTTTAAAGAGAAGACCGATGCGTATGCAAAAGCAACCAAAGAGGGGTATAAGATCAATAGAGAATACGCCTATGCCTTTGTCTCAAAAAAGAGTTTTACTATCCCTGAAATAGTGATCGATGCTTACTCCCCAACAAAAAAAGAGTACTACACGATTAGCGCAAAAGCGCAAGATATCACTGTAACAACGATTGATCCTGCGACACTGATCGATGATAAGGAGTTTCCAAAAGAGCAAAAGAGAGACTTGACACTCTATAAAAATATCTTTTATGCTGTTTTGCTCTTTATGGCGGGTTATCTGAGTGCCCACTTGGTAAAATCGATCGATATAAAAAGAAAAGCTAAAAAGTTTGATGATATTAAACAAGCTGAGTCCGCAAAAAAACTTATCTTAGTTTTACTCCAAAACTATAAAACAGAAGATGTTAAGCAGTTTATTGATGAATTGGAACTGTTGGAATATAAAAAGGGGGATAAAAGCCTTAAAGAGATTAAGGCTGATATACTAAAAGTTTTAAGAGCTGCTTCCTAAGTGAAGAACTCATCATAAACTTTATCAAGGTATCTTTTTGATGATTCGGCTTTAGCGATCTTCTCATCAAAGATCTCTTTAGTTGCAGGGTATTTTTCAGCATAAATTTTATACTGTTCACATTTCATATCGATATTGTTTTTAAACTGTGCTATTACAGCCTGCATATCATCAGGAGTAGCGATCCACTTCATAAACTTTTGAAACATTCTTTCACGCACATCTATAGCAATAGAATCCCCTACCTCTTCTGCCATACCTTTAAGATCCCATCTTGAGAAGTAGATACCGCTCTTTACAGGGGGCATAATCTCTTTATACATTGCGACAAGATAATCAGGATAGTCTTCACGATTCTCATCAGTTACACAGCTTTGATCAACACAACTATCTTCGTTAAGCTGCTTTTGCATCTGCTCAAAATCGTTTCTCAGTTCGTTTAAATCTTTAATATCCATTAGTTCTCTCCTTTTGCAGCTTCAATCTGCTCTGTAAGGTACTGAAAATCACTCATCATAAACTCTAAAGCAAGATCAGCTACATCAAAATAAAATGCCGTAGCCGCTTCACTTTTTACATTAAGCAAAAACATCGGTGCCCACTGCAGAAGATGGTCTTTTAAAAATCCGTGCTGGATCTGTGCGATCTCGGCAGCGATCTCCTCTTCTCCGTCCTCAAGGGCTTTGAGTTGTGACTCACACAGTTTAAACATAAACTCCATCTCAACACCCACATGATCACCTGCCATGATACGTGCCTTATCAAGGCCTACTCTAAAGTCATATGCATTATAGATAGCCTGGACAGGGTTATCCCCGCCTGTCTCCATCATCTGATCCTCTCTTGTATAAAAAGACTCATAAGGGATAAGGTGCAATAAAAAAAGGTTAGTAAAATCAACATTTATATATTTTTCTATGAGATCTTTTTTATTCATCTCTTTACGACGATTCCACTCTTTGTAAGCTGGAAAAAACGAGATCATATTTGGATCATCTTCTATTGATTTTAATAACTCTTCATCTATCTCTGTCATAAGCAGTCTTGAAGTAAGTGCATATAAGTTTATGCGTGCTATCTGTTCTTGTCTTAAATCATCATTCATTGATACTGTACCTTAAGGGAAAAGTTTTATTGTGGAAGTATAGTAAAGCTCCACTTGAAGTGGGCTTTACTCATAGAATTAAACGTCTTTGATTTTTACTGCGTAAGCTTTATCAGATAAAGGTACCGCAGGGCGTTTAATATGTTGTGGACGGCGTAAAGTGTCACCAGCTTCTAGTGGACGAGTCAGTTGATCTCTCCAAGCTTGGTATACTTTAAAGTTGTTTTCATAGTTCACGCTAATATCACCGATTTGGTCATCAGCAGTAGCTTTTTCGATTACAACTTTAAGGTGCCATGCATGATTACCCGCAATTGGATCCGGATGTGACGGAGCTACAGCATTTTGCCATGAACCGCTTAGACCATCCCACCAGATGTTGTCAAGGTCTTTGTTGTACTCTTTAAACTGCCATAGGTTGTGACCTGCATGACGTTTTTGAATACCCTCTTTTGGTTTCATAGTACCCATTTTACCATCAGTAGTCATCTCGTAAAGTGGAGCACCAAGACCCATTACACCTAGTTTATGCTCAAACCCTGGAATCTCTACAGAATCTTTAAGTTTCCAACGACCAGCGTGGTGTGAACAAGCAAGTACACCTGGACGAGTAGCTTCAGTCGGTACTGCCATAGCTACAAAGTAACCAGAGTCTAAACCAGATACAGTATCTGTGACTTTAACACGGATTGCATCACCGCGTTTGATACCAAGTTTTTCAGCATCTTTTGTATAGATCCATACAGGATTATGGTTTTGTGAAATCTCCATAAGGTGTTTAGAGTTAACTGAACGTGTATGGATGTTGTACGGTAAACGGTATACAGTGTTTAGAGCGAACTCATTGTCACCCTCCATCATTGTATGGTGAACCTGTGTTACAACGTGTTCCATTTTCTTGAGTTCACCCTCATTACGTGGATAAACTGGAACTGCGTATTCCGGCCATTTCCATTCAGCAAACCACTCAGAGAAGAACTCCAGTTTTTTACTTAGTGTATGGAAACCTGTATGAAGTTTTCCGTTGATGTCGATACCGATAGAGTGTTTTTTACCGTGATGTTCAACCCATAACGTACCGTATTTGTCTTTAGTAACTTCATGTCTGTGGTATTTTTTACCATGTGCATGGTAGTAAGTTCCATCAAACTCTAACTCTTCCTCTTGAGGTTTATAAACATTTGTTTTTTCAGTCCATGCACCATGATCTCTCATGTAGCTGTATACTGGAAATTCTTCATCTTTATAAAGTTTCTCTGCTGTCTCTTTTAGTTTCGGTAAAAGACTCATAGCTGCATCAAAATACTCAGGTACTGTAACAGCACGTGAAGGATCTTTTTTACTAGCCCAGAATTTTTTAACGCCTAAAGAACCGTCAGGGTCAACATACTTAACCATAAGGTTTGGCCAGAACTCTGATTCTTCCCAAACTTCACCAAGACCGTATTTCATGTGTGCTTCTAGTGTAGCACGAGCAGGATCTTTTGCTTTCCAACCCATTTTCTCAGCTGCAACACGAAGAACCGCTTGACGGAATTCGATACGTTGTTCAGGTTTAGACGGAGTTGACTGTTGATCATTTCTCTCACCGGCAAGTCCAACTGGAAGTAAGTAATCACAATACCAGTTTGTCTCACTCCATGTAGGAGAAAGGTTAAATGACATCTCAATTTTGCTCTCATCACGAAGTGCTTCAATCCATCTGAAACCATCCGGATTGATCCAAACCGGGTTATACATACGAGGCATCCAAACAGAAAGTTTAGTAGGTACGTTAAGACCTTTAGCCTGCCATTTTTTCTGCCACTCTGTATCCATAAGCAGGTGAGGCATGATATGACTCATCTCAAACGAAGATAATGGATACTCTGGCGGCCATGCGATCTCATTCCAAACATCTACTTTTGGAGGTCTTTCACCAGCTACAGTCGCTTTATCACCTTTACCACCAACAGAGATCTCATGCCAGTGGTGGAAACTTGTACCACCAATATCACCACGAAGTGCTCCACGAAGTGCTAACGATAAGAAACCGGCACGAGTGATCATCCACCCACCACGGTGAGCAATCGGACCTGCACGCCATAGATATGTAGCGATCTTATCACCTGCATCGATATACATCTCAAACAGTTGGTCAAGTTTATCACCCATACCCTCAAGTTTACACTCTTTTAAAGTATACTCTTTTGTATATGGAGCGTATAACTCTTTTGCTAATTCGATGAAGTCTTCATAAGAGTTACCTGTAGGCATTTTAGAGATATATCCGTACTCTACCATTTTCTTTAGGTACTCTTTGTTGTCCATCAGGCGATCCCAGTTGATCCACTCTTTAACAAAGTCGTGTGCAACTAGGTCATTACCGTCTTTATCTTTTTCGTGTAATACACGGTTTGCAAGATAAAGATAAAGTACAGTTTCAGTACCCGGCCAACATGGGATCCAAAGGTCTGACATACCCGCTGTATTTGACATACGAGGGTCAAGTGTAACCATTTTTGCACCGCGTTTACGTGCATCTGCAATTAGACCAGCTGATTGTTGGAAGTAGTGCCCCGCATCTGCAGCGTGAGATGATTGTAAGAAAATAAGCTCAGCATTCGCCCAATCCGGAGAGTTTCTATCATCATTTGTCCACTGAATAGTACCCTGACGAGCACCTGCAGAACAGATGTTTGTGTGTGAGTTGTAACCGTCAAGTCCCATAGCGTGCGGTACACGGTGACCGAAACCGTTTTCATTTGGACGACCAACATGGTACATGATCGATTTTTTAGAGATCTCATCACCCACTTTAAGAGTATCGTGCATCTTTTTACCGATATCAGCCATAGCTTCATCCCAAGTTGTACGAACCCATTTACCTTCACCACGTTTAGAACCAGGAGCTCTCTTTAACGGGAACGGGATACGATCCGGATCGTACATTTGAGATGTTACAGCATAACCTTTTGCACAGTTACGTCCGCGAGAACCAGTATGTAATGGGTTACCCATATATTTGTTTACTGTCATAGTATCTTTGTTTACCCATGCAGTAAGACCACAACCAGCTTCGCAGTTTGAACAAACTGTTGGAACCAGCATGTAGTTGTTTACTTGGATACCATCTGGATTCTCTTCACTTTTTACACCTTGACGCTCAATACCACCACGTTTCCAGTCATCGCCGTCTAGCTCTTGAAAGTTATCCCATTCAGCGTGATCCGGATAAAAAGATAATGAATCAGGAGTATTTGTAAACTTTGATTCATTAATAGATTCAGCAATGGCATTTGTTTCAAATACACCCTTCGCGATAGCAGCACCTGCAACAGTAAATGCAGCGCCTTTTAAAAATGTTCTTCTACTTTCTAAATACATTTATATTCCTCTTTCTAACTTAACGGTAATAATTGTGGTATTACTAACCAAACATGTTTAACAACCCATAAACCAACGATTGCTAAAATAGCTGCTAAGTTCAACATAGCAGTTGAGTTGTTCACTCTACTAAGTGCTACAAGTAACATAGGTAAAATGTAAGCCACCCATTGTCCAATCCAGAACATTGTTGCATATTCACCCTCACCTTTTACATAGTGTAAGATAGCCGCAACCTCTTCAGCTTTCATCGCACCGAAGATATACTCTGACATATAGATGATAAATGCCATTAATGCACTTAGACCTAAGATAGCACCGAAAAATCTTTTTGTCTCTTCACTAAGTTTGTTTCCGCCGATTAGGATCATTGCTGCTGCACCTGATAGTGTAGCTGCTAAGATCATCTGTGCAGACTCAGTTGGCATTTGCCATAGTTCGCGAGCAGTAGCCTCTGCCATAATTCCAGCCGTATAAAGTGTAACAGGAATAGCAAGTAAAGTTACCCAAAACAGTAGCTTATCAAACGCTTTTGTATTGTTTTTAAGCAACATAACAACGATCATCAAGAACTCTAAACCAACAAACAGTGTAGCCATCCATGCACCAACTGTAATAGCTGAAGTCCAGTGTGGATAGAAGAAGATATGCCACATTCTCCACATTTGGTGAAGGTCTAACCAAGTAAACAGCAAGAAGATATTCATAAATACAAAAGACACGATCAGTGTAGAAGTTCTAAGACCATCCATTTCGCTTGCATTTCTCTTCATTAACAGGAAAAGCATAAAGATTAAACCAGTACCAATACTTTTCGCCCACATGTTCATAGTAACATACCAGCCCCAAAATACGTCAGGTATAGCTACATCCAAAGTTACTACAGCATTTGTAGCTGCTAAAGTTTCATGTACCATTAGTGATGCCCTCCTAGTGGAAGTGTAGTTATATTGTTAAACAGGTTATACCCCTCTTCTCTTTTTGATGCAAGAGGATTAAGGTCTACTTGAGAAGCACCTACATAGTAGTGATGCGGGTTTGTACCTTTTTCAGGTTTACGTACTTGTACATCTCTGTGATCTTGAATATATTTAGAGATATTTGATGCAGGATCATCTAAATCACCAAAAATATTTGCTTCTACAGGACAAGCAACTACACAAGCAGGCATCATAGATGAAGCGATACGGTGAGCACAATAAGTACACTTATCTGCAGTTTGTGTTTCCGGATCGATATAGATAGCTCCGTATGGACATGCCATTACACATCCTGCACAACCGATACATCTCTCTTTGTCAATATTTACAATACCGTTTTCTAAGTAATGTAATGCACTTACCGGACAGATTCTCTCACATGGAGCATTCTCACAGTGATTACATCTAAGCGGTGTAAATGTTCTCTTAGTTTCCGGGAAAGTCCCAACGTCCACATATTTAACACGAAGTCTCCATGTACTAAGTGGAACCTCATTTTCCACTTTACATGCGATCTCACAACCTTTACATCCCATACAAAGATGCAAATCAACTAGGAAACCTAATTGCATATATTCTCCTTTGACCAAATTACGGCTAGTTTATTTTTTATAACCAAGACTAATTAAGATTAAAAGAAGCCCTTATGCAAGGCAATAGGGGCTTTTTTTACTATGGACATAGTAACTAAGTAAGCTTAAATAAAAAATAAATTTGTGTTATTTTTGTGAGATAAATCTTAAGAATGAGTAGTTTTAACTTAAAGATTTTTTTTAGTTGGAGTTATTAAAAGTTTATTGAATTAAGCTCATAAGAACGGCTTATATCTTGCAGAGAAACCACTTTTATTGTCTCCCCCTCATTAAAACCTTCTACATTGTCGGCAAAGTATGCGATAGCATCACTCTCTACAAGCGGAGAGAGCATACCTGAGCCTATTTTATTGTCTCTTGTAGGGTAAAAAACACCCCCTTTTAGGCTTCCTAAAACCATATTGTCCCTGCCTGTTCTAAGTTTTAGAGATTTGCCCGCTTTTGCATAGAGTGTATTATGGTAACAGTTACAAGCACCCTGCTTTTTAAAAAGTACAGGGATAGAGAGGGTAAAAACATTCAGCATTGTGGTTAGAGGGTTGCCCGGCATAGCCATTACAAGTGTTGTTCCCATTTTACCCATCATAGTAGGGCGCCCCGGTTTTACATTGACACCGTGAAAGATAGACTCAAGCCCGTTTGCTGCAAAAGCCTGGTATAAAAAGTCTGCATCACCCATACTTATACCGCCGGTCGTGATCACTACGTCATACGATTTGAGTTTTGAAAGGAACTCTGTAGTTTGCTCTAAATCATCCGGGATTTTCCCTATATAAGAGCTTGTAAAACCAAACTGTTTAAGGAGTGACTTGATTCCAAATGCATTGGCATTGTAGATCTCATCGCCATCTGCAACTTCCCAGGGCTCTTTGATCTCATCACCCGTTGAAACTACTGCGATATCGAGTGGAGCCAGCACCTCTACAGTTGTGATACCCTGCGCGGCTAAAAGAGCGATATGGGAAGCTGAGAGGATCTCCCCTTTTTCAAAAAGTGTCTCACCCTCTTTAAGCTCCTCCCCTTTTTTTCTTAAGTTTGCACCAAAAGCAATATCTTCAGGAACCACTACACTTAGATCATTCACGTCACTGCAGTTTTCGATCGGAGCTATTGTATCTGCACCTGATGGCACTTTTGCTCCCGTCATAATTTTGCAGCACTCCCCCGCTTTGATCTCACAGTCCCCTTTCTCTCCGGCAAACACCGTTGCTGCTATTTTGAGTTTTTTCCCTTTGTCGGAGTTTTTAAATGCAAAACCGTCCATTGCCGAGTTATCAAATGACGGGAGATTTTTCTTTACAACTATATCCTTTGCCAAGATCGAGTTTTCTGCTTCCATGGTAGGGATAAAACGCGATTCTTTTTTAGGGGCAATAGACTCTATCACTTGTTGTTGTGCTTGGCTTAATGATAATGATGTAAATTTTGGCAAAACTCTCTTCCTATTTTAATCTTACTCTTACTGATTGTTCGTGTGCCGTCAGTCCCTCGGTGTTAGCGATCAGTGCACATTCCTCTCCGATCTCGTTTATAGCATTGGAGCTAAAAGAGATGATCGAAGATTTTTTCATAAAGTTCTCAACACTTAGCGGTGAATAGAACTTCGCAGTCCCACCTGTCGGGAGTGTATGGTTAGGTCCAGCTACATAATCACCTATGGCTTCAGGCGTATTGTGCCCTAAAAAGATAGCTCCCGCATGTTTAATGTACGGTAATAACTCAAACGGCGATGTCGTTGCCACCTCTAAGTGTTCAGGTGCGATCTCGTTCATAAGTTTCATCGCCTCATCCATATCTTCAGTAATGATGATAGCACCGCGCTCTTCGATCGATTTTCTTGCTATATCTTGACGCGGCAGTTTTTGCAGCCAGTTCTCAAGTTCAACTTTTACTGCATCGGCTAATTTTTGTGACGGAGTGATCAGGATCGAACTTGCCATCTCATCATGTTCCGCTTGAGAAAGCAGATCGATCGCCAAGTGATTTGGATTTGCACTCTCATCTGCAAGTATTCCGATCTCACTCGGCCCTGCAATCATATCTATATGCACATCACCGAAAACCATCTTTTTTGCAGTTGCAACAAAGATATTTCCAGGACCCGTAATCACGTCTACTTTCGGAATATTTTCAGTCCCGTAGGCCATAGCTGCAATAGCACTTGCCCCGCCAACTTTAAATACTTTTGTAACACCACATAAGTGACATGCCGCTAAAAGCAGTTCATTTGGTTCATTTTCAGGTGTCGGCGTACACACTACGATCTCTTCTACACCCGCTACTTGCGCCGGGATCACATTCATTAGCAGTGATGATGGATACGCAGCTTTTCCACCGGGGATATAAAGTCCTGCACTGTCAACAGGTGTTACCTTTTGTCCAAGGATAGTTCCGTTTGCTTCGGTATCGAACCAAGATTGCGGTTTTTGTTTTTCATGGTATGCTTTTATACGATCGTATGAAAGGTGCAGAGCCGCTTTTAGTTTCTCATCAATGTTTTTATACGCTTTTTCCATTGACTCCGTAGAGATCTCAAGGTCTGCATCACTTTGTGGATTCCATTGATCAAACTTGGAAATATGTGCTTTTAAAGCTTTGTTTTTATCTGTTTTGATCTCATCTATAATGCCGCCTACGATATTGCTAACTGTTGCAATATCCATCTTTCCACGTCCTAACAGTTCCGCAAAATCTGCTTCAAATTTTGGATCTTTTGTATTTACAAATATCATTTTTAGTTTTTACCTTATTTTTTCTGTTTTGAATCAAACTCTTTTTTTACTATCTTTAGAGCTTCAAGGAAATAGTCTTCGCCGACTGCACCCATTAACGGTTGATACATCGGCTGTGCATCAGCATCTAGAAACCATAATGTAGGAGTTCCGGGTCTCCATAACATCTGAGGAAATTTATCTCCTT
>JBEWQA010000002.1:54973-83793 GCA_047689515.1 Candidatus Sulfurimonas kebritensis
AACCATAATGTAGGAGTTCCGGGTCTCCATAACATCTGAGGAAATTTATCTCCTTCATCACTGTAGGCGATAATAGAAACAAAATCTTTATTTAGCGCTTTGATTACCCTTTCATCAGAAAAGGTAGTGTTTTCCAAAATTTTACAATATTTACAAGAGTGTCTTGAAAATACAAACAACACAGGTTTACCCTCTTGTTTTGCCGTTGCAGCACCGCTTTGAAAATCTTTTGCCCAGTTGATCTCCCCTGCAAATAGCGAAGCCGAGAGTAATATCATCGTTAAAACTAATTTTTTCATAATTTTTTCACCTTTTTTAATAGTTCCTTAGCACAATCGTGTGCCGATTTTTCTGTCACATCCACTACTACATCAGCAAGCTTCAGATACTCGGGACGACGCAGCTCGTACAACTTTTTTGCTTTTTCCAGATCCTGCAGCAACGGTCTCTTTTTGAACTTTTTCGCTGCTTTTGGATGCTCTTTTATCCTTTTAATAATCGCATCAAAAGGGGAATCAAGTAATACAATTGTACCTATTTTTTTCAAATTTTTCTGCTTATAGAAGCCTCCGCCTGTTGAGATCAAAGTATTTTTCACACTCTTTTCCAACCATTTGGCAACTTTCTTCTCTACAGCTCGGAAATAATCCTCACCTTCAGTTTCGAAAATAGCTTTAATTTTTCTATTTTCCATACTCTCAATAAGATCATCAGTATCGATCGCTACATAATCGGAGTGTTTCAGCACTTCACGAGCTACACTCCCTTTTCCAACACCCATAAAACCGATAAGTACAATATTTTTCATCTCGACATTATATATAATTTTTTTTAAACTACCATTTAATAAGAGGTGGTATAATATCCACTTTCAATTTAACTCCAAAAAACTAGGCATACACGATGAGAAATAAAAAACTTTTTACCCTCGGATTTGGCTCTATAGCTCTGGCTATATCACTTATGACCTCCTCTTCACTTTTTGCAGAGAGTACAAAACAGGATGCTGAAACTTCCAGACTTGAAGCTTTGGCAAAATTTACAAAAGTGATATCAATCGTTGAGCAATACAATGTAGACGATATCTCGATCGAAGAGCTTATCAACAAATCTCTAGACGGGATGATGAAAAATCTTGATGCCCACTCCAACTATCTGACAACAAAAGACTATAAACGCCTGAAAGTACAAACTGACGGTGAATTTGGCGGTCTTGGAATCACTGTAGGGATGAAAGACGGTGCCCTTACCGTTATCGCACCGATCGATGATACCCCGGCAGACAAAGCAGGTCTTAAAGCAGGTGATATTATTTTAAAGATCAACGATCAGTCAACGCTCGGGATGACTATCGATGAAGCTGTATCGAAAATGCGCGGGAAAGTCGGTGAACCGATCGATATCACGATCGTTCGTAAAGGGGAGTTAGAACCTCTACCTGTACATATTGTTCGCGGCAAAATTACGATCGACTCCGTACACTCAAAAACAATAGGTGACGATATCTTATATATCAGAGTTTCAAGCTTCGATAAAAAAGTAACTCAAGATGTCAAAAAAGCGATTTTGAAAAAAGCTGCAACAACAAAAGGGATTGTTTTAGATCTTAGAAACAACCCTGGAGGACTGCTCGATCAAGCAGTAGGGTTGGTTGATCTTTTTGTAAATAACGGAAAAGTGGTTTCTCAAAAAGGGAGACAAGAAGTAGAAAACAAAGTTTACAGTGCTACAAGTGGAGCGACCATTACCGATGTACCGATGGTTGTTTTAGTAAACGGTGGAAGTGCAAGTGCCAGTGAGATCGTAAGCGGTGCCCTGCAAGATCATAAGCGTGCAGTCCTAGTCGGTGAGAACACTTTTGGAAAAGGGAGTGTTCAAGTGGTACTTCCTATCACCGATGATGAAGCTATTAAACTCACAATTGCGAGATATTATCTTCCAAGCGGAAGAACAATCCAGGCTGTTGGTGTAAAACCTGATATTACAGTACTTCCGGGTGAGTTAAAAACCCATGAGAATAAATTTGCCATCAAAGAAGCGGACCTGAAAAAGCACCTCGAGCAAGAGCTAGAGAAAGTTGATGGAAAAAAATCAGAGGACAAAGCTAATCAAAAAGATAAAAAAGATATAATTACGCCAAAAATGTTAAACAAAGACAATCAACTCAAAAGCGGTGTTGATATTTTACGAGCTCTTATAATTACGAAAGGATAGTAAAACAGATGGAAAAGAAGGAACTTCTTTACGAAGGTAAGGCAAAAAAGATCTGGTCGACTGAGGACTCGGCTCTTGTTATTTCTGAATTTAAAGATGATTTGACAGCGTTTAACGGCGAGAAAAAATCTAGCGAAACAGGCAAAGGTGCCCTCAACAATAAAATCTCTACAGAGTTATTTAAACTTTTAGACGAAAAAGGCATCCCTACACACTTTATTGAGATGCAAGATGATAACCATATGCTTCATAAAAAAGCAGATGTTATCCTTATCGAAGTGATTGTCAGAAATATTGCGACTGGTTCACTTTCACGTACACTCGGGATTGAAGATGGGAAAGTGCTTCCATTTACACTCGTAGAGTTTGATTATAAAAACGACGATCTCGGTGATCCGAAACTCAACGATCAACATGCACTTATCTTAGGTTTGGTTGACTACCAAGACGAGCTTGACAAACTTCGCAGAATGGCGAGACAGGTAAACGATGTCTTAAAACCTTATTTCGCGGAGAAAGGGCTTAACCTCGTTGACTTTAAACTAGAGTTTGGTAAAGATGCTGAGGGCAACATCATCCTAATCGATGAGATCTCCCCTGATAACTGCCGTTTTTGGGATATGAAAACAGGTGAGAAGATGGATAAAGACAGATTTCGTCAAGGTTTAGGTGGACTTAAAGTAGCTTACGAAGAAGTACTCAACCGTATACTTAATAAATAAATTCAAGGGAAATATAAATAATGAAAGCAATTGTAAACGTATCTTTAAAACAAGGTGTTCTTGATTCTCAAGGGAAAGCTGTACACCATGCACTAGAATCTCTGCACTTTAATGGTGTAGATGATGTTCGTGTTGGAAAACAAATTGTTTTAAAACTTCAAGAAACTGACAAAGAAAAAGCTATGGCTGATGTTACTAAAATGTGTGAAGAGCTTTTAGCAAATACTGTTATTGAAGATTACGATATAGAGCTGGTGTAATGAAAGTTTCAATTTTACAATTTCCAGGTACAAACTGTGAGTATGATACACAGTATGCATTTGAAAAACTAGGTGCGCAAACCGAGATCGTATGGCACAAAGCAGACTCAATTCCTGCTGATACTGATCTACTTGTTGTTGCAGGAGGATTCTCTTATGGAGACTACCTCAGAAGTGGTGCTATCGCAAAGTTTTCACCAGTAATGAAAGCTGTTAAAGAGTATGCAGACAAAGGTGGAAAAGTTTTAGGTATATGTAACGGTTTTCAAGTACTTACTGAATTAAGACTGTTGCCGGGTGCATTAAAAAGAAATGAAAACCTTCACTTCATTTCAAAACACCATCATCTAAAAGTTGAAAACAACAATAATACTTTCTTGAAAAAACTAAATAACGGTGATGTCGTAAATATCCCTATAGCTCACCACGACGGGAACTACTATATCAATGAAGAGGGTCTTGCCGAGCTTGAAGCAAACTCTCAGATTTTACTCCGTTATACAGATGCGGAGGGTGAGCTTTCAAATCCTAACGGAAGTGTAGGTTCTATCGCAGGTGTATGCAATAAAGAGAAAAATGTTTTTGGACTTATGCCACACCCTGAGCGTGCTATGGAAACAGTACTCGGAAGCGATGACGGTGTCAAAATGTTACAAGGGTTTTTAGAGGCGTGAGTTTAAGACTACTTTTTATCATCTCACTGTTTGTGAGTGCTCTATCGGCAAACAAAGTGATCTACTCTCAATACGATCAGGTACCGCAAAGGGTGATAAAAGGTCAAGTGTTTGAGATAACACTCAAAACACTCTCTACCGTAAAAAACTTTACCGATATCAAGTACAAGTTTACAAACCTCTACGGTGTCAAACTTTTAAACGCTACCCCTTACAGAGAAAAACGTGGCAAATTTTATTACGACACTTTTAAGCTCTACCTGACAAAAAACAGAACAAAACTCCCCGACATAGAGGTGTCTTTAGTTGCTGAAAGGGAATATGAGCCGACAACGATTGCCGCTAAAGCGATCGAGGTTATCAGTTTAAATCCTCCAAAAAACTTTTCCAATATTATTGCCGAGAATTTTGAGCTGACAAACTACAAAACTACAAGCTACGATAATAAAAATAATATAGTTGTTTTCTCGGCTGTGGCACAACAATCTATCCTCAAACTGATGCACTTTAACCATGTATTAAAACAGGGGATGGAGTCAAACAACCATATGCTACAAGACGGAAAGATTACTTACTTTGTAGTTATAAACAAAAAGTATGAGGAGTTCTCTTTTTCATACTTTAATCTTCCAAAAAACAAGTTTGTGACACTTACGATCCCTATCATTGTTGATGATGACAGTGTGGTGACACAAACTGATCTCAAACCTAAAAATCAATCACACGAAAAGATTAAACTCTATCTTGCTATCGCTTTTGCCGTTGTATTGGTAATATTAGTAGTATGGAGAAAAAAATATATCTACTTGGTACTGTTAGTTCTTCCTGCAGGGTATATCTACTTCAGTGCTGCTCCGCAAACAGAAGTTTGTATCAAAAAGGATGCATCTATCCACTTACTGCCGGTTGATAACGGTACAATTTTTGAGCGTACTAAAAGTCGAACCTATCTGCTTCAAGAGGGAAGTGTAAAAAATTATGTAAAAGTTCGACTAGAAAATGACAAAATAGGCTGGGTAAAAAATGAAGATACTTGCTCGAATTAGTTGGCTATATGCAACCATAATAATATTTACGGCTTTAGCTTTATCTATACTGTTGCATTTTGTCTTACCAAGACCCTATCCAAGAAAGATCTCCTCTTGGCTGATTCGTTTAACAACCTTTTTTACTACTACCAAAAAAGGTGAAGAGTCCGAAGATGTACAGATGTTTCTTGTCAATCACCAAAGTGATCTCGATATCGGTGTCATGGAAACTATAACAAAAAAAGATCTCGCATGGGTCGCTAAAAAATCTCTATTTAAAGTACCGTTTTTTGGTCTGGCGATGAGTTTACCCGAAGATATCGAGATCGAGCGTGAAAGCAAAACTTCGCTCGTAAAACTTTTAAAAGCTACAAAAGACAGACTTTCGAAAAAAAGGGTGATTACGATGTTCCCTGAGGGGACTCGTTCACGCAGCAAGCGTATGCTCCCTTTTAAAGCGGGTGCAAAAGTTATCGCAGATAAATACAAGCTCAAAGTACAACCCGTTGTTCTCGTAGATACGGCGGGATGTTACGATGTAAAAACTTTTTTCTATACCCCTAAAAATATCACAGTTATCTATTTAGAGCCGTTTATAGCCGATAAAAACGATCCCGATTGGTTAAACAATTTAAGAAACAAGATGCAAAAGGTTTATGATGATGAGTTGGCAAACGCTACTGGCAATAGGTAGCGGCGGTTTTATAGGGGCGGTTCTTCGAGCTTACCTCAACGGTGTAATCTCCCATAAACTCCCTCATGATCTTCCGTTTGGAACACTCAGTGTCAACCTTCTGGGAAGTTTTATTATGGGGTGTTTATTTGCTTACTTTGCTTATGCTACCCTGCCCGTTCAATTCAAGTCATTTCTTTCTACGGGAATACTAGGTGCACTTACTACCTACTCAACATTTGCAATGGAGAGTTTTTTACTCCTGCAAGGGGGAAGCTTTGCACTCGCATTTGCGAATATGACACTTAACCTTTTTGGAACCGTACTTATGGCGGGAAGCGGTTACTATCTAATCAACAGTATTTTTAAATCGTAATAATTTCGTCACTGCACCAATGTGCCAGATCAAGATCATGAGTGATAAGCAACATTCCCGTCTTGTCAAGGTGCTGCATCAACATCTGCATCACATCAAGCTGTATCACATTGTCAAGTGCCGACGTTGGTTCATCCAAAAGCAAGAGTTCAGGCTCCATCAAAAGTGCCCGCAGTATAGATGCCCGTTGCAGTTGTCCGCCGGAGAGCTGGTGGGGAAGTTGTTTGAGCAGATCTTTTTCCAAATTTAGCGGAGAGAGATACTCCTCAAGGTTTGAAAGGGGAGCTACATCTTGAATCTGGTTAATCAGTGTGTAACTTGGATGAAATGAACTGTAAGGGTCTTGAAAAACCTCTGAAATTTTTGCCGCCTTTACACTTCCGCGCAACGGTTTTAAATTGCCGAGAATAAGTTCAAAGATTGTGCTTTTCCCTGCTCCGCTCTCTCCGGTAATCGACTTAAATTCACCCTTTTTAAGTGAAAGATTTAAACCGCTGAAGAGCGTTTTTGTTTTGGTATAACCAAACTCCAGATCGTTAATCTCTAAAACGTTTTGCAAAGATTATTTCACCAAAGAATGATACTGCTTTGTCAGCTCTTTATAAAGAGCATCAGGTTTGAGATCGGGATTCTCCTCCCATAAACGTTTCATCACCACATTATCCTCTTCGCCATTCCAGACTTTGATATAGGAGCCGTCTTTGTAGCCGTTGTCTTGACGAAACTGATTTAAAATGTTTTTACCAACATAAAGACGATAAAGGGTGTCTAAATTCAAACCGCTGAGTTGTACCAGTCTAAAGAAACAATCAAGTACACTGCCAAGGTCTAAAGCCTCTTTCGAAAGTGAAAGACGCATCAGCTCCTCCACCTCCTCTATGATCTCAGTTTGTCCTCCGAAACTTTTCAGCTCACTGTCATCAATTGATTGCAATGCAGGGAGTTCAGAGATCATCATAGTAATATCTTCTATACACCCTTTCATCTCTTTATGGTAGTTCTCAATAGCCAGAGAAATAATAAAATGCCATACATCAACCACTTCTATCTGTAGATTTTCCCAATCCGGTTCCTGGTGGATATTTTTCCAGTGTTTCCAAGAAAAACTGTCGATCATCTCTGCACACTCCATATATATACAGCGGCGCCAATTGATTATCTTATCGTTTTTCGTCACACCCTCACGCCAGTCCTCGCCGTTTGTCGCTTCATTGAGTTGGTTTTGCAGTTGTAGCATTAAAAGTATTTTACTGTTCATTGTCTCTCTTACCTTATTTTCGTTGTTTTATTGTACAATACGCTTCATAAAATAAAGTATAAGTATGAAAAGAATTAATTGTAGAAGATGTAAATACTATTATGTCACTTGGGAGGCCAACCAGCCACACGGCTGTAAAGCTTATGGTTTTAAGTCTAAACAACTTCCATCAATGGTGGTTTTCTCTAGCAGCGGGCATGATTGTTCCCTTTTTGAAGAGAAACCTAAGGCCAAATAATTTTTTTCCCAAACCCTAAACGGTTATCGGTCAGTTTAAAATAGTTAACCTCAATTTTCCAAAGCGTCGGATGAAGTACCAAAGCATAGGGGAATTTTTTAAAGTAGAGTTTACTCAACTTTTTGTCTTCATTTTTTATAAAAACTCCACGAAACTGCAAACCTTGGATCTTCCCTACCTCATCGGTTTCGAGTAAAATATTTCCAGCGATCTTATTGTTTTTTAAAATATGTTGGATGTGGAGGGTATCATCGCTGCTTGCAACAACAAAAGTTTGTGAGCCTGGCTCGTATGCGTAAAATAAAGAACACGCACTCAGGTCCTTACCGTCACTGGTTGCTAAGGTAAGAACATGGTGTTGATCGATAAAACTGTTTATTTTTTGCAGCTCGATAGACATTAAATTTTATAAAGAATATTCTCTAAAGTTTCAGCATCTATAATGTTTCTTTTATTTAACATCATCTGACCGATATCATCCTCTTTAAGAGCTTCGAAAATATCATGAGGACTTGTCATGTTGTAGTAACTTTTCATAAACTCCAAAGCGATCTCAAAATTGTCATCTCTGACACTGTATTGTTTATGCTCTTTGTATGCATCCCAGTCGATTGTCATTGTTGTGTTGTCCTTTGCAAAGCATCTTTTAACTGCTCAATTATTTGCGTCATTTTAGCAGATGAGACGGCAAAATTCAAGCGCATAAAGCCACTTCCCTCTTTACCGAAACTAAGTCCGGCATTGAGTCCCAACTTTGCCTCTTGAACAAACCATTTTCGTAACTCTTTATTGTTCATCTTCATCCCGGAGCAATCAAGCCATGCTAGATAAGTCCCCTCGATCGGGGTAAGTTTGACTAATGAGGGGTAATTTGCACATAACTCTTCTAACATCTTATAGTTTTTATAAAGATGTATTTTTAGCTCTTCAAGCCACTCTTTACCGTTTTTGTAAGCACTCTCAAACGCCACATGAGAGAGTACATTCCCCTCTGCAAAATGTACATTTTTATAGCTTTTTTCAAAACTTTTGCGCAGATTTTTCGGCACTACTACAGTGCTGACTGCAAAACCTGCCATATTAAAAGTTTTGCCTACCCCTATAGCCGTAACAGTAATCTCTTTGGCACCTTTGAGTGAAGCAAAGGGGATATGTTTGTTTTCCCCGTAGACGAGATCGCAGTGGACCTCATCGGAAAATACAAGAATATTATGTTTTTTACAAACTCTGAGCAGTGCTTCAAGTTCCTCTTTTTTCCAAACTCTCCCTACAGGGTTATGTGGGGATGAGAGTAGAAGCATCTTTGTTTTTTTTGTTATTTTTGACTCCAGATCCTCTATATCAAAAGTGTAACTCCCTTGCTCATCTCTTTTGAGTGGATTTTTTACAACTTTTCGATCCATTTGCACAGGTGCATGAAAAAATGGTGGGTAGATAGGAGTTTGAACGATCACCTCATCCCCTATATCACTAAAAGCTTCGATCACAACCTGCATAGAGGCTACTACAGAATGGGAGTAATACATCTCTGAGAGCTCGTAAGTGATTCCGTGATGTTTTTTCATCCATTTTATCTGTGCTTCGTAAGCAGAGTCCGGGAACTCCTCATACCCCATAACGGGATGGTTAAGCCTTTCTCTTACACTCTTTAAAACAAACTCGGGTGTATCTATATCCATATCTGCCACCCATACAGGTAAAACATCCTCAGTGCCGAAAAGCTTCTCTCTTAGAGTGTACTTCTCTGCGTTTGTTTTGCTTCGATCTGCCGAGTGTGTAAAGTCGTACTTCAATTTTTTCTCCATATAGTCGCCTGTGCTATTGTGTGCTGATATTTTCTTTTTGTCTCTGGGATTACAAACTCTACATCCTCGACACCCATAAGTGTAAAATCTTTAGAGAGAATATCTTTTAAACTCGCCAACGTCTCTACCGCATTGCCCTCTTCATCATAATAACCCCCGAGCCAGAACTCTTTTTGGGTTGATTCCTCCTGCCATGTGTATGGAGAGGTGATGATTAAAACCCCGTCATCGTTTAGTCTGCTTGCGACATCATCTAAAAACAGTTTCGGATTGTAGAGTCTATCTATCAGGTTAGTTGCAAGGATCAGATCGTAACTGGTAAAGTTTGGTTTGAGATTACATGCATCCCCCTGCCAAAAACTTATCTTATCTTTGAGCCCTTCGTAACCAAGCTCTTCGATCGTAACTACTTTCTCTTTTGTGAGTTCACCCTCTTGTTTCACTCGGTAAGCTATCTTCCCATCATGTTGGAGTTTTGAACCGACACCGACAAAACGGACGGAGAAGTCTATCCCCTCTACTTGCTCAAAAGTTTTTGCCAGCTCAAAACTTGCCCTCCCTGTCGCACAACCGAGATCGAGGGCTTTGTTTGTGTTGAGCGTATATTTTTGTGCCAAATTTGCACACGAGATAGCAAAATTTTCTACACCGAAATGGCTCTGGCCGTATTGAAACTCACAATATTGCGACACCAGTTCATCACTCTCATAGATATTCTCCTCACCATCTACATTGTCACTGATCACATACCGAAAACCTGCATGTTGAAAAAAATGTCTCCTAAAAGCATAACGGGAGTGTTTCATGATTAAGTTTCCCGAACTTGCAAATGAAGAGCCCAATATCAAAGCGTGTTTTTCATCAAAAGTCGGTGTGGAAAAGTCATCATACGCCTCGTGTGCTTCAAAACCTTCAAAACCTCTAATCGGTGTGCGGCTCCACTGCCAGACGTTGCCTATTAGGTCATAAATGACGGCACCGTTATTAAGTGAAAAACTAAACTGATCGACTGGAGTTGCAGAGGCATAGTGGTAAAAGTTTATATTTGCAGAGCTTTCATGCAACTCTGGGATATCTCTTAAATTTGACTGCTTATAGATCGACATATATTCAGCTTCACTCGGAAGCGTATAGGTTTTCCCCTCCTTCTTTGACTTGTAGTTACAAAAAGCTTCCGCTTCCAGAGCATTTACATCAACAGGCCAGTTCAGCGGCAATGGGATGATTTTAGTAAGCGCTCTATAAAACCATTCCCCCTCTTGTTTACTCCAGAAATGGGGATGTTTTGCACCCGAGCGTTTTAAAAACTCTTTGCCTTCAGCACTCCAGTACTCCTCTTTTTCGTACCCTCCGACATCAACAAACTCTAAAAATTCGCCGTTGCTGACCAGATATTTTGCAACCTGGAACGACTCAACATCCTCTTCGTAACTGCCATATTCATTATCCCAGCCGTAAAGATGGTGATCTTTTGACTTTCCAAGATGAACTCTCTCACCGGCGATCTCGATCATCTCATTTTGAATCGCATCACTACTGTAAGTGCATACCGGCAGTTCACGATCCTCTTTTATAAACTCTATAGGCATTTGACGATGCAATACCGAAGATGTCTCCGTATGGATACGTTCATGCTCGATCCCCATCAAGATGATCCACATCGGTGAGTCCCAGGTGATAGGGAGCGTGAACTCCAATGTATCTATCAATGAATTAACAACTGTTCTTACTTGCCTTCTATACTCACGCACCGCATCAACGCTCGGCCAGTTGTAATTTCTCTCGTTGAGATCATCCCAGTTCATCTCATCGACACCTACGGCAAAAAGGGATTCAAACTCAGGGTTGATACGCTCTGTGATGATCTTCATCAGTATCAGTTTATTGATAAAAAAAGTAGCCGTATGCCCAAAGTAAAAGATCATCGGATGGCGTGTAGGTTCAGACTTTTTATAAAACACACTCTCATCTTTGAGTATTTCAAACATCTTCTCAAACAGGTCATAACTGTTATTGAAGTATTCTTTAATCTCTTGACGTTTTTTAGCTATATCTTGCCCATCTAAAGTTGGAGGAAACAAACTCAAATGACTCACACACACTCCTGCTATTTTTGTTATAATCATTATATGCAATTAAATCAAAAGCCTTTATTAATCTTTACAGATAAACAAGATGGCAACCTCGCTTTTCATGTAGGTGATGATCGCAATGCGGTGGTTTTACGTCATAAAGAACTGGCAAATAAGCACAGCTACGATCATGAAAAACTTGTTTATATGCAGCAGATCCACTCCGATATTGTTCACGAGATCGAAGATGGTGATTATTTTGAAAATCCTCCGAAATGTGATGCCTTGATTACTGACAAAAAACATATCCCTCTAATGGCGATGGCGGCCGATTGCAGCCCTATTATTTTTTACGATCCTAAACAGGAGGTGGTTGCAGTAGCACACTCTGGACGTGCAGGAACTTTTGCCAATATTACAAAAAATGTAATTGAGCGCTTTGTGGAAAAATTTGACAGTGATGTTGCAGATATAGAGGTAACAGTGGGAGCTTCAATCGGCTCTTGTTGTTATGAGGTTGGCAAAGAGATTGCCGATGAGGCTGAGAAGTTGGGACTCGGATTTTCGATCATAAAAGAGGGAAACTCCTACTACCTTGATATCCCCGCTATTTTAGAAAAACAGTTTCAAGAGTTGGGAGTTACAAACTACACTTTCTCACAAGAGTGTACCTGCTGTAATACAGATAGATATTATTCATACAGAGGTGAAGGACAAACGGGAAGGTTTGCGGCTGTAGCCGAGTTACGCTGACTCCTGCACCCTTTTGGCAAGCTGTTCAGGAAGTAATCCTAAAGACTCCTCAACAAGTGTCGTGTTCCCATGAGTAATGAAGTTGTCTTCATACTCAAAACTTTCAACTTGTACATCAGTGACAAACTCTTTAGCCAAAAACTCCATAAGCGCAGTTCCTACACCGCCCATCTTTGCACTGTCGGAAAATACAAACCATTGTTTATGTTTTTCAGACAGCTCTTTTAACATCGTTTCATCCAGAGGTTTTACAAAACGCAGATCCAATATAGCCACTTCTTGATCAAGCAGTTTTGCCGTTTGTGCAGCACGTCCCACTCCGTTACCGTACCCGATAAAAAGGACATCACCTTGTGAAGCTTGCAGAAGCTGTGACTTAGCCAACTCAAAAGGTGTCGACTCCGGCAGACCGTTACAGTCTGTAAAACCGCCTCTTGGATAACGGATACTACACGGGTGTTGATACTCGTGAGCAAATCCCATCGCCTGATGAAAACTTTTTTCATCCCTAGGAGCCAATAGGGTCATATTTGGGATAGCTCTAAGATAAGAGATATCAAAAGCTCCTTGATGGGTCTCACCGTCTTCACCAACTATTCCGGCTCGATCAAGAGCAAAAACCACAGGCAAATCCATCAAACAGGTATCGTGTATCACCTGATCGTATGCACGCTGCAAAAATGTAGAGTAGATCGTACAAAACGGTTTCAACCCCTCTTTTGCTAAAGCTGCAGCCGATGTAACTGCATGTTGTTCAGCGATCGCGACATCCCAAAAACGCTCAGGATACTTCTCTATTAATGGCGTAAGTCCCGTTCCGCTTGGCATCGCGGCAGTCAAACCAACCACTTTTTTATCTTTGTCTGCAAGAGACATTAATGCTTCAGTATAGATCTGTGTAGCCGACTTTGCAGAGGATTTTTTGACACTGCTTCCGCTGGTAAGGTCAAAAGGACCCACGCCGTGCCACTTCTCCTCTTGCCCTTCAGCGATCTCATACCCTTTCCCTTTAAGAGTTTGGGCATGGATAATAACAGGTTTATTTAACCCTTTTGCCGTCTCAAAAATATCGACAAGTTGTGTAAGGTTATGCCCGTCAACAGGACCTATATAATCGATTCCCATCTCTTCAAACATAATTCCCGGAGTAACAAGCTTAAGCGACTCCTCCATCCGTTTTGCTATATAGCGAGCACCCTCACCGAAATTATCTACAAAGTTTTCGGTATGTCTTTTAAACCTTTGATAAAACGGTGATGCCATAGCAGAAGAGAGCATTCGACTCATCGCACCAATCGGCTTGGCGATAGACATCTCGTTGTCGTTTAAAATGATCACCATCGGATATTTTCGATCACCGAGTTCATTAAGTGCTTCATATACCATACCAGCAGTCATCGAACCGTCTCCGATCATCACAACAGGGATACGGCTATCTTGTTCACCTTTGAGTGCAATCGCTTTTGCAGCCCCGACACCCAAAGAGATCGAAGTGGAACTATGTCCCGCTACAAAATAATCATCTTCACTCTCACTTGGTTTTGTATAGCCGCTAATACCGCCAAATGTACGCAGAGTCTCAAAACTTTCCCATCGATTAGTTAAAAGCTTATGGGCATAGGACTGGTGTGATACATCAAAAATAAAAGGATCTTTTTTGCTGTCAAAAACTTTATGCATAGCGACAATAAGTTCTGTCGCACCCAGTGTAGAACTTAAATGTCCCCCGTTTTTACTTACAACTCTTAAAA
Organism: Candidatus Sulfurimonas kebritensis; assembly: GCA_047689515.1. Classification (GTDB taxonomy): domain Bacteria; phylum Campylobacterota; class Campylobacteria; order Campylobacterales; family Sulfurimonadaceae; genus Sulfurimonas; species Sulfurimonas kebritensis. The sequence goes on from JBEWQA010000002.1 coordinate 68,798, forward strand.
TCTCTTCTCTAATATCATTACAAAGAGCCTCTAGCTCTTCGATACTTTTGTTTTTAATATCCATTTTACTCACTTAAAGCGGCTTTTTTTACTCTCTCAAATCTCTTCTGTATCTGTGCATCTATATTTCCTGCATCACTGAGCAGTACTACGCCTCCTTCACTGATCGCAGCATCTGAGATAACCGTTACGTTTTCCAATTGTCCTAGATGTTGTGATACTACACTATGATCTTTAGGATTTACCTTGAGAGTTATTTTAGATGCGCCTTGTAAATCTTTTATAAGCTCATCAGACAATACTTTTGCTATCTCATTAGAGTTCTCGGAAATTTCAACTTTGATAACCTCTTGGGCGATATCTGTTGCCGCTACAAGCAGTTCATTTTTCAAAGACTCCATAGATGTTTGAAATTCACTTGCAGCATCTTCAAGTTTTTTAATAGAGGCACCATAAAGCTCTACACTGTTTTGCACATTTTTTTCTAATTCTTGGCTAGTGTTTTTCACTCCAGCTTCCAAGCCCTCTTGGTAAGCTTGCTCTTTTGCTTTTTGCAGCTGGCCGGCAAACTCTTCCTCTTTGGCTTCAAGCTTCATCTGTAACTTGATAAAGTTTGAGGACATCTCATCGGTCTTTTTCATCAAAGATTCGATTAGGGTATCTTTAGAAGAATTGCTTAAAGCACTCGAGTCCACTTTTTCATTAGCCAGTTTCGGTTCATTTTCAGCCGGTTGTGTCTCTCTCTTTTCATCTTCCGATCCTGCATCTTCGTCGTGCGAACCAAAAGCGATCACTTTAAAGTTGTACTTGTTAATATTATGTTTTTCTACCGAATCACTTGTGATAACTGTTGCCATAACGCTACTCTACCATCTCTTCAGTTGAACCTAGTTGGATCGTACCCGCTTCGGCTAATTGATTTACTGTTTCAACAATTTTTCTCTGAGCACCTTCAACATCTTTCATTTTAACAGCACCCATAAACTGCATCTCTTCCTCAAATGCCTCTTTAGCTCTTTCACTCATAGCAGAGAAGAATTTCTCTTTGAGCTCTTCAGGAGCTGATTTGAGTGCTAACATAAGGTCAGCTTTATCGATCGCTTTGAGGATCTCGGCGATCGCATTTTTATCAATACTTACAATATCTTCAAACGTAAACATCATCTCTTTAATCTGTGTTGCCAACTCTTCATCTACCTGTTCAATAGTAGAGAGTGTCTCTTTAGAGTTTTTCGCACCAAGTCGGTTAAAGATATCTGCAACGGCACGTGTACCACCAACTTCCACTTTGTATGATGCGAGAGATTCGAGTTTTGATTCGAGCACTGCTGAAACACGTTTGATGATAGATGGTGAGATATCACCAAGTTTTGCCATCCTCATAGCAACTTCACTACGAAGCTCATCAGGGAAAAACTGGAGCGTATCAGCCGCTTCTGTCGCATCCATGTGTGCAAGTATAAGTGCAATGGTTTGCGGATGCTCGTTGAGGATAAAGTCTGAAAGCTGTTGTGGTTTGATCTTAGAAAGGTACGCAAAATTTTGTGTATTTTGCATAGATTTACTAAGCTTGTCAAGTACCTTTTTCGCCTCTTCAGGTCCAAGTGTTTTATAAAGAAGCTCACGAGCGTATTCCATACCACCTGTTGTGAGATACTGACCCGATTGGAAAATGGCATGAAACTCTTCAAGGACTGCAGTAGCTATAGCTCTGTCGATACTCTTGTTAACCGCGATATATTTGGAAATTTCCGTAATAGCTTCCACTTCCATATTTACAAATATTGCAGATGTCACTTCATCGCCGAGCTGTAACAATAAGACGGCGATCTTCTCCGCCATCCCCATCTCGTCAAATGCAGCCTGTTGTTGTTGCGATAAACTTACCATATCAAACCATCCTATTTCTGGTGTATTGCCACTTCACCCTCTTCAGCCAGAAGAGCCTGGAGTAGTGCTGCGACGTTTTCAGGTTCATCTTCAGCCATCACTCTTACTTTTTCAAGTAATACCTCATGTTTGAGTTCATCCTCATCAAGAGTCCCGCTGATGCCAAGTTGATCCTCAACTTTTTTACGCATAGTCTGAACTTTTCCAACAAGGTCATCTTCCTCATCCTCTTCAAACTCAAGAGAAGGCTTCTCGATCTCATCCTCCTCTTTAGAAACTTCCAGCATCCTATCAGCAAACGGCACGATAATCTTTTTGTAAAGGATAAATAGGAGTAGTAATACAAAGATATACTTAAATATACCAGCAAACGGTGCAAGGTAGACCTCAGCGTACTCTACAACCTCTGCAACCTGTGTCTTGGCAGGATCAGCTGCTTCTCTTTCAAATTGAAGATTTTGTACACTGATCTGATCCCCTCTGCTTTGATCTATTCCGATAGAGCGGCTTGCCAATGAAGTGAGGGCATCTATATCGGCTTGTTCAAGCGGCTGGTATTCCGTCTCGTCGATCGTATTACCCTGGTCGTCAACTTTATATTTATACTTTCCATCAACTAAAACCGCGGCGGTAATTCGCTCAATTCGGGCAAACTGTGATTTTGTAGTGCTTACCGTCTTACCCACTTCATAATTGGTGGTCCCTGTGTTTTTAGAGTATTTTTCCGTAGTTTTATTTGATTTGAGCCCTTCAACCGGACCTATATTACTTACAGTCCCCGGAACACCGCCTACACTCTCAGGTGTAGAGCCTTCACGTTTCTCTTCACTGATCTGTTCACTGCGAACTACATTTTCAGGATCGTATTTTTCACTTGTCGAACTCTGTATAGAAAAATCATAATCGATCGAAACCTGTGCAACTACTTTCCCTTTGCCGCCAACAAAAGGAGCGATCACCTCTATGATCTTGTTTCTGAGTTTTGCTTCTGCTTTTGTTTTATATCTTTGTTGTACAACAGAGAGCTCACCCATTTGTGCCATCTCATCATTATCACCCAGAGTCACACCGTCACTGCTGACTACCATTACATTCTCAGCACTCAACTTCGGTACTGCCGAAGCTACAAGGTTTTTAATTCCCCGAACCTGCTTACTGGAGAGTGTACGGGATTCCTCAAGTTCTACCATCACAGAAGCGGTAGGTTCAGATTGCTTCGAAACAAAAAGAGTGTCTTTTGGAAGTGCCAGAGAAACACTTGCGCTGTGTATCGGTGCGAGTGCATTTATAGTACGCGATAGCTCACCTTCTAAAGCACGGAGGTATTTTACATCCTGATCAAATTTCGTCGCACCAAACTCCTGAGTATCAAAAAGTTCAAACCCGACTACATTGTCTTTTGGAATGCCGAGTGATGCGATAGTGATACGCTCTTTATAAACAACATCACGAGGCACTTTGACAACATTTTCATCTTCAAGTTTGTAAGGGACTTTATCTTTTTCTAACTGCTCGATCACCTTTGCAGCATCTGAAGATGAGAGTGAATCAAACAGTACTTCGTACGAGCTTAGTGTAGAGTTTCTTGAGGTGTATGTAACTAAAAAGATCAGAAATGCAACGATACCAACAATAGCAAAAGCGATAATCGCCTTTTGTTGCTTTGTGAGTTTTGCGTATAGCACCGATAGCTGAGAAAAAAGAGCCTTAAAGTCCATTAAATGTCATATCACCTATAAAAATTTTTGTGCGAGTTCAAAAAATTTGTCATTTTGTTCACTTGTACCAACAGTTACACGAATTGCATTCATCCCATATCCTGCCAGATCTCTAACGATTACCCCACATTTTAACAAATCATCCGCTAATTGTGTAGAGTTTTTATCAACATTAAGACATAAAGTAACAAAATTTGTATAACTCTCAATTATATCCAATTTTTGCTCACTTGCAAACTCTTTGTAACGTTTCATCTGCTCAAAATTTAAAGCGATACTTTTGTTCACAAACTCCTCGTCTTCTAAGGCTACAGAGGCAGCTTCAAGCGATAGGGTCGTGATGTTAAACGGCGGGCGGAGTTTATAGAGTTCAGAGATAATTTTCTCATCTGCGATCCCGTAACCCGTACGCATACCGCCAAGTCCGTAAGCTTTTGAAAAAGTTCCGAGATAGATCACGTTTGAAAACTTCTCAATCAGCTCTTTTGGTTCCACTGCTTTTGTCTCATCGGCAAACTTTGCATACTCCATATATGCACCATCCACCACTACTAATGTCTCATCATCGATCTTTCCTAAAAACTCCATCATAGACGCAGCATCGATCGCATCCCCTGTCGGGTTATTCGGTGTACACAAGAAGATGATCGAAGGTTTCTCTTTTTTATAGAGTTCATAAAACTCATCAAGATCGTGTTGTTGTGAAGCTGTTTTTACGATCTCTGCACCCACGTGTTTAGCGTAGATCTCATACATCGCAAACGTCACACTGTTGATGAGGATCTTAGAGTTTTCATCCGCTTTTGCATGGATGATAAACTCGATCACCTGATCGCTGCCGCTTCCGATAATAATATTTTTTTGCTCTACACCAAAACGTTTTGCCAATCCCGACTTTAGTTTAATCATTGAGTCATCAGGATATAGCGCCATTTTTGAGACTATCTCACTTACAGCAGACTGTACCTTTGGTGAACACCCTAAAGGATTTTCATTTGATGCAAGTTTCACAATATCCTTCGGCTCTATCCCAAACTCGCGGACAACCAACTCTATCGGCTTTCCTGCTTCATAAGTTTTTATACTTTCAAGATGTTTATTAAATTTCAATTTTCACCCTTTGCATACGATCCTAGCCATGTAACTTCGCTAGCATGTTTATCTATCACTTTTTTAATTCTCGGCTCATCGATATGGCCGTAAAAATCTATATAAAACCAGTACCCAAAACCACCGTCTTTCTCTATTGAAGGGCGTGATTCTATCTTAGAGAGATTGATCTTCTCCTCGTCAAAATCTTGTAGAAAATGTACAAGTGCACCGGCTTCAACAGCATCTTTCAGACGTACTAAGATAGATGTTTTATCATCATCACTCATGCCGTTTTTAAAGTCACTCAAAATGACAAAGCGCGTCGTATTTTCAGCCTCATCTTCAATATTTTCAAAAAGAACAGGCACACCGTAAAGTTTTGCAGCGATATGGGAACAGATCGCCGCCGCACTCTCATCCTCAGCCGCTAAAATTGCAGCTTTTGCAGTTGATTCAACCGGAATAAGCTCAATATCGTTAAAGCCATGCTCGCTTAAAAAGTCACGACACTGCCCAAAACCTTTGTCTTTTGAGTAGATCTTCTTAATATCTTCAAGCTTGTGTGCCTTAGTAGCAAAAGCTACATGGATCGGCATATAAAGTTCCGAGACGATCTTCATAGATGACTTGGCCAGCAAGTCCAGCGTCTCCCCTACGATACCGTCACGAGAGTTCTCTATCGGTACTACGCCAAACTTAGCACGCCCCGCCTCAATCGTTTTAAAAACCGATTCGATAGAGTTGAGGGAAAGATACTCGCTCATAGCCCCAAAACGGCTCTCTGCCGCTTGGTGGGTAAAACTTCCCTCAGGCCCTAAGTAAGCGATACGTTCAGGGAGTTCTAGGTTACGAGACACGGCAAAGATCTCTAAAAAAATAGCCTCTATAGCTGCTTTGTTTAAGATCCCCTGCTCCTGAGCACTTAACTTACTTAAACGCTCAATAATAGCTTTTTCCCTCTCAGGTCTATAGATCGCCCCGCCGGTGTCGGCTTTGATCTCTCCGACACGCTCAACCACTTTCATACGCTTATTAAGCAGTTCTAAAAGCTCTGTATCTATCGCATCGATCGCCACTCTACAATCATCTAAAGTTTTCATCATACCTTCCTATTGTGCCCATTTAAGACAGCTTCCATATCTTTATAAATAAAATTGGGTCTGAGACTCTCTTCTAAAAAGGGGACTATCTCCTCGGCTGTTTTATACTTTCCGCTTGTAACAAATACCGTCTCCATCCCGAGCTCTTTTGCACCGCCGAGGTCCCCTTTGACATCGTCACTGATGATCGTGATATCTTCAAAACGGCTCTTTGGAGATTGTTTTTGCAAACGTTTAAGCGACTCGGTATAAAAAGCTGTACTTGGTTTGCCCACAACTTCATAACTCGCACTTGTCGCAAACTCAAGCATTTTAAGAATTGCGCCTACACCAGGGTAACGTTTGTTGTTTTTTGCGTAGATCGAAGTTTCATGCATCCCGACAAGTTTTGCACCTGCAAGTAAAAACTCAATCATCTGGGCATACTCCTCGGCTGTGAAGTCTTCTTTTATAGCGATAAGTACGGTCTTTGGATTCTTATAATCAAAACTATACCCCATAGACTCTAAATTTTCTAAAAATTCTTTTGCACCGTAAGCTGCTACACCCTCTTTTTCCACCCTCTCTTCAAGGATCATTAAAGGATCGAGATATTTGTCAAAGTCAAATTCCAATCCGATCGATTGCAGATAGTTATAAAAATCTTTTGAACTTTTTTTTGTATTGTTTGTGATCACCATATAGGGAGTGTTATTGGCATTGAGTTCAGAGAGAAATTCTCTGCTGCCGCTAATAGGCGACTTGTCGGCATCACTGATCAAAGTCCCTTGAACATCTATAAAATACAATCTGCTTCTCTCTTCATTTTTATAAAAATTCTTTTTCCAGCTCGATCAAGTCTTCAAAACTCTCACGGCGACGAATCACTCTCGATTTGCCGTTTTCAATAGCAATCTCGGCACTTTTTCCACGTGTGTTATAGTTGCTTGCCATACCAAAACCGTACGCTCCGGCTGATTTGATCACTAAAAGATCGTTGTGTGCCAGCGGCGGCAGCGGATAATCTTTTGCAAAAAAGTCACCACTTTCACAAACAGGTCCGACGATATCAACCTCTCTGCTTTCACCCTCTTGCTCCGTCACTGCTTCGATCTCATGATAAGCATTATAGAGTGACGGACGGATCAGATCGTTCATCGCCCCGTCAACGACTACAAACTTCTTCTCACCATTTTGTTTCTCATAAAGTACTTTTGTTAAAAAGTAACCCGCGTTTGCCGTTAAAAAACGTCCCGGTTCACAAATAACAGTCATATCGAGCGCTGTAAGTGTCCCTAAGATCGCCTGAGCATAATCGTAAGGGGTGATCGTAGTTTCATCTTTGTACTTAATCCCGAGACCGCCACCGATATCAAAAAACTTCAATTCGATGTCGAGTGCTTGGAGTGAGCGTACAAGATCTGCTACAATCTCTGCCGCTTCACGGATCGGATCAAGTTCTGTAAGTTGTGAGCCGATATGGAAATGGATCCCTACTGGATCAAGATTCTCAGAGTTGTTCGCCTGGATATACATCCTCTTTGCAGAGTTCAAATCCACCCCAAATTTGTTGTCATGCAGCCCAGTTGAAATATACGGGTGAGTTTTCGGGTCAATATTTGGGTTTACTCTAATAGAGATACGCGCTTGCTTATTCAGCTCTTTTGCCATCAATTCCACACGTCCGAGTTCCGCTTCACTCTCGACATTAATGTAGAGGATATCCTTCTCAATCGCCTCACGGATCTCATCATCGGTTTTACCGACGCCTGAGAAGATCACCTTGTATGCAGGGATACCCGCTAAAAGTGCACGGCGCACTTCACCGATCGATACACAGTCGGCTCCGCTGCCCATCTGTGCAAAATGTTTTACAACACTAAGGTTTGAGTTCGCTTTTACAGCATAAGCGATAATTGATTTTCTACCACGAAACGCCTCTTTGAGTGCTTCAAACTGCGCAGTCATATAGTCGAAATCGTACACATACAAAGGGGTTTTGTATTCGTTTGCCAGAGATTTAAAATCGATCATAAATTCTTTCCAATATCTTTACAAATTTTTGATGATTTTATCCTAAATGTGCTTATAAGCGGCTAAGTTCTATAGCGGTGTTTTCTCCAAAGCCCGAGTGCCAGAGCAAAAAGCAAGACTATAGGAGCTATCACTCCAAGCTCACTCGGGATCGTTTTATGGTTTGAAAGCTCGATCAGCATAAAGAGGGTCCCCCACACCAAAAGGGTTGCCAAAATAGCTCCGAATGAAAAAAGTGTCAGGTTTAAAAAGCGCACACTAATAGGGACTAAAAAGAAAATGATAACGATCAAAGCGGGCGCAAAAAACGGATAAATAAATATTCGATACAGTGCACCCCTTATATTACTCGTATCTACCCCTTGGGAGCTTAAAAGGCTATACGCTTCATAAGCATCCATAATGGTAAAGTCAACCTGTCCGAGATACACCTGATCGAGCATTTTCGGCCGGAACCCATCAAGGATCTTCAAATCATTTTCACTTGTTACTTCGATCCCCTCTGAAGTAAAATCCAGCTGATCTGGTTTTGTAATGATATCGGCATTTTTGATACGCCAGTAATCATCCTCATAATGTGCCTCTTTAGCAATAAGTACAGACTTTAAAGAGCCCTTTTGTACATCAAAAACCCGTATCCCCATCGCTTTTTCCTGAATAGGAAGCAATTTTGAAAAATAGATATACTGCCCTTTGTGAATAAAAAAGAGATCACGGCTGGGATTGAGATATTTTCCGTGAACGCGAATATTGTACGCATACTCCTGTGCACGGGAAAACTTTGTAAAAGAGTGCATAGATATAAATAAAAAGATTATCAGTGAAGCGACCACTACAAAAGGCTTTAAAACATCAACTCTCGAATATCCAAGGGAGTAAAAAGAGACCAGGGCATTTGAGCGGATCAGATAGATTTTTGTCGCAATCATCCCAAAAACAAGCGATATCGGGAGAAGCATCTCTATGGCAAAAAAAGTTTTATATACAAGATAGATCAACACCAAATTGGCTGACTTTGAAAGCGCATCTGCATTACCCATATAGTCAAAACCGACCATAAACAAAACAAGTGCAAGCAAGATAACGAAAAAGTATTTAAAGTAGTGTGTAGCTATATACTTGTAAGCTAACATAGCGAGCCTTTTTTCGCATATCGAGAGCTTGTATCTTCAAGCGAGTTCTCAAGTAAAAACTCTATTGCATCACAAGCGTGTGCGATCCATTTTTCCAGACATGTATTCTCTTTTTCTGAAAAGTTAGAGAGCACATAAGAGGCTACTTCCCCTTTATGTTCAGGTTTGCCTATCCCCATTCTCACCCTTGCATACTCTTTTGAGATATGGCTATCGATCGATCTAAGTCCGTTGTGACCGCCATGACCGCCGCCAAACTTAAACCGCAGTGCTCCAAAAGGGAGGTCCAAATCATCATGTATTACAACTACATCTTCGAGCTTATAGAAGTTTTTTACCTTTACGACAGACTCTCCGGAGAGATTCATAAAAGTTGTAGGTTTTAATAAAAAATGATTTTTAAATTTAAAAAGGTCCCCTTTGAAGTTACTAGAGGATTGTTTGTGGGCACTGAAGCGTTTTATAAGTTCATCGATCACCATAAAGCCTATGTTATGGCGAGTTTTTTCATAGTCCGGGCCAGGGTTCCCTAGTCCGACTATAAGCATGAGTAATCCCTTACTTAGCTTTGATGATACTGAGTACTGCTACACGATCAGCATCTGTATATGTAACATTGTCAAATGCAGGTAAGTCACGGATAAGTTTCGCATCACCAACATCCATCTCTGTTACGTCAACAACGATCTCGTTTGGAAGATCTTCGATCTTAGCTTTTACACGGATACGTGGTTTTGAAACATTTACAAGACCTTTGTTTTTAAGACCGATAGCTTCACCTTCTGTACGTACAGGAACCATATAGTGTGTAGCTACACCAGGTTGTGCTACCATAAGGTCAACGTGTGTAAGGATACCTGTAACAGGGTGAGACTCATATGATTGAACTACAACATTCATCTCTTTTGAACCAACTTTAATTGGGAATGCAATTGAATCTTTGTTGCGAACAGCACGGATATATTCATTCTCTTTGAATGCAGCGTTGATATTTTCAAGCCCTTTTCCGTAGATATTTGCAATTAGATAACCATCACGGCGAAGAGCTTTAACGCTCTTTTTACCAGTACTCTCTCTAACTATACCTTCTAACATATGAAGTCCTTAATTTTTAAAATAGGCGGAATTATACCTTAAATTGAATTAAACTTTACTTTAAATCAAAAACATCATCATCCATGCTGATCTCATGTTTCTCTTCAGGTTTATTTGAGCTATGCATATTACCATTGACTGTCCCGCTTGATAGCCCCGAAATTCTCAACTCTAGATCGGATGCACTCGTTGCATAATCGGTTGCAGCTTCTTTGGTGATCACCCCTTCGTTGTAAAGATCCAAGATTGCCTGATCAAAACTTTGTGAATGATAATGCTCTTTTCCGGCTTCGATAGCATCACGGATCTCAACATCCCTGTCTTCCATGATCAACTTCTCAATCAGCGGTGTACGCACAAGTATCTCTAAAGCTGCGCGACGCCCGCCGTCTTTTGCCGGTAATAAACGTTGTGAGATAACACCCTGAAGTACTCCGGCCAATGAGATCCTTACACGGTTTTGCTCCTCGGTAGGGAACTGCGCGATGATACGATTGACCGTCTCTTTTGCATCGAGGGTGTGCAGAGTTGAAAACACAAGGTGCCCTGTATCAGCGGCGTGCAGAGCCAAGTTGATCGTTTCTCGATCCCGCATCTCCCCGACCAAAATAATATCGGGGTCTTCACGAAGTGCTGCACGAAGTGCATTTGAAAACGATACAGTATCCTGCCCTACCGAACGCTGATTGATAATACAGCCTCTATCTTTGTGGACAAACTCAATCGGATCTTCAATCGTGATAACATGCTTTTTCTTCGTTAAATTCAACTCATTTATTAAAGCCGCCAGTGTCGTTGATTTACCTGAACCGGTAACACCTGTTACAAGGACTAATCCACGCTCTTTTTTTGTAAATTCCCTGACAACTTCCGGAAGGTGCAACTCTTCAAGTGAAGGGATACGCACAGGAATCACACGAAATACTGCAGAGACCCCGTCCATCTGAAAAAAGATATTTACACGAAAACGGTTGTTTTCATCAAAAGGGTAAACAAGGTCCAGCTCTTTTTTTTCAACAAACTCGGCAAAACGCCCTTTTAGAAGCTCTTTGGCAAAAGTAAGCGCATCCTCTTTTGAGAAGATCCCGCCTGAGAACTGCTTTATCTCACCGTTGATTCTAACCCGCATCACCGAATTGGCCTTGATATGGAGGTCACTTCCTCCCACTTCAATCATCTTTTTTAAGTGTACTCTAACTTTTTTAAGCTGCTCAAAGGTTAATTTACTAACATCTACTTGGTTACTCATAGTGCCTCCAATATCTCTGTAAATGCATCTTTAAATGCTTCTAATCCATCTTCGATCTGCTGTGTTAAAACAGCATCAAAATCGATTCCTATTGCTTCTATTTTTTCAAAATGTTCCTTTATAACACTTGAAGCGATCGGCAGTGCTTTTGTTTTTGCTCCCTCTTGATAGTACGCTTTAATCGTATCGATCGGAGCAGTATTTACGCTGTTATATGCAAGAAGTTTCTCTACATAGTAGTGTGCAGGTAAAGAATCATCTTTTACGCCCGTACTTGCAAAAAGTGCACGACATCCGGGAACCTGCATCTCTTCGATCGCATTGTATATATCTGCAGTGTTGTAGATACCGCTAAGTGCTGTCGGAAGCTTATGTTCCTGCAGATGTTTGTCCAGTGCTCTGTCGATTCTTGAGACAAAGATACTGATCACCGTATCAACTTTTGCACCGTGCTTTTCACCACCTCTTGCAAAAGCCTCCGCACATTTTATAGCCTGCTCTTTTTTAAAGATCAGTGTAGCATTTACCGGAATCCCCTCAGCTGTAAGAGTCTCCATCGCTTTATAGCCAGCTTCGGTTGCGGGTACTTTTATCATAACATTAGGGCGTCCGATAGTAGCAAAGAGACGTTTCCCCTCTTCGATAGTACCCTCAGTATCGTCACAGAGGTGTGGATCTACCTCTATACTCACATAACCGTCATCTTTTTTATCAAACAGCGGACGTAAGATATCTGCCGCCTTTTGAATATCAAAGATCGCTAAAGCTTCATATTTCTCTTTTGCTGAAAGTTCTTCATCTAAACTTTTTAACTGTTCGAGATATGCAGGTGAACTGAGTATCGCATTTTTAAAAATAGCCGGATTTGAAGTAGCTCCATTAATGATTTTCTTTTCGATAAGCTCCTGAAACTCATTATCGAGATACTCCCTTTCGATGAAATCAGCCCAAAGTGAAAACTTCAAATCCTCTATATACATAAAAAATGTCCTCTATTATTTTTTCCTCAATTATAACCCAACAATTCTTAAGGAAGATAAATTTTATCACACATCTCTTGATACTCTGACTCAGCATCACTCTCTAGCGTGATACCACCCCCGCTTTTATAAAAGTAGTTCTCACCGTTTTTCTCTATATAACGGATCATCACTCCGCTGTCGAAACTTTCACCGTCAAAGACCCCAAACACCCCAGTAAAATAGCCGCGTTCATATCCCTCTATGCGCTCAATCAGCTCCACTGTTGATTTTTTCGGCGTACCGCTGATGCTTCCTGCAGGCAAGAGTGCTTTTAGAATCTCTCCGAGATTTTCATGCCAGTTACTTTCAAGTTTGCCCGATATATGGGAACTGACCTGCAGAAGTTCTTTCTCCCCTGCATAGATCTCCTCGATATAACGGAACTGCTCCACTTTTACATCACGAGCTACTATAGAAAGATCATTGCGGAGAAGATCAACTATCATAATATGCTCAGCCATCTCTTTTTCATTGGCCAAAATCTTCTCTTTTGCATCCTCGATCGAAGCGTCAATCGTCCCTTTCATTGGGAAAGTCGATATGGTATTATCTTCAATACGGACAAATTTTTCCGGTGAAAAGCAGACAAAATCATTTTTATAGCGTAGTTTGTAGCGTGCGTTTGCGAGACTGTAGATCTCTTTTAAACTAAGAGTAGTCTCTATCGGGGTTGGCTGTGTCAGGTTGAATATATATGTATTTCCCTCTTTTATATTTTCGATCACCTGATCAAATTTTTTTTTATACTCTTTAAAAGGTATAGGGAATTTTTGCAAATTATGAGGATGTTCTTTATAAGTTTGGCGATGTTCGATCGTGAACTCTATATCGTGTGCTTTAAGTTCTGCAAGGGGAATCACCTCAACATTTTCCCCTTTAAAATCACTCAACAAGAGACAGGGGATCTGCTCTTTTGCCAGTTGGTTCAGTTTTTCAAAACCCATATATCTCTTAGCTGTCGGCAATCAGTTTTTTAAGGATAGCCATGCGGATATTTACACCATTGCTGACCTGCTCAAGCACTTTACATCTTGGATCATCCAACATAGTATCTGAGATATCGATATTTCTGTGTACAGGTCCTGGATGTAAAAGGATAATATCACGATCTCCTACCAACTCCTCAGTGATACAGAAATCACTTGCATAATCTTTTAAAGATGCATAGTTTTGTGAAGAGTGGCGCTCTGTTTGGGTACGAAGCGACATAATAGCATCCACCTCGTCAATTATCTCACTTAGATGGTGTGTTGCACGCAAATCTGTTTTTGGTAAAAATTGCGGCGGTGCTACCAAGATCACCTCCATCCCAAAACGGGTAAGCAGTTCAATATTTGAGTTTGCTACCCGGGAGCTTTTGATATCCCCCACTATAGCTATCTTTTTCCCCTTGAGTTCACCGAAGTGCTCAGTCAGGGTATAAAGATCGAGTAAAGCTTGGGACGGATGGGCATGTGCACCGTCACCTGCGTTTAATATAGAAGCTTTGGTATGTTTTGAGAGGATCTTCGGTACCCCTGCATTTTGGTGGCGAACAATGATCGCATCGGGTCCCATAGAGTCAAGGTTCATCGCGGTGTCAACCAGGGTCTCCCCTTTTTTTGTCGAGCTTTTTGCAACATCGAGATGGACAACATCTGCACCCAAACGTTTTGCGGCGATCTCAAAAGAGCTTTTTGTACGTGTAGAGTTTTCAAAAAAGAGAGTGATGATGATCTTGTCTTGCAAGATTCGATCAAACCTGCCGTCACTAAACTTTTTTGCATCAGCTAAAAGTGCTTTGATCTCATCTACGCTAAAATCATCTGTACGGATTAAATGGTTACTCATACTCTCCCTTTGAAAATCTGCTATCTATTTATGCAATTATATCCAATTTTTTTAGCTCTTTGGTTGTAAAAACCTCTGGGAATATTTTTTGAAAATAAGGCAAAGAGATAGTTTCAAAACTTTTTTCCTCCTCATCACGACAGTTAAACACGAGCTCGTTTTTGATCCCTCGATCATCAAGCGCTTTTTTATGGATCAAGGCATCGTTGATACAGCCGAGGGAACAGTGACTTACCAAAAGAGCTTCTGCATCAAAATACTCTATTAAGTCGATCATCATCATCTTATGATCAACCGGCACAAACAAACCTCCCGCACCCTCGATGAGTAAAACATCACAAATCGATTCCATTTTTTTGACACTTTCATCAATTTTGCCATAATCTATAGTGCCGAAATCTGAAGATATATAAGGTGCCGCAGGAAGTTCGTAAGAGATAGGGACTATATCTTGGACTTGCAGATCTTTTGCCAAAGGATTAACTTCTTTGAGGTGTGATAAAAGCAGATCACCATCCAGGTAAATCCCGTCAATCACTCCTGTTTCAATCGGTTTAATCACCCCGACCTTATACCCTTTTTCAGTGAGTTCTCTCATCAAAAGTTTTGTCGTATATGTCTTGCCTATATCTGTGTTTGTCGCTGTTATAAAAATTCGTTTTGCCAAAATGATCGCTTTTTATTAATTTCAAAAATTATAACCAAAGAAACTAAAAGTTTGAAAAAACTAAAAGAGTGATGTAAATTCAAGGAGTCTAACGAGGAAGCCTACTAAGAGTAGGTGACGAGTGTAACGACGCAGAAGTTGCGTCGCTATTTTAGTTTTTAGATGTGTCTACGATTTTGTTTGCTTT
>JBEWQA010000002.1:83893-90537 GCA_047689515.1 Candidatus Sulfurimonas kebritensis
GAGATAGAGTATCTCATATCAGCGATACCACCTTCAAAGATTAGGTCCACGATAAGTTTCATCTCGTGTAAACACTCGAAGTATGCCATCTCAGCAGGGTAACCAGCTTCAGTTAAAGTCTCGAAACCAGCTTGGATAAGTGCAGAAACACCACCACAAAGAACTGCTTGCTCACCGAAAAGGTCAGTTTCTGTTTCATCTTTGAAAGTTGTCTCAATAATACCTGTACGGCCACCACCGATTGCACTTGCGTAAGAAAGTGCCAACTCTTTAGTAGCATTGCTTGGGTTTTGACCGATAGCGATAAGGTCAGGGATACCGCCACCTTTAACAAATTCGCTTCTTACAGTATGTCCTGGAGCTTTTGGAGCTACCATCATTACGTTGATATCTGCAGCCGGTTGGATTCTTCCGTAGTGGATAGAGAAACCGTGACCAAATGCAATAGTAGCACCGGATTTTAGGTTTGGAGCGATCTCTGCAGCGTAGATCTCAGCTTGATTTTCATCCGGTAAAAGGATCATAACAACATCAGCTTTTGCAGTAGCATCTGCAACAGTTAATACTTCAAAACCTTTTGCAGCAGCTTTATCCCAAGAGCTTCCACCCTTTCTTAAACCAACAACAACGTTTACACCACTATCTCTTAAGTTTTCAGCGTGTGCATGGCCTTGAGAACCAAAACCGATCATCGCAACAGTTTTATTTTTGATGATATCTAAATTACAATCTTTGTCATAATATACATTTAATGCCATTACATTTTTCCTTGGACTTTAAGAGTTCTCTCTTAAAAAATTTGTGGCATTATACTAAAAATATTGTAAAACTTTTATTAGAGTAAACTTAGATTTATTTTTAGTATATGCACATTAATATCATTGTTTGTATAATGCTAAAAAAAATTATGAGGTTCCAGATGAAAAAATTCAACCTTTTTAAAGAGATCATTATTGTAAATAAGCAAGCACTCTTTAATGCAATCAACACACAAAAAGAGTTTGCTATTAACACTCAGGGGGAGATAGTTTTTACACCTCTTAAGGATAAAGAGGCTGTTATCTACATAGGGAAGCATACTCACGCTCCAACAAACTCCCTGCAGCCGCCTAAACCGATAAGTATCTCCGAGATACTTGGAAAAAACTACCAAGTTGTAGAGGATGAGGATCGCGTACTTATCAAAGCATTTTCAAACTGGCAAGAGCTCATCGGTGCCAATGTTCCTAGAGCATCTTATGATGACACGACCGGTGACGGTGTGGGTGAGTTTTCAAACAAAGAGCTTGAAGAGATAGGGTGGCAGGCTACAGAGTTTGATATAAACTACAGAGAGCTTGTCGAAGAACTTGAAGCCAAATGTGAAGGCTTACTTCTTTGTATAGAGCAAGAGGAGCCTCAGTACCAGTTCAGCGGTTTAGGTTTTATCAAAGATGATGTAAAAGCCAAAGAGGTTCTCTTTAACTACTGTCAAAGCAAGATCAAAAAGATGATGGCTGAAGATCCGCTTTACTCCAAAGAGAACTTAAGTGAGGACGAAGAGGAAGCTGTAGAGTTTTTCGGGCTGCTCTAAAGGGTCTCTATAGACTCTTTAGGTTCCGCAAAATAGTAGCCTTGAGCACAATCAACTCCTAACTCCTTGACGATCTCAAACACCTTCTCGGAGTGAACAAACTCCGCTATAACTTTTTTACCCAGTTTTTTTGCAAAACCTATAATCTGCTCCGTAATTGCGCGTGCACTTGGATCTTTGTCTATGTTTTGGATCAAAGTGCCGTCGATCTTGATAAAGTCTGAACGGATACTTGTGAGGTATTCAAAGTTTGCATACCCGCTTCCAAAATCATCAATAGCAATTTTTGCACCGTGGGCATACACCTCAGCAACAAATTGATACACTAAACTAATATCCTCAAACTCATGTGTCTCAAGGATCTCGATAGTCAGCTGATCTGCTATATCGTACTCTTCGATCTTTTGAAATAGGAAATCTCTTATTTTTGGATCTGCCATATCATCAAAATCAAGATTAAGACTAAAATGTAAAGAGTTTGTACTAAATAGAGCGAAAGTCTGTTCAATCATTGTTCGTGTTATATTCTCATAAAGACGTATTTTGCGGCTTACTTCCAAGAACTGATAGGGACTCAGTACTGTTTTATCGTTTTGTTTGAGACGCACCAAGGCTTCATACTTACACACCTTAAGTGTATGGACATCTACTATAGCTTGATAATAAGGAATTATCTGATTCTGCTGCAAGGCATATTTAATAAGGTTTGCTATCTTGATATTTTGCTCATAACGTTGGCTTAACT
Organism: Candidatus Sulfurimonas kebritensis; assembly: GCA_047689515.1. Taxonomy (GTDB): domain Bacteria; phylum Campylobacterota; class Campylobacteria; order Campylobacterales; family Sulfurimonadaceae; genus Sulfurimonas; species Sulfurimonas kebritensis. Next base: position 86,212 of record JBEWQA010000002.1, read on the forward strand.
GCAACTCTTCATTATAAATGAGATAACTTTTATTTTTCTTCTTTGCAAGTTTCAGGGCCATATCAGCATTGATAAGTCCTGTTCTTAAACTGTTTATCATAGCCGCTGATACTGTAACACCTATATGAATAGAGTGATTTTGAATATTATAATCGATAGATTCCATTTTATTTATAAGCAGTTTTACATAACGCTCGATCTCTTGTGTATTATACTTGAGGTTTAAAATGATCGCAAACTCATCTGCCGGAAGCTTGTACACTTTAGAGTGATACTTTTGTGTACAGTGTTGTAACATACTTGCTACTTTTTTTAGTATCTGACCCCCTATGACGTGACCGTAAAAGTCGTTAATGGTACTAAAATCATCAACATTGATCAGAAGCACCGTTTCACCTGTATGGTGTTCTAAGGCATTGATCAAGCTATTTCTGTTCGGCAGATCGGTAAGTTCATCTATATACGCTTGTTTATAAATATTTGTGGAGTCGATTCGCACCCTCTCCTCAAGACGCTCATTAAGTTCTGCTAGCTCATTTGAGATCGTGTTTGCCAAGTTTGCAAGGACATGCTGCGTAGTGATCTTCGTTGATCTTTTGGACAAAAGCTTTTGAGGTTCTTCCTTTTCAACTAAACACTTTTCAGATAAAGCTAAAAAGCTCATTGTTTGGTTTAAAAGTTTGTTTTTTCCATTATCGTAGACAAACTCTCCATACGTGTAAAAACCGCTTGGATCTCCATAGGGGGTAAAAGGCTCCAGCTCTTTCGTTATATTCTCCTCCAAAAACCTTCTTCGTGCCATACAGGAGTAGATATAGATCGCTTCATATTTATGAGTATACTTTGTTAAAAACTTATTGATTGTGGAGGTACCTTCATTGAGAATGAGCTCTGTGTCACCTACGCCGAAACGAACCGTTTCGTATTCATCTATATTCCCTGCAAAACTGAGTGAGCCGTCATCATGTTTTGCCAAGACGGCTCTTCCAACAGCACTATCCTCTTTTTCTACGATCAACGGAAACTCTATACCAACCTGGGGAAGCCCGTCAGTCAGCTCTTTGCCCATATATTTCTTATATACATCAACGATTGGCATACCGTCTAACTCATATACCCTGTTATAGTCAGCCTTTGTGACCCGCATCTTTTTACCGATCGGGGTCCAGTTGAAAGTATAGCCGGTATTTACACACATCTTAGGGTTGTATAATGCAGCTGCCACTACCCCTTTTGAAACTATGTTTTCTTTATCAAACACCAAAGTCTCTTGTAGTTTTCCGTTATCCCCCGCGAGTCCCCCCGCTAAAATAACATTGGGCAGCAGGGATTCGATACCGTCAATCAGGTTGTCACCGTTTGTAGTTATCCCATCGGCGAAACAGATGATCGCTTTTGGTTTTTCCTGGGCAAAAAAGTGAGCCAGATTCTGCCCTGTATGAAAACTATAAGCCTCTTTTTTTTCATGCTCGAAGAGTTTCACCTCCAATTTTGTATCTTCAAAGAGTGTAAATGTGGCGATACTTTTTGTTTGATAACAGACCTGATCTCCGTTGATTACACCATCTGTAGTTGTACCTATTAATCGAGCAAGGGGAAACTCATTTTTAAAAAAAGTTTGAATATTTTGAATATAGTGTCGATCGGCAAATGCACAAAAGAGTTGTATCAACACACCCCTACCATCTTCTATAGCATTTTTTTGGACAGCTTTTGCCAATGCATCTATAGTGTCAAAGGGTAGGTTAATATTCTTCATAACACAGATTTTAACCTTTTGAAACTTAAGGTTAGATTTTGATTTAAATAAGTTATATTGTGACTAAGTTAGTTTTCTGACAAATAGCGTTGCAAAATAATCATAGCAGATATAGAGTCTACTCGACCGTCACGGATGTAACGCATCTCCCCTTTGAGCAATTCTTCAGCTTCGAGACTGCTGCGGGCTTCATCCTGGTAAAAGATCTCACCTTGAAAGTCCACAAGACCCAAAAAGTGCTTGATGCGTCTTCGCATCTCCTCTTCACTGCTGCCCCCTAATGGAATCCCAACTACTAAAGCCTCTGCTTCCCACTCCCTGAGTACTTTTTTCAAATCACTCGCAGCCTGGTCTCTGTTTTTTCGCAGTATAGCAGGGAGCGGGGTGACTATATCTTTATGAGCCGAATACGCAAGTCCGATCCTCTTTAGTCCTAAATCAATAGCGATATATTTCAACTATTTTCCTAAACAAAAAGAGCCAAACATCTTGTCTAACATCTCATCATTTTCAAATGGACGGGTAATCCCTGCCATCGCTTTGACAGCTTCATTAAGATGAAATGAAAAGATCTCCAGCTCTTGATCCTCTAAAGGGGTAAAAGCTTCTTCTATATTTGTTATAGTCTCTTCAACTGCAGATATTTGCCGCTGTGAGATCAGCATCAGCTCTTCGCTGGAGTTTGTTTGATCCATAATATTTTTGAGCTTTTCGATCAAGGGTGAGACATCATCTTTGGAGTTGAGTTCGATATCAAAGCTAAGATCCACTTCCAGTTTTTTCTCTAAGTCGATCTTGTTTTTTATAAGGATCTGCTCTTTTTGTGTCTCGTTAAGCAGTTTTATAATTTGACGATCCTCATCATCCAATTCCCTGGAGTTGTCAAAAAGTGAAACTACAATATCACTCTGTTCGATCGCCTCTAAAGAGCGCTCGATACCGATCTTTTCAATCTCATCACTTGCCTCTCTGATCCCTGCGGTATCGACTATACGAATCAGATGTGTCCCGATCTTTACCTGCTCTTCGATCGTATCACGGGTAGTCCCTGCTATATCGCTTACAATTGCACGATTATAGTTCAGCAGTCCGTTTAACAATGAACTTTTCCCGACATTCGGTTTCCCCACAATCGCTACGCGAAATCCCTGCATAAGACCTGAGCGGGATTTTGAAGCCTGCAGGGTGCGATCGAGTTTCTTATTTAAAGTATACAGTTTTACTTTGATCTGCTCTATCAGATCTTCGGGGAGGTCCTCTTCTGCATAATCGATACTTACTTCTGAATATGCTAGGATGTGGATAATCTCGTCACGCACCTCTTCGATAAACTCTTTGAGTGAGCCCTTTACCTGTTTGGCAAGTATCTTGGCTGCATCTTCACTTTTTGCTTCGATTAGCTGTGAAATCGCCTCCGCTTCACTGAGATCGATCCGTCCGTTAAAAAAGGCACGTTTTGAAAACTCTCCTGCATTTGCAAGACGCGCACCTGCATCCAAACAACTCTGCAAAATAGATTGTGCTACGATGTAGCCGCCGTGGCATTGGATCTCAACCACATCTTCACCCGTGAATGAGTGGGGATTTTTAAAGTAGATCACAATTGTTTCGTCAATCAGTTCGTCACTTTTGTCGTAGATATTTGTAAGGTGGGCATATCTTGGAGTGATATTCTCTTTACGTGAAAGTTTTTTGAGGATTGGAAGCGCTTGATCGCCGCTGAGTCTTATGATAGCGATCGAGCCTATGCCGTTTGCGGTAGCAACGGCAACTATAGTATCATTATCCATAACTTATGCGTGATAATCGTTTACGATAATATATTTTAATCCCTCTTTGGTAGAGCGGATAACTACATATTTGTCCGGATATTTGTCTCGTAACTCTTTGAGGGCGATCTGTACCAGTACACCGTCTAAGATTTTCGTTTGTGCGCGCCCGTCACGATCAACGATCTCGTAAACACCTTCAAGATATTTTCTAACCGCCTCCTCTTGGTTTTTCAAAAACTCGGCGATCTCCAAACGAAGCTGCAGATCGTACTTAGAGTTGATCCAGTTAAAAAGCATATAGGAGAGTGCCTTGTATCTGTACCCCTCTTTACCGATAAGCAGTGCGGCATCTTCCCCTTTAAACTCGATCAGAAGTGTTTCGTTATTGTAAGCACTTACTTCGATCTCGTCGATATCGAAATAGATTGCACTAAAGAGATTGTTAATATCTTGTTTCACCTCTTTCACTACTTCATCAAGCTCTACGCTGAGTGTCTCCTTTTGCTCCTCCACTTCATCGTACTCATCATCATAATCAGCAGTATAGTCAAGGCCGCTAGCCAAGTCCTCTTCAAGCTCCTCGTCCTGATCGCTGACAAAAGACTCAGGCAAAAAGGTGTCATTAATCACTTTCGCTTCAGCTTTTTTCTCTTCTTTTTCTTTCTTGGTATTTTTCCCTGTTTGAGAAGCTTGAGGCTTTTGCGCTGTTGCGACAATGATTGCTTTTTTCTTAAAAAAACCGAGAAACCCCTTGCTCGGTGCCTGAACAACCTCTACGGCAAGTTCGGTTACAGA
>JBEWQA010000023.1:0-9517 GCA_047689515.1 Candidatus Sulfurimonas kebritensis
AACCTTGGCCAATCGGATGGTTTTCAAATGAGTGATAACTATTTTATAGTCTCGAGACCTATTAAAGATTTTTCAGGAAAGACTGTAGCGTATGCCCTGATAGCTGACAATAGAGCAAATGTGCATAAGGTTGTTTCCCAGTCTGAAGATTCTCTACTCCGACAGGTATACATTATATTGTTTATAGATATTTTAATACTGCTCTTTTTAATCGCAGTAATCAAAAAGTCTGTCACGGATCCTATAAAACATTTAGATAGTGTAGCAAGTGAATTGGCTCAAGGAGATGCCGACCTTTCCAAACGTTTACCGGTGGATTCGAAAGATGAGCTTGGACATGCAAGTAAAAGTTTTAATGCCTTTATCGATAAGGTTGAACAACTTGCCAAAGAGACACAAGAAAGAGCGATAGAAGCTGATCAAAAAGCGAAAGAGGTTTCGGAGCTTATGGAGAAAAGCGAGCTCAACATCGCCTTATCTCACAAGATGATCAAAGGTACTGTTGATAACTCCAATAATTTACGAGCAAGTCTGGGTAATAACATAGAGGCGATCAAAGATGTAAATGCTCTTAATGATGATACTTCAGAGGTGATAGCAGATGTTACTGCTACAACCGATGAAGTGATCGATACAATCTCCAATATTACAGAGATGATAGGGCAGACAAAAGAGTCTTCGGATCAGCTCAGTACAAATGTAAACGAGATCTATACTGTGACTTCACTGATCAAAGATATATCCGATCAGACAAACCTTCTTGCACTCAATGCTGCTATCGAAGCGGCTCGTGCCGGTGAACACGGACGCGGTTTTGCCGTCGTTGCAGACGAGGTAAGAAAACTGGCAGAGCGTACCCAAAAAGCAACTGCAGAGGTTGAAGTAAATATCAATATTTTGAAACAAAACTCCGTTACTATGGAGGAGAGCAGTGAGAAGATCCAAGAGTATGCATACTCGTCACAGTCACAACTTGATGATTTTAAAGATGTATTGGCAAAACTGATAGAGAATGCCAAAACTATCAAAGATGAAAACAGCATAGTTGAACAAGAACTGCTGCTTAGCTCTATGAAGCTTGATCATATCATCTTTAAAAATAGCGGTTACGATGCTGCATTCCAACGTCAAGCCTCTGAGTCTATAGTAGACCATACAGCATGTAATTTAGGAAAGTGGTATGTCGATGAAGGGAAGAAAGCGTTTGCATCACGTGAGAACTTTGTCAAGATAGATAAACCGCATCGTCTTATTCACGATAATATAAAAGAGGCTATGAACATTCTCAAAAATAAAGAGCTTGACAGTGAAAAGATACAAGAGCTTTTTGGAGAGGTTGAAGAAGCATCTACGGAGCTTTTTGAACTTTTAGATACATTGCATAAAGGATAAGACAGAGCCGTTAAGCTCTGCAGTTTTAAAGGGTGATCTTCGCTTTGAGATCATCCTCACCGAGTTGTTCTTGGTGATACTTCACAACCACAACTTTTTCCGTCTCGTTTATAAACCATTCAGCGATATGTTCACTCTCTAAAGCTTTGAGTTTATCGAAGTCGATCTCCTCTTCTGGTGTGATAAGGTGAGAGTATTTGATCGGGTTTTTCATCTTAACAGCTGTAAAAACCAACCATACTAAAGAGATACCACCTACGATCATTCCAAAAGTTTCACGAGAACTTACATCAAGATAGAGACCTGCAAATGTACCCCCTAAAAATGTCATGAGGTATGCAGCAGAGTTTGAGATACCTAGAGCCGCACCTTTTTGGTGTACTTTTGCAAACTTTGAGATCATAGACTGCACAAGCGGTTCCATCATATTAAATGCTATAAAAAAGAGGATAACTGCCGTTACAAAAACAGCACTTGAAGATGTCAATCCCATCATTAAAAACGATGCTGCAAATAAAACGATACTAAGCATAAATATCTGTTTTGGGATATTTCTCTTCTCACCGAACACGGCAGCAGGCCCCATCGCTAAAATACCTGCGATCATTGCAGGGACATAAACCATCCAAAGTTCACTCTTATCCCAGCCAAAGCCATACTCCGGTTTTGTTAAAAATACAGGGATGATAACAAAAGCTGCAGTCATAAGACCTTTTTGCATCGCATTGATAATGATCATCCCAAGGAGGTTCGGATCTTTTACGATATCTGACGTCTTCGCATCTTTATGGTAGATATGTTTGATCTTCGGCGGAGTCGGTACTTTTGTAAAAAGGATAACGATAGAGATAACGGCAAGTACGGCAGTGATAAAAAAGATCGCAGAGATCCCGAAACTTGAAGCTAGTACAGGCCCTAAAGCCATAGCTGCTGCAAAACTCATTGCGATAAAACCACCCATGATAGCCATAGCATGACCACGGGTTTTCTCCTCAACAAGATCAGCAATCATCGCAGTTACAACTGCTCCAATAGCTCCTGCACCTTGTAAGAAACGTCCTATCATAAGCATATAGATATCTGTTGAGTAGGCACAGATAAGTGAACCTACCAAAAAGATAAGTAGACCGAATAAAATAGTCGGTTTTCTTCCGAACTTGTCACTGAGTGATCCAAACGGTACTTGAAAAATAGCCTGAGTAAGGGCATATCCCCCAACAATAACACCCACTAAAAACGGTGTAGCACCCTCTAAGTCAAGTGCATAAACAGAAAGTACAGGAAGTACTAAAAATAATCCCAAAAATCTAAGGAATAAAATTGAAGAAAGGGGTAGAACCTTTTTAAACATAATCAATCCTCTTTATAGTATAATTTCGACATTATAATAAGTATTTATAAATGTAAGGAAAAGATTTGAAATTAGTGCTAGCGACATCAAACAAGGGCAAAGTCAGAGAGATCAAGGAGTTGTGTAAAGATTTTGAGGTAGTACCCTATACCGATCTTATAGAGCCTTTTGAGATCATAGAGGATGCAGATACATTTAAAGATAATGCGCTTATAAAAGCGCGAGCCGTTTATAAAGCACTCGATGATGAGGATGTAGTTGTGATCGCAGACGACAGCGGTATCAGTGTAGATGTATTAGGTGGTGCTCCTGGGATCTACAGTGCACGTTATGCCGGCGAGGGTGCAAACGACAAAGATAATCTCTATAAACTGATAGAAGATATAAAAGCAAAGGGGGTGGACTCATCTCCTGCCCACTATACGGCAGCTATTGCGATCGTGACAAAAAACAAAGAGAAAACTGTGCACGGATGGATGTATGGGACTGCAATAACTGAGGCGATCGGTGACGGCGGTTTTGGATACGATCCGATGTTTATACCTGAGGGATTTGATAAAACTTTGGGTGAATTGGATGACACTATAAAAAAAGAGCTCTCCCACCGCTCTAAAGCGCTGAAATTAGCTCGTGTAGTGTTGCAAACTTTATAGAAGTTTGCAACTAAGTTTATAAAAAGTATTTTCTAGCTTTGTTAATAACAAGTCTAAATGCACATTATATTTGCTAATTGTTTGCATGACATATCCTTTATTGTAAACATATGCATGCTAGGCAAAAAGCAAAACTAGTTCCAAGCGAGTAAAATAACTCCAAAAATAATTCTGTAGATACCAAAAGCGACAAAGGTAAAACGCTCTAAAAACTTCAAAAAGAGTTTGATCGTAAGATAGGCGACAAAAAATGCCACGATAAAACCTACCCCTAATACGACCAAATTAGCCGAGGAGAACTCATGGTAGTGCTTGAGAAGATCGTAAGCAGTCACAGCTGACATAACGGGGAAAGCGAGTAAAAAACTAAACTCTGCAGAGGCTTTACGGCTAAGACCAACAAGAAGTGCCCCTATGATTGTAGAGCCCGCGCGACTTGTACCGGGGATGAGTGCAAACACCTGTGCAACTCCTATCCACATCGCTTTTTTTAAGGGTACCCTTTCCACATCGTCGATCAGTTTTGTCTCATTTGGTATATAAAATTTCTCAACTACTAAAAAGATAATCCCGCCGACAATAAACATAGTCGCAACCACATTAACGCTAAAGAGTGTTTTTATCTGATCGGAAAATAGAAATCCGACAGCTCCGATAGGGATAAAAGCTAAAAATACTTTCGTCCATAGATCGAGCTTCTTGATAGTAAACTTCTCTTTGTAGTTTAAAACAACTGCAAGAATTGCCGCAAACTGTATTATCACTTCATACGCTTTGGTGACATTGTTTTGATCGATCCCCAACAGATCGCTTGCTACGATAAGGTGTCCTGTAGAGGAGATCGGTAAAAATTCCGTAAAGCCCTCTATTATGCCCATAATGACTGATTGTAATATATCCATAAAAGAATTTTAACATAGAATTTAAACTAATTTAGATATAATTCGGGGTTTTATTTTTTACATAAGATATGAAACAGAGTAAACTTTGCAGGAGTTTACACTATAAAGGAAACTAAATGTTACTTTTTACACCGGGACCAACCCCAGTACCACAGAATGTTAGAGATGCAATGGGTAAAGAGACTATCCATCACCGTACACCTGAATTTGAAGCGATTTTTGAAAAGACTCGTACTCACCTTTTTAAGCTTTTTAAAACTGATGAAGTTGTGATGCTGGCTTCTACGGGGACGGGAGCGATGGAAGCTGCTGTGATCAACCTTTGTCACAATACACTGCTGAACGTAAACGCAGGAAAATTCGGTGAGCGTTTTGGAAAGATCGCACAAGCTCACGGTCTCGGTTCGGTAGAGATCAAAAACGAATGGGATACACCAGTGGATGTTGATGCCGTTGTAGCCATGGTGAAAGAAAATCCAAATATCGATGCGATCGCGGTGCAGATCAGTGAATCGGCAGGCGGACTGCGCCACCCTGTAGAAGAGCTGGCAAAAGCAGTTAAAGCTGTTAATCCGGAGATTATGATTATTGCCGACGGTATTACGGCTGTCGGTGTTGAACCGATCGATGTTACAAATATCGATGCACTTTTAGCGGGAAGCCAAAAAGCGCTGATGCTCCCTCCAGGACTTGCAATCGTTGGACTTTCAAATGCTGCGGTTGAAAAGATAGGAGCTGGCAAAGGGTACTACTTAAACCTTGCAAGCGAGATCAAAAAGCAGCGAGCAAATACAACTGCCTATACTGCAGCAACGACACTCATTATCGGTCTTTTAGAGATACTCGAAAATATCGAAGATGCAGGCGGGATCGAAGCACTCTATGACAAAACTGCTGTGCGCGCGAAAGCTGTAAGAGCTGCAATGCAATCTTTAGGTTTACATATCTACCCTAAATCTCCTGCCGAGTCTATGACAACGATCGATGATGCAGATGCAAGCGAGATCAGAAACATCCTCAAAAAAGAGTTTGATGTTAATGTAGCAGGTGGACAAGACCACCTCAAAGGTAAAATATTTAGGGTAAACCAGATGGGACTAATCTCCGACTATGAGATGAGTTGGGTTGTTAATGCAGTAGAGTTAGCCCTTGATAAACTAGGTCGTCGTAAATATGATGGTACGGCAAACAAAACTTTTAATGAAGTAACATTTAACATAGGTCAGTAATGATTTTAGAGCACGAGATACCTAACGGATCGAAACTATATTTTGGTAAGGCTGCGAAAGTAAAACGCCATATAGAACAAGTAGCGAGTGAAGTACTTGATCAAAACGGTTTTGAGGAGATCGTAACGCCTGTTTTTTCTTATCATCAACACCAGTCGATCGCTGACGAAAAAGAGCTGATCCGCCTTAACGATGAAAAGAACCACGCCCTCTCACTCAGAGCAGATTCAACGCTTGATGTTGTTCGCATCATCGAAAAAAGACTCGGGTCAAATACAGACGAGAAGAAATGGTTCTATATCCAGCCGGTATTTACCTATCCGACAACAGAGCAAAATCAAGTCGGTGTCGAGTATATGGGTGAGCAAAACCTCTCTAATGTATTAAATATCGCGACTGATATTTTTGAGAAACTTGAGGTGCAGCCGCTTGTGCAGATCTCAAATATCAAAATAGCAAAAACTATCGCCGAGATGTTTGACGAGCTTACAATCGATGATTTTAGACATATAAATATAGATAAGTTTTTATCACTTAAAGTTGAATGGCTGAGTAAGCTTGTATATCTGCAAAAAGTTGAGCAGATCGACGAGATACTTCCTATCGTGCCGGAAACGATAAAAGAAGAGTTAGAGAAAATGAAAGAGATCTGTAAAGAGATCCGTTATGAAAAAGTGGTACTTGCTCCGCTTTATTACGCGAAGATGCTTTATTATGATGAGCTGTTTTTTAGAGCTATCGTAGATAATGAAGTGTATGCCCGCGGCGGAAAATATAAAAACGGTGATCAAACATCTGTAGGTTTTGCAATCTATACAGATACTATTTGTGAAGAACTAAGTAAAGGGAAATAATGAAAGCTGATGTAATTGTTGGAATACAATGGGGAGATGAAGGAAAAGGGAAGATCGTAGATAAACTAGCCTTAGAGTACGATATGGTTTGTAGAAGCCAAGGCGGACACAATGCCGGGCATACGATCTGGGTTGACGGTGTGAAATACGCACTCCACCTTATCCCATCAGGCGTCCTTAACCCAAAAGCTGTCAACGTGATAGGAAATGGTGTAGTCCTTTCACCGGAGTCTATCATCAAAGAGATGGAGCAGTTTGAAGGGCTTGAAGGTCGTCTGTTTATCTCAGATAAAGCGCATCTGAACCTTTCATACCACGCGATGATCGATCAGGCAAAAGAGCGTCTTAAGGGTGATAAAGCGATCGGTACTACAGGAAAAGGGATCGGGCCTGCTTACTCAGATAAGATCAACCGTATCGGCCACCGTGCAGGTGAACTTTTGGACCCTGAAGCTTTATGTGTAAAAATTTTAGACTATTTTGAGCAAAATAAACCAATTTTTGATGTTATGGACTTAAAAGCGCCTACGAAAGAGGAGCTTTTAGCTGAACTAAAAGGCTTTAAAGAGAAGTTAGCACCGTTTATCACAGATACTACGCAGATGTTATGGAGAGCACTTGACGAAGAGAACAAAAAAGTTCTTTTAGAGGGTGCGCAGGGGACTATGCTCGATATCGATCACGGGACATATCCGTATGTGACTTCAAGTTCGACTGTAAGTGCGGGTGCATGTACAGGTCTTGGGATCAACGCGAAAGATATCGGTAAAGTGACAGGGATCGTAAAAGCCTACTGTACACGTGTCGGAAACGGTCCGTTTCCGTCTGAAGATCACGGTGAAGATGGAAAACGTCTCGGTGAACAGGGGCATGAATTTGGAACAACGACAGGTCGTGCAAGACGTTGCGGCTGGTTTGATGCAGTAGCGACTAGATACGCTTCACGTCTTAACGGCTGTGATGAGTTAGCACTTATGAAACTAGACGTGCTTGACGGTTTTGATGAAGTTAAAGTGTGTGTAGCTTATGAGTATAACGGTAAAGAGATCGATTATGTACCGGTTGATCTTGAAAATGTAAAACCTATCTACAAAACTTTTAAAGGGTGGAGCGGTACAGTCGGTGTAAGAAAATTTGAAGATCTTCCAGCTTCTGCTCAAGAGTATGTAAAAGTGATCGAAGAGGTTGCAAAAACAAAAGTTGGTATAATATCAACATCACCTGAGAGGGACGACACAATAATCCTCTAAAAAGGAAACTGCTTGAAAACACGTTACACTGCTTTAGTCACTGTAAAGAAAAACATTATGCAAAAGAGTGAGCGTGTTTTGCAAGCGAAAAATTCAAACCTTCATAACGCCCAAGCGGCACTAGAACAATCACTGCAAGAACTTAACGATATAGAAGCTCCGAAAAACGGTGTGATAGCCGACTTTCTTTCAAACAGGGCACTTTTAGATACGCAGCGCTCGATGATAGACCATAACAAAGAGTGGGTGGCTTTTGCAGATCAAGAGGTCCAAGAGGCAAAGGAACAGCTTAAACGTGATATGATAGAATATGAAAAATATCAATATTTAGAGCTTCAAGAGCTAGAAGCAATCAAGAAAAAACAAAAAATGCAAGAGGCAAAAGAGTTGGACGAGATAGCGTTGATGACTTTTGGCAAAAAAGAGAGGTTTGCAGGGTGAGATTATTATTACTATTGTTAGTAGCTTTTGAGTTAACGTATGCATTGGAGACAAGCGATAAACTTTTTGAGTGTACGGAGATTTTTAAACAAAGAAAAAGTGAACTTCTAGTGGAGTTAGAGCGGATCGACGAACAAAAACAAGCACTTCAATCTCTCAAAACGGCAACCGAAGCACTGCTGCAAGAGAAAGAGACAAGATTAAAGCAGCAAAAAGAGGAGATCGATAAAAAACTCTCTGAGATCAAAACAAGAGAGGCAAATATCTCAACAATGCTCAAGAAAAACGAGCAGGCTCTTGCAGAACTTAAGTCGATAAAAAAAGATAAAATCTCCCAAACTTTTGCAAAGATGAAACCGGGATCGGCGGCAGATATATTGTCTGATATGAAAACAGATGAAGCTGCGAAAATATTACAATCTCTGAAACCGAAGATCATAGGAAAAATACTCAGTAAAATGGAAGCGGTAAAAGCATCTGAATTAACACAACTTTTATCGAAATAATTAAAATTTTACCTAACTTATTGTAGAATAATAAAATTTTTATAATAAGTAGGTCATGCATATGAAAATATCACTAAAAACTATCCCACATATATCAAACAAAATTGCAATTGATCTTAATAGAAGTGGTGTTGTCACCATGACTAAAGGGCTTGAAGCCGTAGCACTTGAAGCTCAAAAAGTTTTTGAACAGAGCGTAAAGCAAGAGATGGCACTTGAAGAGAAAGTAAACGAGACTATTGAAGAAAACGAAGAGGAGATTGAGTTTATGTTGGCGGATGAGCGTCAACTCTTTTTCATGATTAAGAAAAAGCTTGCCCCTGAGTTTGGTGTTATTTTAGATTATGATGAGAGATTCTCAGATATTTCACATAAGATCCTCGATGAGCTTTATGAAGAGGACCTTATCCACTTCGATGTTTCTGAAAACCGTATAAAAAACATTATCTTTAACTCGATAACGTCGTTTATAGCAAATATGTCTGAGGTACAGGATGCGGTGATGGATAAGATCCGTTCTTACAAACGTAAATTTATTCCGGGAACGGATGAATTTGAGATCTTGTATGAGAAACTTTACAGAGAAGAATTATTAAAAAGGGGTATGGAGTAGAAAATGGCAGAATTAAAAAAAGTATATATATATCTAGAAAACGGTACATACCTTGAAGCAAAAAGTTTCGGTGCTTCAAAAACAGAGGTTGGGGAGATAGTTTTTAACACTTCTATGACAGGTTACCAGGAGGTTATGTCGGATCCTTCTTATGCAGGTCAGTTTGTAACATTTACTATGCCTGAGATCGGAAACGTAGGTGTGAACGATCAAGATATGGAAAGCCTAAAAGCACATGCAAAAGGGATGATAGTTCGCAAGTATCAGCCGAGATACTCAAACTTCCGTGCTGAAGACTCTCTAGCCAATTTTCTTGAAAAACACAA
>JBEWQA010000023.1:9617-10820 GCA_047689515.1 Candidatus Sulfurimonas kebritensis
GCAAAAATTGCCGTTATCGACTTCGGAGTAAAACGCAATATCTTAAACGAAATCGTTTCAGCCGGAATCGGTGTGGAGGTTATCCCCAACGATTTTATCGCAGAAGATTTGATCGAGAAGTTTAACAGCAAACTTATAGACGGTGTCTTTTTATCAAACGGTCCCGGAGATCCGCTGGTTCTTAAAAGAGAACAAGAGGAGATCAAAAAACTGATCGCTGCAAAAGTTCCAATGTTTGGTATCTGTCTAGGACATCAGCTCCTTTCAATCTCACACGGTTACGAGACATATAAACTTAAGTTTGGTCACCACGGCGGGAACCATCCTGTGAAAAATCTTAAAACAGGTTTAGTTGAGATAACTGCACAAAATCACAACTATAATGTCCCTGACAATATTACAGAGATAGCGGAAGTTACACATACAAATCTTTTTGACGGAACAATTGAAGGGTTGAAATATAAAGATGAGCCGATATTTTCGGTACAGCATCACCCGGAAGCGAGCCCTGGTCCAAAAGAGAGCCAGTATATATTCTCCGAATTTCTTTCACTCATTAAAAGATAAGTTTTTCATAAAAAAAACTTATCTTACTTCAAAATATTAATTATATCTTAAGTGTTTCTAAAATTTCCAAAGTAAACAAAAAGTTAATTAATTGTTACAAATATGTTAATTTTAAGATTCATTAAACATTTCTATTGTTAATATACATATGTTAATTGGCTTAATTTTTTAAAATTAGGCTTAATTGCTTTGAATCTTAAGGAGGCTATATATGGAGAATCGTCCATTAGAGTACGACTATACGGTTGCAAAGATGTTTATGCTTACTACAGTTCTTTTAGGATTTGTAGGGATGCTCATCGGTGTAATTTTAGCATTTGAACTTGCTTTTCCTAGTGTTAACACTATTTTAGGAAGCGGTCTAGCTGAATACACTAACTTTAGTCGTCTTCGTCCACTGCACACAGATGCAGTTATTTTTGGGTTTACAGTAAGTGGTATTTTTGCTACTTGGTTTTATGTTGGTCAGCGTGTACTAAAAGTCTCTATGGCTGAATCAAAATTTTTAATGTTTATCGGTAAACTTCAATTCTGGTTATATCTTTTAACAGTTGTAGCTGTTGTTGTTTCACTTTTTGCTGGTGTTACAACTTCAAAAGAGTATGCAGAATTTGAGTGGCCAATTGATGTTGCTAT
>JBEWQA010000023.1:10920-28659 GCA_047689515.1 Candidatus Sulfurimonas kebritensis
GTTTATTCTTATAAACTTTCTTTACTTTCTTTCTGGGGTTTAATGTTTGTTTATTTATGGGCTGGTGGTCACCACCTATTATATTCAACTGTTCCTGACTGGATGCAGACTATGGGTTCAATCTTCTCAGTAGTTCTTATTCTTCCATCATGGGGTTCAGCGATCAATATGCTTCTTACAATGAAGGGTGAGTGGCAACAAGTTGCAGCGTCTCCGTTAATTAAGTTTATGGTACTTGGTTCTACGTTCTATATGTTCTCAACATTAGAGGGTCCTATTCAAGCTATCAAATCTGTTAATGCTATCGCACACTTTACTGACTGGATCGTTGGTCACGTTCACGATGGTGTTCTTGGATGGGTTGGATTTATGATTATGGCTTCACTGTATCATATGGCTCCACGTGTATTTAAACGTGAGATCTACTCTAAGAAACTTATGGCATCACAATTCTGGATCCAAACACTTGGTGTTGTTTTATACTTCTCATCAATGTGGATTGCAGGTATTACACAAGGTATGATGTGGCGTGCTCACGATCAATACGGTAACTTAGCTTACTCTTTCATTGATACGGTAACTGTACTTCACCCTTACTATACTATCCGTGGTGTTGGTGGTTTATTATACTTAATAGGTTTCGTAATGTTTGCTTATAACATCTACAAAACAATGTCTGCTCGTCCAATTGAAGAGACTGAGCTTAAATCAGCATCGCCTATGGGCGCTTAAGAAGGGAGGATTTATATTATGTTTCATTGGTTAGAAAAACACCCGTTCTTATTCTCAGTAGGTGTATTTATCACTATTGCTTTTGCAGGTTTGATTGAGATCGTTCCAAACTTTGCTCAAGCTTCTCGTCCTGTTGTTGGTACAGCTCCATATTCAACTCTTGAATTAGCTGGTCGCCATGTTTATATTAAAAACAGCTGTAATGCATGTCACTCTCAGCTAATTCGTCCATTCAAAGCAGAAACTGACCGTTACGGTCACTACTCTTTAAGTGGTGAGTATGCATATGACAGACCATTCCTTTGGGGTTCTAAAAGAACTGGTCCGGATTTAATGCGTGTTGGTAACTATAGAACTACTGACTGGCATGAACACCATATGAAGAACCCTGAAGAGGTTGTTCCTAAGTCAATTATGCCGGCTTACCCATGGATGTTTGAAAATACAGTAGATATTGAAACTGTATATGCAGAGCAATTAACTGTTTCTAAAGTTTTTGCTGTTCCATATAACAAAGCGGTTCCGACAAAAGATGGCGGTACTGTAACAGTTAAAATGGGTAAAAATGTAGCAGATGCTAAAGCTATGGCTTTAGAAGAAGCAAAAGCTATTGTTGCTGATATGAAAGATCCAAGAGTAAAAGCAGCAGTAGAAGCTGGTGAGATTCCAGAAATAGTTGCAATTATTGCATACTTAAATAGTTTAAAATAAGGGGTTAGTGTGGATATTGCAACTATTCAAGCATATGGTTACTTCATTTTAACGGTATTGTTAACTGTTGGATTGTACGCGTACATCTACCATCTGTATAAAAACAAAAAAGATGAGTCGGGTGTTGATTATGAAGAGTATGGCAATATGGCACTAAAAGATGATATAGAGGATACTCCGGTAAAATCTGTATCAGATAAAAAAGATAAATAGGAGAGATATATGAATAAGCTAACGCTTGGGGGAATTATCTTTACTGCTCTTATGTTGCTTGCGACTTGGTTGTCTGTTGGTAGCTCGAAGGGTGGATTTAACGATGATATCGTCAACATGCTTGCTGCTGCTGGTGCAGTTGCGCTTGTAATTATTACAGTATTTGTTGTAATTAAGTATGTTCGTCAAATGCAAACAGATACTGCTACTGGTGAATTAGCAGATGAGTCATGGGATGATATCGGTGAGTACAAAAACCCGGTTCCAATGGGATGGGCTATTATGTTCATGGGAACTATCATCTGGGGTATGTGGTACTTTATAGCAGGTTATCCTGTAAACGCATATTCACAAATCGGTGAGTACAACGAAGATGTTAAAGCACACGATGCTAAATTTAGCAAAAAGTATGCAGATATCAAAGGTAATGAACTTATTAAAATGGGTGAAGCTGTATTTATTGCAGAGTGTAAAGTTTGTCACGGTGTTGATGGTAAAGGTTTAGGCGGTAAAGCTGCAAACCTTCACGAGAGAATCAGTGCTGAAAATGTAAAACACGTAATTGAAAACGGTTCAAACAATAAACTTCTAGGTACTGAAATGCCAATGCCTGATCGTAACGGTTTATTTAACATGAACACTGGTATGCCAATTACTGACGCTGAGATTGAACAAGTTTCAAACTATGTAGCTAACGGTATGACTGGTGAAGGCGCTGAAGTATTTGCAGCGGTTTGTTCTTCTTGTCACGGAGCTGATGGTAAAGGTATGGAGTATGTAGCACCGAGTGTTGCTGATTTCCAACCACAACTAGTAGTAAATGTTTTAAATTACGGTAAAAAAGGTGTTATCGGTAAAATGCCTTCTTTCACTAGATTGAACCCTAAACAAATTGAAGCTGCTGCAGCTTACATTAGTGCAGGACTACCTGATACTGATGATTTAGAAGGAGAATAACATGAATGAAAATAGAAGTGTTTTCAGTCTAGACGGTGTAACTGGTATGTTGATAGCTACCGTATTATTATTAGGTATCCTTGTGTATCTTTCATGGGGTGCAATTAATGTACAAGATGCTAATTCAAACAACTTTTACAAAATTCAAAATGAAACTGAGATCGGTTCTGGTATAGGTTTTGGTGAAGGTCATACTACATCAAAAGCTGAAGACCACATCGTGACAGTTGAAGTTAAGTAGAGGAGATCAAGATGGAAAAAGTAATTACATGGAGCCTTGTTATAATGGCTGCGTACACACTTTATGCTGTTGTAACTCCTAACCACTTATTTATTGGATAGGAAGATTCGTTGAGAATTTTTTTAGAAAGAGGGCTTTTTGCCCTCGTCCTCACAATTTTATTTCAATCACAACTTTTTGCAGAGTATTTATATAAAGATGAAGTGGTTCATCGTGAACCGTTTACACAGGATGTCGAAAAACTCGGAAGTGAGCTTTTTGCTAAAACCGGTGTAGCACTTCGTTTACTAATGTTAAAAGAGCTGCCGCAAGATCAAGAGATGTATGCGTATGAGCAAGCACTTTTAAAAGAGTTTAAAGAGCCTACAATCCTGCTCGTTTTTTCAGAGATGGATGCTCAGGTAGATATACAAGTCAATGATGACGCTTTATATAAGTATTTTGATAGAAAACAGGTGCTGAGTCCTGTGTCGTCTCTGGTACAAGCATTTTTGATAGCGATCTTTTATGCAGACAGCTGGGAGCATTTTAACGATATTCGTACAGACTACGGCGGCACTATCTTGCCTCTTTTAGCCGGAAAAGCAAAAAATGAGCAGATAGTCGGGAAATATGCAGCTTCGATGTATAACGGATATCTCGATATAGCACATCAGGTGGCTACCGCAAGAGGTGTGGAGCTTGAAAACGATCCTGGTGATGCCAACCAAGAAGCGCTCTTTTGGGTCAAGCTGTTTTTCTACGGTTTTGTTTTATATGGTATAGTTATGTATATAAGAAGAAAAATATATATGAGAAGGCTAAAAAATGGCAGAGAAGAAGAGTAGCGGCAAAATTTGGCCCTATATCGTCGGTGGTTCTATTACACTCGTATTTGGTATGTGTGTAGCCACTATTATGGTAACAAGCAAAGCTAATATCCAAGAGAGTAATGCTTATCTGAGTAATTATCAAGAAGCAGATGCAAGAGCAAATGAGCTTATTAACGCACAGATTAACTTTGATAGAAAGTACAATATCGAGTATGTAACTGACGGTATCGGTGGAAAAAATCCCGAGATTAAGTATAAAGTTACCGACAAAGATGGCAATTACATCAATACTGCAAAACTGTTAGTTGATATCTCCCGTCCGGAGACCGCAGAGTTTAATCAGCAGCTCAAAGAGTTCAGTGTGAAAGACGGCGTCTATACACTCAAAGGTGCTAAGTTTCCAAAGGTTGGTGTATGGAACCTGATCGCACACATAAAAGTGGGTGATGATTACAGATTTTATAATCTTAAAGCGGATACACGTATAAAAGAGGTATTTGAATTTTAACTATGGATAACTCCACCATAGTTTTCTCCTCCTCTCGTGCTATTCGGCACGAGCAGCTTCGATCTCAAGAACAAAAAACTTTTTTACCCCAATACATCACGATGGGGGAGTTTATCTCCAAACTGTGTGTAGTTGCAGGGTATAAGTTTATTGATGATGACTCCCGTATTTTATTATTACTTCAAGCATCTGATTTTAAGGGATTTGAAGAGTTGCAGATCGAGCGTAACTTTTTTACCTTTACAAAAAACAGCTCCTATATATTTAAATTTTTTGAAGAGTTAAGTGCAGAATTATTTGATATAAAACAACTCTCAAGTGCCGATCTCTATGCCGAATACGAGGAGCATATAACGATACTCGAAGAGCTCTATCACCGTTATGAGCGTTTGTGTGACGAGCAAAAGATTCTCGATAAGATCTTTTTACCCAAGCTCTATAAACTTAACGAGGCATATCTACGCTCACAGGGCGCAATCACAATAAATCTAGATGGTTACCTTACCAACTTTGAGTTGGAGCTTTTAAAGCAGGTTGCAAAGCACGCTACGCTTACGATCAAGTTTGTAACGACTCCCTATAACATCAAAATGCAGGAGAAGTTTGAGGAGTTAGGTTTTTCTTTGGAGAAAGGATATACATATCTTTTAAATCTCTTTACACAAGAGGTAGTCTCACAAGAGCAAAGTAAAACTATCAGTGAAGTGGAGTGTGAGTCTTTTAGTGAAGATCTTTTGCAGGTAGCGTATGTGAAAAGAAAGATCTATGAGTATATAGCAAAAGGCTATGAACCCGAAAAGATAGCGGTGATCCTGCCAAACGAGTCAAAAGCGGAGCTTCTGCGTTCGTTTGACACCAAAGCAAATCTCAACTTTGCCATGGGGAGCCCCTTTAAACAAAGTGGCATTTACAGACTGCTTGATGCGAACATCAAAGCACTCGATCAGGAATCGCAAGAGAATATCCATAGGGTAAAAAGGATCGACCGCGACATATCGGAGCTTATTATCGAGATCTATGCCGCCAGAGATGATTTTAAAGCACTTGAGGAGTCGCTGTATAAGATCAGAGAGTTTATAGGTGACAAAACAGAGCTGAAAATATATGACAAAGAGCTTTACAGCTTTTTAAAAGTGCTCCCTTTTATGCAAAATATGGGGGCAAAATCTATCCTCAATCTGTTTATGCAAAGGTTGGCAAAAACAACCATAGATGATGTTCGCGGCGGGAAGATCACCGTGATGGGAGTGCTTGAGAGCCGTGGTATAGCGTATGACGGTGTTATTATCGTTGACTTTAACGAGGGCGTAGTGCCTAAAAAGAGCGACAAAGATATGTTTTTAAATACCAAGATCAGAGAGTTTGCCAAACTCCCGACGATGAGTGACAGGGAAAACCTGCAAAAACATTACTATGCGATGCTGATGGCAAATGCAAAAGAGCTAGCACTCTCTTATGTCAAAAGCAGTGATGCCCTGCCGAGTAGATTTTTAAAACAACTCGGGATCAAAGAAACAAAAAGATACAGCGAGATCCAATACGCCGAACTTCTTTTTGAACCAAAAGAACATCAACCGAGGCTAGAAAAAGAGATAAAAGTCCCTTACAGCTTCAAAGGGAAAAAACTCTCAAACTCCAAACTAAAAACATATCTCTCTTGCAAAAGAAAGTTTTATTATCACTATATCTTAAACCTCAAAGAGCACAAGATACCAAAAGATATCCCCGAAGAGTATGAGATCGGTGATCATGTTCACCGCGCTTTGAGCAACCTGTACAAAAAACAAAACAGTTACAGTGAACTCGATACGCTTAAGCGCGATCTCGACAAAGAGCTCGACGGCGTATGTGAAGACAATGAGTTTGTACGCTATCAGATAGCTATGCAGAAAAAGCTTTTAGAGCCTTTTTGCAAGCTGGAGATCGAACGCTTTGGAGAGGGTTACAGTGTCTTGGAGTGTGAAAAATCCTTGGAGCTTGAGTATGACGGCTTGATACTCAGCGGTGTGATCGACAGAATCGACATCAGAGACGGGGAGTTGTACGTACTCGACTATAAAACGGGTTCTTATCAGATCTACAACAAAAACTCCGTACACGATGCTACGGACTTTCAGCTTGAGTTTTATACGCTCTTGGCTAGCAAACTCGGGGCGGTTAAGGGTGCAGCATTTTACGATCTAAAAAACTCCAAAATAGTCGATGAGAACTTCACGGAGCAGAAAATGGCGCAACTTCAAAGCCACATCAAAGATCTCTTGATGGTGGAAGATATAGAAGCAGCCAAGTGTGAAGATCCCAAAACGTGCCAATACTGCCCGTATAAAATTTTATGTGATAGAGAGTAGATGATGTTTATAGATAATTTAGCATACGAAGCAAGTGCGGGAAGTGGAAAAACATTTATGCTTGTTGTGCGTTACCTCTCTTTGCTTTTCAAAGGGGCTGACCCTACTAAGATCTTGGCCCTTACCTTTACCAACAAAGCGGCACTCGAGATGAGTGAACGGATCGTAGAGACTTTAGAGGAGCTGCCGACAAGGGGTGAACTCGCCGAGATCGCAAAAGTTACAGGCTTTTCGGAGCAACAGCTTCTGGAGAAAAGGGGTAAGGTACTGCGTGTGTTTTTAGAGGCAAACACCAAGATCATGACGATCGACAGCTTTTTTACCAAAGTACTTCGCAAGTTTTCACTCTATGCCTCATTGATGCCTGACTTTTCGACCGCTTCATCCCAGCACGAGCTCAAACTTTTAGAACGTTTTTTAAAAGAGGTAAGTGTCGCAAACAAAAGAGATCTATTGATAAATCTCTCGATCGAGTCAAAAAAAAGGGTAGGGGATATTTTCACTCTGCTCAACCAGTTTTATGAGAAAAAAGGGGAACTGGCGAACTTCTCCTATACACAAAGCTTCGATCGCTCCCATGAGTCACAAGCTATGGAAGCTTTAGGGGAGATCCAAAAGATAGTCACAAACTGCAAAGGGGCATCGGCAACACTGCAAAAAGCGGTCAATATAAAGAGTTTTGATGAGTTGTTAAATGCTACTTGGGTCTATAAAGACTCTTTGGAGTACTGGGTGTTTAAAAAGTGTTTTACACCCGATATGGATCGCAATCTGACGATCATTGGGGAGTGTGTGCAGGAGTATTTTATCCAGAGGGAGCAGAACTTTTTTTATGCGCTTAATGAGCTTGTAGATATCTACAAAAGATCGAAAAAGGCACTCTATGTAGATGATAGTGAGCTGAGTTTCTCAGATGTGACCCTGCTTGTGTATGAGATACTCCACCGTTTGGACGACAGCGAGTTTTTATACTTTAGGATCGATGCTACGATCGAACATATGCTCCTTGATGAGTTTCAAGATACCAGCATTATCCAGTATGAGATCTTAAAGCCTCTGATCAAAGAGATCACATCGGGAAGCGGAGTCGCCGAGGATGGCAGTTTCTTTTTTGTCGGGGATGTAAAACAGTCGATCTACCGTTTCCGCGGGGGTGTTTCGGCTCTCTTTAGTGAAGTGGCACAGCAAAACTCCACACAGGTAGAGAAACTCAAAGTGAACTACCGTTCACAAAAAGAGGTGGTAGAGTTTGTCAACAACACCTTTGCACAGAAGATAAAAAACTACACCCCTCAAGAGGTGCGCGAAGGGGTAACCGGGGGGTATGTCTCGATCAAGACAGATGATGAACTCCTTGAGGCTACACTCACGCAAGTCCAAGAGCTTTTAGATGCAGGGGCAAACGTAGATGAGATCGCGATCCTTTGTGCGACAAACGGAGACGGTGAAGAGATCAAAAAAACGCTCGATGCAAACAAGATCGACGTAGTTACCGAGACCACAACCAAACTGATCAACCAAAATGCTATCAAAGCTGTTTTGGAGTATCTCAAGTACCTTTACTTTCAAGAGGAGATCTACAAAGAGAACTTTTTTGCACTGCTCGGGCGTGAGGTTGAATCGATCCAAAGAATCGATCTCAACCGTGTAAAACTGCTTGATCTTGTCAAAGGGGTGATCGAGAAGTATAAACTTTTTGAGGATGAGTTTCACCTTCTGCGTTTTCTGACTGCTGTGCAAAACTACCAGGATATCGAAGCACTATTGTTTGAATACGAAAGACTCGAGATAGAAGCTGCGGCAAGCGATATCAGCGGGGTGAGGGTACTTACGATCCATAAGTCGAAAGGTCTTGAGTACAAACACGTGATCGTGATGGACAGACTCAAAAAACCGCCGGCTCCAAGGGCAAGCATCCTCTACAGATATGAGGGGATAAAACTCAAAAGCATCTACCTGCGTATAAAAAACAGAGACTTGCTCGATCCTGATTATGCAGAGGCGATTGCACATGAGAAAGCGTTGATTGAAGAGGATAGTCTCAATGCTCTTTATGTTGCGTTTACAAGAGCAAAAGAGAATCTGTTTGTGATCCAAAAAACAGAAAAATCCCTTTTTGATATTTTGGAGTTGCATGATGGGGAATTTGGCAGTTTATCTATAGAGAAACAGCCGCCAAAAACAGAGGTACGCTATCAGGATCTTAGTTATAAAGACCTCTATTACGGGACACAGTCGGAACTCTTGGCACTTGAGGAGGAGAAAGAGGAAGACATTGCAAACATTAACTTTGGACTCGCTACTCACTATACTTTGGAGATGATGGAGTCTTTCGATCAGAGAAGTATCGAACAAGCACTTGATATGTGTGCAAATAAGTTTGGCTTCTCGTTGGAAGAGGCTGATTTTAGCTCAATCAGATCGAGAGTTTCGGCACTTGTAGAAGATACAAAGTTTTTAGAACTCGTTGAGGGAAGATGTTTCAAAGAGAAAGGGGTGAAATACAAAAACAACCTCCGTTATATCGATCTGCTTGTTCAAAAAGAGAACTCGTGGGTGGTTATCGACTATAAAACGGGTGAGCATTTTCATGATGAGTACCAAAAACAGGTAAAGGGCTATATCAAAGCGGTCTCGGAGATAACAGGTCAGAGTGTGCAGGGGTACCTCTGCTATCTTTTAGAAAATAAGATAAAGATAGTAGAGATCTAAGGGTGTAATATAGGGCTGAACGCTTTTGTGCTCACATCTACCTTCTGCCC
The DNA here is from genome assembly GCA_047689515.1 of Candidatus Sulfurimonas kebritensis. GTDB lineage: Bacteria > Campylobacterota > Campylobacteria > Campylobacterales > Sulfurimonadaceae > Sulfurimonas > Sulfurimonas kebritensis. Next base: position 20,205 of record JBEWQA010000023.1, read on the forward strand.
TATAGTGAGGTTTTTGATCTCTTCATCACTCACAACCACTTCAACGAGCTGCTGTCCAATTGCGATCACGGCGACATTGATCACATCCACTTTTATGACATCTAAGAGCTCTCCGTGAAAAGAGAACTTAGCACTTCTCCCTGAGGTCTGCAAAAATACCTCTTTGGGAGTGCCGTCTTTGATTAGCTCCCCTTGCTCGAGTACCAAGACACGAGAGGCAAGACGGTAGATCTCACTCGGATCGTGGCTTACCATCACGGTGGTGATATTAAATTCGTTGTGGAGTTTTAGGATCTCCTCTTGCAGTTTTGTGCGCATCGCCGGATCGAGAGCCGAAAGCGGTTCATCGAGAAGAAGGATCTTTGGTCTGCGCATTAAGGCACGACAAAGCGCAACTCTCTGTTTTTGCCCGCCGCTGAGTTGATGAGGTCTCCGATCTTTGAGTTCTGAGAGTTCAGTAATAGTGAGGAGTTTGTCCGCCAACTCTTTCTCTTTGTTGACAAATAGCAGATTGTCTAAAACACTCATATTCTCAAAAAGCGCATAGTCTTGAAATACAAAACCGATCTCCCGTTTTTGCGGAGGGAGGGTATGCTTTTTATCGCTCCATTTTTTCCCGTCTACGACGATCTCGCTTTGAGAGTCCTCCAAACCTGCAAGGATTCGAAGCAGTGTGGTTTTTCCGCTGCCGCTTTTTCCGCTGAGGGCTACAAACTCCCCCTCTTGGATAGTAACATCGAGATCGAGATCGAAGTGGGAAAGCTCTTTTTTTATATTGAGTTGCAACATTACACAATCCCTATCTTGCTTTGGTGTCTGCGGTTAAAGATATAAACACTCAGTAAAACGCTGAAACTGATAGCTACCATGATCGCAGAGTAGATATGCGCTAATGAGTAGTCCATCACCTCCACCATCTCATAGATCGCAACAGATGCAACTTTTGTCTCGCCCGGGATAGAACCACCCACCATCAAAACGACACCGAATTCACCTACGGTATGGGCAAATGTTACGATAATCGCGGTCATAAGTGCCGGTTTTATATTTGGCAGGGCGACAAAGAGCAGCGTCTTTGTCTTACTTTTTCCTGCCAGATAACTCGCTTCGATCATGTTTTTGTTGAGTGTTTCAAAGCCGCTTTGCAGAGGTTGAACCATAAACGGCAGGGAATAAAATGCGCTGGCAACCACAAGCCCCGTAAATGAAAAGACCAGTTTTATATCAAAAACATCCTCAAAAAATGCACCCAAAGGGGAATTGTGTGAGAGTGCTACTAAAAGATAAAAACCTAAAACCGACGGAGGTAAAACGATAGGAAGAGCAGTGAGGCTCTCTAAAAACGGTTTTGCTTTTGAACGGGTTTGGGAAAGATACCACGCAAACGGAAGCGAGATCAGAAACAGAAGCAGGGTAGTCACACCTGCAAGCTTAAATGAGAGCAGAAAAGGGGTAAAGTCGATCGTTTGCATCAATCCTCCATAACTGAGAGTGAGAGTTCACTCTCGTTGATAAGTGCATAGACCTCTTGTGCTTCATCTAACTGAAGTTTTTGCACACTTGTAGCAGCTACGATCGCTTCAAGATCTATTCCGGAAAAATTGAGTTTGACATTGCTGAGTATCTTTCCCTCTTTGATCGAAGTGATAGTACAGGGAAGCTGGTTGGCACTTGAGAGATCTTGGTGCTTAGACCGTGAAAGGATAATATTTGACGGTTTTATATAAAGCTGTACAGATCTGCCTTCCTGCACTTTTGTATCAAGCTCCAACGAGACCAAAGTGAGCGGTTCACCTTTGCAGGTGAGTTCGACTCTGTGGAGTGTCTGTACCGATTCTATCTTTTTGATCTCAGCTATGAAGCTACTCATTTAAGTTCCTAAAATGTATAGTTAAATTCTAATCTGGTGTCTATATAATCAGATGTTGTACTACTGCTAGCTACATAGTCACTGTATCCAAAACGGAAACGGTACTGAAACTGTGGCATAGATTCAAGATTTCTTACATAACCGAAATAGTAGTACATACTGTCTTTTTCACCTTTAGTCTGGTCACCGTCGATGTAGAGTACTGATGTTTGGATAAAACCGTCCTTGTAGATACCTGTTTTGTTAGCACCTTTTACAAGTTCAAGTCTGTAACTTTTTGTATTGGCTCTCCAGTTGTAGATTCCCATACTTCTTGTATATCCCGCTGTAGGAAAACCTCTCCACGGTGTCACAAGATCGGCTTTATTCAGGATATTTGTATACCCGAGATTAAGTTTATAGTCATCCATTTTTGCAACAACTCTTGCCGCTATCATACGGGCATCGAGTGAGTTTGGATTTTTATATCCATCTAAACCGCTCACTTTGATAGATGCACCGCCAACAGCTCCTGCACCATTGTCAAACTGCTCTATATATCTTACACCCGGAGTGATTGAAAAACCGTCCATATTGATCTTGTAGTTAAGTTCCCCCATCGCTTGTGAAAGTAGTTCAGGCACGATATATGATGAGAAGTTTACTTTGAGATTTTTGACTGAATTGTTTTGAAGGTCAAGTACGATCAAAGGTGCATCAGTCTTTTTACCCGCATCTCTTAAAGCGCTGTACGTTAAACCTTTGTGCATAGCAGAGTCATCGTTTTCACTCCACCCTGCAGCAGCTGCACTTGTAGAGTTTGCATCCCCAACCATTAAAACGGAATGGGAATCTTTGTGATCACGAAGTTTTTGTTTTGCAAGATATGCAAGTTTTACCGTCGTATCTTGTAGATCTTTAGATTCTACAACTACACCGTCAAATGTATTTGGAATCATCTTCGTATCGTTTGATTTTGTATAAAAAGTTTCTACAAGCTGACGACCAACAGTAAGTTTTGTGTTTGCAATCTTATAAGAGAGGTTTACCTGTCCGAAAGTATACAGAGATTTCGTCCCCGTATTTGCATAGTCAAATCTGCTGAGGAGATCTTTACCCGGTTTTAGTGTACCTACAGTATCTGCAGTTTCATTGAAAAAAGCGCGTGAACCGTACATACCGATTGTAAAATCAACGCCGTTAAATCTGGCACTGTTATATACGGCACTTGCACCGATGCCGTTTACCATGTGGGTGTTTTCACCAGAATCCTCATACCAGAAATAGAAGTTGTTGTTTCTAAGTCTTCCGTGAAAATTTCCCTCTTGGAACATATCTTGAATATTGTCTACACTTTTTTGCTTTGTATAGTAGACCATTTGTCCGTTTGTTTTGATTGCAGACCGGACACTACCCTGATCTGCAAATAGTGTTGAACCCATAGCAAGAACACTTAGGCCGGTAAATAAACTTATACCTTTTTTTATTTGCATATCTATCCTTTTAATATCTAAAATTTTGTCCAGTGGCAAAATTATATAATGATGTGGCTGAAAGTTCCATTATGTAGAAAAAGATATAACGATAATGTACTGATAAAACTTGCTAAACTTGGATGTTTTAGTAAATTTTAGTATAATTATGTAAATTTTTTATAATTTTAAAAAAGACTTAAATTAAGTAATGTTTAATTAAACTTCACTTAAATTCAGCCACTTATAAGCTTTTGCGGCTATACTTCCACCACTTAATTAAAAACTTGAAAGGTTCAAGAATGAAATTTACTAAAATTGCTTCTGCTGAACAGATCGATCAAAAATGGGTTTTGATCGATGCAGAGGGTAAAACATTCGGTCGTTTAATCAGTGAAGTAGCTACAACTCTTCGTGGAAAAAACAAACCATGTTTCACTCCAAATATCGACTGTGGTGACTATGTAGTTATCATCAACGCTTCTAAAGTAAAATTTAACGGTTTAGGTAAAATCGCTAATAAAGAGTACCACTCTCACTCTGGTTACTTCGGTAGTACAAAAAGTGTTAAGATGACTGAGCTTTTAGAGAAAAACCCTGAGAAACTATACAAATTAGCTACTCGCGGTATGCTTCCTAAGACTAAGCTTGGTGCAAAAATGCTTAAAAAATTAAAAGTATATGCAGGTGCTGAGCATCCTCACACTGCACAAATTGCTAAGTAAGGATAGATAATGGCAGATAAAATTTATGCAACGGGTCGTCGTAAGAGCTCAATAGCAAAAGTATGGTTAACTCCGGGTACTGGTAAAATTACTGTAAACGGTCTTTCACTAGACGCATTTTTAGGTGGTCTTGAAGCGAAAAAACTTCGTGTGAAACAACCATTAAATATTACAAAACAAAACGAAGCGGTAGATATCGTAGCTAGCACTGTAGGTGGTGGTTTCGGTGGTCAAGCTGATGCACTTCGTCACGGAATCAGCCGTGCTTTAGTAGCATTTAACCCAGAGTTAAAAGCTATCCTTAAACCTGAAGGTATGATGACTCGTGATGCACGTGTTGTTGAACGTAAGAAACCAGGTAAGAGAAAAGCACGTCGTTCTCGTCAGTTCTCTAAACGTTAAGCTTCTCTTCGAGAAAACGTTAATCGTTTCTTTAGAAAACGTTTCGAACTTCTTACAAAATATCCGGAGATTCTTTCCGGATATATTTTTCCCTTTTAAATTATTCACATTTTGCATATAATACGCCTAACAAAATAAAAGGTTGCGTATATGAAAAAATTTCTTTTAGCTGTAGTTGTAGTTATAGTTGCATTGGCAGCACTTCCTATTTTAGGAAATAAGTATGTCGACTCCACATTGGATGAGAGACTTGCCTTGCTTAAAGCAAACGGTTTAGGGGTGGTGACCTCTACGGAAGAGAGCTCATATCTCACTACTTCAAAGCACTACGAATTTGTTCTTGATGACAGTACAAAGTTTATAGAGTTTTTAAATCAGTACGCAACAGGACAGATTCCCCCTTATGTCGACGCAGTTCTTAACGGTGCAGTTGTCGGCGTAGATATTGAGTATACAAATATCCCTTATTTAAGTACGGTGGCTTTAGATATCTATCCGCTGAGTTTTTCTGAAAAAATTATGGCGTCGATCAAAAAAGAGGATCAGGATTTTTACCAACAGTTAAAAAACTTTTTTACACTCAGAGGGCTTCATTACCATATGGACTATCATCTCTCAAGCCAACAGTTTAACGGTTATATAAAAGATGTCGATCAAACATTTACACTCAAAGATAAAACAGCACTGAGTGTAAGGCTGCAAGGGACAAGATTTAGCGGTATCGGAGATCTTATAGCTCCGAGGGGATCAAATCTTATACTCAAACAGTTAAACTTAAATCTTAAAAACAAAACAGACAAGTTTATATTTGCAGTAGAGGGTTTACAGGCCAAGAGTGCATTTGATTCGAAAGTTGACTACACATCGATGATCGATGTTAAAAACTTTAAATTTATCGTGGATGAAAAATATAATGATCTCTATTTTAACGCGGATAATTTCGATGCACAGTTCTCGTCAAAAGATCAAGACGACAAGATGGATCTTAAAGGTGCTACTGCTATAGAACAACTTGTTATCAAAAGTTCTGAAATCGATCTGCAGATGAAAAAGATCAAATATGATATAGGGATCAACAGAGTTGACAAAGATCTTTTAATGCAGCTGCAGTCTCTTCTTTCACAACAAAATATCAATCCAAACCGCAAAAGGGGTAAAGAGATAGAGCAAACGGCAGTTGCACTTTTGGCAAAAGGTTTACATGTAAGCTTGAAAGAGCTCTCTGTGGATGATATCGTTTACGACAAAAACAAAGACTATAAGGGTGCTGCTTTTAATGCAGAGCTTGATCTAAAAGAGGATGCCGATCTAGCAAACAAATTAAAACGTATGCCTATGGAGGCGTTGGCAAATCTCGATGTCAACACTACACTCGTTCTCTCTAAAGAGCTGTTTGCAGAGGTTGAAAAAAACGGTGCAGGACTTTCTAAGTATGCAAAAACAGAGGGTGACAAAGTGATCTTCGATACTACCTATAAAAACTCAGTATTTAGCGTAAACGGAAAAACTATTCAGTAATGAAAATTATTTTATCACTGCTCTTTACTTTGAGTCTTTACGGATCGACGCTGCATCTTGCAACTTCGTCCAACCCTTCAAGACTCAACCCCCTCTTAGCGACCGATTCAAGTTCGTCGGAGATCGCCGGATTTATCTTTAACGGGCTTGTAAAGTATGATAAAAATAATCGGAAGATCATCCCCGATCTTGCAAAAAAATACTACTTTAAAAACGATACCACTTTGGTATTTGAACTTCGTCGCGGTGTTAAATGGCAAGACGGTAAAAAGTTTAGTGCCAAAGATGTCCTGTTTACATACAAAACTTTGATCTCAGAGCAGGTTTCCTCACCATATAGTGCAGGATTTCGTTTTGTAGATGATGTAAAGATGCTTGATGATTACACGCTAGAGGTGCATTACAAACAGCCTTATTTTAAAGCACTAGAGACATGGATGATGGGGATCATCCCCGAACATATCTTAAAAGATGAAAAAAACATTATGAACTCAACGTTCAATACCCATCCGATCGGAACAGGTCCCTACAAATTGTCAAAACTGGAGTTTTCACAAGACATAGAACTGAGTGCTTTTGACGATTACTTTGAACACAGACCAAAGATCGACAAGATCGTATTTCATGTGATAGCTGATGCCACTACCCGCTTTTTGATGCTAAAGTCCGCAAAACTCGATCTCGGTTCGTTGGAACCTATGGCATATGAGAAGCAACTCTCCCAAAAGTTTTTTGATACGTTTAAAGTGTATGAAAAAAATGCACTTTCATATACCTATCTCGGTTTTAACTTAAGGCTCAAAAAGTTTCAAAACCCCGATCTCAGACGCGCACTCTCTCTTGCAATCGACAGACAGGCTTTAGTCGATATACTCTTTTTTAAACATGCAAAGGTGTGTACGGGCCCTTTTTTACCCGGAAGTGCGGCATTTAATTCTGAGGTAAAAGCACCGAAACAGAATATAGAAGAGGCAAAAAGACTGCTCAAAAAAGCGGGTTACGATCAAAACAATCCGTTTAGTTTTGAGATCGTGACATCAAACTCAAGCAAGATTCGCCCTTATGCGGCAGAGATTATCCAACACCAACTTGCAAAAGCGGGGGTAAAGGTGACTATACGGGTGATGGAGTGGCAAGCTTTTTTAAATACTGTCGTATTTCCTCATGAGTTTGACGCGGTTCTTTTGGGATGGTCACTTTCGCCGACTCCCGATCCTTATCTTTTTTGGCACAGCGATAACGATAAACTTGGAGGTTTTAACCTTGTAGGGTATAAAAATAAAAAGATGGACAAGATGATCGAAGAATCGCAGTCAATGGTGGACAGGGATGCTCTGGCGAAGAGCTGGAGAGAGATGTTTGCGATCATCACAAACGACAATCCTTATCTCTTTTTGTTTATACCAAACTCAATCACTGCGGTAAACCAAGAGATCAAAAACATAAAACCGAGCCAAAGCGGTATATGGCATAACTATATAGAGTGGGAGAAATAGAAAAACGATGATATTACTTTTTGATTTAGACGGTACTTTGATAGACTCAACCGAAGCGATCCTAGAAGGGTTTCACCACTCGTTTGAAACACACCTTCACAACCATCCTAGCGATGCCGAGATCAAAGCACTGGTAGGGCATCCTTTGGATGTTATGTTTGCCGAACTTGGTGTACCTTCTGAAAGGGTTTGGGATTTTGTAGATACTTATAAAGAGCATTATCGAAAGATCTCAACCTTAAAAACTGAGCTGCTGCCCGAAGCACGCGAAACGATAGAACTTGTGAGCGAATTTGCCCAGCTTGGTATAGTCACAACAAAAACGGGAAAATACTCAAGAGTTCTTATGGAGCATTTCGGTCTGATGGATAAGTTTGATGTACTTATAGGGCGAGAAGATGTGATAAATCCTAAACCGCATGCAGAACCGATAGAAAAAGCCTTGAATTCTTTTGGAAACTTAAAGGGGAAAGATATCTGGATGATAGGTGATACTGAACTCGATTTGCTCAGTGCACAAAATGCAGGGGTAAAAGGACTGGGTGTTTTAAGCGGATACGGTGAAGAAAACACCTTGAAAAAGTACACTTCAACAATTTTTAACAACACCTTTGAAGCTGCCCGATACCTGCAAAGTCTGAAAAAGACACACATTTAACTTGTAAACAGATCTATATTTGATTATCAAGCTATCTTTAAGTGCATATTTTCTAAAATACTACCATCTAAAAGTATAGAGAAAGATCACATTTCTCTAAAGGATTAAGGAGAATTTATGCTAGAAATCAGATGGCATAGTCGTGCTGGACAGGGTGCTGTTACAGGTGCTAAGGGTTTAGCGGACGTTATTTCTACAACTGGTAAACATGTGCAAGCATTTGCATTTTACGGTTCAGCAAAGCGTGGTGCTGCTATGACTGCATATAACCGTGTTGATGATGAAACGATTATGAATCATGAAAAATATATGGAACCTGATTATGTTTTTGTGAT
>JBEWQA010000067.1:0-5942 GCA_047689515.1 Candidatus Sulfurimonas kebritensis
TTGATCCAGTTTTGAGGGGTCACTCTGTACTTCGATTTCGGCACCCACACTTTTAAATGCATTGATGACCGAAGCAAGGTTCCCCATGTTGTAATCGACGATTCCTATCACGATTGTTTGCCTTCATATTGATTCTTAAGTATCGTGATTATAGCAAATTAAAGTAAAAGTGGTAATTCAATACAATAAACTATTTAAGTTGGATCAAGCGATAAAAATATTAGAAATATTGTTTATTATGAAGCTTGATCATCCTGACAATGTTTTCTCTACTCGGGAACTGTCTCAAAAAAGCCATTTTCAATCGTCTTGTAAAGTTCAGGTTTTTATAGATTTTTGGTCTGCACTTGAAATATTCCAAAGTCTTTTCTATACCTCTTTCATAGTTCTCGTCGCCAAAATATGGTTTCTGCTTTAAAAAAGTATAGACCAATTTTAGTTTACTTTGCTCTAACATCTTTTTATAGGTTTTATAAAATCCGTCTCTCTTAAAATTTTTTTCAATATATTCGAAGACCTTAAAAATATGATACATTTTTTTTGAGGCTTGATACTGAGTTAAACTTGTAGGGTTGACTATATAATGCACGAAGGCTTCATTATATTTTCCAATTTTAGTTGCTTTTGAGGCTAAAACTGCTGTTTGAAAAAAATCTTCACCTAAGCTGATATCTTCAGGAAATATTATATCTTTATATAGTTTTCTCGAAAAAAGTTTATTCCAAACACTTTTATAACTTTTTCCTTTTATTTGGAAGAGAGCGGATAAGTATTCTTCACTTGTATAAAAAGTTTTACTTTCATTCAAGTCTTTCCAGATTTCAATATTACCATGATCATCATCTCTATAAAAATCAGATATCACGATATCCAGGTTCTCTTTTTTTGCAAAATTATACATTTTTTCACAGGCAGTCGGTTCTATCCAATCATCCCCGTCCAATGCTTGAATATATTCACCTTTTGCAATCGAAAGTCCACTTTTTCTTGCATTTAAAAGTCCACCATTTTTTTTATTGATTACAATAATTCTAGTATCTTTTAGAGATAACCGTTCTATAATTTCTTGAGTTTTGTCTGTTGAACCATCATTAACCACAATAATCTCAATCTTTTTTAATGTTTGACTGATGGCACTTTTGATACACCGTTCTATGTACTTTTCTACATTGTAAGCAGGTATTACAATACTAACCTTAATATGGTTTTCCATTTATTTTTTTAGATCCTTGTTGTGAAGTTTAATTATCCTAACAATATTTTTTCTACTTGGAAATTTTTTTAGAAAAGTCATTTTTAATCTTCTGGTGAAGTTTAAATTATTATGAATTTTTGGCTTACTTCTGAAATACTCTAGAGTTTTTTCTATACCTTTTTCATACTCTTTATCACCAAAATATGGCTCCATTTTTAAGAAAACAAATGTAGACTTTAGCCGCATTTTCTCTAACAATTCTTTGTAGGTGTTATAATGAATATCTTTTTGTAAATGTGTATGAATAATTTCATAAGTTCTAAACATATGATACATTTTTTTTGAGGCTTGATACTGAGTTAAACTTGTAGGGTTGACTATATAATGCACGAAGGCTTCATTATATTTTCCAATTTTAGTTGCTTTTGAGGCTAAAACTGCTGTTTGAAAAAAATCTTCACCTAAGCTGATATCTTCAGGAAATATTATATCTTTATATAGTTTTCTCGAAAAAAGTTTATTCCAAACATAGCCATAGCTTTCAAATATAAAAAGGTTGGATAAATATTCCTTATTACTATAAATTTTTTTTTCTTGATTGAGATCTTTCCTTAATTTAATATTTCCATGATCATCATCCTTAAAGAAATCAGATACAACGATATCCAGGTGCTCTTTTTTTGCAAAATTATACATTTTTTCACAGGCAGTCGGTTCAATCCAGTCGTCAGCATCCAGGAACTGTATGTATTCGCCTTTAGCGATTTCAACACCTCTGTTTCTTGCTACAGAGACACCCTCATTCTGTTTATTCAAGATGATGATTCGGTTGTCTTTGTGAGATAGTTCTTCTATGATCTCATGTGTTCTGTCTGTTGAACCGTCATTGATAATGATAACTTCGATCTCTTTGAGCGTTTGGTTGGTAGCACTTTTTAGACAACGCTCTATATATGCTTCCGCATTATAGGCAGGTATAATGATACTGACTTTGACATTTTTATCCATCATGTTACGTTGGAGGAACCCTTCTTGCTTTGATTAAAAATATGAATATATTATATCGATTCCAAGATAAGATCTTTGTAGTGTGTCAGTATTCTGGAGTCCGAAAAGTTTTCATAATAGGATGGCGTTATTTTCGGATAAGCATCAAGTGCCATTTCGATAGTTTCGGAGAGGGCATCGGGGTCATTGACCTTTGACAAATAGGGTTTGAGTTCATCTTTCAGGATCTCTCTCGGACCGGAATTGCAGTCTGTACTCACTGCCGAAGTATGCAGGATCAGGCTTTCTATAAGAACACTCGGGAGCCCCTCCGCTTTAGAACTCAGTACAAACAGATCCGCATGCTTTATATAGGGATAAGGGTTTTGCACCCATCCTAAAAAATGTACTTTATCTTGAATATTCAACTCTTTTGATAAGTTCATAAATTTTGCTCTATTAGGTCCATCTCCTAGTATAAGAAGATGTTTTTCGGTATTGGCTCTTGCAAAAGCACGGAGGAGAATATCTTGCCTTTTTACATCACGTAAAGAAGCAACATGAACAATATAGTTTTTTTCCTCCGGAACAAATGCATTTGCTAGTGTTTGTATTTTTTCAAAGTCAAAAGGATTGTAGATTGTCTGAATAGAAGATGGTTTAATGTCTAGTTTTTCGATGCCTTTTTGAATGTTATGTGAAACAGTGATAAGATGTTTATCCGTATAGATTTTTTTAAAATCGCGGATTTTCTTGAATTTTTTATACCAGTTTAGGTCTCTAATCCGTTCATGGATATCTGTGTGGATCACATTGTAAATGTTGCTCCAGTGTAACTCTTTTAAAACTCTGCTGATATCCTGCATATGCAGCAAAATAAGATCTGCACTCTCTTCTTTTAGAAGTTTGATAAGCGGCTCTTTCGCTTTTGATTTTTTTATGTTTAAATTGATAATGGTATTTTCTGTCGTATCATAAAAGTCTTTTTCCTGCAATACAACGATCTTTGATTCAATAGTGTACTTTTTAAAAAGAAGATCGAGGTTTATTACCACTCTTTCAGCACCCCCGTCTCCCAAAGAACCTATCACCTGGATGATTTTCACTCAAACCCTTTAAATATATAATTTACGTTTAGTCAAGATAGCTTAACCGGCTACAATGTACGCCGAAGTGATAATACCGATCTTGGTAAGTATCTGTTGCCGAGACTGGGTTTCGAGAGAATGCTCTCTAGAGTACCCAAAGCATTCAACTTGGTACATTGTAATGAACGATCTCTTTCATGATGATCTCATGAAGAGTCGATAGAAAATTTCATAGAGTGTGATTATAACGAATTAAAGCAAAAATATTGATATCGATCTGTCTCTTTGTATCTGGATTATCAGGATACTGCTTTTGACCGATCGATACAGCCCAAATACTGCTGAGCGATATAGGTGTCATCAAAAAATTTATAGAGCTTCTCAGGAATGACATACCCATCCCTGGCCGTCTCCTGTACCATCTCTACCAATGCTCTATACCCCCCCCCTGATCATCTTTGATAATGTATTTTTCATATTCGCCGGTCAATATCTCATCAACCCCTGAGTAGTTCTCTCTGCTGACTACAGGGGTACCGATAATCAAGGATTCAACTAATACATTGGGAAAGCCCTCATAATCAGAGGTGATCAGTAAAACTGAAGCTTCTTTAATCCAGGCATAGGGGTTGGGATCCCATCCCATAAAGTGGACCCTTTCATCCAGATGTAACTCTTTTGCCAACGCTTTGTACTTGTCGATCTGTTTCCCTTTCCCGAGAAAGACCAGGTCGTAGTCATCATCGATATGTTCCATGACCTTTATCGCAATATCCTGTCTTTTCTGTGTCGTTTCAAACGAGCCGATATGGAGTATGAACTTTTTTGGGATAGGGTGTTCCAGAGGGCTGTTGGCGTTTGCTCTTACCTCCTCAAAATTATAGGGATTATAGAGTGTCTCAATGGATTTCGGTTTAATATTGAGATTGTTTAACAGGTCCTCTTTTACGGCATCACAGACACAGAGCAGTTTTTCATTATGGTACAACTTCTGGAATTGACGTTTTTTTCTCCAGTACTTCAAGTAGCTTTTCTCTTTGAACCTTTGGGACTCGTAGTTTCTGACAGACATATAGATATCAGGGATCCGGCTGAGCTTTGCAACTTTGTGCGCTCCCTGCAAAAAGGAGACAAAAAGATCGATTTTCCCTGAAGCCTTCTCTATCATGGAGATCTGTTCATCAAAAAACCGTGCTTTTGCTTTATGGCTTTTCCCTTCCAGGAGCGTAATCTCAACAGCCTCATCTATCATATAGTCCAGATCAGGGTAGAGTAAAAACAGGTATACTTTATGACCCATCCGCGACAACCTGTTGGACAATCGACTTACCACATTCTCTGCGCCACCGCCATTTAATGAATTGATTAAAAAAACAACCCTATAGCCTGCACCCATCGTATTTGTATAGTTTACACTCATTGTACCCGCCCCTCATAACAAATGGATTTTTTTATGGAAGTATGCTTGCGATGATATGTACTAAAAAAGCCAGACTCATTCTCTGTTGAGAGCATTCACGAGTGATAGCAGTTTTATAGAACTTGATGGCGCACGTTATTATATGATTTCATTTTCCCATTCCCATAAGCGATCCTGGATTAATTATACCATAAGGTAGCCAACACTCTTATTTGCCCGGTACAGATCTCTACCAAGAGCATAGAGGTAGACAGGTGACTTAAAAATGGGACTTTTTTCATTTTTCTCTATGGAGTATCCACTCATTATGTTATAATTTTTCAAAAAATGGCAGACTCCTATGCAAAACCCTTTTAGTTACTTTACACATCAGTTCAACCCGGAAAACTTCAGCCTTGTGATGACCCTTGTGATCAAGAATGAAGCAGATATCATCAAGGCCAATATTTTAACCCATGCGAAGTATGGCGTCGATGCTTTTGTCGTCATGGATAACGGTTCGACGGATGGCACGCGTGAGATACTTGAAACACTGAAAGAGCAGGTCACAATGACCATTGTCGATGAACCGAGCAAAACATTTCGACATAAGAAGTGGAGAAATCAACTTGCTGCGGTGGCTAAAGAGAAGTATCACGCCGACTGGATCATCAATAACGATGCCGATGAATTCTGGATCCCCAATAACCATAAGGATCTGAAAGCGTACCTTGCATTCAAAGGTGGAGTGATCAGGGTCAAGAGAACCAATATGCTTCCAACAGCAGACTCCTTAAGTGATGAGAAAGATTTTTTTAATTCGGAACTGGAAGTGATCGGTGCGGTGAAACATATGATCTCTGATGATACACACTACTCCTATGTGCTCACTCCTGCCTACCCCAAGGTGATCACAAATCCAAATGGACTCATCAAAGTGAACTTTGGGAATCATACGGCTGAGCATATCGCCTACTGGAAAAAGAGAGAGAGCAACGATATACATATCTATCATTATCCTATCAGAAGTTATGCACAGTTTGAAAATATGATCGAAAATCGCACCAGGATACTGGAAACCGTCCCGGATGTGAGAATGGGACCTGACTATAGACGGTTTGCAAAGATATTCAGGGAGGGAAAACTGGAAGAGGAGTATAAAAGTTTTCTCTTCTCACCTGATGAGGTCGCACTCCTTGAACGTATCGGTATGGTGAGAAGAAATAGAACGCCAAAAGAGCAGATAGTGCGTTAAAGCTGGCGTTTTATCACT
>JBEWQA010000068.1:0-5885 GCA_047689515.1 Candidatus Sulfurimonas kebritensis
GGTGTTTGCGATCTTAGAGTATTAGCTCTAATTGTTTATATCTATATTTTTAAATTCTCGTATAAGGGACATCTGTCTGCTGGCTAGATAGTCCTTGAGTTTATGCCGGCTTTGTTCATTGAGATCGTATATAAGAACAAGGTGGTAGTTTTTAGGATGCTCATCAATTCTGTAAACATTGGCATCTGTAACCAAAGAGATAATCTGGTTTTTTACAGTCAGGTTAAATGATATCTTTAGCTCTGTGTCTATTGCTACCCCCGCTGGCAATGCTTCTATCGCAACCTTCATAGAAACTTCTGAAATATCTATGATCGTGGTAGTACCTTCATATTTGACATCTTTATAAAACAGAGTACATTTATGCTCTTTTTCCGGTTCCAGACGGATATGTTTTCTGTCTGTAACGCTTTGCGCTGCAAAAGTCATCTCATTGGTTGTGACAGACTGGCTATCCATATCTATCTCTTTGATTTTTCGACACAGCACATTTTTAGGTAGTACTTCTGAACAAATAGTCATGTACTTTGAAAACTGGATAGCTTTAAGTTGTGGATTCGGCATTTTAAGTACTACCGCTTTATCGGTCACCTCTGATATCACTGCAGGGTTAACGATAGTTAAACCTTTGTAGAAGTTATGAATTTTTACTTCTGTTGAGTTGTTTTGAACTACACGCATTAGAGACAAGATTGACTCCCTGTCTTGTTCTTCACTGTCTTTTCTGGCTGCGTCACTGTCAAAAAGATACATAAGGTTGAGTTCTGTGACATCATCGAAAGAGAGAACAAAATGTCCCTCTTTTTCAGGGACCTCTTTTGCTTTTAAAATGAGGTGGCGGTACTCATTTTCGTAGTTTTTGATCTTGGTGTGAAAAAGTTTTCTCAATAAAACCAAAATATAAAAGGGATCAGTACAGTGCTATCTTATATCTGGAACCTTTAGACAAAAGAAACCGCGAAGCTATAGGGTATGATATGTTTTCAGAACCTATTAGGCGAAAAGCGATGGAGACTGCCAGAGATACCGGCAGAACTGCTTTGACCAAAAAAGTGACTTTAGTGCAAGAGATAGATGAGGATGTTCAAGCGGGTATGCTTATGTATCGCCCTTTATATAAAAAAGGGGCACCGGTTTCGACAGTTGAGCAAAGAAGAAAAGCTTTGCTAGGATTTGTTTATGCTCCTTTTCGTATGAATGATTTTATGAAGCATATAGATTTCAAACGATCAGTGTTTGATATGAAGGTGTATGATAGCAACGATACATCTGAACAACATCTGCTCTACAGCTCTTTCAACAGATACTCGGAGCACTCTAGGTATACAGCTGTAAAAACAGTGAAAGTAAATAACCTGCAATGGCAGATACACTTTGCAAGTACGGTAGAGTTTGATACCACTACGAGAAGCCCTTACCCTTTAGTTTTGACACTTGTTGGGTTGATCGCAAACTTTATACTCCTACTCATTATTTTAACATTGGTAAATAGTCTCAATAAACTAAAAGAGCAGACAAAAAAATCACACGAGCAGACATCTTATATGCTACACCAATCAAGAATGGCCCAGATGGGAGAGATGATAAGTATGATAGCACATCAGTGGCGTCAGCCCTTAGCATCTATATCAACGATATCAGGGACACTCTCTATAGATGTAGTTACTGACAACTATAAAAAAGAATTTTTTACCGAACAACTTGAAGCGATAGATCAACTCTCAAACCATCTCTCCTCAACGATCAATGATTTTAGAAGTTTTTTCAAAAAAAATAAACAAAAAGAGATTATAACCGTAGATGCACTTGTCCAAGGGACACTGCAGATTATCGGTTCATCATTTGAGTCAAAAAACGTAGATCTGATATGTCAGCGACACGATAATATTGAGCTCTATACAGATGTCAATGAAGTGAAACAAGTGATTTTAAATATATTTAAAAATGCAGAAGATGCCTTGCTGGACAAAAAAGTTTACGATATGAAAATATGGGTTTCATGGGAAAGAAAAGGTGATATGGTGGAGATATCTATAGAGGATAATGCAGGGGGTATCCCAAATAAAATACTCAAGGATATCTTTAACCCCTATTTTACGACGAAGCAGCATAAGGATGGAACAGGACTGGGGCTTTATATGTCCAAAACAATTGTTGAAGAGCACTGTGGAGGGGAGATAAACGTTAAAAATACACAAAACGGTGCAAGGTTTACAATATCACTTCCATCAAGTTTGCCTTCATCGAGGTTATCTTAAAATTTGTAATTTAGATAAAATTTCATTATCGTTAAAACAAAGAAGTCAAAATGGAAAAAATTACAAAAAACACACTAGTCTCTATCTCTTTGAAACTAGAGGATCAAAAAGGCAATCTTTTAGATGAAAGTGATGAGGTGATGTATCTGCACGGCGGTTATAAGCAGATATTTCAAAAACTAGAAGATGATCTAGAGGGAAAAAAGGTTGGAGAGAGTTTCGATCTTTTGCTAACTCCGCAAGAGGGTTTCGGCGAGTATGATGAGTCTTTGGTAGCCAAAGAGCTGCTGAGTGATCTACCTGAAGATATCGCTGTCGGAATGGAACTAGAGGGTGAAGATGAAGCAATTGTATGGGTTGTTGAAAGTATAGAGGATGGCTATGCAGTGCTCAATGCTAACCATGAGTTAGCAGGAGTTCCGATGAGAATATCGGGTGAAGTGTTAGAGATGGAATACCTTAACGATGAGGGAGTTGAAGAGATCCTCAATATGGAGCATGAACACTAAATTGTTAACATTTGCACTATTTGGTATTGTGCATCGGGTGCTTATAGTTAGAGGGGTTGAGTGCTTTATACGCTAAACCTCCTAAGGCCAAAAGAACAACAATTGCTATAATTATTTTTTTTAACATAAAAAAACTCCTTGTTTATCACAAATAAGATTATAACAAATTGTCTGTTTAGGGTTTAACTTTATGCTCAAAATTCCTATTTTGGTGATATAATTCTGCAAATTTTTTATAAGAGACAAAGATGCCTAAAACAAAGAAATGGTCCATCTGTGACAACAATAGTACGTGGGGCGTTGGCAACAAGAAAAAAAAGCCTAAAAAAAGTAAATGGTCTGTTTGTGACAAAGGTAACAAATGGAGCATTGAGAAAAAGAAAGATTAATAATTTAATCTTTCTTCAGTTTAAACAAACTTGGGTCTTCTACCCCGACATACAGCACATGCCCACCTCTTGAGCCGGCTGAAATATCAAAATCTACTTTGTACTCAAGATCTATATTTTTTAAAAACTTTTCCATAGCATGTAAAGTTTCTTTATCCCGTGTTATGATTTTTAAGACATTGTCCCCTTCATATCCGAGAAAAGTTTCAATATAGTCTATATCCAGCTCAATAGCATATTTGATAAGCTGCTTCATTTTTTTAACTATCACGGCATTTCCTTTTTTCATTAGAGTCTTCATTTAACTTTATCGTGCAATCATTATACACTATTATAAATTATAAGGGATCATGACTCTTCATTGAAAATATGCTACACTGATAAATATTTAATATATCGCAAGTGCAGGAAAAGAGCATGATGATCCCAGAGCATCCTCATTTTGAAGCTGTTGAGTCTTTGGCTAAAAAGATGGAGACATCAAAAAAAGGACTGAGCCACTCGGCCGCAGAGAAAAACCTTGCTATCTACGGCTTCAATGAGATTAAAGAAAAACAACATAACCTTTTTATACTTTTTCTGGCACAGTTCAAAAGTCCTTTGGTGTATGTGCTTGTAGTAGCTACCGCACTTTCTCTTTTTTTAGGCAATACACATGAAGGTTTGCTGATCCTTCTAATTATTCTTATCAATTCAGTTATTGGATTTTGGCAGGAGCTCAAAGCCATCTCCTCGATTCGGGCACTTCAAAAACTGACCGAAAGCAAAACACAGGTGAAACGTGAAGATGAGATATTTACAATTGCATCTTCAGAGCTTGTACCCGGAGATGTGGTCATCTTGAGTGAGGGGGATATCGTACCTGCGGATATACGCCTTTTTGAAACGAATGGAGTGGTGATTGATGAGTCTATTTTAACAGGCGAATCGATACCTGTGCAAAAAGATGCCAATCTCACATTGCCCCAAAACACACTCCCTTACGAACTTGACAATATGGCACTTTCAGGTACCACTGTAACCAAAGGGAGTGCAGAAGGATTTGTTGTATTTACAGCAGAACAGACCTATCTGGCATCTATATCAAGCAAAGCTGAAGAGGCGCCAAGAGAAACGCCGTTGCACAAAGCACTCGAGGTTTTTATCAGAAAACACATGGTTGTCGTATCTGTGATGATTTTTATCATTGCTGCACTCTCTTTTTTTAAAGGCAGAGAGATTGTAGATATTATCTATCTGATCATCGCTTTGCTGGTTGCTTCTGTACCGGAAGGTTTGCCTATCGTTATTACGTTGGTACTCACTATAGGTGCTATGGCACTGAGTCTCAGAAAGGTTTATATACGTCATTTACCCTCTGTTGAAACGTTGGGGAGCACTACTGTTATCGCTTCTGATAAAACCGGTACCATCACACAGGGAAAATTGGAAGTAAAAGATGTTTTCTCTCTTCATGAAACATTTACACAAACCGTTTCAGCCCTTGCCAATGAGTCTGTAAAAGGGGAAGGGGATCCAGTAGATACGGCACTTGCACTGTGGGTTGGCAAAGAGTATGAGAGCATTAGAGAAAAATATCCGCGTGTCAATCTCTATCCTTTCGATACCAAGTATAGGTTGATGGCAAGTTCACACATGATCGAAGAAGAGCATAAGCTCTTTGTAAAAGGTGCTTTTGAATCGCTCAAGCAGTTTGCCACCAATGAGGATGATTTTGAGGTTCTTGAAAAAGAGCATGACAAGTTGGCATCGAACGGTTTGCGAGTGATCGCTCTGGGAATGGGGGAACATACAACAGACGATATCGAGAAATGGCAGATCGAGATTGTTGGTCTTGTGGGCTTTTTGGATCCTCCAAAAGAGGGTGTTTTAGAGGCTGTACAAACGGCACAAAAAGCCGGCATCAAAGTGATGATGATCACAGGTGACAATGCCCTCACCGCTGCAGCCGTTGCAAAATCTGTCAATATATACAACGAAGGTGACCTGGTTGTTACAGGAAAAGAACTCAATGAAATGGATGATACAGCACTCGAAAATATATTGCCCAAGGTTACTGTCTGGGCGAGGGTGCTTCCTGAACACAAATACCGAATCGTAAAAGCACTGCAGAGCAAAGGGGAGATTGTAGCTGTCACAGGGGACGGTGTAAATGATGTGCCGGCTCTTAGAAGTGCTGACTTGGGGATAGCTATGGGTGAGGGAACGGACGCCGCAAAATCTACTGCAAATATGGTGCTGGCTGACAACAATCTCTCTGTCATTGTCGAGGCGGTTAAAGAGGGACGCTCCATCGCCAACAATATCCGCAAAACGATCTATTTTTTACTTGCTACATCATTGGATGAGGTGATCCTGATCACTAGTGCTATCTTAATGTCGCTGCCGTTACCGCTCTATCCTATACAAATTTTATGGATTAATCTTGTTGCCAACAGTGCTTTAGATAAAACATTTCCTTTTTTAAAAGATGAAGAGGATGTAATGAACAGGGCTCCAAACAGATTGCATGAGCAGTTTTTAGATAAAGTCCAGCTTTTGCGTGTATTTTATGTTGTATTAGTCATTAGTGTGGGCTCCCTCTTTTTGTATGCCTGGATGTTGGAACACTCCACAAAAGAGAGTGCTATCTCTACACTTTTCACCGCCTTTGTTATTGCTACATGGATCAACGGACTGCAGTCTCTTAAAGAGCATGAGCCATTTTTAAAAAATGTTAAAAAATCACT
>JBEWQA010000069.1:0-5822 GCA_047689515.1 Candidatus Sulfurimonas kebritensis
TAGGGGAATATAGCTTAAAGGTTTATTAAACTAAAGAAGAGTTAGAAAAGATTCTTTTCTTTTCTAATTTGCTATATAAGCATAGCCTGTTTCAGGTGTTATTGTCACTGTTACACTACCTGTTGAACCAACGAGTGTTATATTACAATCTGAAGTAATTAAGTTAGCACTATTTGGATATGGTGACATAAAAGCAGAGAAACCTCCTTTTAATGGTCTCCCCAAGTGGTCAAAAGCAATCCCCTTACTTTGATTATCCCTACAACTAGCACCTAAATTAACAGCAATGATACCGTATTTCATACCTAAGTTCATACTTCTTGTAGCTTCTGTATCATTAAAATTTATTGCATTATCACCACCCGTCAACTTTTTAGATTTGTCTTGAGGGTTAGTTGCAATTTCATCTTTGGAATTGGCATTTCCACTATAAACATTAACTGCATAACTATCAGAAAAAATTGTATAACTTTCTTCTCCATTAGTTTGAGCAGCATTTTTAAACTTTAATTGCCATCTACCTCTCCACCATCTCTTATTAGGATCTGCAGTGTCAGCATATTTATCATCTACCATCGCTAAATGTTGTGTATAACGGATATGTGAAACTAATTGTATCGCAGCTTCTCTTACTGGATCACGCTCCATCCTTGGCATGATAACGGCAGCTAAAATACCCATAACAACAAGTACAAAAATAAGTTCCATCATAGTAAAAGCTTTTTTCATAACTCTAGTATATCGTAAAAGATTATAATTTGAAAGAAAAATTAGAAGTTAAATAGTTGAAGGTTTAAAAAAGAAGCGCAAAAAGCGAAGAGATTAAATCTCTTCTGCTTGTTGAACGTCGTAAAGGATGTCATCCATTGGGTGACGATACATTGGCATTGCAAGACGTTTTTCATCAAGTACGTGGCCGATGAAACCGATTGAACGACCAACGATAAAGAATGCATTCAGTGTACCTGAAGAGATAAACTCATTGATCTCTTCTTCAGAGTAACCTAAAGCTCTCCACATATCTACCATTAAGATACCGATAGTACCATCAACGTTAAGGATTAAGTTCTCTTTTTTACTTGTAGTTAGAGCTTCAACAGTTCTAGCATAGTCAAGTAATGGAGTAGCCGGGAAATTTTCCGCTGCATAATCCATTAAACCTTTAACACGAAGGTCAGGGTTTTTAAGAGATTTGATACGGTGACCGATACCCGGAATTGGAATACCAGCTTTTTTCATATGACCTAAGAACTCTTTTGGAGAAAGGTTATTGTCATCTGCATATTTAAAATGCTCTGCAGCACCATCAATTGCACCACCGAATCTTGGTCCGATTGTTAAAAGACCTGTTACTAAAGACTCAACTACTGATTTACCAGCACGTGCAGTTACTTTTGCATTGTGAGCACCAGATACTGCCGGACCATGATCAGCAACAGTTTTAATTACAGTCTCGATAAAGTCTGTAGCCCATTTCGGATACTGTTTTTTGAACCATAGTAATGAGATAACATCACCGATACCTTTACCTGTACTTGGTAATGCAACAGAAGAGATTGGAAAACCTGCATAAGTTGCTTCTTCACCTCTATCGTCAGAGATAGTACAGATAAATTGTTTAGAACGTCTAACTTTTGGCACTACGTTAACTTCAGGCTCCGGAATTGGATCAAGATTTAGAGATTCATAAACTTCTCTGATCTTCGCTGGAAGGTCATTGAAAGTCTCAGGTACGTGGATACCAGCTTCTGCCATAGCTTTATTCTTAGCTTCAGCAGTTTCTCTTTCAGCATTTGCAGATGCACCTGCGTGACCGAACTGAACACCAGAATCATAGTGCTTAGCGATAGTACCGATACACCATGCGATAATTGGTTTAGTGATTCTTCCAGATTTAACTGCCTCTATCACTTTGTACTCTTCAGTACCACCAACTTCACCAAGAAGGATCATATATTTAACAGCCGGGTTATCTTGCATACGAAGTAAGTTGTCGATGAATACAGAACCTACGAAACGGTCACCACCGATAGCTACACCCTCTGCAATACCGTCAGCATTGATAGCGATGATGTTAGAAAGCTCATTGAATAAACCACCTGAACGAGTTACAAGTCCACAAGAACCTGCACGGTGAAGTTTAGAGTTAATGATGTTTTCGATTGTACCACCAACGTTAGCAATTTTAAATGCACCCGGAGCGATACCACCAACAGTTGCCGGCCCGATAACTGTTACATTTTCTTCACGAGCAGTTTGGTTCATTTTACGTGCTAATCTTTCAGGGATACCTTCAGCAGTAATCATGATAGTTTTAAAACCACCCATCTCTAAAGCTTCCATAGTTACATCGTAAGCAGTTCTAAACGATGCAAAGTTTAAAAGTACGTCAGCTTGAGGCTGAGCAGCTTTTGCTTCTGCAGTACTTTTATAAGTTGGGATCATAACTTCATCACCACCCCAGAAAAATTTCTCAAATTTTCCAGAAGCAGTTGGAGCTACGATAGCAGCTACTGATGGTTTGTCTCTTTTGATTGTATAGTCATAGTCTAACATTCTTTGGATAGCAGTTTTGTTGTTATTCCAAAAAATTGCTTGTGTATCTCTAGTAAATAATTGTGCCATTTTTTCTCCTTATGCCTCTACTGCCATTCTTACGATATCAGTTACGTGAGTTTCCGGTCCATATACATCGATCCATAGACCAAGTCTGTCTGCAGCTTCTTTAATATCTTTTAGACCTTTTTCATAGTTTGGTCCACCACGTCTAACGTAGATCTTAACACCAACTTCTTTCATCTTATCTGCATACTCTTCAAATGCTTGGATAATACCTGTAAAAGTTTTTGCAACATCTGTAAAGTTCGCGATTGCTCCACCGATGATTAAAATTTTGTCTCTACCTTGAGCATCTTTTTCTCTTGTCATAAGATCAAGTAAAGTCTCTGCATAAAATTTTGTCTCACCAGTAGTTGGACCACCTGAGTACTCACCATAGTTAGCAAGATCATCGATACCAGCCATATCTGCAATAGTATCAGCATATACAACAGATGCACCACCACCTGCAACCATAGTCCAGATTCTAGCATCTGGTTTTAATAGTGTAAGTTTTAGTGAAGCACCAGTTTTTGCATCAGCTTCTTCAACAGCAAGTACTTCCGGAGATTTTTCTTCCATACCAAATGCTGTAGGGTATTCAACATCACCCCACTCTTCAGTCATCATAAATCCGGCAGTATCATCAAGCTTAGCAACCATATCTAAAAGCTCAATTTTGTTTCCTTGCATTACAAACGGGTTGATTTCAAGGTATGCAAAATTTAGTTCACGGTAAGCTCTAAAGAAACCAATTGCAAATTTTGCAAAGTTTTCTTTATCTTCAGCTTTTACGTCTGCAGGTACATTTGCAGCAATTTTTTCAGCGATCTCTTCTTCAGTTGCAGTAATAGGGAATGCTAATTCAGTAACTTTTTCATCCCAACCTTCTTCAACTTCCATACCACCTTCAGCTGACATGTAAAGAACATCATCGTCACCAACACAAGTCGCAGAGATATAGTACTCTTCAGATTGGTCATGCGGAGTAAACGGCTCAACAACAAAGTGAGTAAGGTAATCAACTTTCGGTTCACCAGTTGGAGTATCACCGTCAAATGAAAAGTATACAGATTGTTTATCACCCGCTTTTTCATCTATCCATGATGCAGCTTTTGCCAAAGACACATCACCCGGTTTAGCATCTTTAAATAATACTAGTCCGTTTTTACCACGTTTACCGAATAGCATATCCGGTTTTGCTACTAGTGGTTTTTCGTTTAACCAAGCTTTCTCTTTTGCAGCATCGTTAAGTTCAGTACCGTTTTGAACCATAACTGTTTCATATGCATAAGTAAAGTCTGGAAAATACTTATTCCAATGTTTTGCTAAAATCGACTTCGCGTCATATTCTCGTATCGCTTTTTGAGCCATAGAAACTCCCTATTTTGATATTATGATTGCGATTGTATCATAAAGTTCCTAACATTTACGGCTTCAAATAGCTCTACAATATGAATTGAATCATTTTGTGTATATTTTAGTAACACTACCCCTATACACCACCTTGCTTTTGTAACTAATAGTTACATCAGTACCCTCTTCTCGATCAAGAGGAAGCTCTTCAAGAAAATAACTGCTACATTTTGCAACTCCATAAAATTTTAAGCGAGGCTGCATACTCGAGGATGTATCTACACACACAATACCTTTTGCTTTGAGTTCATTCGCCAAATCTTTTGCAACATACATATTATATGCAAAATGTTTTCTTGGATCATCCAGGTAGCCATATAGTGATTTATTAAAGAGCACTAAAAGTGTATGAAAAGCCAACATTATAAATGAGAGCACAAAGATCGTTTTATACCTTTTTCTAAACATCTTTAGTCTCACTCTATATGAGTGTGTAAATGTTTGTGCAGCCAAAGGCAAAGCGAGCATCAAATAGGGTGCAAAATATTCAATATCCAATCTTTGTCGAAAAGAGAGCAAGAGGGAGAAAATCAATGCAGTCGTGGAGATATACCATACTTTATCAATATTGTCTGCAAGATACTTCCTATAGAGTGCATACACCACATACACAAAAACTATAGGGGTAAAGATCGCACTGTAAACACCGATAGCATCTAAAAAGTGGCCACTAGGGATACCATAAATCTGAAGCCTGTAGAGATATGCCGATATTGCTAACAGTACAAGGTTAAAAAATATATTTTTAAGATCTTTCTCAAAGATATTATAGATCAGCAAACCTAAAAGCAAGTAGGCAAACCCACCGTCAAGAAATGCGAAAAGCAGAAGTAGTACATTGGTATATTTTACAGGGTACCTTTGGTCAAGATAGACATATAACATTAAACCAAAGAGTACGATAAATGCATGGCTTAACACTATAGCTGCACTTAAAGTTCCTGGGAGCATTACAAAGAGGAGTAAAAGCCACAGCCGGTCTCTATCCCTCTTTAAATACTTGTTCGCAATCGCGTAAAACAACAATGCCGTTAGTAAATGAAGTATAATGATAGGAACTCTTAAGACATAATCATTGGTTCCAAATAGAGAGAACAAGAGATTAAAAAACGAACTTAAAAAGGAGTGTTCTTGGTAAAGTATATAGGTTTCAGATGAGGCGACAGAGAGATTGCCTATCTGAAAAAAGAGGATAATAGCATCTACCCCTAATATTAAGGATAAGATGAGACGATGAGTCATAGTTTTAAGAAGTTTCCTATTATCTCGTGTCCATACTGACTCATGATAGACTCAGGGTGGAACTGCACACCGTAGATATCTCTATCTTTGATTTTCAATGCCATAATCTCTTCATCATCTGTTGAATATGCCGTCGGCTCGATAACATCTGAAAGTGAATTTTTATCTACAATCAAAGAGTGGTACCTTGTTGCTGTAAACTCCTCTGGTAAGTCTTTGAATATTGCACAAGAGATATGCTGTTTCATTGTGGAGGTTTTCCCGTGCATCATATTTTTTGCACGCACAACATCTGCCCCATATGCTTGAGCTATACTCTGATGTCCGAGACAGATCCCAAGAATTGGCAACTTGTCTTTGAAATAGTCAATCACCTCAAGAGTTACACCCGCTTCATCGGGTGAAGCAGGTCCCGGTGAGATGATGATCTTCTCAGGCTTTAGCGCTTCGATCTCCTCCACACTCATTTCGTCATTACGAACGATCTTTAGATCAGCTCCAAGTTCGCGGCAATATTGAACGATATTGTAAGTAAAACTGTCATAATTATCAATCATTAAAATCAT
>JBEWQA010000070.1:0-5802 GCA_047689515.1 Candidatus Sulfurimonas kebritensis
AACTTCGTAGATTTTTCGCACACTTCGGCGCTGAAGTAGTTGATCTTAAACGCCTGAGCTTTGCAGAGATAGAGCTTAATAATCTCCCAACCGGAAAGACTAGGTACTTGGAGAGAAGTGAATATAATGCTTTGCGTAAGTTCTTAAAAGAGGAAAATAAAAAACAAAAAGAGGCGCAGTAGTTTTGGATTTTACCTATCTATTACGACCAAAAAGTTTTGATGAAATCGTAGGACAGGAGCACCTCACCCAAACAGGCTCACCCCTGCGAATGCTTTGTGAACAAAACACCCTCGGACACAGTTTCTTTTACGGTCCTGCAGGATGTGGAAAAACCTCCATTTCCCGCGTGATCGCAGATGTAACAGAGCGCCCTTTTTACGAACTTAATGCTACCTCGCTTAAGATCGAAGAGCTGCGAAAGATCTTCAACCAATACAAAAATGCCCTGCAAAAGCCCCTGATATTTATCGATGAAGTGCACCGCCTTTCAAAAAACCAGCAAGAGGTACTTCTGCCGGTAATGGAGAAAAACGAAGCACTCATTATCGGGGCCTCAACCGAAAATCCCTTTTATACCCTCACTTCAGCAATCCGTTCCAGATCGATGCTCTTTGAGATCAAAGCGATAGACAATAAAGCACTCGAAAAACTTTTAGACAAAGTGCTCGAAAAATATGAACTCACAATCGATCAAGACGGATACGAGTACCTTATAGCAAGTTCCGGCGGAGATGCAAGGGCGATGTTAAAACTTTTGGAGTTTGCAAGCAGTCTCTCTACGGAGATCACTCTTGAAACACTCAAATCCTTACGCCCCAATGCGCTTCAAGCCGGAAGCAGCGAAGCGGGTGTACACTACGATCTCGCTTCTGCACTTATAAAATCGATCCGCGGCAGTGACTGTGATGCGGCGATCTACTACCTCGCACGTTTAATCGACGGTGGAGAGAGTGCCGAGTTTATCGCTAGACGTTTAGTAATTCTTGCCAGTGAAGATGTCGGCAATGCCAATCCTCAGGCACTTACACTTACCACTTCATGTCTAACATCAGTAAGCAAGATAGGTTATCCGGAAGCGCGTATCATCCTTGCTCAGGCGGTAATATACCTCTGTGCCTCCCCAAAATCAAACTCCGCTTATATGGCGATCAACAATGCCCTGCATAGTATCCAAAGCGGTAATATACTCGATATCCCTAAGAACATTACACACAACAACGAGGAGTATCTCTATCCGCACGACTTTGGAGGCTATGTCCCGCAAAAATATCTCTCAAAAGAGCAAAAGTTTGTCGATCTTAAAGCGATCGGATATGAAAAAAAGATGAAAGAGTGGCTAGAAACACTTTTAAGGAGCAGTCATGACTAAAAAACAATTAGCAAAAGAAGCACTAGAGTATCACCAGTTACCACAACCCGGCAAACTTGCTATCGAAGCTACAAAACCTATGGAGACTCAAAAAGATCTCTCCCTTGCGTATACCCCCGGGGTTGCAACTCCGTGTTTGGAGATCGAAAAAGATCCGATGAATGCTTACAAATACACAGCAAAAAGCAATCTTGTAGGTGTGATCTCAAACGGTACGGCTGTACTTGGTTTAGGAGATATCGGGGCCCTCGCTTCAAAACCGGTAATGGAAGGAAAAAGTGTCCTCTTTAAAAAATTTTCAGGACTTGATGCTTACGATATCGAAGTCGACACCAAAAGTGTAGATAGATTTTGCTCCGTCGTAAGTGCTTTAGCACCAACTTTTGGCGGGATCAATCTCGAAGACATCAAAGCACCTGAATGTTTTGAGATCGAACGCCGCTTGATCGATCAGCTCGATATCCCCGTTATGCACGACGATCAGCATGGAACAGCCGTGATCTCAAGTGCTGCTATTATGAACGCTTGTGAGATCGCAAACAAAGATATCACAAAACTAAAAATAGTCGTAGTGGGAGCCGGAGCTGCCGCGATATCGTGTGCCAGACTTTACCGTGAGATGGGTGTTAAGAATATCTTGATGCTTGATTCTAAAGGGCTTATCCACCAAGGAAGGAGTGATCTCAATGACTTTAAGAGAGAGTTTGCTATTCACAACTATATGACCCATGAAGAGATCTTTGCAAACTCCGATGTGGTTTTAGGACTTTCAAAGCCGGGAACTTTTGAACTCGATGATATAAAAAATATGTGTGACACCCCGATCATCTTTACCCTTGCAAATCCGACACCTGAGATCTTTCCTGAAGACACCCGTAAAGCACGTCCTGATGCGATTATAGCTACAGGGAGAAGCGACTATCCGAATCAAGTGAACAATGTACTTGGTTTTCCTTTTATCTTTCGAGGAGCTATGGATGTTCACGCAAAGGAGATCAACACCGAGATGAAACTTGCAGCTTCAAAAGCTTTAGCTGAACTTGCCAAGAAAAAGGTTCCGGAGTACCTCTATAAGATTCACGGCAGAGAGCTAAAGTATGGTAAAGAGTATATCATCCCCTCACCTTTTGATAAACGACTCGTTGTAGAAGTTTCGGCTGCGGTAGCTCAAGCAGCGATCGACAGCGGCGTATCGAGACTTAAAGAGTTTGATATAAAGGGGTATAAAAAAGAGTTGGCAAAAAGGATCACTTAACTTTTAAAGCTTCTTTGTAAAACTTCTTGAGCCCTTTTTGGGCTTTTGTATCGAGATCGTAAGAGATAAGTTCCAGATATGCAAGTGCTTCGTTTTTTTCAATCCCAACTTGTTTTGCCGCTTTTTCTAAAAGGTATTGAGGGATTCTAACTTTTTTGCGAACAAAGTTTTTTTCGATCTTTTTATAAAGATTTTGATCTTTATGAAATGCTAAAACTGCAAAAACAAAAGGGAGTTGGTAGCGCTCATTCCATACTTTTGCCAGATCGATATAGTCATCGTTTTTTAAAGCGTAACGAAGTGCTTTATCACCGATTAACACCTCCCCTTCTAATCCAAGAACATTCACAAGCACATTTGATGTAGCTGACTCTTTATCTTTTTTTGAAGTTTTTTTAGGAATCACGAGGACACTTTGAACCTCTTTTTTGGCGATGATTCCAAGATTTACATTATGATATTTTTTTGCTTCGATACTTGATATAAATGCAGCATCTACACGCCTTGTTTTAAAGGCGTAGTTTATCTTTGCCGGCACCCCTTTTTTATACTCCATACTCATCTTGGCTTGAGAAGGCGCAAAACGTTTCATAAAGATATGAAAGGGTAAAAGGTTTAAATACTCTATCTTTCCAAAAAGCAATTTAGCTCCAAAACTAATTTCTGAAATTATACCCCACTTAACTTATCTTAGATATAATTTTGTTCAAAAAATATTTTGAAAGCTCCTCTTAGAGGGCAGATCCTCCCTAACGGCCTGAGCCTCACGAGCAACTTTCAAAATATATACAACCGATAAAAAAGGCTATACATGGTACGCGTAGAATTTTTAGGACCAATACAAAAAGACGCTATGGAGCTTGAGATCACAAACCTGAGTGAACTAGCACCTATCCTGCAAAAAGACGAGGAGCTCAAAGAGTGGCTGAGCAACTCTGCGGTTGCTGTCAACGACGCTCTTGTTGCTTCACTCGAGCATCCGCTTAAAAGCGGTGACAAAGTATCTCTTTTACCTCCTGTTTGCGGAGGCTGAGATTGTTAGAATTATATGACGGTGCGTTAGATGTACCTGAACTTTTAAAACGCTGGTACGAAGAAGAATCAACGAGTAATTACGGAGCATATATCCCATTTGTAGGAACTGTCCGTGATGAAAGTGGAATCGATGGATTGAGTTTTGACATCTATGAACCTATACTCAACTCTTGGTATGCAGCGTGGGAAGAAAAAGCAAAAGCAAAAGGTGCAATCATAAAAATGGCACACTCGCGCGGCGATGTGATGCTACATGAATCATCCTACATAGCGGCTGTTTTTTCACCGAAACGTCGCGTAGCCTTAGAGTTTATCGATGAGTTTGTAGAGGATTTCAAAGCCTCGGCTCCTATCTGGAAATATGATCTCAAAGATGGAAAAAGAGTCTATGCCCAAGACAGATCTACTGCGATCAGCGGCAGCGGCCTTTTAGCACAATAAAGGAAAAAATATTGAACCTATTATCGTATGAAACAAGTCAAAATATGCTTGATCTGCTTCAAGTAAATGGCTCAAAGTTTGAGCGTGTTCCACTGAGTGACGCACTCGATCGAATTCTTGCCGAAGATATCGTAGCACAATACAACGATCCACAGTTTCCTACAGCATCGATGGACGGTTATGCCGTAAAACATGCTGATCTAGAGCGTGGGGAGCTTCTAGTTCTCGGTGATAATCCTGCCGGAAATGACGAGCAGCGTGAGATCCAAGCGGGTGAATCTATCAAAACTTTTACAGGTTCCAAGATGCCTGAGGGCGCAGACACTTTGATCCAGATCGAAAATGTCACTTATGAAGATGGGAAAATCACTATTAATGAGACTGTAAATTTCGGTTCCTCGGTTCGTCCCGTAGGTGAGAGTTATAGTGCGGGTGATGTACTAATAAAAAAAGGGACAAAGATCGGCTTTGCCGAGATCGGCGTACTTGCAGGGTTAAACCAGGTGATGGTAAAAGTGGCATTAAAACCAAAGGTAGCCGTGATCGCAACGGGGAGCGAGATCGTAGACCTTGGAGCTCACAGTGACAACCCTGCACAGATCAGAAGCTCAAACAACTACACACTCGAAGCACTCTTCAAACAAGCCGGAGCAGAAGTGATTCAGATAGGCACGGCACCTGACGACAAAGATGCACTGATACAAACTTTTGAATCAGCTATCAATTCTGCAGATATCGTTGTAAGTACAGGCGGTGTAAGTGTAGGTGATTATGACTTTGTAAAAGATATCGTACCGCGTCTTGGAGCATCAGTCGTATTTAAAGGGGTAGCTATCAAGCCGGGACGTCATGTAATGGTAGCACAGCGTGACGAGAAGTTTGTTTTAGCACTTCCGGGATTTCCTTACTCCTCAACGGTCACGGCTATTTTATACGCCCTGCCGCTTATAGCAAAGATGTTAGGGGGGATAAAACCTTATAAAACAGTCGCTGCAAAACTGCAGGAGAACTTCAAAAAAAGAAGCCCGTTTACAGAGTTTACAACCTGTAACGTTGTCGTAGAAGATGGGGAGTACTTTGTAAACTTTAAAGACAAGAAAATCGGTAGTTCGGCAATCCTTACAAACATGCTCAACAACAGCGGACTCATGATTACCGGTGAAGATGACAAGGAGCTTGAAGCCGGTACCTATGTTAATGTGATTTTACTCTAAGCTGCTCTTTTACTAGATGCAGTGCCTCTTTTAACTCGCTTCTGCTGACAGGTTTGACGAGATATGTCGTCAACTTTAGCTCTGTTGCTTTTAAGAGGCGGTAACTGTCGGAATGAGCAGTCAGAGTTATCACCTTGATACTTTTATCGACCGCTCTAATCTGTTTTATTAAACTGAATCCATCCATCCATCCCCTTTAAAGATATATCTGCAATTAAAACTTGGGGCTTATGTACTTTATACAAAGCCAACCCTTCCTCTGCAGAAGATGCCAGATAAACATCCCCAAATACGTTTTTAAAATAGTTGCCGTAATTGTTTCGAATCTCCTCTTTGTCTTCAATATACAAAAGAGTATAGTTTTCTAAAAACCGCATCTATATATCCTTTTGCAAAGTTATCTCAAAACAGCTGCCGACATCTGTATTGTGAGACATATATAAAATGTTGTGTCCAACAGTAACACTTAATTAATTTTCCTCCTC
>JBEWQA010000071.1:0-5621 GCA_047689515.1 Candidatus Sulfurimonas kebritensis
TAATAAACATACAATTGAAAAATATGATTTTAATTTCGATACTTACCTCCTCGGTCTTTCAAAATTTAAAGAGTAATTTGTGATAAAATACTTTTATGAAAAATAGCAAGACAATTGCGATCATCGGAGCGGGTGCATCGGGACTTTTTTGTGCGATCGAGTGTGCAAAAAACGGTGTATCTGTCGATCTTTACGAACAAAATGCAAAAGCTGCAAAAAAGATCCTCGTCTCTGGTAACGGTCGCTGTAATATCTCCAATAACTCACTGGATATAAACGATTTTTTCTCCCAAAATCCGCAATTTGTCGAGTATGCACTCAAGCAGTTCGGATTTGTAGAACTTGAGAAATATCTAAACTCTCTTGGCCTTTTACTCAACGTACTTGATGACGGTCGTGCCTACCCCTTAAGCAATGAAGCAAAGTCGGTTGCAAACACCTTTGTGCAAACGGCAAAAAACTTTGGGGTCAACCTCATCACCGAAACAAAGATAAGCTCCCTAAAAGAGCTGCAAAAAAAGTATGATGCGGTAGTCGTAGCAACGGGCAGTGAAGCCGCTTCACACCTTGGAGGCTGTGCTGATGGCTATAACTTTGCCCGTGAACTTGGGCACAACATCATCCCCAGCTACCCCTCTTTGGTACAACTTGAACTCTCATCACCGATCGCAAAAAAAATGCAAGGTGCCAAAGTTGACGGAGAAGTTTCACTCTACATCAACGGTGTTAAAGAGGATACTATAAGCGGTGACATCCTCTTTACCAACTATGGAGTATCGGGTTTTGCCATCCTCGATATTTCGCAGATGGCGAGTGAGGCACTGCTGAATTATCAGGCGGTAGATATATCGCTCAAACTTTTACCAAAGTTCAATGCCCAACAACTCAGCAACCATATCGTAAAATCTGCACAATCAAATCCAGATTTTACGATCTTTGATATCTTACTTGGAGTGTTGCCAACTAAGATAGTAAACGGTATCTTAGAGATGCTCTCACTAGAACCAAATTTAAGTACGATCGATACAAAACTCTCAAAAAAACTCGCTAACCAAATCCTCAACTGGAAGTTTGAAGTGAGTGATACCCACGGCTTCCGCCATGCCGAAGTGAGCGGTGGCGGTGTCGATACAGCAGAGATCGATGCGAAAACTTTTCAGTCGAAAAAAGAGCCGAAGGTCTATTTTATCGGTGAGGTTTTAGATGTTGTTGGGCGTCGCGGCGGGTATAATTTTGCGTTTGCATTTGCTAGCGGCTACCTTGCGGCACAAAACATCATAAAAAATTAGATATAATTATTTCAAATTTCTCAAAGGAACGTTTATGTCAACACCTCTTATTATAGTGATCGTTGTTGCGATCATTTTAGTGCTTATGTACAACTCTCTTGTTTCAAAGAAAAACCAGGTGGAAAACATCTTCGCAAGTATAGATACACAACTCAAAAAGCGCTACGATCTGATCCCAAACCTTGTAGCTTCGGTTTCAAAATATATGGAGCATGAAAAAACAACTCTCCAAGAGGTGACAAAACTTCGCGCACAAGCTACAAAACCAAATATCTCAGATGAACAAAAAATACACCTCGATGCCAAGATCACCTCAGCACTCGGCTCTATCATGGTAGCGGTAGAGGACTACCCTGATCTAAAAGCAAATGAAAATGTAATGCATCTGCAACACTCCCTTTATGAAGTTGAGGAGCAGATCTCTGCAGCCCGCCGTGCCTACAACCAAGCAGTGACTGATTATAACAACGCTATAGAGATGATCCCCACAAACTTTATGGCATCTGCTATGAGCTATACTCGCAAAGAGGTGTTTGAGATTCCTGATACCGAGCGTAAAAACGTTAATGTTAAAGAGCTGTTTAACTCATAAGATATGAAAAGCATCAGTGAACTTATAGATTATTACTATAAAGAACTCTATCCGGTTTTAGAAGAGCTTGACAACGATCGTAAAGCACTCAAATCAAGAGTGCTTACTGTCGGCATGATCTATACTATTATAGTCTCTGTGATTGTTTTTTCTTTGCTTGGGTATATGAATATTGAACTTATCATCTTTACCCTTGTAGCTTATGTAGTCCTTGGCGGACTTATCTACAAGTTTATGATCTCTGATTATCGTAATGAGTTTAAATCCAAGATCATAAAACCGCTGATCCAAGAGATCGATCATACCTTTCGGTATATCCCTGATCTCCATATAGGAGTTGAAAACTTTAAACGATCGGGGCTTTTTCCACATCCCGATCGATTCTCAGGCAATGATCTCGTCAAAGGGAAAGTTGACGGAGTCGATCTCACTTTTTCAGACTTTCACGCCGAAAAAGAGCATCGTGATTCAAAAGGGAGACGCTCCTACTCTACGGTTTTTAAAGGGCTGTTTATCATCAGTGATTTTCATAAAAATTTCTCAGGAAAAACGGTAGTGCTTCCCGATCTAGCACAAAGCACTTTCGGTGACTTTATAGGCTCTTTTTTACAATCTAACAACTTTTCTCGAAACGGGGATCTTATCAAGATGGACTCACCCGATTTTGAAAAGGAGTTTGTAGTGTACGGAACCGATCAGGTGGAAGCGAGATATATACTCACACATACTCTGATGGAGAAGATCCTTGACTACAAAAAGCACTCCGGACACCCTGTATATGTCTCATTTCGCGGTAAAAATATCTTTATGGCGATCGAGTACAACAAGGATCTTTTTGAACCCTCTGTATTTCGTTCACTTTTAGAGTATAAAATAGCGATGGAGTACATAAAAACTCTACACCTCTCGATCGGAATCGTTGAAGAGTTAAAACTCAATCAAAAACTTTGGAATCAAGTATAAAGTTTATACAATCTTCAATTTACTGTAACCCTCACCTCTTTTTAGCACTTCTAACAACAACTCTTTTCTTAGCATGTAGCTCAGAAAACCATCACTTTAAGTAGATACATCTCACAGCATACTCAGAAGATGTAGTAGAACTTAAAGCAAGTGGTGCTTTGGCTTATAGCTGGAGACAAGTGAGCGGTACAGATGTGATTAACGATAACGAATTCTACATTATCCATGCACGAGGCGGAACGAGAGAAACGATGTAGAGTTTGGGACATGATGGCAATTAATATTAAATTAACACTTAAAGAATAGAATACGTATATAAACTATAAAAAACAACAAAGGTGAAACATGTCTCTTTTCAAACTCTCTTCAATAGTACTAGTTCTTTTTACACTTATGATCTCAGGATGTGGCGGTGGAGATGAAACAACACAAGCACCAACTCAATCATCAACAGGAGTTACACTAAAACTCACTTTAGATACTAATGCTCTTGAAGTAGATACAAATACAACTCTGCAAGTTGTAGCTACTTACGATCAAGGGGTGAGTAGTGAAGATGTAACAGATAAAGTAGAATGGGTCATAAACGATAAAGATGCTTTAGAGATAAAAAAACATACCCTTCACACAAAAAAAGATAAACTCATAACTATCCAAGCAAAATACAAAAACACTCTTTCAAACCCTATAACTATAGAGATCTACAAGATCATAAATGGTCATAGACTCCCACCTGAACCAGATGAAACACTTAACAACTCAACACTTCTAGGAATAGACTCAAATAACAATGGTGTTCGGGATGATGTGGAGAGATGGATATATAAAAACTACAAAGATAAACATCCAATTTATATAGATATTGCTATGCAAGAAGGCAAAGCATATAATCAGCTTTTAAATAGCTCATTACAAAATACTGAGCAAGCAAAAAAAATACATGAGAAGTGCATTGCTCCTATCGCATGCAAAGCATACTATCAGATATACGCAAAATATTTCAACGAACCATTGTTGGTTACAGAAGATGTAAATGTTAAGTATTTTCAAAATTTTTATTTCAATACACAAAACAGAAAAAACCATTATAGTATGTATTCAAAATTATTAAGTGGATATATGTATTCTACACCTAAATTAGGTGAAGGTAAAAATCTGTGTGATTTTAACACAAGTAAATATGAAAAATAAACTATGAAAAGATTATTTTTTGTATTTATATTCGTAATAACACCTGTAATTTTATCTGCAACGATAGATGAACGGAAAACGGATGTTTATTTTGTAAATGGGATTCTAACAACACCAGAAGAAGCGTTTAATAGTGTAGAAACTATGTTAAAACCTGCCATCATAGAAAAATATGGAATGAATTATTATAACCAACACATAAGTAAAGTAGATTATGCCTACAACACTACTTTAGACAGATCAAAAGATATGTATGAAGCATATATGCAACTTAGTGAAGAAGATCCAGATTTTATACCAAAATTACAAAGTTTTTGGGGAAGATTTTTTTCCAATAATGCCATAAAAGATATCAATGCAGAAATAGCAGATGCCAAAGTATATGAAACAATGATCAAAGAAGTGCATGATGCAGACCTTCAAAAACAGATCGAAAGCTATAAATCTTCTATCGATAGTGGACATGGAGTAGTTGTTGTGGCACACTCTCAAGGTACACTATTTACCAATGAAGCTTATAGTGCTTTAACATCAGGTGATCAAAATAGCTGGCGTAAAGACTTTTTTAAAGCATTTTATGTAGCACCAGCTGCCACTAAAGTACTTGAAGATAAGAAACACTCACCAGCTTTTGTTTTTGATCATGACCCCATTTCTAGACTTGCGACACACTTTGGCTTTCATGAAACAATTAACCCAAATAAATACAAAAAGGCTGTTATTGGACAATTTGGAGGTACTTCATATGTAAATTATGATAATGAAGTATTTCATTATTTTTCCTATTATATGGGCAAACCTATTACATATACAGATGATGCAGGAGAATACACAGTAAGTACTGACCTTGCAAAAACAGAAGTTTTAAACTTTATTGATGGAGCAATCAAAGAAC
Source organism: Candidatus Sulfurimonas kebritensis (assembly GCA_047689515.1). Lineage (GTDB taxonomy): Bacteria > Campylobacterota > Campylobacteria > Campylobacterales > Sulfurimonadaceae > Sulfurimonas > Sulfurimonas kebritensis. Next base: position 4,931 of record JBEWQA010000071.1, read on the forward strand.
ATAATACAGCTCCTTCCCAATGGAAAAAGAAAGAAGAGACAGGTTGTGGGTGTAATAAACGGATCACTCTGACACATCAATACTCTGCAAGTACTATGGATTCCTTAGTAAAAGATGCAGATATTATAGCTTTTAATGAGGATGGGAAACTCTACTCAGTAGATGGACACTATGTAAAAGCATCCCCAACCGGTACTAAGTTTATAGACGATACTGCAAACTTAGAAACTAATGGAGGTATCTGTTACACTTTAGAAAACTCTGGTGATCCTTCTATAACCGGTTCTCCAAAAATTACTCCTAAAGATGGTGCCGTAGAAGTATACTTAAACTGGAAGAGTGCAGATATTGATCTCGATCTAGAACTCATTAACTGGGAAGATGTTGGAGAGTATGACTTGCAAGATACAGGATGCCCAAGTGAACACTTTGTGATTGAAGATGAAGTAAATGTAAAAGCCGGTCATTACTTTGTAAATGTAACACCAAAAGATATATCTAAAATAGATGACAATATATCTGAAGAGGTAAGTGTAATCATAAAGGCTTTAGATAAAAATGACGTCTATAAATTTAACATTACAAAGGGTGCAAAACTTGATCTAGGCAATATTGCAGAGATTATAATTAACAAAAACAATGTTGCAAGTAAACCAACTGCAACTGTTAGTCCCGATCCACAGTTTACAGT
>JBEWQA010000072.1:0-1555 GCA_047689515.1 Candidatus Sulfurimonas kebritensis
TTAGCATCTCCACTAACTTTTACATTGTCAATAGCAAATGCACTTGAACCAGCAAGTAATGCAGCTACTAAACTTAATTTTGTAAATTTCATATATTCTCCTTGTTTCTTTACAAATTTCAATATGCAGTATAGCACACCCTATTCTTAATTTATCATTAAAACTCTCTATTATTTACTAACATTTAGTTAAAATGACGATATGAAACAAAAAGTAAATATCACAATAATCTCGTTTATCACATTAGTATCACTAAGTGGATGTACCTCAAATGGGGGTGTTACGCCAACTCAAAATAATGAGTTAAATAGTGTTAGTCCAACATCAAGCAACAAAAAAGCAGGTTTGATGCAAAACTCTTTAGATAATTGGCTTAAGAATGACTGGGAACCTACAGTTGAACAAGATCCGACTATTCAAAAAAAGTATATGAAAGAAGAGGCAGTAGAAGTTAAGGAGCAAAACAATACTGCTAAACAAGAGGTTAAATATACTGAAAAAGAGGATAAACCTTTTACACTGCAAGAGTATGTAGACAAAGCAGCTGCTTATCAAAAAGCTAAACCAAACGACTACAATAACTCAAATGTAAAAAAGATGGAGTCTCTACCTGCTATCGGGAAGTGAAAATTATTTCACATCCCAAGAAAGCACAGTTTTTCCTTCGTCGTTTGACTCAACGGCAGCCATACCCATCACATTGTAACCACTGTCTACATAGTGTACCTCACCCGTTACACCGGCAGCTAAGTCACTGAGCAGATACATAGCAGAGTTTCCAACCTGATCTACCGTTACGTTACGTTTTAACGGAGCGTTTAATTCGTTCCATTTTAGGATCTGTGAAAAGTCGCCGATACCTGCAGCTGCAAGAGTTTTGATAGGGCCTGCTGAGATAGCATTTACACGCTGCCCTTTTGCTCCAAGCTCTACAGCCATATATCTTACACTCGCTTCTAGTGCAGCTTTTGCTACACCCATTACATTATAATTTGCAACCCATTTTGGTCCACCAAGATATGAAAGAGTTAAGATCGAAGCATCATCTGCCAAAACACTCTCTAAGCGGTTTGTAAGGTCGATAAGAGAATAGACTGAGATGTTCATAGCGATCTCAAATGCTTGTTTCGATGTTTTCATAAATGGTTCTGAAAGGGCCTCTTTTGGTGCAAAAGCCACAGAGTGTACCAAGAAGTCAATCTTACCGAAATCTTTTTCTATCTTCTCAGCAATACCAGCCATGTGCTCTTCGTTAGATACATCTAACTCATACACATAGTCACCGCTGTCAAAACTTTGTGCGATAGGCTCAACTCTTTTTTTAAGTGAGTCATTTAGGTATGTAAATGCCAATTCGGCACCTTGTTCTTTACACGCTTTTGCTATTCCATATGCGATAGATTTATTGTTAGCAAGACCTACGATAAGACCTTTTTTACCCTTCATTACCATAATTTGATTTCTCCTTTATTGTTTTTGTTTTAGATTCCCAATCAAGTTGGGAATGACGTGTCTGCCCAGTTGGGAATGACGTGTCTGCCCAGTTGGGAATGAC
>JBEWQA010000072.1:1655-5517 GCA_047689515.1 Candidatus Sulfurimonas kebritensis
GGAATAACTTCCCCTCGTCATTCCCGTGAAAACGGGAATCTAGTGTTTTAGCTTTTGTACTTCCTGTGCAAAAGCTGCCATTTGACAAAAGTCATCCACTTTGAGTGCGGCGCTCCCGACAAGTACACCGTCTACATTATCAAGTGCCATAATCTCTTTAGCATTATTTACTTTTACACTTCCGCCATAAAGAAGTGGTGCAGGTGATTTTTTCTTTAACTCAGTATGGATAGCTACAATATCTTCATTTGTCGGTGTACGCCCCGTTCCGATAGCCCAGACAGGCTCATACGCGATGATAAGCTTTTCATACTCAGTATCGATCCCCTCGTACTGCGCAGAGATATATTCCATCATCTCAGATTCACCCGCTTCACGTTTTTCTAAAGGCTCGCCTACACAATATACGATCGTAAACCCGAGCTCTTTGAAGTAGTTAAACTTTTGAGCTATCATCTCCTGAGACTCACCTAAAACATGACGACGCTCACTATGCCCTATAAGGATAGTTTTGATGCCGAACTCATCCAGATGATCCAGACCTATCTCACCGGTAAAGGCACCGTTTTTCGTCGGATAAGCATTTTGTGCACCGATACGAACTTCCGTATCATAACTATCGAGTGAAGATGTAGCAGGAAATACAAAGAGTTCTTGTTCAAGAGAGTTTTTCTTTTGTAAACTTTCTAAGGTATCGATATATTCTCTTGTTTGTTTTCTTGTCAGATTCGTTTTGAGATTAGCTGCTACGATCATTTACTCAGCCTACTCTTTAACAAGTGCTTCAACACCAGGGAGTACTTTACCCTCTAAAAGCTCGAGTGAAGCTCCACCACCAGTTGAGATAAATGTGATCTCATCATCAACATTTACACGTTGAACAAGGTCAGCTGTATCTCCACCACCAACTACTGTAGTCGCATAACTATCAGCTACAAAGTTAGCGATCTTAGAGCTTCCACGCATAAATCTATCCATCTCATATACACCCATAGGTCCATTCCAAAGAACAGTTTGCACATCGTTAAGACCCTCACGGTACAGTCTTACAGTAGCAGGTCCGATATCTAGTCCCATCCATCCATGAGGTATCTCTTGAGCTGTTACTATCTTGCTTACTGCATCAGCTGCAAACTTATCGGCTGCGATCACATCAACTGGAAGGTAAAACTTCACACCAAGCTCTTTTGCTTTGTCCATGATCTTTTGTGCCTCATCAAGAAGATCGTCTTCAACAAGTGATGCACCGATGTCGTATCCCATCTGTTTTAAAAATGTAAACGCCATACCGCCACCGATAAAGATCTTATCTACTTTTGGAAGTAAATTTACAAGTGCTTCAAGCTTTCCTGAAACTTTTGATCCACCCACAATCGCCGCAAATGGACGTACAGGATTGTTGATCAATTTATCAAAGAAGTTGATCTCTTTTTCAAGTAAAAATCCTGCTGCTTTGTGTGTATCGTCAAAATGTTTTGTGATCCCATGAACAGAAGCGTGTGCACGGTGTGATACACCAAAAGCATCATTGATATAAAACTCAGCCATAGATGCGAGTTTTTTAGAAAACTCATCATCATTCTCAGTCTCCCCTTTTTCAAAACGGAGGTTTTCAAGTAGCATCACTTCATGACGCGGCAACTCTTCTGCCATTTTGATCGCATCAACACCTACAACACTTGGTGCGAGTGCTACTGCACGTTTTAAAAGTTGTTGCAATCTTCTTGCAACAGGAGAGAGTGAATACTTCTCTACAACCTCACCTTTTGGACGCCCAAGGTGTGATGCTAAGATAACTGCACAATCTTCATCAAGACAATGGTTGATCGTAGCAACTGCTGAACGGATACGTCTGTCGTCTGTGATATTTCCAAACTCATCCATTGGAACATTAAAATCACATCTGATAAATACTTTTTTATCTTTTAAATCTAAATCTTTTAAATGTAATAACTCCATTAACTTCCTTACTTAGAAATGTGAATTGCCATATCGATAAGTCTCATAGAGTAACCCCACTCATTATCGTACCAAGCCATAACTTTTACCATATTGTCACCAATAACCTGAGTTAAGTCTTCTGCAACGATCGAGCTGTACTCACACCCTACGAAATCCTGAGATACTCTCATCTCTTTATCTACCAAAATAAGACCTTGGTGAGTAGTAGCTGCTGCATCGTTAAACGCTTTGTTTACTTCCTCTTTTGTAGTCCCTTTTTTCACAACAACGTTTAGATCAACCATAGATACATCCGGAGTCGGTACACGAACAGACTGACCGTGAAGTTTCCCCTCAAGTTGCGGTAAAACAAGGCTGATAGCTTTTGCAGCACCTGTAGTTGTCGGGATCATATTCACAGCACCCGCACGGGCACGACGCTTGTCTTTGTTATGTTTTACATCGAGGATATTTTGATCGTTTGTGTATGAGTGGATCGTAGTCATAAGACCTTTTTCAATCCCAAACGCATCATCTAAAACTTTTGCTACAGGTCCTAGACAGTTTGTAGTACAAGAAGCGTTTGACACTATCTTTTGCCCGTCATATTTATCTTCATTTACACCCAGAACAAATGTCGGAGTGTTTTTATCTTTTGCAGGTGCCGAGAAAAGTACTTTTTCTACACCATTATCGATATGAACCTGTGCAGACTCTTGCGTTAAAAATACACCTGTACACTCTAAAACCATATCTGCACCACAGTCGGCAAATTTAAGGTTTTTAGGATCTCTGTCAGAAAAAACTCTGATCTTCTGCCCGTCTATACTGATATTTTCTTCATCAATTTGTTCCACTTCGCTTTGAAGTGTTCCGTGAACAGAGTCATTTTTAAGAAGATACAACATCATATCCATACTTGCCATATCATTGATAGCAACTACCTCTACATCTTCTCTTTTTGCTGCAATTCTAGCAACACAACGACCGATTCTACCAAATCCATTAATTGCTATTTTAAGTGCCATTTTATATCCTATAAAAATTAAATTCTGTTATTTTATCCAAATTTAGTTATAATTCTAATTAAATGAAAAATATAGCACTTTTTGGTGGCTCTTTCGATCCTCCCCATTTAGCTCATTTGCAAATTGTTGAAGCTTTAAGAGATTTGGATTATATCGATAAAGTAGTTGTGATGCCGACATATCTCAACCCTTTTAAGTCAAAGTTTCATACAGAAGCAGGCGTGCGTTTGGAGTGGTTGAGAGATCTGTTTGCAGGTTATGCAGATGTAGAGGTCAGCTCTTTTGAAGTTGATCAAAAAACAAAGGTGCCGACGCTTAAAACTGTTAAGCATCTGAAAAAAACTTATAAGTCGATCTATCTGGTTATCGGTGCCGACAATCTCTCTTCACTCAAGGAGTGGTACGGCTACGATGATCTTAAAGAACTGGTCACTTTTATAGTTGCGTCACGTGGAGATATAGAGATCCCGAACAACTTTATAAAGCTCTCTGTTGATCAGCCCATCTCCTCGACTCAGCTGCGGGAAAATATAGATCGAAAATATCTTCCACCGAAAATTGCGGATAAAATACTGAACTATTACAAGGAGAACAATGTTAAGTAGAATTGAAAAGATCACTTCTATACTAGATAAAAACAAAGCGGAAGCTATAGAGGTTTTTGACTTAAAAGATAAAGAGTATATCGTTGATTATGCGATCATCGCTTCATCATTAGGGCAAAAACACACATTAGCCCTTTTAGATCATCTCAAAAAAGAGCTTAAACCCGGTGAGACTTTTAACAATGTCGATGAAAGCGGTGACTGGGTTGTGATCGATCTCGGTGACATCCTGATCCATATCATGACACCGGAGTATCGCGTAAAATACGATATGGAAAGCTTACTCGC
>JBEWQA010000073.1:0-5386 GCA_047689515.1 Candidatus Sulfurimonas kebritensis
ATATGATGCCCCCCTCCAAAATTGACATACTTTAAGTTTTTTAGATATTTGCCAAATTTTTTCTCAAATGAATGAAGTACCTCTTCGAGTGCATCAACATCCTGTTCACAAAGTGCATGAAAATTTAAACCGTCAAGATGTTCAAGCACACCTGGATCAAAATTTTTCTCTGTAGTTCCGAGTCTTGAGTAGAGTCCGCATGGGTTATAAAGATCTACGGGCGAAGAGGAAACTTCCGGATTGACACGGAGTGATACCTCTATTTTCGGATTTATATCTTTGACTTTTAAAATATATCTTTTTAATTGGTTTGGGGAATTAAAGACTATATGATCACTGATGCAAGCGATCTCCTCGATCTCTTCCTCTTTATATGCAGGTGAATAGGTATGGACTTGTGCTTTTTCATTGTACTTGCAAAACTCTTCGCGAGCTAACTTTGCCTCATACAAACCGCTTGCAGTACACCCCGGCAAATATTTGGCTACAAGATCGAAAGTGGACCACATCGCAAAACCTTTGAGTGCTAAGATAACCTTAGCTCCGCTTTGTTTTTGTACACGATCTAAAAGCTGTAAGTTTTTCTCTAACAGCTCTTCCTCACAAATATAAGCGGGGGTTTTAATCATGCATCTTCTTTTTGAGTCTCTCTATAGTCGTTATGAACTGACCCGGATCAAATCCCATATCCTCAACTATAGCACAAGCTTTGGCAATAGAATTTTTTGTAAATATCTCATGGGGATTGATCGCCGTTCTGACCACATCCAGAGAGTCTATATAGGCTGCGACTTGTGACGAAGTATCATCTGATTCAAAATCAAGCCCTTTTAATATCTTTGCATAAAGCGGTTCAAGATTCCAATGCTCAAATAAAAGTCCGGAAACATAATAGGAGCTGGTACCAAAAAAACTGTTTTCATACTCTACATAATTCTCTGCATCTTTGAGTCCGTCTTGAAACTCTTTGATCTTACCCGCTTTAACAATTTCTCGGGAAGTAATCATCTTGCCACTCTCCATGATCAGAGTCAGCGGTGTTAAAAACTGTGCATGGTGCAGATCGATCTTCGAATACCATTGATTCATCAAAGCACTTTGAAGATGTGAGATCACGTTAAACTGCGTACTAGTAACTCCGTAGGGGCGCACATTTGCAACAAGCATACTCTCTATACAAAACCTTACAACCAAACCGTAGATCGTTTGTGTACCAAAAAGAGTTACCGCTTGCGAGACCGATGCTATTTTTCTCGAAAAACCATAGTAGGGAGCATTGATCATCTTGAGGATATTGACAGTGAGTGAAGCATCGGACTCGATCGCTCTTACAAGGTTTAAAATATCGACATTTTCAGCACCGTTAACATAGAGTCTGTCTATCACTTTTGCCGTATCTGAGAGTGGCGGCAGTTTGCTGATGCTATCTACTATAGTGTTAAAATTCATCTGTTTAAGCCTCTAGCTCTTGGACTTTCCAAGGCAGACCCTGAGAGTTCATCTCCTCCATAAAGGGATCGGGGTCAAACTGCTCCATATTGTACACTCCCTTACCGCTCCAAATCCCTTGAAGCATAAGTTTTGCACCTATCATTGCCGGAACTCCCGTAGTGTAAGAAACACCTTGAGAGTTTACCTCTTTGTAACACGCTTCATGATCGCTGACCTGGTAGATATAGATCCGCTTTTTGAGACCATCTTTGATCCCCTCGGCTACTATACCGATATTTGTTTTCCCTTTTGTTCTTGGGCCCAGGCTGGCAGGATCGGGGAGCAGAGTTTTCAAAAACTCGATCGGAACGATCTTCTGCCCTTGGTGCTCAACAGGTTCGATCCCGAGCATTCCGACATTTTGCAGCACCTCCATATGTTTGAGGTAACTCTCACCGAAGGTCATAAAAAAGCGGATACGCTTGAGCCCTTTTATATGCTGCACAAGCGACTCCATCTCCTCGTGGTAAAGCAGGTAAGAATCTTTAGGACCAACTTCGGGATAATCCCACACCTTTTTGATCTCCATAGGTTCAGTTTCGATCCACTTCCCCTCTTCCCAGTAACGCCCTTTGGCACTCACTTCGCGAAGGTTTATCTCCGGGTTGAAGTTTGTTGCAAAAGGATAGCCGTGATCTCCTGCATTACAATCTAAGATATCTATATAATGGATCTCGTCAAAATAGTGTTTTTGTGCATAGGCACAAAATACATTTGTAGCACCGGGATCAAAACCGGAACCCAGCAGCCCCATAATCCCTGCTTCTTTAAACTTCTCATCTCGTGCCCACTGCTCTTTGTACTCAAACTTTGCCTCATCGGGATGTTCATAGTTGGCAGTATCAAGATAAGGTGTTTTTGTAGCTATACACGCATCCATGATCGTAAGATCCTGATACGGCAAAGCGACATTTATCACGATGTCGGCTTTTACTTTTTTTATAAGCTCTATAAGTTCATCTGTGTTGTCAGCATCAACACTCGCTGTTTTGATCGTGACATTTTTAATCTCACTTGCTATCTCGTCACATTTTGATTTTGTACGGCTGGCAAGAATGATCTCACCAAAAACATCACTATTCATCGCACATTTATGTGCTACGACACGCCCGACACCACCGGCACCGATAATCAAAGTAGTACTCATAAAACTTCTCTCCTAAAAAATCAAATTATACCATTTTAAACGCAATAAGAAGGACAAAAATCCATATCATCGCTGTAACAATAAGACTCAAAAGTACCAAGGTAGCCCCGACGTCTTTTGCCTTTTTCGCCATAATATGATAGTCCACCGTGACAAGGTCCACTACCCGCTCGATCGCAGAGTTTGCGACCTCTGAAGCTACCGGGATAAACAGTGAAATAAATAAAATAACCGAATAGGAAAAATCTATAGGCAAGACCCATGCAACGATTCCCATCGAAAACAGCATCAACAACTGCCACTTAAACGATGTCTCTGTTTTGACAATATCAACAAACCCCTCTACGGCATAACGCCCGTTTCGAAAAAGATTATGTTTTGGTTTATTTAACTCCATTTTTATCCTTCAACTGTTTTACTTTTTTCAGAACTTCATCCGCTTTTGTATCACGCGGCAGTGGCGTACCGAAGCTCACCGTAACTTTACGTCTTGAAAATATATTTTTGTGTTGGTTGGGCTTTTTGTTATGTGCAAATATGCTCCCAAACAGACCGTCGATGAAAAATGGTACAATCACACCGTCATAATCATGGTCAATCAACTCGAAGCCTTTTTGAAACCCTGATATCTTTGCACTTCTTGCTATCCCGCCTTCGGGAAATATAGCTACCATTTTACCTTTTTTTAGCCTCAAAGAAGCTTCTTTGAGCGCATCTTTAAACGCTCTGGAGGAGAGTGGAATCACCTCCCCTTTTTTAAGGACAGGCTTAAGGTACTTAAGGTCATAGATATCTTTGGCCATCATGTAATTGATCTGTCGTGTAAACCTAAACTGCAAGATCGCCCAGTCGATCCAACTGACGTGATTCCCGATTAGAAGCACGGCCTTGTCTTGAGGAATATTTTCAAGCCCTTTATACTCAAGGTTATAACGCAAGCGAAACAATGAAGCTACGATAGTCCAAAAAATCGCTACGGCATAATGTTTAAAGAGTATGTAGATCAGATAGATCCCGACAAACCCCATAAGATAGAACAACACCTCTGCATTCATCCCGAAATAGGCAAAAACAGTCGTAAGGATCAAAAATGAGAACATAAATATATTTTGCACAAAATTATTGGCTGCGAGGATCATCCCAAGGTGTGTATGGGGAGCGAGAAACTGGATACGGGCATTGAGCGGTACGAGTAAAAACGCCGAAAATATACCAAAGGCTGTAAACATAAATGCGATAAGGATCATAGAGTGGACAAAAGGAACTGTAAAGACGATAGCCGTCAAAAAGACAGCCCCTATACCGGTAAGCCCCAAATTTATACGATCGCGTGAGACTTTCGCGGCGATAACTGAGCCAACTACTATACCGATCCCTGCCAGTGCCATCACCCCCTGAACAAAGATCGTATTTGTGATTCCGAGCTGTGTTTTTGCATACTCTCCAAAGATCGCTAACACCACCTGGGAGATCCCCCAGAAAAAACTGAGTGCCAAGATCGCATCAAAGATCTCTTTTTTCCTTGTAACCGCTTTGAGATTTTTGCGCAGATATACACCTTTTATATAGCGTTTAAACAGAAACTTTTTTGTACTTTTCTGTCGCTGGGTATTTGGGAGTTTAAGCACCAACAGAGACTGAAGCAGTGAACCTGCGATCAAAAACCAGCCAAGCGGTGCTATAGCCTGTAGGATCTCCGACTGCGTTGTCAAACTATCGCTATAGCGTGATTCAAACAGGATCGTATAAGTGATGATACCGCCTAATATAGCGACCGTAGTTGTCGCTTGCACTGCTGCATTCCCGGCACTGATATACTTCTCACCTACAAGCTCTTTGATATAGCCGTACTTTGCGGGGGAGTAGACCGCACTTTGCAACGAGAGTAAAAAGGTCATCAAAAAAGCAAATAAAAACCACCCCTGATAATAAGCAAAAGTGATCAGCATAGTCAAAACCACTGCAGCAAATGCCGAGTAGCGCATGATATAACTTTTGGCAAAGCGATCGGCTAAAAACCCCGAAGGGGAAAAAACTAAAATAAAAGGGAAAAGTACCAATGCATTGACGATTGCTGTGAGCATGATCTGCGTAGGACCGTCGTAGATCTTAAAGACGGTATTTTGCACAATGATCTTGTGACCAAGATCGGTAAACGCATTTAAAAAGACAACTATTATATAGTTGAGCATTCCCACAATCGAAAATATTTTAGTTGACAAGAGTAGTGCTCCATCCTTCATAGTAACCGTGATCTTTTTTCAAACTCTCACATACCGTTGTCACTACCTCTTCAAGTGTTTCAGGCAAGACATTGTGCGTTTTAACAATCGCTACACCGTGTTCAAAATCCTCTGAAGCTATATCGTCCTTGAATGTAAAACCATCTAAGGAGAGATTTTCTATATAACGTTCTTTTTGCGTAGGTGTGTCGAAATAGACATAGTGCTCTACAGGACGCTCTTTTTCAAGCTCGTCACCCTCCTCTTCTAAAATGGCAATGGTTGCTTGACTCTGAATATGGTGAAATTCCATTTCACTCGGGTAAAGATTATGGTTGTAAAAATCCCATTTTGCATCTTTTACAACGTGTGCTTCATACGGATAGTTTCGTGAACTTAAAAGTGTAGAAACTTTATTGCCGAGCGACTTTGAATCTTTCGCGTAAAAATAGAGCTCAGTCCAGCCATCAACTACACGACTGCCAACATACTTGGCAACTTCATCCTCTTCTAAAGTTGTTATGAG
>JBEWQA010000003.1:0-81657 GCA_047689515.1 Candidatus Sulfurimonas kebritensis
TAAAGCGATTATCGGCGATATTGTCAGTGCGACACACTATTCAAATAAAACAAATAAAGGAAAATAGATGAATCCTGAGAAGATAATAGAAAACCTAAAACAGGAATATAACCGTGATCTGAGAAAGCAGATCGTAAAAAGTGTTACAGAACATGAAAACAACAAAGATCAGGCAGCAATCCAATCATCCTACAATATCCTCAACCAGATCTTTTCGTATGTTTTAAGCCAGCTGGGCTGGAATATCGTACAAAACTCAAAAGAGTGGGACGATACACCTCTTTTAGTGATGAAAGAGACTTTTCCGAAGATAGAAACTACACAATGGTATAAAGAACAAGAGCTTGAGGTGGAGCAAACTATCAAGCTACAATCTGAAATGTTACAAAAATAAACACTTTTAAAAAAAATATTACTTTTCTGTATCGTTTAGTAACACAGTCTATTTTGTTGTTACGAAATTGGTTATAATCTTTGAAATTTTAAACCAAAACAGGAATCAAACATGGGATTTAGAGAAGAATATGCTGCTCACGTAGCAGAGAGAGAAGCGTTAGGCGTTCCTCCATTACCACTTACTGTACCACAAACAGAAGAGGTGATCGAATTTATCAAAACCGGTGAATACGTAGAAGAGATGTTAGAACTTCTTGAAAATCGTGTATCTCCAGGTGTTGACGATGCTGCTTATGTAAAAGCAGGTTTTTTAAATGAGCTTGCGATGGAAGAGCATCATGTAGATGCTATCTCTCCGGAACAAGCTGTTGAGATGCTTGGCACTATGCTTGGTGGTTATAATGTAAAACCTTTAGTAAACTCATTAAGCTCAAAAAATGAAGCTGTTGTAAAAGCTGCTGTAAAAGCACTTTCTCACACTTTACTTGTATATGATGCATTTAATGATGTAGAGGAGTTACACAAAACTGGTAACGCAGCTGCTACTGAAGTTATGACATCTTGGGCAAACGGTGAGTGGTTTACTTCAAAACCTGAACTGTCTGAAAAAATCACTGTATCTGTATTTAAAGTTCCTGGTGAAACAAATACAGATGATTTATCTCCTGCATCTGAAGCGTTTACTCGTTCAGATATTCCACTTCACGCAAACTCTATGCTTCAGGCAAAAATGGATAATCCAATAGAGACTATCAATGAGTTAAAAGAAAAAGGGCACCCAGTAGCATACGTTGGAGATGTTGTTGGTACGGGTTCATCTAGAAAATCTGGTGTTAACTCTGTTCAATGGCATATGGGTGAGGATATCCCTGGTGTACCAAACAAACGTACAGGCGGTGTAGTTCTTGGTGGAATTATTGCTCCGATTTTCTTCGCAACTTGTGAAGATTCTGGTGCATTACCGTTAGAGTTAGATGTTACAAATATGGAAACTGGTGATGTTATCGACATCTATCCATATAAAGGTGAGGCTCATAAAAACGGTGAGTGTATCGCTACATTTAAACTTCGCCCGAACACTATCACTGATGAAGTACGTGCAGGTGGACGTATCCCACTTATCATCGGTCGTGGATTAACTTCAAAAGCTCGTGCAACTCTTGGTATGGGTTCAACTGATCTATTTTTAACTGCTGAGCAACCGGAAGATACTGGTAAAGGGTTTACTCTTGCTCAAAAAATGGTAGGTAAAGCTTGTGGTATGGAAGGTGTTCGTCCGGGTATGTACTGTGAGCCTGAGATGAGTACAGTTGGTTCTCAAGATACAACTGGTCCTATGACTCGTGATGAGATCAAAGAACTTGCTGCTCTAGGGTTCAATGCTGATCTTGTAATGCAGTCTTTCTGTCACACTGCGGCATATCCAAAACCGTCAGATGTTACAATGCATAACACTTTACCAGACTTTATCTCAATGAGAAGTGGTGTAGCACTGCGTCCTGGTGATGGTGTTATCCACTCTTGGTTAAACAGAATGGTTCTTCCGGATACTGTTGGTACTGGTGCAGATAGCCATACACGTTTCCCAATCGGAATCAGCTTCCCTGGTGGTTCTGGTATCGTTGCATTTGCCGGTGTTACCGGTTCTATGCCACTTACTATGCCAGAGTCTGTTCTTGTAAGATTTAAAGGTGAAATGCAACCTGGTATCACTTTACGCGACCTTGTAAATGCTATCCCTCACCAAGCTATCAAAGAGGGTCATTTAACAGTTGAGAAAAAAGGTAAGAAAAATATCTTTGCAGGTCGTATCTTAGAGATCGAAGGTCTTCCGACTCTAAAAGCTGAGCAAGCGTTTGAGCTTTCTGATGCATCTGCTGAGCGTTCAGCTGCAGCTTGTACTGTAAGATTAGATAAAGAGCCTGTAATTGAGTACTTAAAATCTAATATCACTCTTTTACAATCTATGATTGACGCTGGTTATGAAGATCACAGAACTCTTGCTCGTCGTATCACTAAGATGGAAGAGTGGTTAGAAAACCCAGAGCTTATGGAACCGGATGCTGATGCTGACTATGCAGCGGTAATCGAGATCGATCTTAACGAGATCACTGAACCGATCCTTGCTTGTCCAAATGATCCGGATGATGTAGCTACACTTTCTGAGATCTTGAGCGATGACAACCGTCCACACAACATTGACGAGGTATTCGTTGGTTCTTGTATGACAAACATCGGTCACTATCGTGCACTCGGTGAAGTTCTTAAAGGTGAGGGTGCAGTGCCTACTCGTCTATGGGTTTGTCCTCCGACAAAAATGGATGAGAAACAGTTAACTGAAGAGGGATACTACTCTCTATTTGGTGCAGCTGGTGCTAGAACTGAAATCCCTGGATGTTCTTTATGTATGGGTAACCAAGCGCGTGTTGCTGATAATGCTACTGTGCTTTCAACATCAACTCGTAACTTCGATAACCGTTTAGGTAAAGGTGCTCAAGTGTATCTTGGTTCTGCAGAGCTTGCAGCTGTATGTGCACTTCTTGGAAAAATTCCAACAAAAGAAGAATACTTAGACCTTACGAAGAAAATTGTAGGAAAAGAAGACGATATCTATAAATATCTAAACTTCAACCTTATTCAAGACTACAAACTGGCATAGTTTGTAGCAGCTTCGGACTAAGAGTTTAAAGCTCTTAGTCTCTGATAATATCAAACCCTTTCGGGATATAAGGGTTAAAAAGATTTATATCTACCCCCTCATTTGTTTTTTGTTTCTCAAATACTATATTGACTCTATTTTCAAACTCATCTACATAGTCGATCGACTCCACCTCTAAACCTTTTGTATGGATAGTGTACTTGATGTTGTTAAAAGTAGCTTCGTAAAGATCTTTTTTGATCTCTTTTGCACTTTTTAAAAGGCTGAAAAAGTCAAAATTGCTGTCTATTGTTTTGATGATAGCCTGTTCTAGTTCTGGCTCAACCATAATGACCTTGTTTCTTAGAACGTAAACTGTTTTATTTATCGGTTTTGTATATGTCCAAAGTGCATAACTCGGCTTTGAAGCCTGCATATTTCCCTGATAAACAACTTGTTTGTTTTTTTCATCGGTAATAGTTTGTTTAAAATCGGCTTGAAAATTACTGAGATCGGTTATGTTTGCAAAAGCGGCTGAACTTAGAAGCAGCAGTAAAAAATTGCGTTTCATCCTTTTCCTTAGTTATAAATATAGGATGAGATTATAGCAAATAGGCTGTTTATACTTTCTATAAACTTTTCTGTGATAGAATAATAACAATTTCAAATCATTATATAATAAACTATATAGTGATCTATATAAGGTGGGAGATGCTACAAGCATTATTTAGTAAGGTTATCGGAACAGCAAACGATAGAGAATTAAAAAAATATTCAAAACGTGTTAAAAAAATAAATGATCTTGAATCGAAATATGAATCTTTAAGTGATCAAGAGCTCCAAGAGGCTTTTGAGGAGTTAAAAAAAAGTGTGCAAAGCGGTGAGGCCACTTTAGACGATGTTTTATCGGATTCTTTTGCAATTACGAGAGAGGCTTCAAAACGTACACTCGGAATGAGACATTTTGATGTTCAGCTTATCGGTGGTATGGTTTTACATGAAGGCAAGATCTCTGAGATGAAAACAGGGGAGGGGAAAACTCTTGTTGCAACTTTGCCGATCGTTTTAAACGCTATGGAAGGCAAAGGTGTACACCTTGTTACCGTAAATGACTATCTTGCTAAACGTGATGCTACTGAGATGTCACCGCTTTATAACTTCTTAGGCTATAGCGTAGGGACTATTCTAGAAGATATGCACGATCCGGAAGAGAAAAGAGCAGCTTATGATGCCGATATCACATACGGTACAAATAATGAGTTTGGTTTTGATTACCTCAGAGACAATATGAGCTACTCAAAAGATCAGCAGGTGCAGCGTTCACATAACTTTGTCGTGATCGATGAAGTCGATTCGATCCTTATCGATGAGGCGAGAACTCCTCTGATCATCTCTGGGCCTACAAACCATAAGATGCAGGATTATATCCGTGCAAACAACGTAGCACTCGGTATGGAGAAAGAGACACATTTTACTGTTGATGAAAAAGACCGTATAGTTCTTTTAACAGAAGAGGGGATCACAAAAGCTGAAGAGCTTTTTGGAGTTGAAAACCTCTATAGTGTAGAAAACTCTTCACTTTCACATATTCTTGATCAAGCACTCAAATCTAACTATGTATTTGAAAAAGATGTTGACTATGTTGTAAAAGACAATGAAGTGATCATTGTAGATGAGTTTACAGGTCGTCTAAGCGAAGGGAGACGTTTCTCTGAAGGGCTGCACCAGGCACTAGAAGCAAAAGAGGGTGTAGAGATCAAAGAAGAAACTCAAACTCTTGCAGATATTACATTCCAAAACTACTTTAGAATGTATGACAAGTTAGCTGGTATGACAGGTACTGCTGAGACAGAAGCGACAGAGCTTGCACAGATCTACAGCCTTGATGTTGTGTCTATCCCGACAAATATTCCGATCGCTAGAGAAGATCTCAATGACCTTATCTATAAAACCGAGATGGAAAAATTTAACGCAGTTATTGCCAAGATCAAAGAGCTGCAACAAAAAGGGCAACCTGTACTTATCGGTACAGCTTCGATCGAAAAATCAGAAGTGCTTCACCAACTTTTAAAACAGGAAAAAATCGCTCATACGGTTCTTAATGCGAAAAATCATGCCCAAGAGGGTGAGATCATTAAAGATGCAGGGAAAAAAGGTGCCGTGACCATTGCAACGAATATGGCGGGTCGTGGTGTTGATATCAAAGTAAACGATGAAGTAAGGGCCCTCGGCGGTCTTTACATCGTGGGAACTGAGAGACATGAGAACCGACGTATAGACAATCAGCTTCGCGGACGTTCAGGACGTCAGGGTGATCCGGGTAAGACACAGTTTTATCTTTCACTCGAAGATAACTTACTGCGTATCTTCGGATCGGATAAGATCAAGTCGATCATGGAGAGACTCGGTGTTGAAGACGGTGAGTACATCGAATCAAAAATGGTTACACGTGCAGTTGAAAAAGCGCAGAAAAAAGTGGAAACTATGCACTATGAAGGGCGTAAACATATCCTAGAGTATGATGATGTTGCCAACGAACAAAGAAAAATCATCTACAAGTTCAGAAGTCATCTCCTTGATAAAGAGTATGATATCTCTTCAAAAATTGAGGAGATCAGAGCTGAATATGTGTCAGGTCTCCTTTCTAGTGTCGGGATCTATGAGGGGCTTCCTGCAGAGGAGTACAACCTAGAAAAAATTGCCGAACTGCTCAAAGAGGATATGAACGCGAGTATCGATATAGACTCACTGAAGTCTTTAGAGTATGAAAAACTCTATGAGTATCTTGTAGACGGGCTAAAAACTGCTTACGAGCAAAAGATGTCTGCACTTGATGCAGAGACTCGCAATGAGGTTGAGCGTGAACTCTACCTGAGAGAACTCGATAATCTGTGGAGAGATCACCTCTATGCGATGGATGGTATGAAAACAGGTATCCGTCTGCGTGCATATAACCAAAAAGATCCGCTAGTAGAGTACAAAAAAGAGGCGTATAATCTCTTTACGGAACTCACACAGAGTTTAAAACTGAGTGTTATCAAAACGCTTCAAATTATCCAGTTTAAAATGGAATCTGCAGAAGAGGAAGCTGAGCGTTTAGCTGCAGAGATGGCTCAACGTCAAAAAGCACAAGAGGAGATGATGCAGTTAAATCTCTCTGAAGACTCTGAGCAAGAGACAGAAAAAGCAAAAAAACCTGCGAGAAACGAACCGTGTCCATGCGGAAGCGGGAAAAAGTATAAACAATGCTGCGGCAAAAGCGGTCCGAAAAAAGGTGCATTTGCCTCTTGAAAAAAAATCTAGTACCTTATCTGGTTAAAAAGTTTTTACGCTTTGATAAAGAGCAGCCTTTTATCTTTATCTCGGCATCTCTTGCCTTTTTAGGTATTATGCTTGGTGTCATGGTTTTACTTATCGCCATGGCCCTTATGAACGGTTTTGATAATGAGTTTAAAAAGAAACTCACTATTATGAACTATCCCCTTACGGTTTTGCCGAAATTTTACGGTGCCGTCAACGAAGATCTCCTTATCGATTTAGAAACAAAATTTCCCGATCTGGCATTTAGCCCTTATGTGCAGTCTGCCGTGATCTCCAAAAGCGGATCGAAACTCGAAGGCGGGTATATCTTTGGTGTAAACTTTAAAGATGAAGCGAAAGTAAACAGAGTCTTAGGGGATGCAATCAAAGATAAAGAGTTCGGCAAGTTTGATGTTATTGTTGGAAAGTCTCTAAAAGAGGAGTATAGGGTAGAGCTCGATGATAAACTGATGTATATCTTTACAAATGTGGAACCGAGCGGCTTTGGAGTGACTCCTAAGCTCAAGCGTTTTCGCGTTCGATCGACATTTGACTCAGGATTGTCTGCTTACGATAAGGCATACCACTATACATCTCTAAGCTCTTTGCAAACGATACTTCGTACCCCTTCACATATCTATGACGGGATCCATATCTATTCAGACAATCCTAGAGCAGATATAAAAGAGATCGCTGACGAACTTCCTGTTACGGTTAGCGTTAAAGGGTGGTGGCAAGATAATGTGAACTTTTTTGCAGCATTGGAGATGGAAAAAACATCTCTGTTTATCGTGTTAATGCTTATTATCCTGATCGCGTCGATCAATATCATCTCCTCTTTACTTATGACCGTGATGAACAGAAGAGGGGAGATTGCACTTTTACTCTCATTGGGGGCGACAACGGCTGAGATCAAAAAAGTGTTTTTATACCTTGGTATCGTTATCGGTATCGGCGGTATTATCGCGGGTGTAGTACTTGGTTTAAGCGGTATATGGGTACTTGGGACATTTGATATCATCGACTTGCCAAAAGATGTCTATCCGACAACTATGCTCCCGCTAGATCTTAATCTGAGCGACTTTTTTATGATCGTCTCAGGAGCCTTTGTGATCGTGATACTCTCATCGTATTATCCTGCGAAAAAAGCGAGTGAAGTGGATATCTTAACGGTACTTAGAAACGAATAGTAGAACTTCTGCTATTCAAATATCTTAAACGGAAGTTTGAGTGTCCTCTTAATTATATTTAGAGGTGCTACGATCACCTCTTTTGCAAGAGCCGAACTTACATTAGGATCACTTAGTTTGCCACTTACCTTTACACTTGTTGAGATAGCTTTTCCGTCAAAGATTATATAACCTACAACCGGAATTTTTGAGATGTTACTAGCGATATCTGTTTTAAGATTCATCTTCATATCTATAGTGTCTTCTTGCAAGTTTGCCTTTCCTCTCGCAGAGAGTTTTAACTCTTTGGAATCCATTGAGAGTTCACTGATATTATACTCCCCTTTATTGTACTCAAACTCCATATAGGCATGGTTCATAAAAAGTCCGTTTTTACTGTATCCCGGCACGGAAAATGTTACAAGCGACGGTACTGTATTGATAAACGCGAGGACATTGTTTAAAAGGGTGTAGTTAAGCAGTCTGCTCTTTTCAATCAGCATCATGCCTTTATAACGTTCGAGCGAGCCGTTGATATTAAAATCAAGTGTCCCCCCTTTAAACTTTGAAAACACAAACAGTTTCTCCATAAATTTATCGCTAAAGCCTTCTCCGTAAAGATGAAATTGATCATGCTCAAGTTTAAAACCCGCTTTGCCTTTGAGGTGCTGGAGTTGCGCCATCAATATCTTGTCATGGTACTGCAAATCTAGCGTATCAAGTGCTGCATACCGGTTATCCCCTAAGTAGATAGAGGATTTAACGGCGTTGAGATCTATGTTTGGATAAGTTTCATTTGTATCACTGTGCTCAAAACTTGAAAACAGTTTGAGTGTTTCCGGAAGGGAGACTATAGAGTCTTTAACGTTTACTTGAACATTATCCTCTATAGATACGTTGATATTTTTATTGATCGTAGCATAGATATTTTGCTCTTTCGTGATACGACCCTCTAAATGGTAGGTCTCAACTGGAGCAGCATCTTTATAGAGCAGTTTGTAAGGGTAGTTTATGACAGCTTGAAATTTCGTCGTATCATCATTGAGTTTTTTATAAACTTTCAATGTCCCTTCATTAAGATGATATTTTTTTATAAAAGGGGACTGTTTATAAAGGTTTTTAAGTGAATTTACCTGTAGTGACCATTTTTTATCGTCAATAGTAAAAATTGCACGATGTTCGTTAGACTTGATCTTAAGCACACCGTCATCTATTGAAGTGTTTAATACAGCCCGATCGTCACGATAAAGAATTTTAGAATTTTGAGGGCTTCTTACTATAAGGTTGTGCAGACTAAAGTGTGCTTTGTTTGTTTGAAGGTTGTAGCGTCCATCAACATCGACGTTTGTAAACTTTCCAAACAATACTGGCACATTATCCATATGGAGTGTGTCATCTTTGAGGTAGAGGTTGAAATTTGAGATACGAAGATCGCTGTTAACCACTTTTAAGTAAATATTATCAAGTGCTTTAAGGGATAAACGGCTGTCCTTATATTGAAGTTTAAATGGGGTATTCGAGAGTGTAGACTTGATTCCGCTATAGTGAAAGTTTAAAATATCAAGATCAAAATCAGCAAACATACTTTTGAGATCAACTTCTCCGGATATAAAACCGTTGGTAACATCCTCAAGCGTAAAATAGCTCGCAGGTAGTTCAGCTTTAAGTGTATTTATATCTAGAGGGATATCAAGTTTGTCTACATTAAGTTTTAACTTGTTGTAGAGCCACGAAGAGTTGTCGATCGAGAGTATATCTTGTTCTTTATCTATATAGTAGACAGCTTCAAGCGGTTTTTTTGCAAGTTGAAGTTGTTTCAGGGGACGGCATTTCGTTATTTTAAACTTTACATCCCCTTGAGATTCTTTGGCATTGTATTTGATATCAACCTTCGCATCTATAATGTTTTTGTAACTAGCCAGCATATTTTTTACTTGGATATCGTAGTTTTTGAGTTTGAGTTTGAGATTTTTTACATCTATATCCTCTCCAAGGTAGCGGAAGTTCCCTTTTTCGATCGTAAAGGTACCCTGTGCATCTACACTCAAAGTATGCAGATTGACGGCAAGTTTGAGTTTTGTTTTGACACTTCCACTGTTTTGTTTGATAGGTAGCTTGATCTTGTACGTATTTAACAGGTATAGAATATCTTTATTGACTGCAGGTGTAAAATTTAAAAAGAGGCTAAGAAGCTCCTGTCTTTTGGTAAAGTCGATCTTTAACCAGCTTTTTTGGAGATCAAAGTTGTACGTGGTTGCCCCCTGTGGACGTATATATAAAACTCCTTTTTTAAACTCCAGGTCTGTATGGGCCGTATGGATCGCATCTAGTTTACGGTTATAAAGGTAATTTAGTTTGTTTAAAGAACCAAGGATGTGAACTTGTTTATATCCCTCTGTCAGGTTGTCAAATGCAAGATCACCATCTAAAGAGGTGATAGTTAAGCTCTTTGCGTCGATAGCATCAAAGATCCAATAGCGGGATTCTTTAGGGAAGGGGATAGGTTCTAAAATAGATTTTATATCTTTTATAGGATTGTGAAAGAGTGCTTTATAATGGAGCTGTTTTGTATCTGCACCTGTATAAAGAGTAAAGTTTGCATCATGGTTGATCGAAAAGTTGAGCTTTGAAAAACTCTTTAAAGTGTCAAGGTCAAGATAAAGATCTCCGTTTGCTTCAATTTCAGGCATTTGAAGACGATCTAAATGGAGCTGGGCATACTGCTTTTGCATTGCCAGCTGTGCTTTGAGGTTGAGATCTTTTGAGTGGAGTGAGAGTTTCATCTTTTGTCCCGATCTGTACTGCAGCTCCCCTTGAAGCGTGCCAAGTTGAAGTTTACTTATCGTTATCGAATCACAAAGGTGCAGCGTATGGTAAAAGCTTTTGCTGTATAACTTGAGTTTTTTTACTGAGAGTTCACTTTCTGAAGATTCCTCGGAAGGCTTGAAAGCAAGCTGTTCTACATAAAGATTGAGTTTATCATCCCATTTTAGATAAAGCTTTTTTATACTAATATTTGATATTGAAAAATTTTCAAGATATAAACCATTTTGAAGAACGATAAATCCAAAAAAAAGAGTTAATAATATGAAAGATAAGAAGCTGACAATTGCAGAGTGGATCTTGGATATTGTATTGATTATTATTGTATCTTTCATGTACTACCTAAATAAGCCTATTCAAACCCAGAAAGTTCTCTATATTCCGCAGGGCTCTATTAATAAAATTATAACACACTTGCAGGACAAAAACTATAATGTATCTAAACTTGATTCCTACCTGTTACGTATTATCGGAAGCCCGCAAAGCGGATGGATCGAGATCGGTACTACTTTAAGCAGAAAAGGGGATTTTTTATACAAACTCACAACGGCAAAAGCAGCACTACAAAACGTAACACTTATCCCCGGTGAGACAACATATATATTTTTAGAGGAGTTATCAAAAGAGCTTAGCCTGGATTTTAAAACTCTTCAGGAGGAGTTTGCTAAACAGGCCCCGCTTCCCGAGGGTGTACTTGTACCCAACACTTATAAGATACCTATGGGGATCACGGAAAAAAAATTGATAGCCCTTTTACTGCAACTCTCACAGCAGAAGATGCAGGAGTTTTCATATAAAGTGTTTGGAACTTATAATGAGACAAAATGGTTCCGCTACTTGAGTATTGCATCTGTAATCCAAAAGGAGTCTGCAAACAATGAGGAGATGCCACTGGTAAGCTCGGTGATCTACAATAGACTGAAAAAGGGGATGAAGCTGCAGATGGACGGAAGTTTAAACTATGGAAAGTACTCTCACCAAAGAGTTACACCCTATAGAATTAGAAACGATAAGTCTATTTACAATACATATATCTATAAAGGTGTTCCGAAAATTCCCATTTGTAATGTCAGCTTAGATGCTATACGTGCAGCAATATTTCCGGCAAAAACAGACTATCTCTATTTTATGAAGTCAAAAGAGGGGACCCACAACTTCTCGTGTAACTATTCTACACATATTAGAAATGTGCGAAATGCTACCAAATGAAACATTTTAAAAAATAAGCGTAATGTTTTAGAAAGCTTTGTCAATATTGCCAATCTTAGTGCTATCATTAAACTTGAAAAATCCATATGCTGCTTGTGGATTAAAAATAAACAGAAGGACATGATATGTCAAAAATTATTTGGTCAAAAATTGATGAAGCACCGGCTTTAGCAACGTATTCACTTTTACCGATCGTAAATGCGTTTACTAAAGAAGCAGGTGTTGAAGTTGAAACTTCAGATATTTCACTTGCAGGTAGAGTTTTAGCTGCTATGGGTCTAGCAGAAGACAATTTAGCGAAACTTGGTAAGTTAGTGTTACAAGATGATGCAAACATTATTAAGCTTCCTAACATTTCTGCTTCTGTAGGTCAGCTTAAAGATTGTATCGCTGAGCTTCAAAGTCAAGGATATGATATCCCTAACTATCCGGAAAATCCTGCAAATGCAGAGGAAGAAGCAATTCAAGCTAAATATAGTGTTTGTTTAGGTTCTGCTGTTAACCCGGTTCTTCGTGAAGGTAACTCTGATCGTCGTGCTGCTAAAGCAGTTAAAAACTTTGCTAAGAACAATCCACACAGATTAAAGCCTTATGCTGAAAACTCTAAAGCTACTGTAGCTCACATGGCTGGAAACGGTGATTTTTACGGTAATGAAAAATCTGTTACTATGGAAAAGGGCCAAAAAGTTACTATCGCTTTAAACGGTAAAGAGCTTAAAACTATCGATGCACTTGACGGTGAAATCCTTGACGGTACTTTCATGTCTGTAAATGCTTTACGTGATTTTTACAGAAAAACTATCGATGAAGCAAAAGAGAAGGGTCTTATCTGGTCACTTCACTTAAAAGCTACTATGATGAAAATCTCTGACCCTATTATGTTTGGTCACGGTTTCGAGATCTTTTTCGAAGACGTATTTAAAAAATATGCTGACGTTTTCAAAGAGTTAGAGGTAAACCCTAACCAAGGTATGAGTGACTTAGAGAAAAAAATCGCTGGTCATGCTAAAGAAGCTGAGATCAAAGCGGCATTCCAAGCAGTTGTAGAAGCTGATGCTCCGAAAATTGCTATGGTAGATTCACGTAAGAACCAAACAAACTTCAACGCATCAAACGACATCATTATCGATGCATCAATGCCTGTTGTTGTTCGTGAAGGTGGTAAGCAGTGGGACAGACACGATAACGCAGAAGAGACTATCGCTGTTATCCCTGATTCTACTTACGCAATGTTCCATGAAGAGATGGTAGCTGATTGTGTTAAAAACGGTCAGTTCGACGTAACTACTATGGGGACTATGCAAAACATCGGTCTTATGGCTCAAAAAGCTGAAGAATACGGTTCTCACCCTACAACTTTCGAGCTTCCTGAAGCTGGTAAAGTAACTGTTACTGCCCAAGACGGTACAGAGCTAATGAGCTTTGATTGTGAAGCTGGTGATATCTGGAGAATGTCTCGTGCTAAAGATATTCCGATCAAAGACTGGGTTCGTTTAACTGTTGAAAGAACTCGTATTGAAGGTATCCCTGCAGTATTCTGGTTAGATGAAAACCGTGCTCACGATGCTGAAATGATCAAAAAAGTAAACAAATACTTAAAAGATCACGACACGTCTGGTTTAGATATCCAAATCATGAACGTTACAGATGCTACACGTTTCACAAATACACGTATCCGTAAAGGTGAAGATACTATCGCTGTAACTGGTAACGTACTTCGTGACCACTTGACTGATATGTATCCAATTTTAGAGCTTGGTACATCTGCAAAAATGTTATCTATCGTACCATTATTAGCTGGTGGTGGACTATATGAAACAGGTGCCGGTGGTTCTGCTCCTAAACACGTTGACCAATTCTTAGAAGAGGGTCACTTACGTTGGGATTCACTTGGTGAGTTCTTAGCACTTGCAGAGTCTTTAAGATTTATCGCTCAGAAACACAACTCTGACAAACTAGCTGCTGTAACAGCTGGTCTTGACGCTGCAAACAACGGTTACCTTGAGAACAATAAAGCTCCTTCAAGAAAATGTGGAGAGCCTGACAATAAAGCTTCTCACTTCTTCGTAGCTGAGTACTGGGCAAAAGCTCTTGCTGAATCTGACAATGCAGAATTAGCAGCTAAATTCGCTCCTGTTGCTAAACAACTAGAAGAAAATGAAGACAAAATCTTAGAAGAGTTACTTTCTGTAGAGGGTAAAGCGCAAGATATCGGTGGTTATTTCCACCCGGATGATGCAAAAGCTGAAAAAGCTATGCGTCCATCTCCTACATTAAACGCTATTATCGATTCTATATAGTTTCGTTTGAGAGAGAACTACATGCTTTTTGCATGTGGTTTTCACTTTTTTTATGAAATAACCTAAGGTGTTTTATAAAAAAGGTGAAAATAATCTCACCTTAATATGGCACGTAGTATACTTAAGTGTTATGTGTTCGCACATGTTGTTTAAGTGTATCTAATGTGTGTCATAGTAAATAATATCAAGGAGCGTAAATGAATCAAGGTAAAAGAGTAGGAATAGTAGGAGCTGGTAATGTTGGAGCTACAGTAGCTTACTCACTCGCGATGCTTGGATCTTGTCATGAGATTATCTTACGTGATAATAAAATCGATGTAGCTAAAGGGAAAGCTTTAGATATGTCTCAAGCTGCATCTGCTGTTAGAAGCCACACTGTTGTAAGTGTTGCAGAGGATATTTCGGATTTAGTTGATTGTGATGTTGTTGTTGTTACTGCAGGGAGCCCTAGACTTCCGGGAATGAGTAGAGATGATCTTCTTATGACAAATGCAAATATCACTAAAGATGTTATTCAAGGGGTTGCGAAATACTCTCCAAACGCTGTAGTAATCATGGTCTCTAATCCGCTTGACGCGATGACTTACGTAGCACTTAAAGAGAGTGGGTTTGACAGAAGCCGTGTAATCGGTATGGCTGGTATTTTAGATAGTTCGAGAATGGCAGCATTTATTCAGGAAAAACTAGGATACGGTGGCGGTCAAATCCGTGCGTCGGTAATGGGTGGTCACGGTGATGATATGGTTCCGCTACCAAGATACTCAACTGTAGCGGGTGTACCTCTTTCAGACGTACTGAGCCAAGCCGAGATCGAAGAGATCGTTGATCGTACACGTCACGGTGGTGCAGAGATCGTTAGTCATCTAAAGACAGGTTCGGCTTATTATGCACCTGCAAAATCAACAGCGATCATGGTAGATGCGATCCTTAAAGACACAAAACAGATCCATCCTTGTGCAGTTTATCTTGACGGTGAGTATGGTTACAGTGATGTTGTTTCAGGAGTACCTGTAATGCTTGGTGCCAAAGGTGCTGAAAAGATCATCGAAGTAACGTTAGATCAAAAGGAGCAAGATATGTTCAAAAGATCTTGTGATTCTGTTCAAACACTAATCGACACGTTAAATAAAAATAAATTTTTTGAAGGGAAATAGTTAATGACTACACGTATAGAAAAAGATACAATGGGCGAAATGGAAGTTCCGGTAGATGCATACTGGGCAGCCCAAACACAAAGATCTATCCAAAACTTTAAAATCGGCGAAGAGAAGATGCCGTACGAGATCACTAGAGGGTTTTCTTATCTTAAAAAAGCTGTCGCTTTAGTAAATAAAGACCTTGGTAAGCTTGATGCTAAAAAAGCTGATGCTATCGCTCAGGCTGCTGATGATATGCTTGCCGGAAAACTTGACGGAAATTATCCTCTAGTAGTATGGCAAACAGGTTCAGGTACACAGTCAAACATGAACAACAACGAAGTGCTTGCAAACCGTGCTACTGAGATTTTAGGCGGTGACTTTAGAAAAGAGAAGCTTGTTCACCCGAATGATGATGTAAACAAGTCACAATCGTCTAATGATACATATCCGACTGCATTACATGTAGCTTCTGTAATTGCAGTTGAAGAGCAGCTTTTACCTGCGATCGCAAAATTAAAAGCGACTTTACAAGCAAAATCTGAAGCTTTTTCAAATGTCGTAAAAATAGGACGTACACACCTTCAAGATGCTACACCGCTTACACTTGGTCAAGAGATCAGCGGATGGGTTGAGATGCTTACAAAATCTGAAAAGATGGCAAAAGATTCACTAGAAGCTGTTCGTGAACTGGCTCTTGGCGGAACTGCTGTTGGTACAGGACTTAACGCTCACCCTGAACTCGGTGAGAGAGTTGCAAAAAAATTATCAGAGTTAACCGGTCATGACTTTATTACAGCTCCAAATAAATTTCATGCTTTAACTTCTCACGATGCACTTGTATATGCTCACGGTGCTTTAAAAGCACTCGCTGCAGATATGATGAAGATCGCAAATGATGTGAGATGGTTGGCATCGGGTCCTAGATGTGGTCTTGGCGAGATAGAGATTCCGGCAAATGAACCAGGTTCATCTATTATGCCTGGTAAAGTAAACCCTACACAATCTGAAGCAGTTACTATGGTTGCTTGTCAAGTTATGGGGAATGATGCAACAATCGGTTTTGCAGCATCACAAGGGAACTTTGAACTTAATGTTTTCAAGCCTGTAATCGCTTACAACTTCTTACAATCTGTAAGACTCTTAAGTGATTCTATGATCTCATTTAATGATAACGCAGCAGTTGGTATTATGCCAAATGAAGCAAAAATTGATCATTTCTTACACGATTCACTTATGTTAGTAACAGCACTTAACCCTCATATCGGTTATGAAAATGCGGCAAAAATAGCAAAAACTGCACATAAAAACAACTCTACATTAAAAGAGACGGCTATAGAGCTTGGTCTTTTAACTGCAGAGCAGTTTGATGAATATGTAAAACCTCAGGAGATGATTGCGCCAAAGGCGTAACGTCCACTTTAAAACAAGGAGAATAAATGAATATACATGAATATCAAGCAAAACAGATTTTTGCTAAATATGGTGTCCCTACACCTAAAGGTATAGTGGCAAACACGCCTGAGCAAGCTTTTTTGAATGCTCAAGAGCTTGGTGGAGACATTTGGGTTGTTAAAGCTCAAATTCACGCTGGTGGACGTGGTCTTGGAGGCGGTGTTAAGCTTGCTAAATCTCATGCAGAGGTAAAAGAACTTGCATCTGAGATCTTAGGTATGCAGCTGGTAACGCACCAAACTGGTCCAGAGGGTAAACTTGTACAAAAAGTTTACATCGAAGAGGGTGCTGACATTAAAGATGAACTTTATCTTGGTGTAGTACTTGATCGTGCTAAAGAGATGCCTGTTATCATGGCTTCTACTGAAGGTGGTATGGAGATCGAAAAGGTAGCTGAAGAGACTCCTGAGAAGATCATCAAAGTTGCAGTAGATCCTGCTGTTGGTTTTCAAGGTTTCCACGGACGTGAATTAGTATTCGGTCTTGGAATTACTGACAAAAATGAACAAAGAAAATTTATTGACTTTGCTTCTAAACTCTACAAGCTTTATTTAGAAAATGATGCAGAGTTAATCGAGATCAACCCGCTTATCAAAACTGGGGCAGGGGACTTCCTAGCACTAGACGGTAAAATGGGATTTGATGATTCAGCTCTTGGACGTCACCCGGATATCGAAGATATGCGTGACATCTCTGAAGAGGATCCTGATGAGAGAGAAGCAAGCCGCTATGGTCTTTCTTATGTATCACTTGACGGTGAAATCGGTTGTATGGTAAACGGTGCAGGTCTTGCAATGGGTACTATGGATACGATTAACTATATGGGTGGAACTCCCGCAAACTTCCTAGACGTAGGGGGCGGAGCTAATGCTGAGACTGTTGCAAAAGGTTTTGAAATCATTCTTAAAAACCCAAATGTTAAAGCAATTTTCGTAAATATCTTCGGTGGTATCGTTAGATGTGATCGTATTGCAAACGGTATCTTAGAAGCTACTAAGCTTACTGATGTACACGTACCTGTTGTTGTAAGACTTGACGGTACTAACGCACCTGAAGCAGCAGAGATACTTAACAATGCAGGTATCGAAAATGTAATAGCTGCAACAGATTTAGCAGACGGTGCTGCAAAAGCGGTAGCTGCAGCGAAAGGAGAGTAATATAGATGAGTATTTTAGTAAATAAAGATACAAAAGTTATCGTTCAAGGGTTCACTGGTAAAGAGGGAACTTTCCACGCTGAGCAATGTTTAGCGTATGGTACACAGATTGTTGGTGGTGTTACACCGAACAAGGGTGGTCAAGAGCACCTTGGTAAACCGGTTTTCAATACTGTAAAAGAAGCTGTAAGTGCAACGGGTGCTACAGTATCTATGATCTTCGTTCCACCTGCATTTGTTGCAGATGCTGTAATGGAAGCTGCTGACGCAGGGATCGAACTGGCTGTTGTGATCACTGAAGGTGCTCCTGTACGTGATATGCAAGCTGCAAAAGCTTATGCTACAAAACACAATATGAAAACTATCGGGCCAAACTGTCCTGGTATCATCACTGCTGAAGAGTGTAAAATCGGTATCATGCCTGGTATGATCTTCAAAAAAGGGAATGTTGGACTTATCTCTAAGTCTGGTACATTAACTTATGAAGGTGCAAATCAAGTATGTAACGAAGGTTATGGTATTACAACTGCAGTTGGTATTGGTGGAGACCCTATTATCGGTCTTTCATACAAACAACTTTTACCGATGTTTGAAGCAGATCCTGAGACTGAAGCGATTGTAATGATCGGAGAAATCGGTGGGGATTTAGAGATTCAAGCTGCTAAGTTCATCAAAGAAAATATCACTAAACCTGTGGTAGCTTTCATCGCTGGTCAAACTGCTCCTAAAGGGAAACGTATGGGTCATGCCGGAGCTATTGTATCTGGTTCAGCTGGTACTGCAAAAGAGAAAATGGATGCTTTAGAAGCTGCTGGTGTTAAAGTTGTTGTATCACCTGCAGAGATTGGTAAAGCGGTAGCAGAAGTTTTAGGCAAGTAAGACTTTTTCGTGTGAGCTCTGGTAAAGTGTAACTATTTTATACACTGCTAGAGCGATAACAGCACAATTAATGAGAAAATTAATAAAACTTAGATAATCTTTTATTACTAAGAGTAACATACGAACTAGATTTGTATTTGACAAGAGGAGAACAAATGGGAAGTGGAATGACTGAAAATGTAAACAATGATCCAGTATGGGTAAATACTGCCAATTGTAAAGCATGTGATATCTGTGTATCTGTATGTCCATCAGGTGTATTAGGTATGAGATACGATTCAACATCGACTTTAGGTGCAATGATCTCTATTGATCATCCTGAGGCTTGTATCGGATGTAACGAGTGTGAGCTCACATGTCCGGATTTTGCTATCTATGTAGCAAGTAAAAAAGAACATAAGTTTGCAAAATTAACTGATGATGCTAAAGAGCGTCAAGCAAAAATAGTTGCAAACAACTATATGTCTCTAGATCAACAAGGAGTTAAGTAATGGCATTAAGAGAAGTAATTTCAACTGGTAATGACTTAGCTGCAATTGCAGCAGTTGATGCTGGATGTAGATTTTTCGGGGGTTACCCAATTACTCCTTCATCGGAAGTAATGCACACAATCTCTGACTTGTTACCTGCTGTAGGCGGTACTGCAATTCAGATGGAAGATGAAATTGCCGGTGTAGCTGCAGCTGCAGGTGCTGGTATGGCTGGTGTTCGTACACTTACTGCGACTTCAGGTCCTGGTATTTCACTAAAAGCTGAAAACTTAGGTCTTGCTCAAATGGCAGAGGTTCCTTTAGTAGTTGTAAACGTTATGCGTGGTGGTCCTTCAACTGGTCTTCCAACTCGTGTATCACAAGGTGACATTCGTCAGGCGAAAAACCCATCTCACGGTGACTACCGTTCGATCACATTATGTGCGGGTAACTTAGCTGAGTGTTATACTGAAACTGTAAGAGCATTCAACTTAGCTGACAGATTTATGCAGCCGGTATTTGTTCTTTTAGATGAGACTATCGGTCACATGCACGGTAAAGCTATGATTCCTACTGTGGAAGATGTAAAAGCTGGAATCGTTCCGCGTAAAACTTTTGACGGTGCTCCGGAAGATTATAAACCGTATGAGTGTGAAGCTGATCAACCGGCAGTGCTTAACCCAATGTTTCAAGGGTATAGATACCACTTTACAGGTCTTCACCATGATGCTATGGGATTCCCAACTGAAGAGATTGAGACTTGTCGTAAGCTTATCCAACGTCTTGAAGACAAGGTTATGATGCATACTGACGAGATCGAACATAATGAAGAGTTTATGATGGATGACTTAACTGGAGAAGAGGGTGAAGTACTTCTTATCGCTTACGGTTCTGTTTCTCTTGCAGCTAAAGAGGCTATTCGTCACTTAAGAGCTGACGGTATTAAAGCGGGTCTATTCCGTCCTATTACTTTATGGCCAAGTCCAGCGGAAACAATTAAAAAACATACTGACAAGATCAAAAATGTTCTTTGTGTTGAGTTAAATATTAGACAATATACTGAAGAGATTGAGCGTGTATCTGGTAGACTGGATATTGAAGGTCTATACAAAGTAAACGGTAGAGCACTTTCTCCTTATGAAATTGTAGAAAAAGTAAAAGAGGTATTCTAAGATGGCATTTAATTACGATAAATATTTAAGACTTGAAAAGATGCCGACACTTTGGTGTTGGGGTTGTGGTGATGGTGTTATTTTAAAAGCATTCATCCGTGCAGTTGACAAACTTGGTATTGACCAAAATGACGTATGTGTTGTTTCTGGTATTGGTTGTTCAGGACGTTTCTCGTCTTATGTAGACTTCAATACTGTACACACTACACACGGTAGAACAGTTGCTTTTGCTACTGGTATTAAGCTTGTTCATCCAGACAAATATGTAGTATGTGTAGCCGGTGACGGTGATGCACTTGCTATCGGCGGTAACCATACTATTCACGGTGCAAGAAGAAATATTGATATCACTTTAATTATTATCAATAACTTCATTTACGGTTTAACAAACTCACAAACTTCTCCAACTACTCCTCAGGGTATGTGGACAGTTTCTCAAAAAGCTGGTAATATCGATCCAACTTTTGATGCAGCTGCTCTTGGTATCGCTGCCGGTGCTTCTTTTGTTGCACGTGAGTCTATGCTTGATCCGAAAAAACTTGAAAAAGTTTTCGTAAAAGCTTTACAACACAGAGGTTTTGCTTATTTAGATATTTTATCTAACTGTCACATTAACCTTGGACGTAAAAACAAAATGCAATCTGCTATGCAAAACTTAGAGTGGATTGACAGTATTACGATGCCTAAGAAAAAGTATGATGCACTACCTGAAGAGGAAAAAGTAAACCTTCTTCCAACTGGTGTATTAAAAGAGGATAAAGAGGTAAGAGAATACTGTGACATGTATGCAGATATTCAAGCTGTGCATCAAGGTAAACGTTCAAAAATCACTCAAGATGATTTTGAGAAAAAAATATAACAAGGAGAACACACAATGGCTAGACAAATAATGAGATTTACAGGTGTTGGTGGACAAGGTGTTCTTCTTGCAGGAGAGATTTTCGCTGCTGCAAAAATCAAAGCTGGTGGTTACGGTTTAAAAACTGCAACATACACATCTCAAGTTCGTGGTGGACCAACGGTTGTTGATATCACTTTGGATGATGATGAGATCTTTTACCCGTATGCAAATGACGGTGAAGTTGATTTCATGCTTTCAGTTGCAGAGAAAAGTTACGCACTTTTCAAAGATGGTGTAACTCCTGGTGGAACTATCGTTGTAGATCCATACCTTGTACACCCAACTGATGAAGATCGTAAAAAATGGAATATCATTGAGATTCCTATTATTACAATTGCAAAAGAAGAGGTTGGTAACGTAATTACTCAATCTGTTGTAGCTCTTGCAATCGCAAATACGATCGTAAAACCTTTAGATAGAGATCACTTAATCGAAGTTATGCTTTCTAAAGTTCCTGCCAAAGTTCACGAAGCGAATAAAAAAGCTTATGACTTAGGTGAAAAATACGCAAAAGAAGCATTAGCTAAATAAGTTTAATGCACATTGCATAAGGCAGCTCCATCTTAGGAGTTGCCTTTTTTTATAGACTCTTTTAATATTAAATAATATCTAAACTTTTATACTGTCCCAGAAAAACTCAACATGTTTTTCAAACTGTGTTGAAAGTGAATCTGCAGACTTTTTATCAAAACGAAGCAGGGTGATCTGAAACCTTATATAGAAGAGGGTGGACAGAAACTCATATGAGATCATCATAGGATCGTTAGACTTTATCAGGTTATTTTGCATCATGATAAAAAAAGCCTCTGAGAGCGTTTTAATGTTGTTATGGTGGAACTGAGTCATAAACTGCTCTCTAAGCTCATTATTTTGCATAAGCTCTATGATGAGTAGTCTAAACATACTTTCGCTCTTTTTATCAAATGTAAGCATCTTATACTGCATCGCAAACTTTTGCAAAAAAGCTTTTCCTCTAATGGCTAACTCTTTGATTTCATCTTCGTTAAAAGAGAATGGGGTGCTAAAGATACTCTTTGCTACCTCTAAAAAGATCGCTTCTTTATTTTTAAAATGGTTATACAAAGCACTCTCTCTGATTCCGACTTCTGAAGCAATTTTTCTTACACTTGTGGCTTTATAACCGTTATTTGAGAAGAGGGTGGTCGCTACTTTTAGTATCTTCTCTTTCGTACCGCTTCTTTTTTGAATATCCCTGTTTTCAGGCATTTAAACTCCTTTTTTTGTACATATTAACAATTGTTCATATCTATAGAATTATATATGAACAATTGTTAATTTACTCTTATTTAAAATGAACATGTGTTCATATATTAAAAGCACAAAAAGAACAAGTGTTCATATGTGAAATAAGTGGTATTAAATCTTTATTTGAGTATCATTTTGCAGGCATAACGAGATAGTTACTTGAGAGATTCAAGAGGAAAGTCCGAGCTGCTGTAAGACAGTGTTCCATTTAACGAATGGCCGTAGTAATACGAGGGAAAGTGCAACAGAAATATTACTTCCATTTTATATGGTAAAGGTGAAAAGGTGGTGTAAGAGACCACCAGTCTTTATGGCAACATAGAGAGCTTGTAAACCCAACATGGCAGCAAGAAGCAGATGGTTAGCGTCTTACAATTGCTATTGCTTCGCTAGAGACACGATGTAAATTGTGTAGTAGATTAATGCTATCAAAACAAGGGAACCGCTTTTTGCTTAGCAAAAATGTTTCTTTAGAAAACAAAACTCGGCTTAGCGTTATGCCTTTCTTGCTTCATAATAAGCAAACAAACTCAAATTAACTAATATCAGATAGATATTAGACAGAATCAAGCTCAAACCTCAATAATATTTTTCAAGAGAATATACATTATGTTAACCAAAATATATTTACAATAGGTTTTTAACCGTAAATTCACTTTTATTATGTATAGTTTCACACTATTGTAGATTATCAAAGGGAACCATTAATGGAAAGAAAAAAACAACTTATTCTGGATATACAAAATTTACTTAACAGTTATGAAGGTACACCGCAAACTGCTATCAACCCTGCTCTTTTAGAGTTTATGGACGAAAAAACGCTTATTGGTATCATAGACTCCCTTTTAGATCAAAAAGAGGCTTCAAGGGAAGCTGACAAAGAATGGTTGGAACAATTTAAAACAAAATAGTAATTTGTTTCATTTTGTTAATAACATTAACTAATTCTCGCTATAATATACAAAATATATTTCAAGGAACTAATAATGAACAATATGGACTTAGTGAAGTTAACGGAACAAACAAAAAAAATGACAGCCTTGATCGTTGAAGACGAAAAGGTTACAAACGAACTGTTAAGTTCTACATTTAAAAACTTTTTTTCTGATGTTAGCTCTTGCTTTGATGGTGAAAGTGCATTAGATGAATATAAAAAGAAAAAGCCGGATATCGTTTTCGTAGATATCATTATGCCTGGTATGGACGGTATTGAGCTTTCTCGTAAAATCAGAGAGATGAATAAAGATCAGATCATCATCGTTATCTCTGCAAGTAACGATATGGAAAAGATCTCAGAATCTATCGAAGTTGGTGTAAACAGCTTTATCCAAAAACCTATCGACACTAAAAAGATTATCGACCTACTCGGTAATGTTGTTTCTATGGTTACAAAAAAGAGAAAAGTTGAAACAAAAACATTCTCTATATCACTTCCACTCGATCTTTATGATGAAGTAAACGATAACGCAAAAGCTGAAAGTATCTCTAAAAATGCTGTGATTATTAGAGCTTTACGTAGTTTTTACGATTAATATTGAGAAGACGATATATTTAATATTATTTTAAGTATATATTCTATATAATTTCGGCTCAACAAAACAAGTTGAGCCTTTTGGCCCCATCGTCTAGCGGTTAGGATCCATGGTTTTCATCCATGTTACAGGAGTTCGAGTCTCCTTGGGGTCACCAAACATTCTCCTTTTTTAACAATCAAATTTCAATTTTATAAAGCAAAACAAGGTTATATAAAACTTTAAATATTGTTTTTAGCATAAGAATATATAGACCGGTGTAAAACCGGTTTATATTGAGTTATTATTGTAATTTTTTAGCTACAAGTTCATTGACCACTTTTGGATTTGCTTTGCCGCCTGTAGTTTTTAAAACCTGCCCTACAAAGAAACCTAGAAGTTTTTTATTTCCCGCTTTAAACTTCTCTACATTATCTGGATTTTTCGCAATTATATCGTCGATAATAGGCTCGATAACACTTGTATCACTGATTTGAACCAGCCCTTTCTCTTCAACAATTTGTGCTGGGTTTTCTCCCGATTTTGCCATCTCTTCAAACACTTGCTTTGCAATCTTGTTTGAGATAGTTCCGTCATCAACCATTTTTGAGAGCTCAGCTATTTGTACAGGGTTATATTTTAGTTGATCCCTCGATTTGTCTTTTAGTTCTCTTGCTACCTCATTTGTGACTATATTGGCGAGTCCAACCGGATTTGGATTGACTGTAGATAAACTTATCGCTTCAAGATAAAAGTCTGAAAGCTGCTTATCTCTAGCCAATATATCAGCAACCATATTATTGAGTTTTAGTTCAGTAGTGTATCTGTCGAAAAGTGCTTGCTCGGCTGCAGTCATAGGTTCAACTTCACCGTCAACTTGAACTTTTTTAGCTTGAGGTTTACGTTCCCCTCTTGGTGCTTTTTGTTTCTCTTTTTTACCCCAAGAATCTTTAAGACCTACGATCTTGTTAAATACAGGTTTTTCATTAGTATAATCAATAGGATCGGCATAAAAGTACCCTTCTCTTTCAAACTGATATCTCTCATCAGGTTTTTCTATGATTACAGCAGGTTCTATTAAAGCATCTTTTATAATTTTTAAAGAGTCAGGATTGAGATCCTCAATTGTCTCCGGTGCTTCATTTTTATATAGTCTATCATATAGTCTTACTTCTACTTTTTTAGCAGATACGGCATCTACCCATTGGATAGCACTTTTTACTTTAATTCCGCTGGTATCTTGTCCGCTTTTAGACTTAGAGTTGTACTCAGCTTTGATCTCTACTATGTTACCGTCTGCATCTTTGATAACCTCTTTACATGTGATAATGTAAGCATGTTTTAGACGTACCGGCTGATCAGGGGTTAAGCGGAAGTATCCTTTTGGAGGGTTTTCAGAAAAATCCTCACGATCGATATAGATTGTACGGGAGAAAGGGATCTTTCTTGTACCCTCTTTTGGTACATCTTCAGGATAGTATGATGCTTCCAGTTCTTCATCACCGTCATAGTTTTCAATCGTCACTTTAAGAGGATCAAGAACAGCCATAACACGCGGTACTTTTTTGTTAAGATCGTCTCTTATACAAAACTCTAATTGTGAAACATCAACAGTTGAGTTTGCTTTTGCAATACCTATCGTATCACAGAAATTCAAAATAGATTCGGGAGTGTACCCTCTTCTTCTATACCCCGCAATCGTAGGCAGTCTTGGATCATCCCATCCACCAACTTTCCCCTCGTTAACTAACTCTAAGAGTTTTCTTTTACTCATAACTGTGTAGTTGATGGCAAGTCTTGCAAATTCATGCTGATAAGGACGTGGCGGTTCAAGCCCTAAAGTATCGATAACCCAGTCGTAAACTTCACGGTTGTTCTCAAATTCCAATGTACAGATCGAATGGGTTACCCCTTCGATATAGTCGGATAAACAGTGACCAAAATCATATAAAGGGTAGATCGACCACTCATCCCCTGCTCTATAGTGATGAGCATGTCTGATACGGTATAAAATAGGATCACGCATCTTCATATTTGCCGCAGACATATCGATCTTTGCACGAAGAACATGTTCACCGTCTTTAAACTCACCTTTTTTCATTCTCTCTAAAAGGTCAAGGTTCTCTTCGACGCTGCGATCTGCGTATTTGCTGCGGCGTCCCGGTTCTGTTATAGTACCACGGTACTCGCGCATCTCCTCTTCGTTCAGAGAGTCAACATACGCTTTGCCCATTTTGATAAGCTCTTGAGCATATTCATACAGTTTTGGAAAATAGTCAGATGTAAAACGTACATGTTCATCCCATTCGTAACCTAGCCACTGTACGGCATCTTTCAGAGCCTCAACATATTTTGTATCTTCCGTAGTCGGATTTGTATCATCCATTCTCAGATGACAGCGACCGTTAAAATCACGTGCGATACCAAAGTTTATAGCGATAGATTTAGCATGTCCAATATGCGGGAATCCGTTTGGCTCAGGAGGAAAGCGTGTAACCACCTCTTTATATTTGCCTGATTTTAAGTCTTCTTGAACTATTGTACGTAAAAAATCTTTGTTTTCACTCATTCTTGTTTAAACCTTTTAATAAAAAAACTTTATAGTAGCGCTATTTTATCAAATTAGAACTTATGGGATCTTCATTTAGTAGCTTTATTAGCGAAAACTTGATAAAATTCCAAAAAAAATGCAGGAATATGAATGTTAAGATTTGCTTTCAGCCCTACTCGCGATATGGAGCTTGGGGACTTAAGAGTTGCTCTAATGAACTTTATCGTTGCTCAGCAGCGTAAAGAGAACCTAATTGTAAGACTTGATGATACAAGTAAAAGAAACAATATAGAAGGTAAAGATAAAGAATACCTCGACATTCTTGATCTTTTTGGGATTAGATACACGCAAACGATCCATCAAAGTCAAAACTTCCGTTTCCATTCCACTATGGCATTACAGCTTTTACATGAGAAAAAAGCGTTTTCTTGTTTCTGCTCTCCTGACTGGATTCAAAAGAAGATAGATGAAGCAGAAGCTGCCAATAAGCCTTATATGTATGACGATGCTTGTGCCAATTTGCCAGCTGAATTGGTTATAGATAACACCAACCCTTTTACGGTACGTATCCACAGACCTACTAAGAATATCACTATCAAAGACCATATACTCGGAGAGTGTACATTTAAAGCTGATACGATCGATAGCTTTATGCTGTTAAAACAGGACAAAACGCCAATGCCGGACTTTGCATCTGCGGTTGATGATATGCTGAGTGATATCTCTTTGGTTGTTGAGGGGGAAGAACTTCTTGAAAATGCTCCAAAACAAGCATATGTAAGAGCGGAATTGAAGTATAACAAAGAGGTTGAGTACGCACACATACCGAATGTTTTAAGTGATATCTCTATCAAGTCGCTTTTAGAACAGGGATACCTTCCAGAAGCAATTGCAAATTATTTAATATCAATCGGCAATGAAACACCAAAAGAGATCTTTACACTTGAAGAAGCTGTAGAGTTCTTTGACCTTTCCAAAGTCTCAAAAAAACCTGTAGAGTTCAATATTGACAGACTTAAAGAGATCAATAAGGAGCACCTGAAAATGATGGATGCAAAAGAGCTTTCCCGCTATGTCGGTTTTGCAGATGCCGAGATCGGAGAACTTGCACGTCTTTATGTGGACGAGGTGGGGACTACAAAAGAGTTAAAAGAGAAGATCGCTCCGGTTTTTGCTTCAAGAAAGGTCCCTCAGGAATTGAAAGAGCAGTATGACACTATAAAAAACTGTGCACATAATGCCCCTCACTTTGCAGAGTATAATGAGTTTAAAAACTACATAGTAAATGAAACGGGCTTTCAAGAGAGTGACCTTGAAAAGCCGTTAAGAGTTTTATTTTCAAATGCTCAAGAGGGTCCGGATGTTGCAGAGCTTTATAAATACCTTCAAAATTATCTAGGGGAGTTTACAAAATGATAACAGAGATTATACAAGGTTTAGGTGGGATTTTAATCTCACTTATCAATGTTTATATATGGGTGATTATTATCGCGGCACTTCTAAGTTTTGTAAACCCCGATCCATATAATCCGATCGTACAGTTTTTACACAGAATAACAAATCCGGCATATGCGCTTGTAAGGAGATTTATCCCGACAAACTTTAACGGTTTGGACCTTGCACCTTTAGTGATTATTATTGCGCTTCAGGTAGTTATCGTGATCTTAAGTTCTCTTTTAAGACATATATAACAATCTACTCTATTCATCTTTTTTAAAGATCATCTTGCCTGAAGTGAGGTTTACACCTTTAGCTTCAAGGCGAAGGCTTTCTACATCTTTTTGCTCGGCGAAACCTACAATGTAGTAGCTGTTCCATCTATTTGTATTTTTATCAAACTGTTGAAACTCTTCGTTGTTTTTAAGCTTTTCTTGTAAAAGAGAGTTTTGAGCATTAAGGCTAAAAGAGAGTTTTACAGACTCATCTTTGAGGTATAAAGAGACATAAAAGTACTCCCCGTTTTTATAAAGCTCAGGCATAACTTTGTTCAGGTAAACGGCACTAATCGTCCCATCAATCTGAGTCTCACTTTCGATCTTTGTTGTAACCTGATTGTTTTCCCAATGCTCCTGTTTAGGCGTGAAATTAAAGTTGTCAAAGCCGTTTTTATCGACACATCCTGTTAAAAAAGTAAGAGTTGTTATAAGAGTTAGCACTGTTTTCATGCTGAAATTATATCTTATTAAAGTGCTATCTTGTATAATTACTCAAAAATTTAAAAAGATGCCTATGGAAAAAAGATTAGCGGTTGGTTTTACTGGACCTTCCAATAGTGGAAAAACTACACTGATACTTAAAGTTGCCAGAAAACTGATCCATGAACACGGTTTAGAGGTAGCGATTATCAAGCATGATCCAAAAGATAAAGCGCGCTTTGATGTAGAGGGAAAGGACAGTTACAAGTTTAGCGATACGGGTGCCGAAGTGATCGTCACCTCCCCTACCCGCACAACTTACTTCTCCCAAAGAGAATCAGAGCTTGATGACATGATCAGGTTGTTTCATAAATTTGACATACTTTTGGTTGAGGGGCTCAAAGGTCTTCCTCTGCCGAAAATAAGTGTATTTAGAAACATTTTAGATGAGGATTATTTCCCGTTTATGGATGCTTTGGCGATAGATGACTCAATCAACATAGTTGACTATAAAGTTCCAAGCGGTGCAGATATGCTTAACTTAAACGATATCGATGAAGTGATCTCGTGGATATTTAAAAATGCAAAAAAGGTTTAAAAATGGAAAATATATTTGATGCGATACAGCTAAGTGCGAAAAGAATTAAAAATGCGATTGATATTAAAGATATCGGCTACTCTCAGCAGGAGAACTCTTCGGGTGAGACTCAGCTGCAGCTTGATATCCAATGTGATATGATCATCGAGGAGGAGCTCTCAAAAGTAAGCTCTGTAAATACAATCTCCTCAGAAGAGAAAGAACATGCCGAAGAGCTCCATCCAGACGGCGAGTACTTTATCTCTTACGATCCGCTTGACGGCTCTTCTCTTGTTGATGTAAACTTGAGTGTAGGTTCAATTTTTGGGATCTACAAAGGCGGTTTCGGCGCTGAAAATATGGTCGCATCTTGTTATGTCGTATACGGACCGAGAGTTGAGATGGTTTTTGCTTACAATAAAGTAAAACTTTATCTGCTTCAAGCAGGTGACTTTGAATTTGTTAAAGAGATCAGACTGACAGAAAAAGGAAAACTCAACGCTCCGGGCGGTACGCAGCAAAACTGGCCAAGCTACCATAAAGAGATGGTAGACGGCTTGTTTCAGGAGGGGTATCGTCTTCGCTATTCAGGAGGAATGGTACCTGATCTGCACCAGATTCTTCTTAAAGGGGGCGGACTTTTCAGCTACCCTGCTACAAGCGATAAACCGGAGGGGAAACTTCGCCGCTTATTTGAAGTATTTCCTTTTGCTTTTGTATATGAAAAAGCGGGCGGTCAAGCGATCAACGGTCATAAAAGACTTCTTGAGCTTGATTATGCTCACCTCCACGATACATCTCCATGTTTCTTTGGATCGGAATATGAGATCAACAGAGTAAAAGAGGTTTACTCTAACAATGGATAATCAAGAAAAAGATAAATTTGAGATCTATCTTGAAGAGATGATAGCAAAGCTGCAGGTGTGCCAAAAAGAGCACAATGTTGAGAGTTGCAGCAAGTGTGAGCACTACATTGGATGTGAGGTGCGAAAAGAGTATGTAAACGCCGTATATAACTCTATGAGCAAGGGTGATACGGGCGGATTTGAGTTTTAAGCCATTTTGGGTAAAATATCGATAATAATTTGAGGCAGGATAAAGAAATTGAGTAAATATATAACTACACCGATATATTATGTAAACGGAGAGGCTCATATAGGGCACGCATATACAACATTTATAGCAGATTCTCTCTCGAGATACTATAGATTAAAAGATGAGGATACTTTCTTTTTAACAGGGACTGATGAACATGGTCAAAAGATAGAAGAGTCTGCAAAGAAAAACAACAAACCTACACAAGAGTTTGCTGACGAGATCAGCGCTACATTTAAAAACCTTTGGGATGAGTTTGAGATCTCTTATGACAAATTTATCCGTACAACCGATGCTGAACACAAAGAGGGTGTGCAGCATGCATTTAGAAAGATGTACGAAAAAGGTGATGTATATAAAGGGGAATACGAGGGACACTACTGTGTAAGTTGTGAAGCTTTTTTCCCTGAAACGCAACTTGTTGACGGTGAATTCTGTCCTGATTGCGGCAGAAGTACAAACATCGTAAAAGAGGAGAGTTACTTCTTTAAACTTTCAAAGTACGGAGATGCTCTTTTAAAATATTACGAAGAACATCCCGATTTTATTATGCCAAAATCACGTGCAAACGAAGTGATCAACTTTGTTAAAGAGGGGCTTCGTGATCTCTCTGTAACTCGTACATCGTTTACATGGGGTGTGCAGATGCCACAAGAGCTAAATGACGACAAACACGTTATGTATGTATGGCTCGATGCCCTGCTCAACTACGTTACTGCACTTGGTTACGGAAACTCCGGCGAAGATAAAATGGATCAGTTCTGGCCTGCAGATATCCAACTTGTAGGGAAAGATATCTTACGTTTCCATGCGATCTATTGGCCGGCATTTTTAATGAGCCTTGATCTCCCACTTCCAAAACATATCGCTGCACACGGTTGGTGGACACGCGATGGTGAAAAGATGAGTAAATCCAAAGGTAACGTTGTTCTGCCTAGAGAGGTTGCAGATGCTTACGGCGCGGAAAATCTAAGATATTTCATGCTTCGCGAAGTTCCTTTTGGACAAGATGGAGATTTCTCTCAAAGAGCATTTATCGATCGCATTAATTCAGAGCTTAGCAACGACCTTGGGAACCTTTTAAACCGTATCATCGGTATGAGTGGAAAATACAGTGATTTTGAGATCGACAGTGTTGATGTTGAGAAGTATCACTCTAAAGAGATAGAGGAGGTAAACAAAGTACTTGATGCACTTGATGTATTTATGGAAAATATCCAGCCGCATAGATACCTTGACGAGCTTTGGAAGCTTTTCGCTATTGGAAACGGTGCGATTCAAGAGCATGAACCGTGGGTAAAGATGAAAAATGATCAAAAAGATCAGGCACTTGCAACTGTTGCACTTGTAGCAAATATCTTAGCAAAAGCGGCAGTGATGCTCCACCCTATTATGCCTCGTACTACCAATACTATTGCAGATGCTTTATCATTTACGATCGACAATGCAAGTTACAAAGAGTTAGTGGTAGACAAAAAACTATTGAAAGTATTTAATATCAAAAAAGTTCCGCCACTTTTTCCACGTGTAGAAGAGCCTCTTATGGAAGAGGCTCCCAAAGCTGAGCCAAACCCTCCAAAAGAGGCAAAGAAAGAGGAGAAAAAGACTGAAGATGAGTCAGACAATCTGATCGAAATCGGACAGTTTTTTGAAACAAAACTCAAAGTAGGTACGGTTGTAGAAGCTGAGGAAGTTCCAAAAAGTAAAAAACTTCTCAAACTTCAAGTAGACCTCGGCGAGGAGAAAAACCGTCAGATCGTAGCAGGTATCAAAGAGTTCTACTCTCCAGAAGAACTCAAAGGGACGCAGGTTTCGGTTGTAGCAAACCTCAAACCTGCAAAACTTATGGGGATCATGAGTGAGGGAATGCTTCTTGCTGCTAAAGATGAAGATGGTTTATGTTTAGTAACACCTCAAAAGCCTAAAAAAGTGGGTACACCTATTGGATGAGACTAGAAAATATCCTGGCACTTATACACGGGGAGTTGATTAACTCCCCATATGTAAGCGAATTTAACAATATTGTTTTTGAGTTAAAAGATGTCAAAAGGGGTGACCTTTTTGTAGCGTATGATGAAAACACTATTGACGAAGCTATTTTAAACGGTGCTTACGGGATCATTTTCAATAAACCTACCCAGATAAGCGATACAGAGATCGCATGGATAAAGGTCCAAGATCTCGATGACTCCCTTAAAAGACTGCTCCGTTTTAAACTTATCGATAAAAATATAACGGTTTATCAGACAAACGAGATCATTTTAAAACTTGCCTTGCAGGTTTTAACAGAGACAAGCTTTTTTGCTCTTGAAGATGATATTAAGTCTATTTTTTCAAAACTCGAAGATATTCAAGACGGCGGTGTAGTGCTCTTTTGCGCTGAGATGCTCTCCCCCGAGATATTTACAGAGGTAAAAGCACTGCCAAATAATGTGGTTGAACATATTGAGATCATAGAGCAAACCCTCTTTGAGAGCTCTTTTATCTATGACAATATATTTTATGAGAGACAACTGATATCGCCGTTTTTTATCCCTTATCTGGAACAGCTGCTTCACCTCTTTAAAAGTTTAAAAATAAACTTCAGACTCAGAAAGTTTACCCCTATAGAGCATTTTGAAGCGGTGTTTACAAATAAAAATTTTGAGATCAAAGAGTTTGGGACAAGCGATAAGGTGCTTATCTTCGAAAAAAGTGAAAGTTTTATCAAAAGCGAG
The DNA here is from genome assembly GCA_047689515.1 of Candidatus Sulfurimonas kebritensis. Lineage (GTDB taxonomy): Bacteria > Campylobacterota > Campylobacteria > Campylobacterales > Sulfurimonadaceae > Sulfurimonas > Sulfurimonas kebritensis. The sequence goes on from JBEWQA010000003.1 coordinate 32,857, forward strand.
ATCGAATACCTGAGTAAGCAGGCTTATTGGGCACGTATCTTATATATACTGCCCGAATCAAAGTTTCAAACACTCGAGCAAGAGTTTATACAAACCAATAATATTGTGACATACAAAAACAAAAACGAGATAAAAACATTGCTAAAACAGCACAGTTTTCATTTTGCACTTATCATAGGTGTCGACAAGAGCATACTCTCTGAACCTATACACCATCTGAGTGCTCCGACATCGTTGTTTGATTTTGCATAAGAGGAATTAAAGAGATGAATAGAAGAGATTTTTTAACCACTACGGCACTCGGTACGGGTGCTTTAGCTTTAAACGGTTGTAACGACAGCAACCGCCAGGCGATAGACTATTCCAAACACCCTAAAAAATCGACGGAACAGCAATCGTTTCATATCAACAAAGCGAAAAAAACAGTACTCAAGCTTGCTACCTCTTGGCCTGCTCATTTTCCGATCATGGGGACAGGGATTGAACAGTTTGTTCAGCGTATCAAAGAGATCAGCGGTGGGAGTTTGGAGATCAAGCTTTATCCTAAAAACACCCTTGTCCCTGCCCTAGCCGTTTTTGATGCTACAAGCAGCGGTCAGATAGATGCTTTTCATTCGGGTCCATACTATTGGAAAGGGAAAAACTCCGCTTTTTCACTCTTTAGCGGGATCCCTTTTGGGTTTACCGCCGAAGAGGTAAACTCATGGATGCTTTACGGCGAAGGTCTTGATCTGTGGCGTGAGTACTATGCGAAATACAACCTTTACCCGTTTTTAGGGGGCAATACAAATATCCAGATGGGCGGATGGTTTAGAAAACCGATCAACTCTCTAGAGGATATGCAGGGGCTTAAGATGCGTATACCAGGGCTTGGCGGCGAGGTGTTTGCAAAAATGGGTGTTAATCCTGTGCTCTTACCTGCCGGAGAGATCTACACCTCGCTAGAGCGTGGGATGATCGATGCAACGGAATGGGTAGGCCCTGCGTTAGATATTAAAATGGGCTTTTACAAGGTGGCACCGTACTACTATTCGGGCTGGCATGAACCGGGCTCAGTGCTTGAGCTCACTTTTAACAAACATTCCTGGGAGAAACTGGCACCTGAGCATCAATCTATGATCGAAGTAGCTGCCAGTGAACTCAACTCAAATATGACCCATAAGTTTCATGCGGAAAACATCAAAGCCTTGGAACAGTTTAAAGAGCTTAACGTGAAACTGTCACAATTCCCGCAGGATGTAATGGATGCAGGTCACAAAGCTCTTAAAGAGGTGCTTGAAGAACAAAGTGCACAAAATAAAGACTTTGCAACAGTAAACAGCTCTATACAAGAGTATCTCAAACGCTCAAAAGCTTGGAGTGACGTGAGTTTGGGTTACTTCTTGAACCAAAGATAGTATTTATGCGGCAGATATTTTTCCTTTTTCTCCTGAGTACATACGTATACGCTTTGGACGGAGTGCTTTATGATGCAAACAGTTCAAAAACGATAGCAGGTGCAACAATAAGCGATTCCAAACACTCTGTAAAAAGTGATCAAAACGGAAGCTTTTCGATCGAAACGGACGAAGAGAAGCTTTTTGTAAAAGCGTACGGGTATAGACCCTACACATTTGCAACAGATCAAAACATAAGTAAAATCACTTTAATTCCAATACATGTAAAAGCACTATATCTGACGTTTTGGGGTGCTTCAAACAATTCACCGAGACTTAAAAAGATCCTGCATATTATAGAAAACTCTAGTATCAATGCAGTTGTAGTGGATATGAAAAACGAATACGGTTCTACAGTGTTTTGGACAGGTTTTAAGCAAGCGAACGATTATGGAGCTTATCTGAAAAGAACCAATCGTGATATCGATAAGTTTATGACAAGACTCAAAGCAAAAGGGATCTACACTATTGCACGGATAGTTGCCTTTAAAGATGAGCTTCAGGCTGTAAACAACTATGACTATGCGATCAAGAAAAATGATGCCAACAAAACGATCTGGAGAAACCATGACGGGATGGCATGGGTCGATCCCTACGATCCGAGAAGTCATCAATATACGATCAAGATGGCCGAAGAGGCCGCTAAAGTGGGATTTGATGAAATCAATTTTGACTATGTCCGTTTCCCGGCAAGAAGAGGTCTTGCGCTCTCTCAAGAAAACACACAACAAAATCGTATAAAAGCAATAGGAGATTTTTTAGATCAAGCGCAGAACAGTTTGAGAAAATATGGTGTTTTTGTCTCTGTGGATATCTACGGAAATGTTTGCTGGGCGCAAGATGATAACGGTATCGGTCAGACAATTGAGTCTTTGGCACAACATGCCGACTATGTCTGCCCTATGCTCTACCCTTCAGGTTTTGCAAGCGGCTCATTTCACAAAAAGCACCCTGCAAAACACCCCTACATAGTGATCTTTCGAAGTTTAAAACATATACACGACAAGATCGATCCAAAAAGACTTCGACCATGGCTGCAGTACTTCAAAGATTATACAAGCTCTAATGTAGAGTATGGAAAAGAGGAGATTCGGCAGCAGATCAAAGGGGCTGAAGATGCAAATGCAAGCGGCTGGATGCTCTGGTCACCCTCAAGCAGATACGATCTGAATACTTTTTAGCTCTTGACGCAGTTTTGCAGAGTTTGGCAGATAACGCTCAACAAGGGCATGAAACGCTTTTGAGTGGTTCATATGCTGCAGATGTGCCAGTTCATGCACTACGACATAATCAAGCAGCTCCTTCTTTTCAAGCTTTAAAAGCTCTTTGTTAAGGGTGATGACACCCTCTGAGGAGCAGCTTCCCCAGCGTCTTCTCATCTTTCTAAATTTTAGCTGCGAATATTTCAGCTCCATCATAGAACTGTAGTGTACCACCCTGCTTTCAAGATAACTCAATGAATGAAGTACTTGATCGGATAGTCGTTTTTGCTGTTTGATCTGCAGCAGTTTTTTGCTGATCCAGCGATCTTTTGCAATTAAAATCTCATCGATCTTCTTTTGTGATCGATAGGAAGTTTTAAGGACAACTTTTTGCTCCCTTGTTATAGAGATATAACTGTGTTTGAGTTTTGGATTGTAAACAATCTCTATCTCATATTGTTTAGTATCATGCATATTTTATGGGATCTTTAACACCTGCTTGTTTAAAGCCGTTAAGGCGCAATCTACAGCTGTCGCACACACCGCAGGCGCTCTCTTCATCTTTGTAACAGCTCCAAGTAAGCTCCAAAGCCACATCACGTTTAACAGCCTCTTGGACGATCTCCGATTTTTTCAGATGCACCAAAGGCATCTTTATCTCTATGTTTGTTTCATCTTTTGTTCCAAGGTTGATAGCGTTTTGCATCGCTTCTATGTAGCTCTCTCTACAGTCTGGGTAGCCGCTGCTATCCTCTTCAACCACACCGATTGCAATCACGCTCGCACCCTCTTTTTCTGCAATTGCCGCTGCCATAGAGAGAAAGATCCCGTTTCTAAAAGGGACATAAGTTACAGGTACACCCTCTTCTACCCCTGTCGTAGGTACATCTATGTTCTTATCGGTAAGGGCTGAAGCGCCGAGCTGTGCAAAAAAGTCTAAATCCAATACATACTTCTCTGTAACCTTTAGCTCTTTACAAATTGCCTCAAAACACTCCAGCTCTTTTGTTTGTGTCCTTTGATCGTAATTGAAGTGCACACCGACAACCTCATACCCCTCTTGTTTCATCATATATGCGGCAAGTGTCGAATCCATCCCGCCGCTCATAATACATACTGCTTTTTTTGATAGTTTTTTCATAATGAGATTTTAACATAAAAATTTAACCCTGTTTAAGTAATAGCGATGTTATAATTATAGATATAAATATAAAAGGAGCTCGTATGAATAGTTCATCTGTAGGTTCTGGCTCTACTGTAGCATCTATACAAGTTGATGTTATGAAAAAAGCCAATGATGTTGCAGCAAGAAGTATTTTAGGTGTTTTGGAGAGCTCTGCTCAACAAACACAACAACAATCATCGTCTGCTATCGCAGGGATAGGAAAAAACATAGATATCAAAGCGTAATTTGCTATAATTGCGCTTATGATAGATATAGAAAATAAAACAGATCTAAAGATAGAGCTCTCAAAGCTTGAGAATATCGCTAAATCTTTAACAAAAAAAGAGATTGAACTCATTGTTACGGACAATGCAGAGATCCAAACAATCAATAAAGAGTACAGAAACAAAGACAAAGCTACCGACGTACTCAGTTTCCCCTATGAAGAGATGCCTTTTTCACCGCTTGGAAGTATCGTAATATCCAAAGATTTTGTAGTGGAGAAAGCTGCCGAACTCGGACACAGTGAAGAGGATGAGTTTACCCTTTTGTTTATCCACGGACTTTTACACCTCTTAGGTTACGATCATGAAGTTGACAACGGAGAGATGCGTTCAAAAGAGGAAAAGCTGATCAAAAAATTTGATCTGCCAAAAAGCCTAATAGTTAGAACAGAGGAAGAGTAATGGACTATATAATCTTTTTAGCGGCCATGGCGGCTTTAATATACGGTGCCGACTTCATTATCAAAGAATCGGAAAGGATAGCACTGCACTATAAGATCTCACACTTTGTGATTGGTGCGACGCTTGTTGCCTTTGGTACATCCCTGCCTGAAATGGCAGCATCAGTTACCGCTTCGATCTACGATAAAAGTGATATGGCGGTTGCAAACGTTATAGGGAGTGTCACTTTTAATATTACACTTGTTTTGGGTGTAGTGTTTCTCATCGCAAAATCGATGAAACCAAAAAGGGATCTATTTGCTATCGACAGTGCGTGGGTAGTTGTCCCCGTCATTATCTTTTTTGTTATGGCTCAAGATGGAAAGATCGGGCGTTTTGACGGAATTTTATTTCTTTTGATGATGGTCTCTTATCTTATCTTTTTATTTAGAACCTCTAAAGAGGACCTTGAGGGTGAGATTGATGAGGATCTCGAAAAAGAAAAATTTGGCTGGTTTCGCTCTATCGCTCTTTTAATTATAGGTTTTACCTTCACAATAGGCGGTGCCCATTTTGTTATTGAAAGCGGTACGAGTATCGCACGAGCTTTAGATGTAAGTGAATGGATTATCGGTCTGTTTCTTATCTCTTTAGGGACATCTTTGCCTGAGTTGATGGTCTCGCTTGTAGCTGTGAAAAAGGGTCATGCAGAGATGAGTATCGGGAATATCATCGGTTCAAACGTTGCAAACTTCTCTATGGTTTTAGGTTCTGCAGCACTTGTCCACCCGCTGAGTATAAACCTGACAGAAACATCTTTTGATCTTATGGTGATGGCTGCTGCTTCACTAACGCTGCTATTTATCATAGGGAATAAACTCTACAACAAAGCAGGCGGTATCTTTTTACTTACCGTGTTAGCGCTTCTTATTCAAAACTATCTAGCTTAAAATACTATTTTTTTATATACCCAAGCTCCAAGAGCTTGTTGTATATATTTGATACTATTGATCCTGCGGCATGCCCGCCGTGTCCACCGTGTTCAATCATCGCCATCACTACATATTGAGGTTTATTATAAGGACCATAACTTGTAAACCATGCGTGTGAACGATTATAGTACGCCATCTCGTGTTCGAGTTTACGTTTTTTGATATCCTGTTTGATTCCGATAACCTGAGCCGTTCCGGTTTTTCCTGCCAGTTTTACTTTTGAGTGGAGATAGTGTGTAGCTGTTCCGCTTGGGTAGTTACACACCTGATACATCGCTTTTCTAATTGTCGGCAGTTTTGCAAGCTCTTTTTGTGTCAGTACCTTTTTATAGGAGCTTTGATACTCCTCGTCACCAATAGTTTTTGCAAAGTGCGGTGTCGGCAGTTTCCCCGTCGCGATAAGAGCCGTCATCTGAGCTATCTGTATAGGCGTGGTCAAAAAATCACCCTGCCCGATCGACATATTGAGTGTCTCACCCACATTCCATGAGCGTCTGTATTTATTATATTTCCATTCGCGTGAAGGGACGATACCGATAAATTCATTGGGCAGATCTACCCCTGTCTTTTTCCCAAGGTTATAACGTCTAAGCCCTGCACTCATTTTTTGGTTGCCTAAAACCAAACTCCCTTTATAAAAATAGTCGTCACAACTCTCACGGATAGCTTTTACGATCTCGGTACGGCCGTGTCCTTGATGTTTCCAGCATCGAAATACACGACCACCTAAAGGGAGGTGGGATTTGCAGTTAACACTCCAGTTTTCGCTAAGATCGGTCGTGATATAGAGCAGCCCGAGTGCCGGCTTGATCGTAGAGCCTGGAGGGTAAAGACCGTGAACTAGTTTGTTTGTAAAGGGGTGATCCAAACTCGATGCCAGTTCATTGTACATCTTATGGGACATTCCGTTTACGAAGATATTTAGATCGTAGTTTGGAAAACTCCCCGCCGAAAGGATAGCCCCGTTAACATCCATTACAACATAAGTACCAACTTTCCCCTCAAAAAGTTTGGAGATATAGTGCTGCAGATCCATATCAAGAGTCAGTGTGAGTTTTCGGTTTTCATCCGCCGGAGTATAGCTAAGCTGCTCTATCTCCTGATTGTTTGCATTTACTTTGATCTTCCTTTTGCCCGGTGTCCCCTGCAGATATCTGTTGTAGTATTTTTCTATTCCTGTTTTTCCCGTATAACCTATCAGTTCAATCAGGGGATCGTCTTTTATATCCCTTTTATTCGCACGTGCAACATACCCTATCATATGCGAAGCGATGTTTTTATAAGGGTAAAATCTTTTCGGTGCAGCCGTGATCTTTATGTTTTTACGAAGATTTAAAACGGAGTATACCGGTAACATCTCTTCATATGGGATAAAGGAAACCACATCGATAAAGTTGTGATTGTAAAATGAGTCTTTTTTTATATAGTTTTTTTCGATCTCTTTTCGATCAAGTGAAGGGAAAAGTTTGAGTATTAGCGCTATCTCCTCCTCATAATTTTTACGATTTTTTTTCGAACGAAGATGAGGAGCAAGCGCTATTTTAAATCCAAGTTTGTTGATCGCTATCGGTTTGTTGTGCCGATCAAGGATCTCACCCCTTACAGGAGTTATCTGCTCCACTTTGATCGTGTTGTTATAGGAGAGTTCGTTATAGTAGTTGTTTGACTGAACTGCCAAAAAAAACACTCTTGTCAGCAACATAAGCCAGATAGAGGCAAATACAAAAATAATAAATTTTATTTTCATAATATGCTCACTATAAAGAACTCAATTACTATATAGTAAATTATATAGTAATCTATTTGGGGCAATGGCAATAAAAAGATATTGCCAAGCAGCGACATAAAGAAAAAATATCCTATATACGACAAAAAGATATAGGAGAGTTTGATACAGTGATTACAGGAAAAGTTGGTATAGATTTTCGGCATCACCAGTTTGTAGATAATATAAAAATAGGTGATCGAACTAAACAGGATATATCCGTTATTGGCCTCAAAAATAAGCAGTGCGAACGAAACAAGTATCAGATTTAGAAAGTTCTGCTCATCCAGAGCTTTTAAAAACAGCACAAACAAAACTGCAAACATCGGCGGCAAGAATGGGTATATAGTCGCTATGGAACTATACACTATAAAGCCGCACAGATAAAAGAGTGTGACTAAAGGTTCTTTATGAGTGATACTTCGTTGCATATCGGAAAATGTTTACACTTGATACAGTCAGCCCAGATTTTGTGCTCCGGGAGTGTCTCTTTTGGAATCTCTACAAAACCCAGTCTCTCAAAAAAAGATTGTTTGTATGTAAGACTCAACACCTTTTGCAAACCTAAAGAACGCGCTTCATCGAGCAGTTTAATAATCAGGCCCTCCCCTATCTTTTGTCCGCGATAGTTCTCTTTTACTATCAGTGAGCGTACTTCGGCAAGATACGGGGTATGGATATGCAGCGCACAAAAGCCGATAAGTTCATCATCGTTAAAAGCTAAAGTGTATGAGCGGATATTTGTTGCGATCTCATCTTCGCTTCGATCGAGAATAATGCCGTTTTCAACCTCCGGTTTGACCAGTTCTCGCATCTTGGCTATATCGGCAAGTGTTGCTTTTTTATACTCAATCTTCATCTAAGTTTCCGTTTAGAATTTTATAAATAAGCGTAACAATTTTGCCGATTCCCCGTTTTTTTGAACTTGAGACCATCAAAGCATTTGGAAACTCCCGTCTAAGGGCGCTTTGCTCTTTTTGGTTAAGTTTGTCTATTTTTGTAAAGATCTGAATGATATACTGATCTTCATCAACATTGGAAAATAAAAAGTTACTTACGTCGGTATCGATATCCAAATGGGGATGTCGTGCATCGATTAGATGGATAAAGATCTTAATGTTCCGACGTTTTGAGATGTAGTTGGTAAGGTTTTTCTCCCAATCACTCTTCATAGACTTGGCAACTTTTGCATATCCGAAACCTGGCAGATCGACAAACTTCGCAATCTGCTTTTTATTTGTATCGCGATCCATAAAAGTAACATCAAAATAGTTGATCAGCTTGGTTTTTCCCGGTGTAGCTGAGACTTTTGCCAAACCTTTATGGTTGGTAAGGGCATTTAAAAGTGAGCTTTTTCCGACATTACTGCGCGCCATAAACACAACCTCATTGCGCTCCTCAGAAGGCGGTGCCTCTTTTACCGTCGGTGCGGAGGTGATAAACTTTGCATCTACTATATCTATCATTTCTCTTCCTCCTCTTTAAACTCAAAGATCATAATAACAGGTTCTTTTTTCGCACCCTTTGCGTATGCTTTGTTTTCTAAAACTTTCAGGATCACTTCATCACCTTTGATCTCTTTTTTATCTCCAAGTTGTTTGAGATGTACATCTTTATAAAAGTTATACTCTTTTTTATTTGGCAGATATACAGCTTTTTGTGCAACACCTTCATACTTTGCATTATCTTTTGTCTGCACTTTAAAAGCGACATCCCCTTCGGCGACAAACTTTGTAGGGGAGCGCTCTTTGTCTACATATACAGTTACTTTTGAAGCGTTAAGCTCATCGTAACCCTTGATGATACTTACATCCCCTTTAAAGATTGAGATCCCCTCTTTCTCATCAGCATAAAAGCTTTGTGCCTGGATCTGCAGCTGATCTGCCAGTAAAGCTGTTTGTAAAAATAGTAGAAAAAAAGTTAGTAGTTTCATTGTGCCTCTTTTATAGTGTAATTTGCCGTTATATTTTTAGAGTGTATCTCACCCGTTAAGTTATTATGATCGAGATAGGTCCCGCGTACCTTGTTTTTACCCTGAGTAAGCGTATACTCGGTATCAGTTACAAAAAGCCCTTTGTTCTTATAATAAAGCGCCTTTTGTGTCTCATAACGTAAACCGTCATCACGGACAAGTGTTACATCGCCGTCTAGATCAAGCTTGTCATTTTTATAAACCCCAAAATCGGCTCTGAGGTTTGATATATGTGTCCTGGAATTATCAGTATGGTTGATATTGTCTACCGTATAACGATCTTTATATCGAAACGCTTCGTCCCCCAGCATAAGGGTTTTTAGACCCAATGGATCGAGTTCATACATCGTAAAATCTTTTATATGAAGTAAAGGGATATCACCAAAGTTTTTCTCTGCCATCTTTTCAGATTGAAAAAAGAAAAAAATTGAAAGTAATATACCGATAACAAAAATAAAAAACAGGTTGATATTTATGACTTATCCTTTATCCATAGTGATAAAAACTGCTCTTTTTGATCGTTTTGTTCTATAAGCATATCGATCATCTCACGAACAGCTCCATCGCCTCCTCTGCGCTTTAACACTACATCTACAAACGCTTGTATATCCTGTGTAGCATCATTTGGAGTAAAACTTCTCCCCACCATGCTTAACATCTCATAGTCGTTAAAATCATCACCGACAGCTGCCGTCTCATAAGCTTTTATCTCTAAACTATCCAACAGTTCTTTCAGTAGTGCAGCTTTGTCTTTTACCCCTTGAAAAAGGTGTTTTATTCCCAGTTCTTGCGCTCTTTTTTCAACAATACTGGAGTTTCTTCCCGTAATGATCACGACCTCACCACCCATCTTGATCCAAGAGGTGATCGCAAGACCGTCTTTTACATTAAAGTTTTTACTCTCAACGCCCTCACTTGAATAGATAATCTTGCCATCGGTCAAACAGCCGTCAACATCTAAAACTAATAGCTTAATCATAGTACATCTTTTGTACTCGGTATACCGATTCTTTCATTTTTTGCCGTAGCACGTCTGATCGCTACTGCGACAGATTTAAAAGCTGCTTCAATAATATGGTGCTTGTTTTTCCCGCGTTGCTCAATAATATGTGCACTGATACGTGAGTTTAAGATAAATGCTCTAAAGAACTCCTCTACAAGTTCGGTATCAAAATGCCCCACTTTACCCACTACGTCAAGCTCATAAACTAAAAACGGGCGGTTGCTCAGATCGAGATCGCACGATACACATGCCTCGTCCATAACGACGTTTGCACTTCCAAAACGCTCCATACCTTTTATAGGATAGAGTGCCTCAGCGATCAATGCACCCAGAACTATCCCGACATCTTCTACACTATGGTGATCATCAATGTGCGTATCACCTTTGCAGCTAACTTCAAGATCGATCAAAGAGTGTTTTGCAAAACTCTCCAGCATATGATCCAAAAAACCTACACCTGTGTCTATTTTGCTGACTCCGCTGCCGTTTAACTCTAGCGATATAGTGATATCCGTCTCTTTTGTTGTCCTTGTTTTTGTAACCATCTAATCCTCTCTTAAAATAAATGAATGTTTGAATTTTCCAAGTGCTTTATAGTCTCTTGCTTCCTGCTCACTCTTAAAACCTGTAAGTACTACCTTAAACATACGCCCCTGTTGTGTATCGACATCTTTGATCAATGTGGAGTAACCGTCTGTTTTGTCATACTTCTCTTGTGTTGAAAGTGCACCCTCTATCCTTGAAAAAGAAGCGATCTGGAGTGAGAACTTATCCATATCCATCTTTTTCGGAGAGTTTTTCAGCTCACGATCAAGCTCTTTTTTTGTCCTCGGAGTTGTTCTTGTCCCTTTGCCTGCAAAGCCCAAGACCTCTAATGTAACAGGAGCAGTTCCCGTTCCTATCATATTGATCTTATTCGCTGCAGCTTTTGAGAGATCGATGATCCTGTTATCGACAAACGGACCGCGATCATTGACTCTCACAACCGTCGATCTCCCGTTACGTCTGTTGGTAACTCTTACGATTGTATTCATCGGTAATGTTTTGTGTGCAGCGGTCATATCCCACATATTGTACTTCTCACCGTTAGATGTGAGTTTTCCGTGAAATTTAGGACCGTACCAGCTTGCAGTCCCCGAAAAATTGTCACCGACACTAACAACACTCGGGTAGTATTTGACACCCCTTACAACATAAGGTCTCATAGTGGGGTGACTATAAGTTTTTCTACTTGGAGTTGCTCCGTAGTGGCTGCTATTTGAAGAGTAGCTCTGAGCAGGAGCATAATGGGATGCTCTATACGCGCCCTTGCCTCTTGTGCTACAACCTGAAAATACTACACCGATAATAAGTAAAAAATAGAGAAAATTTTTATTCATAAAGTTTTAACCTCTCACCGATTTTGATCAAAGAACCCCGTATATTGTTTTGGGAACGTATATTTTGGATACTTACCTTATGTGCTTTAGAGATCGATTCAAGCGAATCCCCTTTTTTAACTATGTAGTAGTGTTTCGTATCGATCTTCTGTTTTACACTTTTTTTCGGGATAGGGATGATCAGTTTTTGGTTGATACGTAAACGTGTGGTTTTAAGCTTGTTAAAATCTTTTATAACCTTATAGGAAACCCCGTACTTTTTCCCTATGTAGGAGAGGTTGTCTCCACTGGTAACCCTATGAACTTTATAGATGCTCTGAACCGGTTGCGGCTGATATTTCTGCTTGAACTCGGAGAGTTTGATATAGGGGATATAGATATCGTATCCTCTTACGTATGGAGGTACAAAGTCGTACTTGAGATGTCTATTGAGTTTTTTGAGTTTTCGAAGAGGCAGCCCCAAAAGTTTTGAAACTCTTTGGAGAGATTCGCCACTGGAGAGCTTGATCGTCGCTAATGAATAAGCATTGGCTCTGTTTAAAAGGTACTCGTATTCGCTTTTTAAAAGATAGCGTTCATCACTCCCGATAAGTGCCAGTGCAACAATCTTTCGAATATAGAAACGGCTCTCTCTAGGGATATATGCCTTTTTCTCATCTAGAAGCACGTTAATATCATCTGTCCCCGCTTTTTTGATAGCACGGCTGAGTCTTCCGCCGCCGCAGTTATAAGCGATCGCGGCAAGGTACCATTTACCAAAACGTTTATGGAGTGCAGAGAGGTATTTTGCTGCAGCTTTACTCGACTTTATCGGATCGCGTCTCTCATCGACATACTCATCTATATTGAGTTTAAAATATCTGGCAGTTGCGGGCATAAACTGCCACAGTCCTGCTGCTCTTTTTTTAGAGTATGCCCTTGTACGGAAATTTGACTCTGCCATTGCAAGGTATAAAAACTCCTGAGGGACATTGTACTTAGTTAAAGTACTCTTTATAGCAGGGATAAAGAGGTATGCATCCTCCATTGCTCTAAAGAAGTGCTTATCTTTTGCAAGAGTATTCTCTTTCAGACGATTCATAATTGGATCGTATAAAAACGCAGGACTTAGATCAAAAGAGTTTAAAATCTTCAACTCTTTGTCATAGTTCGTATCAAATGTTAAATTTGCATATAAAAATAGAGGTATAAATAAAGTAATTAAATATTTCAGCATAAACAACTTTTAGAATTAAATTTTTCTTTATTTTATCTAAAAGTTGTTAAAAATATCTATAAGTGTCTATAAAAAGAGATTGATACTATGAAATATCAAAGAGTTTTTGGGCATTTTTTGTTGTTATCTCTTCGATGCGATCCTCTTGAATCTCTAAAAGTTCTGACATCTTTTGTGCAACAAACTTGGTATAAAGGGGCTCATTTCTTGTCCCTCTGTGGGGTGTAGGAGTCAGGTACGGACCGTCAGTCTCTATGAGCAGTTTTTCCTGTGGAATCTTTGGTAGTACGTTGACAAGCTTTCTTGCATTTTTAAAGGTAAGCACACCCCCTATCCCAAAATAGAACCCTTCATTGGCTAAAACAAGGAGCTGCTCATCTGCATTAAAACAGTGCAGCACACCGCCGACATCTCCGGCACTATTTTCTAACAGGAGTGCTTTTGAGTCGTTTGATGCATCTCTCACGTGTACGATCAAAGGTTTTTTATACTCACGAGCAAGTTTTATCTGCGCGGCAAAAACTTTTTTTTGCTTCTGCTTCTCCTGCTCTTTTTCCTCATCACTCCCCTCTAAACGGAAGTAGTCAAGCCCGCACTCCCCTACTGCTACACATTTTTCATGATTGAGATATTTATGAAAAATAGCTTCATTGTAATTGTCCGCATCATAAGGGTGGATACCCACTGCAAAATATACATCATTATACTTTACTGCAATCCCTATCGCTTTTTCGAGTGTAGAGGGATCAGCCCCGGGGATAACAAAACGTTTTACACCCGCTTCTCTGGCACGATCCAGTACAAGTTCCAAATCCTCATCATACCTCTCATCATCGAGGTGTATATGGGTATCTATGATCATCTATTTGCCTCCAGTAACTCACGAGCAAACTTTTTGGCTTCATCTGAGATGGTGTCCCCGCTGATTATACGGGCTATCTCATCCACTTTCTCATCAAAGTTTAACTCTTTTGTTTTTGAAATAGTACCATCTTTATAGACTAAAAAGTGCTGATCCCCCATAGATGTAAGCTGCGGCTGGTGCGAGATCACAAAGATCTGGAAATTTTTTGTCAGTTTTTTCAGAACTTTTGCAACACTCATAGACTCCTCACCACTGAGGTTTGCATCGATCTCATCGAGCATCAAGACACCTCTGCTGTTTTCCAGAGTTTCAGACTTTAGAGCCAGCACTGCTAAACGAAGCCTGTTAAACTCCCCTGTAGAGATTTTGGCAAGCTCCGTGCCCTGGAGTTTGATCTCTACGATATCCCGACCATCTGCATTGAGCGGCCCTTGAGAGATCTCTACTTTCGCATTTTGCAGATAGAGCTGCTCTAGATAGCCGTTAAGATCTTTTTCAAAACTTTTTAAAGCTTTCGTCCGTAATGCTGTAAGCTCATCAGCAAGTGTATCTATCTCACGATCGAGTTTTTCAAACTCTTTTTGCAGCTCCTCTTTTTCAAACTCGATATTTTCATACTTCTCAAGCTCTTTTAACTTTTGCTCCTTATACTCTAGAGCTTCGTTTATAGAGCCGTATCTGCGTTTGAGTTCCGAGAGCTCTTCGAGTCTGTTTAACACCTCTTCAACATCTACATCATCAAGTGCCGAAAAACGCTCCTCTGCACTCTCAAGAACCGAACGCAGCTCATTCATAGCATCATCAAAAAAGGCACTCTGGCTATCTAGAGTATCAAGAGCGGAAGATACAAGGTGTTCGAAGTTGAAGATCTCATTGGCCCCGCCAATCATCTCCAAAGCTTTCTCTTTTTTGGAGAGCTCTTTTTTGATCTCCAAAAGCTCCTCATCCTCCCCCTCTTTCGGGTTGATTGTGGCAATCTTTTCGATCTCAAACTTTGCAAACTCTTTGAGTTCTACGATCCTTTTCTCCTCATCTTCCAAAGATTCCAGTTCCCTTTTTGCCGCTGTGTATTTGGAGAAGTTTTTTTGATATTTATCAAGCAGCGAGAGCGCTTTTTTTCCTATCTTATGATCGAGTATCGACAGAAGTCCGCTGTTTTCAAAGTCGCTGAAGTCCCTGAGGCTTAAATGTTTGAGGTGTTTGCATGTAAGGGCATTGATAGATTTTTTGGAGATACTTTGGTTATTGACGAAATATCTTGACTTCTCTTTTTTGAGATGTTTAAAAACATTTATCTCATCGTTTTGAAGACCGGTAGCATCCTCATCGATCTCCCAGGTAACGCTGCTTTCACATATACTTGCATCGCAGGAGCTAAGCCCCAAAGAGGAGAGGATCGAGTCCATCAAGATAGATTTTCCGCTCCCGCTCGGGCCTGAAAAAACCACAAGACCGCCCTTTAAGTTGAGCTCAGCCTCGTTAAAACTCAAATAATCTTTTAGGTAAAATCTTTCAATCATAGCAAACCCTCTTTTTTTGAAAAATTCTAACTAATTTTTAGATAATTGAGATAGCATATGACAAATTGTCATATTTTTTACAAAATTTTAAGCTCACTTGTGAGATCTGCCAAAGGTGACGAGTAGAGTGAACTTGTTACGATAGCGTCTATACCGGTTGTTGCATAAAGATCGGCATTGTTTATATTGATCCCCCCAGCTGCCAAGATCTTTGCCTGCGGATAATGTTTTGTTTTGTAATCCACGAGTCGTTGCAACTCTTGAGGTTCTACTTTGTCCATCTGGATCACATCTGCACCCAAAGAGAGCATCTTTTTTGCATCTTCAAAAGTTTCTGACTCAATTACCAGTTTTTTCTCTACACAGCGCTCTTTGATCTTTAGCAAGGCTGCTTCAAAAGCTTCAGGAGTGTCATAAAGTGCTCTATGGTTGTCAAAGATCAAAACAGACTCGGAAAGCCCCAGTCTGTGTGGCAGTACATCTGCACAAAGAAGGGAACGGATCACAAACTGTTTTGCAAAAGGGAAGCTTTTTCTAGTCACCAGCACTTCACATTTTGGATTTATATTTTTTACTTTGTCTGCCATACTTTTGGCAGTTGTCGCGATCCCGCATGAGTACTCTAAAAGTATCTGTGCAGCTTTCCAAACCTGATGCACCGTTTGTGCATCCCCTTCAAATTCCAACAGTATTCCACCCGCTTCAACTTTGTCGCCGGAGGATAATTCAGAACTTCCTCTACATCCTAAGAGTTCCCCTATGCGAAGTGCCTCTTCAACACATGCAACGACAATGTTCTCACGAGTTTTAATCGATAAAACAGCCTGTTTATTTTTTGGGTCTAAGATATGTGTTGTAAGATCAAAATAAGGTATATCCTCACGGATATACTCTAGAAGTGTCTGATCGGATAAACGCATCAAACTACTCCGCTATATAACCATAAGATCGTAAGATCTCTTTTGCTTTTTCACTCAGCATAAACTTATAAAATGCCTGATACCCCGGATCATCCTGTTTGTTTTTTAGAAGTACGATCCCCTGTTTGATCGGCGTATAGAGTTTTGGATCAACTGCTGCCCAGTTCACACCTTTTTTATACTGTTTCATCTTGTCGCTGTAAAGGGAAGACTTTGCTATTATCCCGATATCAGCCGCTGAAATAGCATAAGTAACCGTTTGTGAAATAGACTCTGCATAAACAAACTTTGGTTGTACCTCTTTATAGAGCTTTGCATTTTTTATCGCTTCAATTGCAGCTTTGCCGTACGGTGCTGTTTTTGGGTTGGCTACCGCTACCTTGTTGATCGAATCTTTTTTTAACAGCTCGATCCCCTCTGCAAAGTTTTGCTTGTTAACACTTAAATATGCCAAAGCACCTTGGGCATACACTACAGGTTTTGTTGTAGCTATCTTATCATTATAAAGTGCTTGAGGGTACTTCATATTTGCCGCCATAAATAGACCATACGGTGCACCGTGCTTGATCTGAGCCGTAAGTTTACCACTGCTTCCGAGTGTGACCATAACTTTTGTGTCGGGGTTTGTTTTTGCAAACTCAGCTTTTAACTCATCGATAGCGTAGCTGACATTTGCAGCAACGGCAATATTAATCGTCCCTGCATTTAAGGTTGCTAACGAAACAAATAAACCAATCAATAACTTTTTCATTTTTTTCCTTATGTTTTTTGAAATATAACGACCGTAGTATATCTATTTATATAACGATATGTCAAATATAAAGCTAAAGGGCTTTAGTCCCCCCAGCTGAGTTTTTGCTTGAGTACGTCGAAGTAGTTAAACTCTTCCCTGTGGAGTAATTTTGCAGTTTGTGATGCAAGTTTTAGGTGCAGACTCTCCCCCTGTTCAAGCTCATGCATATCTTGCCCGTCGATAATAATAAGGGCTCTTTTGTCTGTTGACTTCATCTCGATTTGAAACTCTCCCGGCAGCACTACCGGTGTCTGAGTCAATGAGTGGGGGCAGATAGGGGTCAGCGTAAACACCTGTGTCAGCGGAAAAAGGACAGGTCCCCCTGCCGAGAGATTATACGCTGTTGAACCGGTTGGAGTTGCAACGATGACACCGTCTCCGTAATATGTATTAAAAGAATTGCCGTCAACCAAAGTCTCTATGTGGATCATATTTGAGATCGAAGGGCGGGTAAGCACTACATCATTAAATGCGTACATGGTTACCTCTTCACCATTTTTTATTACAGTAGCTTCAAGTACGGCACGTTCATCTATTCTGAACCTCCCCTGCTCCAAGTTGGCAACAAAAGTATCAAGCTCTTCTATACCGACATCTGCTAAAAAACCGAGGTTACCTGCATGTATTCCAAATACAGGGATATCATAATCGAAACTGCGTCTTACAACTGAGATGAGCGTACCGTCACCCCCAAGCGTCACAAGGACGTCACACTGCTTACATAAAAGATCAAAATCCATTCCCATCAGATCGATCATACCACCGCTTACACTTTCTATATACACATCCATTTCGTGTTTTTCAAATATAGATTTCAGGGTATAAAAATCTTCTTTAAGTTCAGGAGTTGACGGACGTAAAATCACACCAACTTTTTTTATCTCTTTTGTTTGCAAAATAGGACTCTTTTTATGATTTATTTTGAATATTATACACTATTTCGATATAATCGCGAAAATATTTTGAAATAGGACTCTAGATTGAGAACTCATTATTGTACAGATTTAAACGAAACAAATGTCGGTGACGAGGTTACTGTTGTAGGTTGGGCAAACAGTTATCGTGACCACGGTGGAATTATTTTTATCGATCTTCGTGATAAAACAGGACTTCTCCAACTTACTTGTGATCCTGAAGACAGCCCGCAAGCGCATAAAGTTGCAGATAGTGTCAGAGACGAGTATGTATTAGTAGCGAAAGGGAAAGTTCGCCTTCGCGGTGAAGGTTTAACAAACCCGCGTCTTAAGACAGGTGCTATCGAGATCGTTGTTGATGAACTAGTGATCGAAAACAAGTCAGCAGCACTGCCGTTTGTGATCGGCGATGAAAAAGTCGGTGAAGAGACAAGATTAAGATATCGCTACTTAGAGTTAAGAGAACAGTCTATGTATGAGGCTTTCCGTCTTCGTTCAAAAGCCGCTATCGCTGCAAGAAACATCTTGGATGCAAACGGATTCTTAGAAGTTGAAACGCCTATCCTTACAAAATCGACTCCTGAAGGTGCGAGAGACTATCTAGTACCATCTCGTGTACATAACGGCGAGTTTTACGCTCTTCCTCAGTCTCCACAACTTTTCAAACAGCTTTTAATGGTTGGCGGTTTTGACAGATACTTCCAGATCGCTAAATGTTTCCGTGATGAGGACCTGCGTGCAGATCGTCAACCTGAGTTTACTCAGATAGATGTTGAGATGAGTTTCTGTGATCAAGAAGAGGTGATCAAAGTTGCAGAAGACCTAATCGTAGCTATGTTTAAAGCGTGTGATATAGAAGTACAAGCACCGTTTAGACGTATGCCTCACAACGAAGCTATGGAAAAATACGGTTCAGACAAACCAGATATGAGATATGGTCTTGAGATGGTTGATGTTATTGATATCTTTGAGAGATGTGATAATGAGATCTTTACGAATATCGCAAAAAAACCACATGTAAACCGTATTAAAGCGCTTCGCGTACCTGGTGCTGACTTAGTATTCTCTAAACGTGAAATGAAATCGTTTGAAGACTATGTACGTAAGTTCGGTGCTCAGGGACTTGGATATTTCCAAATGAAAGAGGACGGTCTTAAAGGTCCATTAACTAAGTTCTTTAGCGAAGAGGATATTCAAGCTATTATCGATAGAACTGAACTTGAAGTTGGTGACGTTGTATTTTTCGGTGCCGGTGAGAAAAAAGTTGTTTGGGATTATATGGGAAGATTTAGAAACTTTATCGCTGAACACGAGAAGATGAATCTTGTCGATCCTAATAGATACGAGTTTTTATGGGTAGTAGATTTTCCTATGTTTGAAGTGGAAGATGGGCGTGTAAAAGCACTTCACCACCCATTTACAATGCCAAAAGACACTGATAAAGATGATGTAGAAGATATCGAATCAATTGCTTACGATATCGTACTTAACGGTGTAGAACTTGGTGGTGGTTCTATCCGTATCCATAAAGAGGAGACACAAAAAGAGATCTTTAAACTTCTCGGAATCAGTGACGAAGAAGCGAGAGAAAAATTTGGTTTCCTACTCGATGCATTAAAATTCGGAGCACCTCCACACGGCGGTTTTGCGATCGGTTTTGACAGATTGATGATGCTTATCTCTAAAAAATCATCTATCCGTGACGTTATTGCCTTCCCTAAAACACAAAAAGCTTCTTGTATCTTAACAGAAGCTCCGTCACAAGTTGATAATGAGCAGTTAAGAGATCTTCATATCAGAATTCGCGAGCAGGCAAAAGCGTAATGAAAAAGCTTTTTCTTATTATCGGGGCACCCGGCTCCGGTAAAACCACAGATGCTGAACTTATTGCCAAAAACAATAAAGCGATATCACACTACTCTACCGGAGATATGCTAAGAGCAGAAGTTGAACGCAATACCCCTATAGGACAAGAGATCAATCAGTATATCTCTAAAGGGGAAATTGTCCCTATTCAGATAGTGATCGAAACAATAGTAAATGCAATAAAAGCCTCTAAAAACGATCTAGTAATCATTGATGGGTACCCGCGTAGTATCGAACAGATGACCGAACTAGACAACTATCTTCAAAAAACTCCCGATGTAAAACTTACGAGCGTGATTGAAGTTGAAGTGAGTGAAGAAACAGCTCGAGAAAGAGTTTTAGGTCGTGCCCGCGGCGAAGATGACAACAATGAAGTTTTCAATAACCGTATGAAAGTATATATGGGACCACTTCAAGAGATTCGTGATTTTTACGAAGAGAAAAATATACTCAAAACGATCTCAGGTGAAGGAACGATTGAAGAGATTGTTTGTGAAATGGAAAGTTTTATAAGAGCGAAGATTTAGCAGACTCTTTTCCATAATGGATCACCTCATGGGCTTTATGAAACTCATAAAACTCGCACAACTCCCCAGGTATAGAGATGGTAAGATCAGGCTTGGTCTTTTCCACATGAGCATTGACGATGATCTTTTGCATCGTCTCTATAGAATCCTGTATAATTTGCAGAGACCCCAATCTGGCATCGGCAAATTTAGCACCCTCAAACTTCTTCGAGCGGAAAAAATCGTTTATCTTTTTCATAAATTTGGTTTTTGGTTTTTTTGCAGGGAGAAACTCCTGATTAACTTCTTTTGACCCATTTAGATCAACGGCAATAGAGTACAAAGAGCTGTCGTCGGACGGGACTATTCCAAGTGGATTACAAAGTCCGCCGTCTACGAGCACTTTCTCTCCCTCAATAACAGGAGTAAAGAGCGTGGGGATCGCAATAGAAGCACGCAAGGCCTCAGAAAGGTTACCTTTTGTCAAGTAGTAGGGTTCTTTTGATTTTATATCTGTTGCAACAGCAACAAAGGGGATCTTTAACTCTTCAATATTGATCGTACCGATCATCTCGGCGATAATCTCAAACACTTTCTCACCCTGTATAATTCCACCTTTTTGAAAGCTGAAATCAACAAGTTTTAAAACATCTAAAGGATTGAGGTTTAAAACCCACTCCTCATACTCATCGAGTTTTCCTGCTGCATAGAGTCCACCGATGAGCGCACCCATCGATGAACCGGATATAAACTTTATATTGTAGCCTTGGCGTTCGAGCTCACGAATTACACCGATATGTGCATAACCTCGTGCTCCGCCGCTTCCAAGATAAAGTGCTATATCTTTTTTCATAAAGTTTTTAGTTTGCTAAACCTGTTACGATAGCTTTCTCAACATCTGCGATATCTGCAGTACCGTCAACCGTAATGTATTTGATAGCCGGGTTTTTACTCGTTTGATCTTTGTAGTATCCGATTAACGGTTCAGTTTGTTCGTGATACACTTTAAGACGATCAAGAACCACTTCCTCTTTATCATCATCACGCTGTACAAGCTCTTCACCTGTAACATCATCTTTACCTTCAACTTTCGGCGGATTGTAAACGATGTGGTATGTTCTACCGCTTGCCAGGTGGGCACGACGTCCGCTCATTCTTTTGACGATCTCCTCGTCAGCCACATCGATCTCGATCACTGCATCTATCTGAATTCCTGCAGCTGTTACTGCATCAGCTTGTGCCAACGTACGTGGAAAACCGTCTAAAAGATAACCGTTTTTACAATCATCTTCTGCGATTCTATCTTTTACAAGACCGATAATGATCTCATCAGTTACCAGTTTACCTGCATCCATCGCTTCTTTTGCAAGTTTTCCCATCTCTGTTCCGGCTTTGATAGCTGCACGCAACATATCTCCCGTAGAGATTTGAGGGATGTTGTATTTTTTAGTTAAAAATTGAGCCTGTGTACCTTTTCCGGCACCCGGAGCTCCAAGTAGAATAATTCTCATATTTTTCGTCCTAATAATTTTATGTATGAAATTATATAGAAATGAGTTTAAAAGAAGCTATGGTTACTCCTCTTCATCCTCATAGTGGCTTTGAGCTTCTTGAATATCTTCGATCAGCTCTTTACACTCTTCCTCGTCGATCTCACCCATCTTGATCTCTTCTAGTACATCTTCAAGATCTGCTTTAAACTCACGAAGCTCTTCAACTTCCTCTTTCAGTTCATCATTTGCATCTTTATTTTCGGCAATCTCTGCAAATATCTCATCAAGTCTTTCATTTATATCAGGTATAACACTTTGTGTAAGTAGCTCTTCTAGTTTCTGTGCGTATGACATATATTTTGCCTTTGTAATATGATTTTTCAAATTATACTTTTATTTTCCTACAAAGCAGTTTAGATCTGTGATAATTTAAAAAATGATATAATCTGCCCATGAATTTTTATGCAGTGATTATAGGTACAGAGATACTTAACGGAAGACGTTTTGATAAACATTTTGAATTTTTAAAAGATGAACTTGGCAAATATGGACATAGCCTGTTTGCTTCATTAGTGATCAAAGATGATAGAGAGCTAATTACAAAAACATACGAAATGGTCAAGTCGGATCCAAAGAGTGTAATGTTCTCTTTCGGAGGTATTGGCTCTACCCCCGATGATCTTACACGAGAGATCGCTTCTAAAGTGTTTCGCAACTCTCAGACAAAGGTACACAAAGAGTTTTTAGAAGATATCTTGGAACGTTTTGGTGATGAGGCCTATCCCCATAGGATCCATATGGCTGAAATACCGCCAAACTCCGATCTGCTTTTTAACCCAGTAAATAATATGTCGGGATTTTCCCTTGATGATCGATACTTTTTTACCCCCGGTTTTCCATCTATGGCACACCCGATGCTTACAGCTGCGATCGAGAGACACTTTTCAAAAACAAAAAAACTCTTTAGAAAAACCCTCTATGCACACACAAGTGAAAACTCCTTGATCTCGGTGATGCAAAAGATTCCGGAACACATTGAGCTCTCCTCCCTTCCTATATTTTCAGAGGGCAAACCAAATGTTGAGCTCTCACTGTTAGGGGCCGATAAAAAGGAGCTCGAACACTACTTTGCACTCTTTATCGAAGAGCTTGACAGACAGAAAGTTCAGTATAAATTAATGTAATTTTCATAATGACCGATATCTAAACTATCATTAGTCAAGGAAAAATATCATGTTAGTTTGGTTATTGGTACTTTTTTTGCTATTTGCCTTTGCATATATTGTTTACAGAGTTGTTTTCTTCTCTGAAAAGGGTAAGGAAAAACACGATTCTGTTCACAATTATACTTTTAAACTATAAGAGACGTATATGGCAGTAGTAATGAATAATCACGTATTTAAAGGGCATAGGACATTGCTTGGAAGCAAGTTTGTAACATACGGCGAGCTTGAACTTCCAACGAGATATGAGCTCTATCAAAGCTCCGATAACGGCTTTGAATGGGGTAATAGTTCAAAAGGATCGAAACAGCTTGCATTTTCTATCCTTTGTCAACTCTCCGATAAAAATTTTGCGAAAGAGTATGCTGAAGCTTTTACGAAAGAGGTTGTCAGAGATCTGCACAGCAGAGACTGGGTACTCAGTGCATCTGAAGTGCTCAAGTGGATTGAGACAAAAAACCCGCAACAGTTTCTCGAATCAGAAGAGACACCACTGCCAAAAACAAAAAAACGTCAAAAACAAAAAACCAATGTCGTAAAAAACGTATGTAAAGAGCTTGGGATTACACAAAAGCAGCTCGCAGAGATCCTTGAGGTTCCCGAAGGAACGGTTTCTAGCTGGGCTGTAAAAGATGAGATCCCGCGACTTGGGAAAAAAGCGATAGAGTTTTATATCGCCAATCAAAAAAATCAAAAAATTGTAGATAGCTATAAAAACTTTATCGAACTACTACAAGAGGTATAAGAAGGAGTATTATTGAAACCAAAAGATGAAGTGACTCGAAGTCTGCTTATAGATAAACAAACATGGGATGATGCTATGAAGTATTCTCGTGTAAGATATAAAATGAGTTTGAGTAAGGTTGTTGAATCACTTTTACAAGAGTGGCTGACTAAAGAGAAAAGAAAGCCCCTTGACAACGAAAAACAAGGAAAGTTTTTTGACTAACTACCTTGCGTAGTTAGTATTTTTCGGTGCATTTTCATCATAATCAAGCACCTTTAAAACAGATTTTTTATTCATCTTTCTTGCAAAATCAACTGCAGTAAACCCTTTCGAATCTTTGATCTCTTTATCCGCACCGTTTTCCAGTAATGTTTTAGCGATCTCTACCCTGCCGTAACAAGCAGCAGCCATCAACGGAGTAAAACCGCTTCTTCTGTTGGTATGATTTACATCTCTCCCATTTTCTAAGAGGTAATTTACCATCTCATGATTATTGTACGTAATCGCTATATCAAATACACTTACACCCTCATCATCAAAATCATGAGGATCGGCACCATACTCGATCAAAAGCATAAGAGTCTCAAAACTGCATCTGGCACGTATCGCACAGGCAAGTACAGCCTCCCCTGCTTCGTTTGTTTCACTTACGTCACCGTCTGTTTTTAAGTACTTTTTGATCCCGAGATAATCGTCATTATTTAAAAGCTCTGTCCATTTACTATTCATAATGACAGTATAGGGTATTTCTCATTAGTAATTTTTAATTATAATTGCACCTATAAATTAATTAAGCGAGACATAAATATGGAAGTTATTGAAACAACTGATGCTTTTAAAGCATTGATAGACAACATCAAAAAGGATACAAAGGGGTATAAAGATCCTTTAGCGTTTGGTATCGCTAGAATTGATCAGGGGCAGTTAAACCCAGACAAAGCGCTTCAGGCAACATACCCTGTAGTAAACTGGGACGAAAACTTTGGTAGTGCGGCAATTTTTGTACAAGCTTTAGTTGACCAAGGTTTAAGTGTTGACTTTTCTCAAAATGAGCAGGTTTTTGACATCAATTTAGACTTTTTACAGTCTTGTCTAAATGCTTTTACACCTTTTAGTGATGAAGCTTACGGTGATGCACACAAAAACATTCAGGTAGTATCTGCACTTTACAACCAAATGATCAACGATGGTTACAAAGATGGTGAGTTTAAAGTATGTTTTATCTACGAAGATGCAGCTTTAGAGAGTGTTGAAGCAACTTACTTGAAACTCTACGCTATGAGTTTAGCAAAAGTAGGTCTTCGTGAGATCAACCTTAACGGTGCATTTGGTGCATTACCAAACGTTGCATGGTCAAACGGTAAACCGATCGAGCTTGACTACCTAAGAGAGTTTGAGATTGAGCTAAAACTTGCGGGTGAATATCCACACGTTGATTTCGTAGATAAATTCCCAAGATTTTTACAACATATCATCCCGGCAGACAATACACGTATCTTAGATACTTCAAAAGTGCGTTTCGGTGCACAACTTGCAGCTGGGACTACTGTAATGCCTGGTGCATCTTACATCAACTTCAATGCTGGAACTACTGGTGTATCTATGGTTGAGGGGCGTATTAGCTCTTCTGCTATCGTTGGTGACGGTTCTGACGTTGGTGGTGGTGCTTCTATCTTAGGCGTTCTTAGCGGAACTGACGGAAACCCTATCTCAGTAGGTAAAAACTGTTTACTAGGTGCTAACTCTGTTTGTGGTATCCCATTAGGTGATGCATGTATCATCGATGCAGGTATCGCTGTTTTAGAGGGTACTAAAGTTGGTATCTACCCTGAAGAGCTTGCAAAGATCAATGAAGTTAACTCTGGTGTGACACTTCAAGGTGAGATCTTTAAAGCAAAACAGCTTGCAAACCTAAACGGACTTCACTTTAGACAAAACTCTATGACAGGTGAAGTGACTGCTTCTCGTTCAACTAGAGAAGTTAAACTTAATGCTGAACTCCACTAACTTTATACACTAACTTTACTTTTATCTTCTTAGTACTATAATGGTACTAAGAAGGAGTGTATTATGAATATATCAAACAATACCGCATCGATTCAAACACAACAAACACTCTTAAACACAACTGCTAATAATGTAGCAAATGCAAATACAGATGGATTTATTCCTGATGATACAATTGCTACAAACAACGAAAGTGGTACCGTTGAAGCCCAAATAAGAAAAGCGGATGATACAGGTTCAAAAAAGAGTCAAACTGATCTGACAAAAGAGATCCCAAATGAGATGGTAGCTCAGCGTGCGACTGAAGCGAATGTGGTGGCTATTAAAGCTCAGGATGACGTACTGGGAGCTTTACTCGATATCAAAGCGTAAACTCTCTGCTCTTAAGGAGTAAGAATGTTTATACTTTTTAATTTATAGAGCATTGAAGCTTCAGGGTCATAATCAGATAAATTTTTTCCCACTTCAAGTGTGCTAAAAATTGGACCCGAGATCAAAAACCTCCCCTCGATATTATCTTTTTTTGTTTTTACGCCCCAGACATTTTGAAACATAATCACCTGGTTTTCAAAATCACCTACATAAAGACCAATATGCCCTTGTTTATATAAAAGTGTTTGAAACGGAATCGCTTCTTGTTGAATTTTTGCAAGTTTATCTTCGGGTTGCAACTCTTCAAGATCGACAACAGAACCAACAGAGCTTTGCACAGAGGAGTTTCTCGGTAACCATACACCAAAAGGTGTAAAAAGATCCCGAAGTGTTGAAGAGCAGTCGCGCTGGCCGTATATACCACCCCAGCCGTACCGCCCTTTTTGAAGTTCACCCATCACTTGCGTGACATTGGCAGAGTTAAATTGTAATACCCCTTTGTGTGCTATATCTTTTGATATTTTTGAGTGTAAAAAACGTGCAGTTCCATCTTCCGTTTTACCGATGGCAAGTACAGTGAAGCTGTTCTTATCCTCTTGTATAAGCGGCAACACCATCCCTACACGGGAATAAAACAAAAAATTGCCCTGTTGATCATAAACAGGTTGATTCTCTTTTGTAAAAAAGATCTGCTCTGCTTCTTTCCACTGAGCAGTGTAGTGAGGAGCAATGGTGACAATATCTTTGGATTTTACCCAGCCAAAACCAAAACTGCACTCTATAAATGCCCACTTTTTATCTTTTGAATAATGAGAAATAAGTATCGGTTTATTGGCTGCCAGGGAGCTGTTTTGCAGATAATCAAACGGATACCCCTCCCCTGCTTTTGCAGGATCTAAAAATATCGGCTTATCTGTGGGTAAGGCTCTTAGATCGAGCAGTCTTAAGCTTACCCCCTGCTGATTGAGCGTTGCAAACTTTTCTAAATTACTCTCTTGTTTTAACTGCTCAAAAAAATCATCATCTATAGTTTGCAGGGTATATGTGTAACTATTATTATTGTCATACACATAAGCCCATGAAGCTTCCTCTTTTGTTACAGAGATTTGTGCTATATCCCATACCCGGAAATAGTGTTTGGCAAACTCTTCAATTTCACCTAAATACTGTGCTTTTATATCTGCACTATAATAGGAAGGGTCCTGTGGAATCGTTTCAAGATCTTGCACTTTCTCCTCTAGAGGCATTTTTTTATTTATCTGAGAAGCTGTTGGAGTGTGTGAACACGCACTTAGCACTATTCCTAATACAACAAGATATATATAGTTCAAAAAAATCCCCTAGTCTACATCCCCAAAACGGCTTACTACACGCCCTATAACTTCTATCTCATGAGGATCTAATGTTTGTGTATTGTAAACAGAGTTATCTGAGATCACATCTATCTTACCATCTATACGCTTTTGTATACGTTTGATGAAAAGTCCCGCTTCAGTACGGATAGTAAATATTCCGCCACGGTTGATATCTGTTTTACCTCTGTTGATAAATACTATATCATTATAACTAAAAGTGGGCTCCATAGAGTCCCCGCTGACATTAATCGCCTCTATATTTTTTAACTCACGTTCACCGCCGAGCATAAAGACGAACTGTTCAGGGACCTCTAACGACTCCACCTCTTCAAATTCGTTATCACTTCCACCCCCGGCGCTTGCATTGATATCGCTGAAGTACTTGATCATGTAGTTGTTTGTCGGTCCGACCAAACTCTCAGGAGACTGCCCGTAAAGAAGCCAGTTTATAGAGATACTTCTTTTAGCACAAAAGTCCAATAGTTCACCAAAAGGTATCTTATTACGTCTTTTCATTGTTGCAAAGTTCATTTGAGAAATTCCAATTGATTCAGCAACATCTTTATCAAAAACTTTCTTTGGAGAGAATTCTGAAGATAATATACTTTTAATCTCTTCTACTATATCAGAAAAACTATTCATTTTGACTCCTTTTTGATTTATATAGGAGTAGTATATTGAATTTTTTTGAAAAAATCAATAATTTTATGTCATTTTGTCATATTTTTTAAATCGATGAGGAAAAATTTGTAATATTTTTCCAACTAGTAAATAAAAAAGGATGCAAAATGTCTATCTTAATGAAACAAGCGGAAACTTTATTTGAAAGATTTGAAAATAAAATGGAGATATGGGCAGAAAAAATATTTTAAGAGTCTTTTTCTTTTTTTTCCTGATTTTCCCGTTGTTTAAATTTTGTTTTATGGTAACCGCCAAATACAAACACCATAAAGGCAATAAAACCGATAACCATTATAATATCTAAAACACTCATCTATTTAAGCCTTAGGAAATGTGTCATATGTTTGTCTAATGGCATCATATAAAACGATGCCGGTACTAATTGCAAGATTTAAACTTCTTCCATCTTTTGTCATAGGGATAGTTACACATTGAGTTTTGTACTTGTTTAATACATCTTCAGGAATTCCTGCCGTTTCACTACCAAAAAAGATAAAGTCACCATCTTTGAATGTTGCTTCAAAGTAAGGTTTATCTGTTTTCGTCGTTGCAAAGTACGCATTGTCAGTGATCTTATTGTTTGCAAAAAAATCTTCTAAAGATTCCCATACATGCAGATCAAGCTTGTCCCAATAATCAAGTCCTGCTCGGCGTACCGCTTTTTCATCGATATCAAAACCGATTGGTTTGATCAGGTGCAGGCTCGCTCCGGCATTCACACAAAGACGACCAATCGCACCCGTATTGTTTGGGATCTGCGGATGTACAAGTACTAAGTTAAAGGCCATTAAAATATTACCGTGCGATTTGCATATACAAAAATTCGATCTTCCAGGGCAAGTTTAAGAGCACGGGAGAGTACCACTTTTTCTACATCTTTACCGCTTTTTTGCATATCTCTCCAACTATACGCATGGTTTACATGTATAGTGTCCTGAGCGATAATCGGTCCTTCATCAAGGTTGTTGTTGACAAAGTGTGCAGTAGCACCGATGATTTTTACACCGCGATCGTAAGCTTGTTTATAAGGATTTGCACCGATAAAGGCAGGAAGGAACGAGTGGTGAATATTTATAATCTTCTCCTCATATTCCTCAACAAATCTCGGTGTAAGTATTCTCATATATTTTGCTAAAACGATATAATCAACATCATTAAAAGCATTAATAGTCTCTATAATCTTTGTTTCGTGTTCAGCACGCTCAAGACCCTCGTGAGAGATCGTGATATAAGGGATGCCAAACTTCTCTACAAAAGGCTCTAAAGTGTCATAGTTTGAGATAACTGCCAAGATATTTGCATCAAGCTCCCCCGCTTCGTGGCGGATCAAAATATCACCCAGAGCGTGCAGCTCTTTTGTAGCCATAATGATGATGTTTTTCTTTTTAGGTTCAAGTACTTTTACACTGGAGTTTTTTGGAAGTACCGCTACCACTTCACGTGTAAGCTCCTCTTTATCGACATCACCGTCAACAACACTGCGCATAAAAAATTTATTGCTCTCTTTATCAACAAACTCACTGTTTGAGACCATATTGAGATCATACTTTACAAATACGCTTGAAACCTTATGTACCAAACCCTTCTCATCGTTTGCATCGATCAATACACGGTATTTCATTTATATATTGTCCTTTTCCAGCACTTTAACACGCTCATCGATAGTCGCAAGCGTGTACTCTAAAAAGTTAAGTGTCATATCTATTTTTGCTTCTATATTGGCATTGTTTGGAGCTTGAAATCCTTCAAAGAGTACAAGTAGTCTCTCACGAATAGATTTCAAAAAGAGCAGCTCATTTTCAACGCTT
Source organism: Candidatus Sulfurimonas kebritensis (assembly GCA_047689515.1). Lineage (GTDB taxonomy): Bacteria > Campylobacterota > Campylobacteria > Campylobacterales > Sulfurimonadaceae > Sulfurimonas > Sulfurimonas kebritensis. The sequence goes on from JBEWQA010000003.1 coordinate 62,702, forward strand.
TGGAGCGATTGTGAAGCACTTGTTTGCTCAGGTTCTTTACTAGAATGCTCTTCATTATGTGTCGGTTCAAAAGTTTGGTAGCTGTTCTCCTCTTTTTTCGGATCGATCGAAGGGGCATCCTCCTCTATCTCCTCTAAAGTTGATAGTATCATATCTTTTAGTTCCATGCTTTTAACAACCACCTTTCAAACTCTTTAAACTCAACATCGGTATCCATTTTGATGAAAAACTCTTTCATTTGAGTATTTACTTTTAAAAATTTTTTTCTTACACCAGACAATCTTCTTATAGCAATCTTCGCCTCAGAGTTTTGGGGATCCTTTTTAAGGATCTCTTTATAGATCTCTAAAGCTTCCTCTTTTAAACCCTGCAGTTCATAGATATTTGCTAAAGTTAATGTCTGCATTTTTATTTACTTTACTATATAGTTAGCGATGATAGAACCCATCTCAGAAGTTGAACAAACCTCTTTTGCATCGAACTGTGCAAGGTCTCCTGTTCTATACCCCTCTTTAAGAGCACGCTTTATAGCAGCATCAATTTTATCGGCCGCCTCTTGTTCATTCAGTGCATATCTTAACATCATAGAAGCTGATGAAATTGTAGCGATCGGATTTGCGATCCCCTGCCCTGCGATATCTGGAGCTGAACCGTGAATAGGCTCATATACACCGATTTTTGCACCAACAGAAGCTGAAGGTAAAAGACCGATCGAACCTGACAACATTGAAGCCTCATCAGAAAGGATATCTCCAAAGATGTTTCCTGTAAGCATTACGTCAAACTGCTTAGGATCACGGATAAGCTGCATTGCCGCATTATCTACATACATATGAGAAAGTTTTACTTCAGGATACTCACGTGCAACTTCCTCAACAGTGTCACGCCAAAGTTGAGAGACGTCAAGTACATTTGCTTTATCGATAGAACAAACTCTTTTGTTTCTTGTCATCGCAATTTTGAATGCTTGGTGAGCGATACGAACGATCTCCTCTTTAGTGTATACCATAGTGTTCCACCCTTTGTTCTCATCACGCCCTTTAGGCTCACCGAAGTAGATACCTCCGATAAGTTCGCGAACAACCATAAGGTCAACACCTTTTACGATCTCATGTTTAAGAGATGATGCGTTTGCAAGATCGTCATATACAACAGCAGGACGAAGGTTAGCGTATACGCCTAGCTCTTTTCTAAAGCGAAGAAGTCCACTCTCAGGACGTTTTTCACGAGGAAGAGAATCCCATTTTTCACCACCGATTGCACCGAAAAGTACAGCATCAGAGTTTAATGCACCGTTAATAGTCTCTTGCGGCAGTGGATCACCTGTAATGTCGTAAGCTGCTCCACCCATAAGAAGTTCATCATATGAGAAACTAAAACCGCAACAAGAAGTAACAGCATCTAAAACTTTTACAGCCTCGTCTACGATCTCAGGACCGATTCCATCACCTTTAATCAGTGCTATTTTGTATGATTTCATTATTTTCCTTCCTCAACTTCTTTTTTTGCAAAGTTCATAAGTCCACCTGCATCGATTAGCTCCTGCATAAACGGTGGAATTGGAGTAAAGTTATACGTTTTACCTTGTGTTTGATTAGTAATCGTACCGTTATCCATATCTACAGTAATTGTATCACCTTCGTTAATCTCTCTTGCCTCTGGTAATTCAAATATAGGAAGCCCCATATTAAAAGCATTACGATAAAAAATTCTTGCAAATGTTGGAGCGATAACTGCAGCAACTCCAGCTGCTTTTAGTGCGATTGGTGCGTGCTCACGAGAACTACCACAACCAAAGTTTTCATCAGCAACTATAACATCACCAACGCTCATTTTGTTTACAAATTCTGGATCTGCATCTTCCATAACATGTTTTGCAAGTTCTTCTGGAACTGATGTATTTAGATAACGTGCAGCGATAATTAAATCTGTATCGATATCTTTACCAAATCTCCAAACTTTTCCATTTATGTTTGCTTTTTGCATATAAATTCCTACTATTTTGATTAAATAATTTCGCGATTATATCGAAATTGTTATTGGAAGTTCATTAAATTTTTCTATTAAATTTAGTTGGGGAGCATTGATATTAAAAAGTATCAATGCTATTTTAGGGAATTATTAACGTTTTAAATTATTTACAGTTTGTAACATTTCATCACTGGTTGTAATAATTTTTGAGTTTGCATCGTATGCTCTTTGACCTGTAATTAAGTCTGTCAACTCAACAACGAGCTCAACATTACTGAGCTCAACAAAACCTTGACGAATAACACCGAGACCATTTTGCCCCGGTACACCCTCTACAGGCTGCCCCGATGCATCAGTCTCCATATATAGGTTGTCCCCTGTTGAATGTAAACCAGCCGGGTTGATAAATGCAGTGGTATTGATCTGCCCGATCACAGTCGCTTGCGTCTGTCCTGCTTGAACGACACTTACCGTCCCGTCAGTACCGATACTAATATCGGTTGCATCTTCGGGGATAACTATCTGCGGAACAAGAGCATAGCCGTCAGAGTTTACAATCGTACCGTTTTGATCACGTTTAAATGCACCGTTTCTGCTGTAGACCTCCGTACCGTCGGGAAGCTCAAGCTTAAAAAAGCCGTTACCCGTGATCGAAATATCTAACGGATTGTCAGTCTGTTTGAGTGAACCCTCCGTAAAGATTTTATTTACCGCTGTAGTTCTTACACCGAGACCCACTTCTATACCAGTCGGACTTTGTGTGGTATCACTCGTAGCTGTTCCCGCATACTCCATAGTGTGGTACATCAGGTCGGCAAACTCTGCACGAGACTTTTTAAAGCCTATTGTGTTTACGTTGGCGATGTTATTTGCCGTCGTATCGATCTGTAGCTGCATCCCCAACATCCCTGTTGAAGCTGTATGTAATGATTGCATCATTGTCTTGTTCCCCCTAGTTTATTAAGCTTTTCTTGCAAGTTTTTCAATTGCATCTTGATTCATGTCGTTCATCTGCGTATCCATCGCTTTTTGATACATCCCAATGAGTCGGTTTGTTTCTATAAGCTGTGTCATCATCTTTACGGCATTGACATTGCTCTTTTCGACAAAACCTTGAGAGACTGCCCCGCTCTCCCCGATAACATTGAGCTTGTCTTCATTCTCAAGTATATAAAGGTTATCACCCTCTTTTTTAAGTTCACGGATATTGTCAGGTTGTACTACCAGCAGTTTATTTGCCGGAGTCATATTTGCAGTCCCCGGTATACTTGTATAAAACTGACCGTTTTTGTCTGCTTTGATCACCGCATCATTCTGAGCGAAGCGTATCCCCTCTGATGATGTTTTATAATCCTCTCCAAGCACTTCATACCCCTGCTTGTTGATCAGTTTACCCTCTGGAGACATCGTAAAAGAGCCGTCACGTGTAAGTCTGATCCCTTGAGGAGTCTTTACCGCAAAGAAAAGATCATCTTTTGCAAGTGCAAAATCAAGAGTGTTGGATGTTTTTTGTAAATCACCTACAGAAAAATCTGTAAAACCGTCTACAACCTGAGGTGACTTTGTGAGTGTTCTGTTAAGAAACTGCGCCCCCTCTTTTGTCTGGTTTTCATTTGGCAGCTCATCTCTTGCTTCTTTCAAAACGCGAAGAAAATCTCCAACTACCAAGTTGTCCTCTTTATACCCTGCCGTATTTACGTTTGCAAGGTTATTTGCAATAGTATCGAGTCTGTTAAACTGTGTCACCATACCTGCAGCAGAACTATAATAACCTGTTTGCATCCACTTTCCTTTTGGAATTTTTTACTTATTTCCAAGCAAAAAGCAAAGGGTGTTCCAACTTTCAAACAAGATTATTTTAAAACTATTTCGGTATAATCCACCTTTTAAAATCCTTAACTTATAAAGATGTGGAGAACACTCCGATATGACGGCAAAAGAACTCAATCAAGCACTAACAACCTTTTTCGAAGAACACAAATCGAAAGAGTGTATCACTTATGAGTCACTTATAGACTTATTTGAAAAACAACCTACCGCAGCACAATCGAGAAATATTTTCAAGCTTGCACAAAAACACAACAAATGTTTATATACATCAAGTGAGCAAGCGAAAAAACTCAACGATCAAGAAGCTGAGGCTCGTAGAGAAGCACAAAGAAAAATGATCGAAGATAGCGACAGCAGTCGTTTCGACATCTTAAAAGAGCATGAACTCCTTGAGTGGTCCCGTTCAGACTCACCTGTACGTATGTACCTTCGTGAGATGGGCCAAATCCCTCTTTTAACGAAAGAGGAAGAGATCGATATCTCAAAACAGATCGAAAAGGGTGAGAGTATCATCATCGACGCGATCTGTTCAGTACCCTATCTGATCAACTTTATCTTAGACTACAAAGAGCCGCTTATCAATCGTGAACGTCGTGTTAAAGAGCTGTTTAAAAGCTTCGAAGATGATAACGACAGCGATAACGACAACGATGATGATGACAGCGAAGGCAGTAAAGAGAAAACTTTATCGGCTAAAGACAAGTCTCGTGTAGAGAAAGTTACAACAAGCTTTAAAGCGCTGGAAAAAGCGAAAAAAGACTGGGTAAAACTTACAGATAAAGCCCCTGAAAACCTTGACGAAGAGCTCTCAGAAGAGATCGTAAACTATCAGCTCTCCGTAGCATTTAAAAAAGCGGTACTTAAAGAGAAGCTTTTAGATCTTGGGCCAACTTCCAAACTGATCAACGAGCTGGTAAAAGCGATGGAGACGGCACTAAAATCGGATGAGGGTTACGATAAAGAGCTTAAACGCCTTGAGTATAAACTTCCGCTTTTCAATGCAACACTTCGTGCAAACCACAAAGTGCTTATCGACAAGATACAAGATCTCAGCAAAGAGGATATCATCAATATGGTTCCCGAAGCTACAATGGTATCTACATATATGGAGATTAAAAAGCTTGTAAAAACAAAAGAAGCGAGTAAAAACAGCTTCGATATGGAACCTGAAAAACTTGCAGATATTTTAGAGCAGATCAAACGCGGTAAAAACATCTCTGAAAAAGCAAAAACAAAGATGGCCAAATCAAACCTCCGTCTTGTTGTTTCAATTGCAAAACGATACACAAACAGAGGTCTGCCGTTCCTTGACTTGATTCAAGAGGGAAATATCGGGCTTATGAAGGCAGTTGACAAGTTTGAATACCAAAAAGGGTATAAATTTTCAACTTACGCTACATGGTGGATCCGCCAGGCAATCAGCCGTGCTATCGCCGATCAGGCAAGAACGATCCGTATCCCTATCCATATGATTGAGACAATTAACCGTATCAACAAGATCATGCGTAAACACCTCCAGGAAAATGGAAAAGAGCCGGATGTTGAAACAATCGCAGCAGATGTAGGACTCTCAGTAGAGAAAGTTAAAAACGTTATCAAGATCACAAAAGAGCCTATCTCTCTTGAAGCACCTATCGGTAGTGAAGAGGATGGACGTTTTGGTGACTTTATCGAAGATAAGACTTCACTCTCCCCTTCTGAAGCGATCCTCAAAGATGATCTGAAGATTCAGATCGAACAAGTGCTTGAACAGCTTAACGAGCGTGAAAAAGCGGTTATCAAACTCCGTTTCGGAATTATGGATGATGAGAGTGACAGAACACTCGAAGAGATCGGTAAAGAACTAAGTGTAACACGTGAGAGAGTTCGCCAGATCGAATCAAGTGCGATCAAAAAACTCAAGCACCCAAAAGTCGGTCGTAGACTGAAAAACTATATAGAAGAGTAAATAATAGATGACATTTGAGCAAAGCTGGATCGAGTACGATTACAACCCTTTTATCCTTTTTAATGCGAACGGGAAAATCATCTCTCTGAATGCTGAAGCTCAATTTTTACTCGGCGCCGCAAATCCGAGTGAGCTTTTTGAACTTGCACAGAGTTATGCGAACATCACTTTCGGATTTAAAACCACTTTTGTGCAGCTGGAGTACGGAAGATACAAATTTTTCGGTATAACCGTAGGGTATGAGGATGAGGAGCAGATAGGGATCAAACTCTACCAAACCCCTTCATACCAGCTCGATGCAAAAAAACCGGACGGACAACTTACAAATATCTACACGGTTTTAGATCTCTGTATATCTTCAAACTCTATCAGTACGCAAACAAACTTTACAAAAGATTACGATCCTACTATCCCTGAAGTTATACTTGATTCTAACTCGATCATAAAACTTCTCAATAAGATATATGATTACTATGCCAATAGTGAAACAATCGACACAAAAGTGTTTTATAGAGTGGGTGAGCATATCAAATTTGACGATAATAAATACTCTATCTTCTCTATTAAGATCAGCGGAGAGAATGCCAACATCGAAAAACAAGCAGATCTTAAAGCCATAGCCGAAAACTACAACTTCTACCTAGATACGGGAAAAGATTCTATAACTCTTAACATCCCAATGATTACGGCTTAAGCTATTACTTCTTTAGAGATTAAAGAAGCGATAACTATCCCAAATGCAAGTGCAGGAAGATAAAAGGCGAGATCGAGTATCTCGTTATTTTTAAGTGCGATAAAACCAAATACCAAAAAGATATAAGGCACAAGTCTAAGCAGGGAAAATCCCCCTTTTGCACCATGTTTGATAGAGCTGAGGCTAAAAGTTTTTATCTTCTTTTTTTCCTCTTTTACGATTGTTTTAAGGTCAAGCTCCTCTGCAGGGGTTTCATTGATCTCTTCATCATCGTAAAGCTCATACTTATCATCGATCTCATCGAGCAGATCACGTTTCTCTTCATATTTGCCCGATTCGAGATCTTTTTTGACCATATTTCTATAAGCAAGAGATGAGCCGAGAATAATCAAAAAAGAGCTGAAAAACGCTACTTCTACATTTATAAAGGCTTCATAGGAGAACAGAAAGCTCAGAAGAATAATCCCCTGCGCAATCAGAAAAAGACTAATAGTTTTTCTCACCGTAGTCCTCATCATCTTCATCTTTATCGAAATGAGGTTTCATTCTCTCACTTCTTTCATTTGCAAGCTCTTCATACTCTTTATACTGTTTTGAGTAAACTTTATAGACATTCAAAATTGCCGCAGCTATACCGATAAATACACCGATAAACATTGTCCAACCGGCACCAGTCCAACGCTGTAGCAGCCACCCTATTCCGACACCCATAAGTACGGCTACTACTATAGATATACCGAGTGAAAGGTGATCAGCCGCTTCTATAAGCGGCTTAAAACGAGGTTCCTCCTCCGGAGTTTGGTTCTCTTTAGCCATTTGTGATCTCTTTTAACACCTTCGCACTCGCAGCGATTGTCTCTTCGATCATCTCATCCGTAATAGCTGTAGAGATAAAGCCTGATTCAAAAAGTGAACAAGCGAAATAGTGCCCCTCTTTAAGCATTCCTGCATGAAATTTTGCAAACAGTTCAGCATCTGAAGCAGCTGCATCTGCAAAGTTTTTAACAGGTTTTTCATTGAAAAAGAAACCAAACATACTTCCGCGTGTATCGATCTGCATAGTTACACCGCACTCTTTTGCAGCTGCTTGCATACCCTCTACAAGTCTTGTAGCACGAGCATTGAGTACATCGATCACACGTCCGTTTTGTTTGAGTTTCGAAAGCGCTGCATATCCTGCCGCCATTGCAACAGGGTTTCCACTTAGCGTTCCCGCTTGATAAACAGGACCATCAGGAGAAAGCTGTGCCATGATCTCAGCTCTTGCACCAAATGCTCCAACGGGCATACCGCCACCGATAACTTTACCGAGTGTCACGATGTCAGGTTTTACACCCGTAATAGACTCAGCACCGTTTAGAGTTGCTCTAAAGCCCGACATAACTTCATCGAAGATCAAAAGTGCACCGTTTGCATTACAAAGTTCACGCAGTTCGTGCAGGAACTCTTTATCAGCCGGTACAAGCCCCATATTTCCGGCAATCGGCTCAATGATCACACAAGCGATGTCGTCTGAGTCTGCAAAACATTTTTTTACACTCTCGATGTTGTTGTACTCAGCTAAAAGTGTGTGCTTTGTAAAGTCAGCCGGTACACCCGGAGAACTTGGGCTTCCGAAAGTTGCTGCACCGCTTCCCGCTTCAACTAAAAGTGAGTCACTATGTCCGTGGTAACACCCTGTAAACTTAACAATATCATCTCTGTTTGTATATCCGCGTGCTAAACGGATTGCACTCATTACCGCTTCAGTTCCACTGTTTACAAAACGTACCTTGTCGATCGAATCAAAAAACTGCGTTACAAGTTTTGCGATCTCAGTTTCAGCTTGTGTTGGCGCTCCAAAACTAAGTCCATGTTTTACCGCATCGATAACTGCATTTTCAATAGTTTCATCTCTATGACCGAAGATTAACGGTCCCCAACTCTGTACATAGTCAACATACTTGTTTCCATCTACATCTTTTAAGTAAGCTCCTTCCCCTTCTGTAACAAAGATCGGACTCCCTCCGACACTTTTAAACGCACGAACAGGAGAGTTTACACCGCCAGGTATAAGCTCTTGTGCCTCTTGGAATGCTTTTTTAGATGTTTCTGTACCCATTTACAATCGCCTTTAATAAATATTTTTCTTATTATATCGAAGTTGCATTAATATTGATTTGATATAATTTTTTCAAAATTTATAATATTAGGACCTTCTTGAATAGATCGACGTTTGCACTGTTTGTAGCTATACTTATCCACTTGTTGATCCTGCTGCTGTTTTGGATTGCGAGCATCTATGCACCAAAACTCAAACCGGCAACGCCGCCCCAAGAGAAAAAGATCAAGATATCGCTCAAAGAGCTCCCTAAAAAACATAAAAAGTCAGGTCTTACAAAAAAGAAAATTCCCGAGCCGAAGATCGCTCCGCCGATGCCAAAAGGCTCACAACTTAAAAAGATTGTAAAAAAGCCGCCTGTAAAATATGAACCTCAAAAAGTTGTAAAACCTCCTAAACTCAACAAACCTAAAAAGGTGGAGAAAAAATTTGTCAAAAAAGAGCCAAAAACTGAGCCTCTCCCACCAAAAAAACCGTATATACCGCTTCTGGCAAAAGAGGATCGCAATATAAGCAAACAAGAGAAAAAACAAAAAGATCCGCTTGCTTGGATGTATGAAGACAAATCTAAACAGAAAACAAAACAGACAACAAAAAAATATGCCAACGGCGGGAATATCTCCCAAGATATTAAAAAACTCTACGGTGAAGAGTTTGGCAAACTCACTCCTGGACAACAGCAGTATATCTTAGATAACCAGGAGATTATGAGGCGGATCACACAACAGGTGCTTAACCGTGTAGCACGTGTCAATATCCCTCACGATTTGCGTGTAAACCGACACAATGTAGTGCAGTTTTATCTCCATCCTAACGGTGATATTAGTGATTTGAAGTTTTTATCTAAAAGCGGAATCTACATACTAGACGATACTACCAAAGAGACGATCGAATACGCATACAGCAAATACCCGCGTCCTAAAGAGAAAACGATGATCCGCTACAATGTCTACTATCACCTTGCAAACTATTGATCTTTATTAAAAGATTGAAATACCTGTTTTTGTCGTAAAGAGTTCGAGTGCTTTTGTCCCTACTAGGGAGTTGCCCTGAGCATTGAGACCCGGGGACCATACGGCGATTCCCATAACATCAGGGAGGAGTGCGACAATCCCTCCTCCGACACCGCTTTTCCCCGGAAGTCCAACATGAAAAGCAAAATCACCCGATGCATCATAATGGCCGCAAGTGAGCATCACGGCATTGACCCTTTTTGCTTGTTGGGGAGTGATGTAGGTTTTTCCGTTGATGGGATCTGTGCCTTCATTTGCCAAAAAAAGCATGGCACGTGAGAGCATTGACGTATTCATCTCAATAGCACAATGTTTAAAATATGTCTTTACAACCTCTTCAACAGAGTTATCAAAGTTGCCAAAACTTTTCATCAAATTCGCCAAGGCCATATTTCGAAACCCGTGTTCCATCTCCGAGTCAGCTACTCTGTCACTAAAACCGATAGTGTCATCATCTGCAACAGAGCGGATAAACTGTAACACTTCCGATATAGTTGCTTCACAACTGCCATAGTGACTCACAAGCGCATCTGTAACATTTACGGCACCTGCATTGATAAATGGGTTTCGAGGAATTCCGTGTTCATACTCAAGTTGTACAAGTGAGTTAAATGGATTGCCTGAAGGCTCGATGCCTATGCGTTCATACATATGCGTACCGTAAGCCTTCAAAGAGAGTATAAAGGTAAAAACTTTAGATATACTCTGTATGGAAAAAAGAGTTTGTGAGTCCCCGACATGATACTGCGTACCATCAGAGAGTGTTATCGAAAAAGCAAAATGCTCCGGATCAACTTCTCTTAGTGCCGGGATATAATCAGCCACCTTTCCACTACGAAGTAATGGCTTGATCTCTTGTGCTATCTCCTCTAGTATCGTTTGATAGTCCATTTAAAGTCCCTTTACCCTTCAGAGAGTTTTGAGTATTTCGCATAAAGATCTTCGGCATGTTTTTGCGCCTCATCCAAAAACTGCTCAGCTGTTTGCGCATCTGCTTGGTGCACCATAGAAAATCTAGTTTCGTTATACATATATTCTTTAACCGGTACCTTAGGGCCTTTATAATCTAAGTGCATAGGATTTTTTCCCTCTTTCTCAAGCTTCGGATTGTATCTAAATATCGGCCAAAGTCCAGAATCTACTGCAAGTTTTTGCTGATCCATCCCATGTTTGAGATCATACCCGTGTGCTATACAGTGTGAGTATGCAATGATGATCGAGACACCCTCATGCGCTTCAGCTTCCATAAACGCTTTGACAGTTTGGGAGTAACTCGCACCCATTGCCACACGGCTTACATAGACATCTTCATAGCTTAGTGCCATAAGTGCAAGATCTTTGGCACTTGAACCTTTCCCGCTGGCAGCAAATTTTGCAACTGCACCTTCAGGGGTGGCTTTTGACTGTTGACCGCCCGTATTTGAATATACTTGAGTATCAAGCACCAAAATGTTTACATTTCGCCCGCTTGCAAGGACATGATCAAGCCCGCCGTAACCGATATCGTACGCCCAGCCATCACCCCCTATGATCCAAACCGATTTTTTCACAAGATAATCAGCCAGACTAAAAAGACTCAGTGCCTCATCGCTTTGGATATTTGCAAGTTTGCTTTTTAACTCTTTGACACGTTCCCGCTGGGAAAAGATACCGGATTCTTCACTCTGATCTGCACTTAAGATAGCTTCACTTAGGTCCTCGCCTATCTCTTTACGCAGTTTTTCTACAAGCTCTTGAGCTTGAACTTCGTGTTTGTCGATTGTCAAACGAAATCCAAGCCCAAACTCTGCATTGTCTTCAAAAAGTGAGTTTGACCATGCAGGTCCCAAACCGTCTTTGTTTTTAGCCCAAGGTGTTGTCGGCAAATTACCGCCGTATATCGATGAACATCCCGTAGCATTTGCCACAATCATGCGATCTCCAAAAAGCTGCGTTGCCAGTTTTATGTATGGGGTCTCCCCACACCCGGGACATGCTCCAGAGAACTCAAAAAGAGGCTCTAAAAACTGAGAATCTTTCACCTTGTTGTGTTTGAGCTCAGAGCGGTCAAACTCAGGCAGATCGAGAAAGTAATCCCAGATTTTCTCCTCTTGTTCATGATCGATTTCGGAGATCGGCGTCATATTGATAGCTTTGCGATCCTCTTCCTCTTTATTGAGCCCTATACACACTTCCGTACAGAGTGAACACCCTGTACAGTCCTCTGCAGAGATCTGCAGAGTAAAGTTGCCGTTTTCAAGATACTGCTTCCCTTTGGTAGGGACTGCTTTAAACCCTTCAGGCGCATCTTTTAGCTCAGCTTCATCTACTAACTTCGAGCGGATAACTGCGTGTGGACACACAAGGACACACTCATTACACTGCACACAACTGCTTGGATCCCAGACAGGGATCTCCAAAGCTATGTTTCTTTTTTCAAACTGGGTGGTAGCACTCGGCCATGTCCCGTCACTCGGGATCATACTCACAGGGATAGCATCCCCTTCACCCTCAATAATCTTTGAAGTGACATCTGCAACAAATTTGCTGATTTTCCCTTTAACAGGCGTACTAAACTCGCGAGAGCTTGTCACCTCAGAAGGCACCTCCACTTCATGAAGATGAGAAAGTGCATTGTCAACCGCTTTGTAGTTTAACTCTACGAGCTTATCACTTTTTTTACCGTAGGTTTTCTTTATCGCTAGTTTAATCTGTTTGATCGCCTCATCTTGTTCCAAGATTCCAGAGATCGCAAAGAAGCAGGTCTGCATCACCGTGTTTATACGGCGGTTCATACCGCTTTCGCGGGCGACTTTATAGCCGTCAACTATATAAAATTTTATCTCTTTTTCGATTATCTCTTGTTGGATTGAGCGCGGGAGGTGCTTCCAGACATGCTCTTTGTCAAAAGGGGAATTAAGCAGCAGTACAGCCCCCTCTTTTGCATGCTGCAAGATATCAAACTTCTCCATAAACACACTCTGATGACATGCTACAAAATCTGCTTTGTCGATAAGATAAGTGGAGTGGATTGGACGGGGACCGAAACGCAAGTGCGATGTTGTCATGGAACCCGATTTTTTAGAGTCATAAACAAAATAACCCTGTGCATAATTTGGCGTTTGTGTCCCTATGATCTTGATCGAGTTTTTATTTGCCCCCACTGTCCCGTCTGAACCCAGACCAAAAAATATAGCCTCAAAAGTATCGTTTTTCGGAAGTGCAAATGCAAGATCGTACTCTAGTGAAGTGTGTGTCACATCATCGTTGATTCCGATAGTAAAATGGATCTTCGGCTTCTCTTTATTGAGTTCGTCAAAAATCGCTTTGATCATTGCAGGGGTAAACTCTTTTGAAGAAAGACCGTAGCGCCCGCCAATCACAAAAGGGATCTCAAACTCAAGGTCACCCTGCTCTTTTGCCTCATTCAAAGCACTTACCACATCAAGATAGAGCGGTTCACCTACCGAACCCGATTCTTTTGTACGATCGAGCACTGCAACCTTTTGCACACTTTCAGGCAGAGCCCCTATAAAATGTTTGATCGAAAAGGGTCTGTAGAGACGAACTTTAAGCACCCCCACCTTCTCATCTACAGATGTAAGATACTCAACTGTCTCGTGTGCAGCTTCGGCACCTGAACCCATAAGTATAATAACACGCTCGGCATCAGGAGCACCGACATAATCAAAGAGATGGTATTCTCTGCCTGTAAGCGTTTTAAACTCCTCCATAGACTCCTCTACTATCTCGGGAGTGATCTCATAGTAGCTGTTGACACTCTCACGCCCCTGAAAGTAGATATCGGGGTTTTGTGAAGTACCTCGGATAAAAGGGTGATCAGGACTAAGGGCACGTTCTCTATGTGCTTTTATAAGTGTCTCGTCAACCATATACTTGATCGTTTTATCATCAAGAAGATCGATCTTGTCCACCTCGTGCGAGGTGCGAAAGCCGTCAAAAAAATGTAAAAACGGGATACGGGACTTGAGTGACGCCGCCTGGGAGATCAGAGTCATGTCATGTGCCTCCTGGACAGAGTTTGAACACAGCATCGCAAAACCGCTTTGTCTTACACTCATAACATCACTGTGATCCCCAAAGATTGAAAGGGCTTGTGCTGCGATCGAACGCGCAGCTATATGAAACACCGTAGGGGTTAATTCACCCGCTATTTTATACATATTCGGCAACATCAAAAGCAGCCCCTGCGAGGCTGTAAAAGTTGTAGTCAGTGAACCGCTTTGCAAAGCTCCGTGAACAGCACCGCTGGCTCCCCCTTCACTCTGCATCTCTACAACGTCGGGGATAGTCCCGAGGATGTTTTTCTCTTGGTTTGCAGCATACATATCACACAACTCACCCATCACCGATGCAGGGGTGATCGGATAGATCGCAATTAGCTCATTTGTTTTGTAAGCAACTCGTGCCACCGCTTCATTTGCATCTATAGTATCGCTTTGGTGTCGCATATCAACTCCTTAGAGTTTTATTTTGAAGTAAAGTTCCTTAAAGTATACAAAAATTCATCTTTATTGTTATAACCTGCAACCATTTTTTCACTTTTTAGCGTTTTGTAGTTTATAAAATGCGTAATAGGCGTAAATGCGATATCAAGCTCTTTTGGGAAACCGCCCTTTTCTTTGTTGATAATAAGCGGTACATAATTGTTTTGAATGATTGTATTGACTTCTTTTTTACGCAGTACATTCTCTTCGAACTTTCTGCACCATGGACAAAAGTTTGCAACCAGTACAAGCAAAATGGGCTTTTTAACTCTCTGCGCTTTTTTCACCGCTGCATCGTAGTTTGTTTCATAACCGAGCGTAGCAAAATCATCATTTGCCAGATCAACTTTTACGATCTTTTTGCTCTCCTCTATATACTGTTCACTAAATCTGTCTAAAAGGACCATCAAACCGTCTTCAAGCTGATCAACGATCTCCTCTTTGTCTCGGATCATCAAGTGCTCTGCACTCTCATAGGTTATAGCAAAAGTTTTCTCTTGTGAATCTTCTCGGACAACCTGCTCACCGATCTCCAGCTTCATAGTGACTAAAAGAGTGTTTTCTACATATCTGGAATTAATTAAAAGTGCCAAAGCTCTTTGATCGTACCCTTGATAACTGATACCGAGTTCATCAAGGATCACCTTGATCTCATCTTTTGCAAACGCTTTGAACTCTTTTGGAAGCTCTTTGCCGCTTATCTCCACAACCGGATATACCTTTTTAACACCGCTTAGGGTGAACATCGTACTGGAACTTAAACCGCTTACCAACATCAATATAATAAATAATTTTTTCAATTTTCTTCCTCTAATAATTTTAATGCGCCCTTATAGATAGGTTCATCTATAAAGCCGTATTCTTCATCCACAAAACCTGTAACCCCTTCTGCTTGATGCATCTCAAACAGTTTAACGATCACTTTTGCTCGTTGAACCTCCGCCTCTCTGTCTACAAATAGTTTATTTACAAGCTCTACCTGCTTGGGAGACAGACACCCTTTAGCATCATAGCCCATTGAACGCTCTAACTCAATCCATTTTGCAAAGGTTTCAAGATCTTTAAACTCCTGATACACAAAACTCACGGGTTTTACTCTGCTTGCTTTACAGGTGACTAAAAAATGGCTTAACATATAGTGCATTGTCGGATTGTCAAGATCGATCAATCCTTGAGAAAGCCCCATATCTGCAAAAAGATCGAGTATGCCGAGGTAGAAAGTATTGACCCGTTTATTGACGGAAAGCTCTGCCAAGTTATGCCACGCCTCTGCCGTCTCTATCGAGAGGTGCAGCTCTATATCTTCATTGAGCAGTTCATGTACAGCTCTTACCTCTTTGGCTGTTTTGATCTTCGGGACACGGATCGCATCGGGCATAAACTGATTTAAGTACGCGATCTCGTCATAACCGCCCTCATCTAAAGCATTTACACGAACAACAAGTTTTTTCTCACACTTTGGCAAACGCGATAAGAAGATCGCACAAAGAGCAAGGGCAAAAGGTTTCTCCTCTTTACTCACCCCGTCCTCAAGGTTGAGCATAATACAGTCAGCCTCCAGGGACTCAATCTTTGAAAGGTGTTTGATATTGTTGCATGAGAGCATCAGTGCCGAGCGAAACTTTCTAGACCTGTTTATCTCTCTGTATTTTGGTGATGCCATTTGATCAAGTGCATCTAAATCTCTGTTTTCGTAAGCCTCTGTTATCTCATTTATCATATCCGCTCTGTCCTTGCTTTATAGCCTCTATTTTTATCTTAATTATAGCGAATTATCCGCCGGATCTTTATACTCTATAGTTGGTAAAAAATAGGCTGTCAATAAAAGCACTCCGCTAAAGATAATCACTATCGCCAAGGAGTAGTCTGCAAAGAAATCAAACACTTGAGGTTTCCCAAGATAAGGTCCCATAAACTCTTTAATGGTTGGATAAAAGAGTGTAAACACCGCTCCTCCTGCCATTCCGCCCAAGACACCGACAAATGCATCAACTCTCCCCTCCGATACCGAGACAAAAAATGCAGAGGGGCATTTTCCGAGGATCACCAACCCTACTCCAAATATAATCGCACCGATTATCAAACCTGTCAGATAGATAGGTTTGACGGCAAAATCAGCATAACCGTTTTGCACTAAAAAATAAAAACCGATACTTGAGAGCGCTACCGTGGTCATCGCCATTCTAGGAACCAAAGTATCTTCAAAGATCATAAATCCTGCCATCTTCTCAAACTTGTCGAGTCTTGAATAGAGGATAATAGCTCCAAAGAAAAAACCGATAAGCAAGACCATCCAAACAGAACCGTGAGTATCTTGCTCTACGATATTAAACATATGCACAATACTATCTATCATTTTTTCTAACCTTTCTTTTATAAAAAAACCTTCCTGTAATCACGCCTGTCCCCAGTGCAAAAACTGCAAATATAATTCCGCTCACAGCCAACTGACTTCCACCTGAAAGGATATGTCCTGCATTACACCCACCTGCGAGTCTCGCTCCAAAAACCAATAAAAATCCACCTATAAAACTCCATACCATACGGGATTTTACGGAGGAGTTTTTTCGCTCTTTCCAAAGTGTCGGTATATAGCTGATGTGAAACGTCTTTGTTATAAAGGTGGAGACAAACAGACCGCCAAAAAATGCACCGATGAGCATAACACCCTCCCATGCCCCAGAACGTTCAATTTCAGCAGTATATGTATAGTTTTGTGCATCAAAACCAAATAGAAGCGTAGAGAGATAAGCCATCCCTGTAGAAGCTCCTATAGGTCTATCAGCACCAAACTCTGAAAAACTAAAAAAGAACAGCAAACTCATCGCTATCCCACCTATCCACCACGGTATCTGTTTAGGCATTACTACTCCTATTGTTAAAAATCATAAATCGTAAAGTCACACTTGACGTTTTTGAATTTTATAGTAAAATACTTAGTAATAGATTAAAAAATTTATTATGCTAAAAGTTGTATTCCCCGGTTTCTCTGCGAAGCTGCTCTTCTAAAAGGAGATAGTTGATCTGATATGCCAGTACCCTTTTTTGAACTTCTAAGGTGGCGATCTCCCGCTGGTTAAGTAAAAAAAGACTGCTTTGTCCATGTTTGTATTTTGTTTTTTCCGCATCTTCGAGTTTTTGTACCAACAGAACTTCCTGCTCAACATTGTCGAGGTTTTGCTTTAAAAGCTTTAAAGAGTTAACAATTTTACTTAACACTGTTTTGATCTCAAGAATCTTTTTTTGTTTAAGAAGATCGATGTTTTGCAAAGTTTGTCTGTTTTTCGCTATTTGGGCGTTGTATCTGTTTCGTTCAATCGGAAATGAAAAATCAAAAGCAACCTTAAAGCCGTTATCATAGTTAAAATCATGCACTCCGTAGAGGGTAAGATTTACATTTGGGTATTTCAGTATTTTTGCATTTTTCGTTTGCAGGTGCACTTTTTTGGCATCATACTCCAACATTTTAAGATCGGGTCTTTTGGAAATCGCCGTCTGCAATGCCTCACTGAGCGTTATAGTCTCCCCGGAGACACTAAGATGCTCTGCGAGAGTGTATCTCTCTTGAAACTCCTCTTTTGAGATATTGAGATACTTCACAAAGGTATACAAACTGTTGTTGTACTCACGAGTGCTTGCCGTCACGCTCTGGCGCCTGCTTATGATCTGCTGGCGCAGCTCCACGAGCGCGATCTCTGCCAAGTCGCCGTTTTTGATTCTCTCTTTGACAAACTCCTCCCTTTTCAGGGCTTTTTGAAGTAGATCTTGATCAAACTTTAAAACTAGTTTATTGTATAAGAGTGTGTAGTAGCTGCTTAAAACCTCTAAATACAATAAACGAAGATTATTACGGGAACCAAATTGATACTTTGTACTCTCGACAACGGCAATATCCAAGTTCATCTTTTGTGTATTGGTCCCTGCAAGAAGCTTGACTACAGGGAGCTTCATACTTAAGAGCATCTCCCCCTGATCACCAGTCTTTATATTGTTATACTCCTGAGTCCCTGTCGCTTTTCGATAACCGGTAGCTAATTCGATCCCGTTATAGAAACTCTTTTTTACAAGAAGATCTGAGTACTCCCCCGTACTTGCCGGGTACTCTTTCTTATCAAGTTTGGCAGTAAGTCGTGTATCAAAAGGGCTTTTTTGATAATTGATCTGCTCTTTTGCCAAATACTCCTGATTGTACAACGTTTGTACAAAAGGATTTTTCTCATCAAGATACTCCGAAATTTTCGCTGCTGTAAAGAGCTCTTGAGCCTCTACGATAGATACTGTAAGCAGTATACTTCCAATTATCTTTCTCATTAATACTTCTCTTTATCAGGATGTACCATCTGCGGCGGTAAGGCATTCATCAAACGCCATAATTGATACCAGATCGGAACTGTTGCAAGTCTTACCCACACCGTTGCCTGAGTTCCAACTCTGAGATCTTCCCCTTTCGGCCACGGTTCTTTAGGATCCTCAAGCACATACGCGTAATAGAACCCCTTTTCGTGTGAAATATGCTCCACCTTCTCTATATAACCGCTAAAAGATCCAAACTTTATCTTAGGCCATCCGCTGATCTGTAGTGCAGGCCATCCGTAAAAGATGATACGTGTAGGGAGTCCCTCTTTGATCAACGGCATATTAAAGTCCGACACCTTAAGCAGTATAGCTTTTTCCGTCACACTTGGAGAGAAATGTAAAATATCCTCCCCTTTTTTAATGTAACGGTTTTGGTCATTTTTAAAAAGACGGACAATATAGCCATCTTTTGGTGCCACCACTTCCGAGTTTTTATATCTCTGGATCACAACATTTTGGGTTTGGAGCTGTTGTGAGAGGGAGTTTTGTCTGTTTTTTGCATTGAGTTTTGCAACTTTAAGTGCTTCGAGTTTATTTGTAGTGGTGTTTGTAAACT
>JBEWQA010000074.1:0-5302 GCA_047689515.1 Candidatus Sulfurimonas kebritensis
GTTTTTTGAGGCTTCTCTGAAGAAAACTCCTTATCGAGTTTGACAAATTCATCGCTTACAACACTCTCTACCGGGGATTCTTTAATTTCATCTATCTGCTTTAATATCTCCTCTAAAGAGACAGATGCAGAAGGAAATTGAATATGCAGTGAATTTTCGGTAAAAGCTACAAGTCCCATCGATACAAAAGTGGTCGTACCCGCTTCCGGGAGCTTCATCACCACATCACCGCCGATTAACTGATATGTAGCTTCCGGGAGATCGATGGGAAATACTATCTTATCAAGAGGATTTACAAATACCTGTAAATCCTCCCCCTCTTTTGGCAAGGAGCTTATACTGACTACATTGTTTGCATATTTAACAAAACTTTGTCCCACGACACTACCTTCTGTGAAAAATCGATAATAAGCGATTATATCACAATTAGTTTTTTTTCATGATTAGACAACCATTATTTTCTAGAATTACCTAAAAACAGAGGCAATCTTGTAAAAAAAGTACCAAAATTGTTAAATTTTCATAAAAAATCGCCATATAGAAGAAATTTTTAAGGAAATAAACTATAAAGTACAGGTAGCTGAATTGTTTGTACACCCCTTGATTAAGAGGGTAGACAGAGATTCGGAAAAATTTTAAGCCAAGGGTATATTTATGAATAAGGCACAATTCGTTGAATTAGTACAAGAGTGTGGTAGCTACAAAACTAAAGTAGAAGCAGAAGCAGCTATTAAAGCTTTTACAGATGCTGTAACAGAAGCACTAGTAAAAAAAGAGGATGTTTCTCTTGTAGGTTTCGGTAGTTTTGCTGCTGCTTTACAAAAAGGTAAAAGCGGTACAGTTCCTGGTACTAACAAAACTTATACTACTGAAGATAAAATGGTTCCTAAATTTAAAGCTGGTAAAGGTCTTAAAGACCGCGTAGCAGCTGGTAAATAATCTCTCTTATATCGCCTTCTCGGCGATATAGCTTCAAATATATGAACCTTAATCCTTTTTCTTTATTTCACAAAAATAAAACTGAACTTGTCGTACCTGATTCTATACTGGTAAAACGTATAAAATCGCTTGCAAGAAACTCTACTCTCGAAGTGTTTTCAAATGTAGAGGTGTATCTTCACAAGCAGCGTTACAGAATAGATCTGATGCTTTATGATCCTGAGCGCGGTTTTTATATATTTGAAATCAAAAAGTGGTCTTTTGACGATCTGAAAAATGCTACGATCGAAAAAGCCCAAAACCAAGAACATGGCAACAATACACTCGCTTTTGACAGGACACAGGAGCTTATCAGAAGAAAGTTTAATGAGATAGTACACGATAACGGTCCACAGATCTACAACTATCTATTGATGGAGAATTTAAGTGCTGATGAATATGAGCATTTAGATGATTCATTTAAAGAGCTCCTCCCTTGTGAAAAGATCATCTTTAGCGACTCCTTAACATCCGATATATTTAAAAAGCTCGAATCTGAAGAGAAACAAAAGAGTGCTCAGGGTGCACTAAAAACCCTTTTCACTCAGTACACCAAACTTCGGGACAACGGAGAGTGGAGCTTTTGCAGCGAAGAGGAGATAGAGTTTTTAGACACTGAGCTCACAGGCTTTAAAACACTTGCAGCACATATGCAAAATGAAAAAACTTCGCTGCTGTTGCTCAAAGCTATCCAGGAGGTCTTTACAGGCAAAGCCAAAAAAGTTATCATCCTTAAACCTACTATTTTAGCAAGAGATATAGCATACAAAAAACTTTTGGAGATCGTTGAACACGGGATCATTGAAATTGATATGCAGTCCATTGAGCTTCTTACCCCTTTAGAGCTTATCAACAGACACCTCCACAAGCTTGGTAAAGCAACGGTCCATGGGATGGCTGCTTTTGATTCAAAACTGCTAAAAAAATCGTTTAATGTTGCCGAGCTTATCATCTGTGATGATGCCGATCTGCTTAGTGACACTTTTTTAGAGTATATTCGTAATATCCAAAACAACAAAAAAGCGCTTT
Source organism: Candidatus Sulfurimonas kebritensis (assembly GCA_047689515.1). Lineage (GTDB taxonomy): Bacteria > Campylobacterota > Campylobacteria > Campylobacterales > Sulfurimonadaceae > Sulfurimonas > Sulfurimonas kebritensis. Next base: position 2,008 of record JBEWQA010000074.1, read on the forward strand.
TTGTCAATCTTGAAAATCCGGACTTCTCTTTAGAAACAAAACATAAAGCAAATATAGAGTTTATCCAGACTCACCCTTTGGCAAAAACGATGCAGCTGCTTCATAAACTGCTCCAAGAACACTCTCCCGAAGATATTTTAGTGATCTCAAGCCCTGCTAGCAGAGAGAAACTCGGCGATGATCTGGAATATTTCCTCAAAGAGGATACAAGCGATATAGAAGCTTCCCAAACACTCCTGGAACAGGATCTCAAAGAGTTAAAACTAGCAACTTTTGACGATATGTATGAACTTCCCAGCCCATTTGTTATATTGATCGATTTATGTGATTATAATCAAAAGCAGATAGAATACGCTTTTAATTTATCAACAAACAGTGTATATGCTCTTTATGAAAACAGTTGTGAGCAGATCGAGCTGTTAAAGGAAAAATATGAAAGTCACAAAGAGTGAAGAGGAATGGAAAAAACAACTCTCTCCTGAAGCGTTTTATGTTTGTAGACAACACGGAACCGAAGCACCTTTTTCCGGAAAATATTATGACTGTAAAGATGAAGGGGTCTACAAGTGTGTCTGTTGCGATGCTCCCCTTTTTGAGTCAAGCACAAAATTTGACTCCGGCACCGGTTGGCCTAGCTATTTTGAACCTATCGAAGGTGCTGTTACCGAACATAAAGATATGACTCACGGCATGATTCGCATCGAGGTAAGATGTGCATCATGCGATGCCCACTTAGGTCATGTTTTTCCTGACGGTCCTGAGCCTACAGGTATGCGATACTGTATCAACTCGGTATGTTTAACACTAGATGAGGATGCCTAATGAAAAAAGTTTTCTTTACCCTTTTGTTTCTTTTAACATTTACTGCCCTTTACGCCCAAAACCCGCATGTAGTTTTACAAACGAACCAAGGCGATATCGAACTTGAACTCTATCCCGATGTCGCCCCTTTGGCAGTTGAAAACTTTACTACACACGTTAAAAACGGCTACTACAACAACTTGACTTTTCACAGAATCATCAAAGACTTTATGATCCAAGGCGGCGATCCGACCGGTACAGGTCGCGGCGGTGAGTCTATCTGGGGCAAAGCGTTTAAAAACGAGTACAAAGCAAACGTTGTCTTTGACAAAGCAGGAATACTTGCGATGGCAAACGCAGGACCAAACACAAACGGTTCCCAGTTTTTCATCACTGTAGCACCCGCTCCTTGGCTCAACGGCGGTTATACAATCTTCGGCAAAGTTGCAGATCAAGCTTCTATGGATGTTGTCATGAAGCTAAGTAATGTCAAAACAAATGGGAGATATGGCGGAAACAAGCCGCTTCAAACCCAAATCATTAAAAAAGCATACTTAAAATAGAGGGACCCTAATGGATATAGAAACACTCAACAAGCTGGAAAAAAAAGCACGTAAAAAAAGTGGTATGGACTTTACAAGACTCGGAGTGTCACTCTTTTTCGCAGTAGCAGTGCTCACTTTTAGTTTTGTTTCAAACGGCGGTATTCCAAACAATATGTTCCTGGCCGTAGCTGCACTTATCGGTGCATATATGGCGATGAATATCGGGGCAAACGATGTAGCAAACAATGTAGGTCCGGCTGTCGGTTCCCGTGCTATGACTATGACGATGGCAATTATAATCGCTGCTATATTTGAAGCAGGCGGTGCGCTTATTGCCGGAGGTGATGTTGTCAAAACGATCAAAAAAGGGATCATCGATATCTCCGCTTTCGGCGGGAATGTCGATCCTTTTATCTGGGCTATGATGGCAGCACTTCTGGCGGCTGCGCTATGGTTAAACCTTGCAACGGCTCTTAAAGCACCGGTTTCAACTACACACTCGATCGTAGGTGGTGTGATGGGTGCCGGAATTGCAGCGGCAGGTTTTAGCATCGTTTCCTGGTCAACGATGGCCAAGATCGTAGCTTCTTGGGTTATCTCACCTGTTTTAGGCGGCCTAATCGCAGCGCTGTTTCTCTTCTCGATCAAAAAGACAATCATCTTTCAAGGTGAACCCGTTAAGGCGGCAAGAAAATATGTCCCTATCTATGTTGCACTGATGTCATGGGCATTTATCACCTATCTTACAATCAAAGGTCTTAAAAAAGTTTGGCCGAGTGTCGTCGATCTCCTTAATACTCTGCCGTTTGTCACTATAGAGATGAGTCAAAAACCAACTTTTTTGACAGCTGTTACATTAGGTTTTACAGTTGCTGTCATTGTCTACTTTGTTTTAGCAAAACGTTTACAAAAAAAAGAGTTAGAGGGTACAGACGAACCGGTAAACAACCTTTTTACAATACCGCTGATCTTCTCTGCAGCCCTGCTTAGTTTTGCACACGGTGCCAATGACGTTGCAAATGCCGTAGGTCCGCTGGCTGCTATCAGTGATGCTATCGTCAACGGCGGGATCTCTTCAAAAGCATCTATCCCTCTATGGGTAATGGGAGTTGGTGCGTTAGGTATCGCTCTGGGACTTATGCTTTATGGTCCTAAACTCATTAAAACGGTAGGTGCAGAGATTACAGAGCTTAACCAGGTTAGAGCTTTCTCAATCGCTATGGCTGCGGCGATTACCGTAATTATTGCTTCACAGCTGGGGCTGCCTGTTAGTTCAACCCATATCGCTATCGGTGGTGTTTTCGGTGTCGGTTTTTTAAGAGAGTATCTTCATGTGAGTTCAAAAGACAGAACAGTTGAAGACGATCTCGAGATCATTCAAAATGAAAAAGCGACACTCCATGCCTATGAAGCAGAACAAGCTGCACTTGAAGAGAAAGAGAAGAAGTCCAAAGAGGACTATGAGAGAATCGTGGAACTTTATAAACTCATCGCTGAAGAGGAAGAGCTTTTAAAATCTACGAAAAAGCATATCAAAAAGATGCAGAAAGTACAGTATGTAAAAAGAGATATGTTCAAAAAAGTTATAGCGGCATGGATCATCACAGTCCCTGCAGCTGCGATTATTGCTGCCGTGCTCTTTTATGCTATTAGAGGTATTATGATCTAATCATAAACCTTTAGATACAACCCTGTTACGTCCGGTTGATTTGGCTTTGTAAAGAGCCTCATCAGCTTTGGCGATTACATCCTCTAAAAACATATTTTCACTCACCTCTGTAACTCCAAAACTAGCCGTCACATTACCCACCGTCTCTATATGATGCTGTTCAATGTTTTTACGCAGTTTTTCTGCTATAGCACACGCTTGCTCCAGTGATGCCGTAGGGAGTAAAACAACAAACTCCTCTCCGCCCCATCTACATACAATATCGATCTCTCTTGTTTGA
>JBEWQA010000024.1:0-25637 GCA_047689515.1 Candidatus Sulfurimonas kebritensis
CTACACTTCCATTTTCCTACTTTATTACTTAACTATAGCTTAAATAACTTTAAAACAAAATAATGTGACAGGTTTAAACACTATTATATATCTTTTGGATAAAATAACAATCTAATTAATTGATAGGAATATTTTATGCAAAACCGATATAAACTTTTCTTTTTGTTTGTGAGTATGATTTTTGTTTTTTCTGCTTGTTCTAAAGATGTGGAGGAGTATAACAAACCTGCTATCTACTGGTACACCAAGATCATCAACTCGATCTCTGAGAACAACCTCGACAAAGCAGATGACTACTATGCATCGCTCCAGGGGGAGCATATAGGCTCACCTCTTTTGCCTGAAGCGACAGTTATACTTGCGACTGCACATATGTATAATGAGGAGTATCTTTTAAGTGAGCATTTTTTAAATGAGTATGTAAAAAGATATGCAAACGCAAACGAAAGAGAGTTCGCAGAGTTTTTAAAGATCAAAGCAAAGTACCTTTCACTGCCAAACCCTAGACGTGATCAGGTGCTTATCCAAGATGCGATCAAAGAGGCTGAAGCGTTTAAGCGTAATTATCCTCAATCGGAATATTATTCGTTAGTGGATACTATGCTGACAAAGTTGTATATCTCGGAAGCGGCACTCAATGAGACGATCGCTTCACTTTACGACCGCGTGGACAAATACAAGTCTGCTGCGTATTATAGAGCGATCAAACCTGAACCGTGGATCGACTGGAACGAGATCGAAAGAGCAAATGTCCCTTGGTACAGAGAGTGGTTTGAAGGTGACGGTACTGCGAGCTGGTACGGATTTATGATCCCTGAGACTCAGAGTGTAGTATCGAGAAATTCCGTTGATGACGAAAATGCAACAAAATAAGGAAGGATAAAAGATGAAATTGAGTAACTATGGAGAATTTCCTGCCGATATCCCCGTGATCGCAGAAGATGATATATTTTTATACCCTTTTATGATCTCTCCGCTGTTTTTAAACGATGAAAAAAACATTCAAGCAGCAACGACCGCGATGGAGGGGAACTCGCTGGTGATTGTATGTCCTACAAAACCTGAACATGAAGGTGAAAGGGAGTATGAGTCGATCTATGATGCCGGAGTCGTAGGATCTATTATGAGAAAAGTAGCACTCCCTGACGGGCGTGTAAAAGTGCTTTTCCAAGGGCTTGCCCGTGCAAAGATGCTCCAGAAGATAAGCGATGATCCTTTAATAGCTCATGTAGATGTAATCCCTTCCGTTGAGGTAAATAGCCTGAAGATCGATGCGATCTTAGAGGTGGTACGTGAAAAAGTGCGTACACTCTCAAGTGTAAGTAACTACTTTCCGCCGGATCTTTTAAGAACGATCGAGGAGAACCACGATCATAACCGCATCATCGATCTTATCTGTTCAACGGTAAAACTAAAAAAAGATCAAGCGTATAAGCTTTTTACCCAAACAGATACTGAGAAGAGATTTTTAGACCTAATCGACTATTTGATCGATGAGATTGAAGCAAATAAACTCCAAAAAGAGATCCGCTCGAAGGTGCATACCCATATAGAAAAAGTAAATAAAGAGTACTTTTTAAAAGAGCAGCTCAAACAGATCCAAAAAGAGCTTGGCACAGATACCGCAAGAGATGAAGAGATCGAAGAGTATCGTAAAAAGCTTGAAGCAAAAAAATCAAAAATGGGTGAAGATGCTTACAAAGAGATCTCTAAGCAACTAGAGCGTTTTTCAAGAATGCATCCTGATTCCTCAGATGCATCGATGACGCAGACCTATCTTGACTGGGTACTGGAACTGCCGTTTGGTTCAATGAGCAAAAAAGCTTTAGATATAGATGATGTTGAAAAGCAGCTAGATAAAGATCACTACTCTCTAGAGAAACCAAAAGAGCGTATTGTCGAGTACTTTGGTGTAAAAGAGCTTTTAGAGCTGCGCGGTATTAAGCAGAAAAAAGCATCAGGGGCGATTCTGTGTTTCTCAGGCCCTCCGGGTGTAGGGAAAACTTCACTGGCTAACTCTATCGCTTCAGCACTGAAGCGTCCTCTTGTCCGTATCGCTTTAGGTGGTCTTGAGGATGTTAATGAACTGCGCGGGCACAGAAGAACTTATGTGGGTGCTATGCCGGGGCGTATTACACAGGGACTTATCGACGCTAAAAAAATGAATCCTGTAATTGTACTTGACGAGATCGATAAAGTTATGAGAAACGGTAGGGGTGATCCTACTGCAGCTCTTTTGGAGATCTTGGACCCTGAGCAAAACAATGAGTTTCGAGACTACTATCTCAACTTCAATATTGACCTTTCAAACGTGATCTTTATTGCAACGGCAAACGATGTGGGGCGTATACCAAAGCCACTCTTTGACAGAATGGAGTTTATTACCGTCAGTTCATATACGCCGCAAGAGAAGTATGAAATAGCAAAACGTTATCTGATCCCGCAAGAGCTTAAAAAACACGGATTGAAAAAGTCTGAGGTTTCGATCTCTAAACCGGCTCTCAAAGAGTTGATCCACAGCTATACACGTGAAGCGGGTGTACGTAATCTGCGCCGTAGAATTGCACAGATGAGTAGAAAAGCAGCTCTTTTATTACTCAAAGATAAAAAAACATCTAAGATCTCTATCAGTATGAAAAATCTTCCGGAGTTCTTTGATAAAACGGTCTTTGAGATCGAAAAAACAAATAAAGTACCTGTTATCGGTGTTGTAAACGGTTTAGCGTGGACAGCTGTCGGCGGTGATGTACTTAAGATAGAGTCGATTCGTATAAAAGGGAAGGGGACTATGCAGCTCACGGGTAGTCTCGGGGATGTGATGAAAGAGTCAGCCCGCATTGCATTTAGCGTTGTTAAAACTTTGATCGATACAAAAAGATTAAAGATTTCTGCTGAGAACCTTCCGAGAACTTTAAAAGAGAAAGATGACGGGATTACGCTTGATCCTAGCGAAGTGTATAAACGTTATGACCTTCACCTTCATGTTCCTGATGGTGCTACGCCAAAAGACGGACCGAGCGCAGGGATTGCTATGGTTAGTGTGATTGCATCGATTCTAAGCTCTGCAAAGATCCGCTCAGATGTAGCGATGACGGGTGAGGTTTCACTCGGTGGAGACGTTCTTCCTATCGGAGGACTCAAAGAAAAACTGATAGCTGCACACAAAGCAGATATGACAAAAGTGCTTATTCCGCAGAAAAATTATGACAGAGATCTTGAAGATGTGCCAAAAGAGGTACGAGATGCTATGGAAATAGTTGGAGTAAAAAGGATAGAAGAGGTACTTAAACAAGTTCTTGTTTAGAACTTGTTTGAGGGATATAAAATTTTAAACAATTACCGTTGACATCTTTGCAACGAGTTCATCATTTCTAATCGGTTTCATCAAAAAGCCGTTAGCTCCAGCTTCCAGTGCTTCAGACTTTTTCGTTTCGTCGGTTGTTAATACGATGATAGGGAGTTGTTTGAGTGAATCATCTGCACGTACAACTTTTAACATCTCTATACCACCCATGATAGGCATAATAATGTCTAAAAGAATGAGGTCGATATCATCACGCCCCTTGAGTGCGCCGATAGCATCAGAGCCGTTCTTTGCTTCGATAACCTCTTTTACATGTCCTGTTTTTAAAAGCATAGATTTGAGCAGTTTAAGATTGATCATGTCATCATCAACGGCAAGTACTATTAGATCTTTTTTTGTCATTTTTTACCCTTTAGATATATTTTTCTACTAATGATTTGAGTTTTTCTCTATTTACCGATTCTTCGACCACTATAAGTTTTGCATCTGTTTCTACGTCGATCGCATCTTTGAGTAAACTATCAAGTATAACAACTTTATAGTTGAACTCTTGAAGTTTATTGTTTAATGTTTCAGCATCAGCTGCAGTATCGTACTCATACGCTAAACTTGTGAAGATTTTTGTAAAAAGTTTTGTATTGAACCTACTTGTATTTGCGATCAGAACATCTGCATCGTATGCAACAGGAGGCTCGATAATCTCTTCATCAATTACTTCAGAAGCAGTGTCTTCTTCCGCTGTTGTTTCCTCTTGCTCGTCGTATTTTTCATGCTCATCATGCTCATCCGAAGATAACTCCTCTTCGTAAACAATATGATCAGCCAAGAAGTGGTTGAGAAGTGTAACTATCTCTGCACGTACAAGCGGTTTTGTAGTATACTCATCTAAACCGGCTTCTAAAAATCTTTCTCTATCCCCTTTTAAGGCATTGGCCGTTAGTGCAAGGATAGGGACGTGTGGTTGATTGTACTCCTCTTCGTATTCTAAGATCTCTTTTGTTGCTTCCATACCGTCTAAGAAAGGCATCTGGATATCCATAAAAATTAGATCGTAATTTTCATCTTTACGTTTTTGGAACGCTTCAAGACCGTTTGATGCTATATCAATAGTCAAACCAAGATCCTCTAGGGTTCTTTTGATCAGTTTCTGGTTAATAATATTGTCTTCGGCAACTAAAACATTTGCATCAAATCTTGAACTCTCCGCATTATATTTTTTACGGTTCACTTTTTTAGATTTTTTTGCTTGGAAATTTGAGCTACTAAAGTTTTCAAGTGTCTGTTTTAGTTTTGTGTTGTTTAACGGTTCATAGAGCGTTTTAAATATATCAAGACCTAAAGAGTCTATTTTTCTCATAAAGTTCGATTTACTGATAAGAATTAACTCTTCAGGCATTGAACTAAAGAGGTTGAGATCTTTTTCCGTCGTGTAGTCATAATCGATAAAGAGCAGGTCGTAGCTGATCTGTCTTTGGAGTGTTTCGAGTTCATCAACATCTTTAAACAGTGTATAGCTGATACCGAAGAAGTCTAAATATTCACGAAGATATCTGTCTTGTGCTTTTTGTTTGTGTGTAGACTCTAAAATAAGTGCATTGATATTTGAATATGCACCTTTGAGAGACTCTTGTGCACCATCAACATTTTCAAAATCGATTGTAAAGAAGAATGTAGTCCCTTCACCTGCTTCACTATGGAGGTCTAACTGACCACCCATAAGTTCGATAAATCTAGATGAAATTGTAAGCCCGAGACCTGTACCACCGTATTTACGCGTAATAGACGTATCGGCTTGTGAGAATGCCTCAAAGATTCTCGCTTTTTGTTCACTCGTTACACCGATACCGCTATCTTGGATCTCAAATCTGACACGTGTGATCCCCTCTTGAGGAGACTCGAGTTTTCTGATATCAACATTGATAGCACCTGCGCTACTCGTAAATTTAACCGCATTTGAAAGAAGGTTGATGATAACCTCTTTGATCTTAGTCGGATCCCCTTTAATAGGTGTCTCAAGTTCAGGATCGATGAAACATCCCAGATTGATCTGTTTCTCGCTTGCACGAACTGCATACACTTCAACCGCACTTTCAAACTCTTCTGTAGGGTTAAAGGCGATATCTTCAATCTCAAGTTTATTTGATTCGATTTTAGAAAGGTCAAGGATATTGTTGATAATCTCAAGAAGGTTTTCAGAAGATTTTTCAATGATCTCAACGAACTCTTGCTGTTCCTCTTTAAGACCTGTATCTTTAAGAAGTTCAGTAAAGCCGACGATACCGTTAAGCGGTGTACGGATCTCGTGAGACATGTTCGCGAGGAACATCGACTTGGCTTCACTTGCCTCTTGTGCAAGCTCTTTATCCATTCTTGTTTGTTCAATAATCTTCTCAAGCAGGTTATAAGCCTCTGTGGTACCCTGTGCAGTATCAAGGTTAATATTTTGTGCATCGTGTTCGGTAGCATCTTCTGCAACACGGATAAGAACCTCTTCAAGATTTTTGATGTTTTTCTGAATCTCGTTAGAGAGGAGGTACCCCAAAATAGCCAAGATAATTGAGATAAGCCAAATGGCAAATGTAATCGCCAAGAACTGAATAGCTTCTTGTTTTACCTCTAAAGCTCTCGCATCCATCGCCTCTAAAACAATATTTTGTCCTTCGGAGATCGCGTTACTTTTCTCTGAAAGCATAGCAAACCATACACCAGGATTGGTCTGGAACTTACTCCCTGTTGCCGCTGAGATCATTACACCGGCTCTTTCCATATTGACATCTTCAAAGAGTTCTTTCATATCTTCATTAATAAAGATCTCATCAAGTGTTGACTTGACTTCATCATCTTTGAGCAGGTCGTAAGAGAGTGCATCTGCACGAGTTACAAGGTTGATCCAGTTGTTTACTTCATCAGCATCGAGATTTGTACCGCGAGCGATAGCAAATGAGAGGAAGTCACGCTCTGAAGAGGTGTTTTCACTGGCATGTACAAAAGCAAGATATGTTGCTGCATAGTTGTTGATCTTTGTATCGAGCTGGTGCTCGGTGATCTCTTCAAGCTGATCGATAGCGATCTTCTCTACATTGCCGTATACTCTTTCGTATACCGTTTTAAAGTCAGTTTTCTGTTCATTAACAAGTTTTCTCGTCGATATGATTTTTTCAAATGCTGTTTTGAGCAGCTTTGTTTCATCTTTTAAAGTTTGTGAACGCTCTTTAGCAGCTTGTGCATCAATATGTTCAAAGTAGAGTTTTGCTTTTTCGTCAACAATTCTTCTCTGTTTTTGAAGTGATTTAAAAGTATTTGGCGAAGAGTTCCCCAAATACATTACGGTCATACCTCTTTCACGAGAGATATTGTTTACTAAATCATTAAGCTCTTTATTGACAGAGAGTCTGTCTTGCAGGTGTTGTGCAGCTTTATAGTTCTCATACGAATCGTATACGAAGTAACTCGTAATACCAAAAAGGATGATGATCGGTAGTAATGAGATTAATCTAAGTCTATTTTTAAGTCCTAGTTGCATTGTTTAATCCTCTATGGAGATTTTTTCTAAAAGTTCTTCAATGTGTGACACTTTGCTAGCCGCACTGTCAACATTTTCACTCTCTGCTAGTGCCTTGAGTTCATCTGAGAAGTCGTCAAGTCTGATGTTGTCACTCATCCCTTTTAGCTGACGGGCTTGTTGCTGTACAAGCTCTAAGTCGGAGTTTTGCAGAGCAGTTTTCATTGTATGTATGATCTCGTTTGCCTCTGAATGAAAATCTTCTACAAGTTCATGCACGCTTTCTAAATCGAGTCCAAGTTCACTTGCGATCGATTCTTTTGAGTATTTTTTCGCAGATCTGCTTGGTGTTTGCTCCTCTTCTTGAGGGACTTCAGGTTCCTCTTCTAGGTTTGGAGTTTCTTCTATCGATTCAGGTTCCTGAAGTTCAAGTGTCGGCTCCTCTGTGCTCTCTATCTGCTCCGGTGCGATAAAGTTGTCGTCTGCAAACTCAGGAAGGTCGATCTGCTCAGGTACATCATCGTCTGCAATAGTGATCTCTTCATGCTCTTCATTTTTCTCTTCAAGTTTTTCCTCTACCTGCTCTGTAAGTGTGAGTTCCTCTTCAGGTTCATCTTTAAGATCAAGCAGCAACTCATCTTCATCCTCTTCCTGAGGTTCATTAACGGCATCTAGATCCTCTCCGGCTAATTTGGAAATGATCATATAAAAAGCATCCAAATTATTTTTAATGATGTTGAGATCGGAAGTAGTGTTGATAGTAGTTAGCACTTCAAGGGCATCCTCGATACGGAGGTTTGCCGCTACCCCTTTAAGTTTATGTGAAAGGATTTTGACATTGTCGATATCCCCCTCATCAAGAGCTTCGTAAAGACCCGGTTTAAACTCTTTTGCCTGGTTGATAAAGTCTTCAATAAACTCTTCGATCAGATCAAGCGGCAGGCCAAGTTCATCTGATGCAATTTTAGGATCGTACACATAATCACTCTCTAGCAGTTTTTGCAACTCTTTATTTTTCGGCATTTCCATTGTAGGTGCCGGAGACGGTTTTGGTGTCGGTTTCGCTTTCGGTGCAGCTTTAGGTTCATCAAAGCTCTCTTCGGAAATCTCCTCCATGTCGATCGATTCCGGAATATCTAAAGGGGCAGAAGGCTCAGAAGTCGGTTCTGCTTTTTCTGTAAGCTCAGGATGCAGGTCCATACTATCATCGACTACGCCGTCTACGCTGAGATCACCTACATCTAAAGGTGTTTCATGAGCAGCGCTGTCATACTCATCTTCCAAAATCTCTGAGGTTGGTTTTGTTTGAGGAGATGCTTCAGCAGCAGGAGCTGTAAAGCTAACAGGCTCTTCTGCTGCACTTTTTGGAGCAGGTTTTTCTTGTAAGTCTGTAGATACTCCACTTTTTTCTTGATCTGTTAAAACTCTTAAGTGGTTCAGGTTGACAATATATGCTTCTTCACTCGGAGCATCTGCTAAATAGGCTGTTTGGATAGCGATATCGGCTTTAAAAAGGGAACCGTTAACATTGATCATTACCTTAGGTTTTTCAGTGGAGTCTGCACAGGTGATATAGTCGATCCAGTGAACATGTTGAAAATTGTGTACAAATCCCGGTGTTTTTACAAACAGATCTGCAAAATCTGCAGCTTCAGCTCGCAGTTGTGCCAGATTTTCAAGACCTAAAACTTTTAGATCTTTTGTGTCGATCCCTATAAACTCTTTTTTATAATTGTATATTAACATTCTTACCCCTTATTCTCAACAGCTTCTTGCATCTTTTTGTATGTCTCTTCGGAGTCCACAATATCTTTTCTCGAAGCAGCACGCCTTGCGGCTATGTAACCTGTTATATTGTCATCTTTGTCCTTGATAGGCAAGATCTCCGTATCTACCCAGTAAAAGCGACCGTCTTTACGCAGATTTTTCACGATACCGTTCCACGCTTGACCGTCCTGGATTGTGTCCCACAGTTTTTGAAACGCTGCAGCAGGCATATCAGGATGTCTAATGATACTGTGAGGCTGTCCCACTAGTTCATCTACTGTGTAACCGGAGACTGTACAAAATGCTTTGTTAGCATAAGTTATTATCCCTTTTGGATCTGTTTGGCTGACTATCACCAAGTCGTCAAACATATACTCTTCATCAATAGGAGTAACTTTTTCCATGATCTAAACCTTATATTTAGCAAAAATTTTAGAATTGTCACAAATATATCATATAGAAATAAAAATAAAACTTATTTATATAGTAATTTGATGTTTTTTGCATCTTTTTTGTTTAAAATTGTCGAAAGTTCCTCACTGGAGGCGCTTTTTATCATCTCAAAACTTCCAAAATGATTGAGTAGTTTTTGTACTTTTGCAGCTGAAATGCCGTGTAAACTTAAGAGTTTACTCTCTTGGTCAAGTTTGAGTTTTGTTTTTTTATGAAAGGTGATAGCCGATCTGTGTGCTTCATCTCTGAGGTTTTGAACCCATTGAAGCCGTTTATCAGATTCTTTGAGTCTAAATATGTCATCTTGTGTATAGATGATATCTTTGGCTTTCCCTTTAGCCCGGTGTGCTTTTGCGTCGACTTTCTCTTTTGAGATGGCAATCACATCAATTGTAACACCGTTGGATGCTAAGATATCTACAGCCAAATTTAAAAGTGTAGCACCCCCGTCAAGGATCCAGAGATCGGGCGGGGGATTTTTTGCAAAACTCTCTACGCGTCGCGAGAGAGTTTCTCTCATCTGTGCATACTCATCTTTTGCTTCTAGGTGGTATGTCCTGTAGGATTTTTTATCAAATTTTCCGTTTTCATACACCACCATGGCGCCAACGGTTGCCATCCCTGCCATATGGGAGTTGTCGAAGATCTCAACCCTGTTTGGAATACGTTCCAGGGAACATAGCTCTTTGAGCTCTTTGAGCAGTTTTTCCTCTGAACGGTTTTGTTTTTTGAGAAGCTCTTTTGCGTTGAGTTCGGCAAGTGCAATCAGATCTTTTTTCTTCCCCCTTTTTGGGATGGAGATCGAAGCTTTTTTCTCAAAAATTTCACTGAGGTGCTGCTCTATCAATGTTTGATCTTCAAACTCTTGGTTGATTAGAATCGGTGCAACTATAGGTGGTTTTTCCCCTTTGTAAAAGTCTACAAGAGCCTGTGTAAAGATCTCGTTGGCATCAAAACCTTCACTTAAAGGGATATAATCATGTGTAGAGGAGATAATTTTTCCGTTTCTCATAAATATGCGGACAAGCACGGCCCGATCCTGAGAGTGTTGCACTACAAAAATATCAAAATTCTCTTGAGAGGCAAAGTCGATCTCGGAGTGGATCTCCGAACGGGAGATCCTATCTATCGTATCTCGCATTTCCGCCGCTTCCTCAAAACGCATCTGCTCGGCATAAAACTCCATCTTCTCCTGCAGTTTTTTGATCAACTTTTTTTTATTTTTGATTAAAGAGATTGCAAGATCTAACTCCTCTTGGTAACGCTCTTTTGATACGGGAAGCTCACAAGGGCCCAGACACTTGTCGATCTGATGATAAAGGCAGAGTTTTTTTGAGCGAAGGCATCCTTTTTTTTGTACTAGTTTGGCGATATTGTAGATCGAGTTTAAAATATCTCTGGCCCCTACGGAATAGGGTCCGAAGTAGGTGATATCTTTTGAATGGATAATTTTTCTGGTGATCTCGGGCCTCGGGTATTTTTGTGCATTATCTATATAGATATAGGGATAGGTTTTGTCATCACGCAATAAGATGTTGTACTTTGGATGGAGTTGCTTGATCAAAGAGTTTTCTAAGATCAGTGCATCGTGTTCGGAATTAACGACGATATACTCTAAAGAGGCAGTCTGATGCAGCATCTTTGTTATTCTCACCGAGAGTGAAGGGTTAGGGTGCAGATCGGGTGTAAAATGCCAGTAGCTCTTGACTCTGTTTGCAAGGTTTTTTGCCTTGCCTACATATAAAAGTCTGCCGTTTTTATCAAAGTACTGGTAGATCCCCGGAGATGCGGGGAGGTGCTGTATAGTTTTTTTAAGATCCATTTTTCTCTTTTATTATGTTAAAAATCGATTTTACGAGAGTATTTAGTTTCTCATCGGTGATTTGTACCGTAATCTCTCCGCTTGCTCTTTCACGATAACTCGGAGCGGTATCACCTTTTGCTTGGGGAGCTTTTTGTTTCAAAGTGGGAGTATGTGTAACAAAAGCTTTGATATCGTTGATCGAAAACTCTTTACATTCGTCGGGAGTTACAAATTTTAAAGCACTTTTAATCGATTCTATATTATTATCAAACTCTTGTTTAGCGCCCGGATGATTTAATACAAAAAATAGAGTTTGATTCTTGATATAGGCGAATTTTACCATTTTTTGCAAGGGCAGTGTAAAAAGGGACTGTATCTTTTTTATGCAGTGAAAATGGGAAAGTTTAGAAAATTGAGGTTGGTTTTGAAGCGTTTTGATAATATCGTTGGCATTTTTCATATGCTAATTATAACAAGCTTTTTGTTAAGTGTAAGCGGTTGTGGTTATAAAGCACCCCCGTACTACGAAGAAGATGCACCTCAGGGTGATAAGTATATTCAGTTTCATAATAAAGAGAAAAATTTTGACAATAATGAAAGCTGTGAGTAAAGAGGTCTAGATGTATAAGTATGATGTGATAATAGTCGGTGCAGGAGTTGCAGGACTCTACGCAGGGATGAAGCTGCCGCCAGAGAAAAAAGTGTTGATTATCAATAAACGTGAAAGTTTTAAGTGTAACACTTTTTATGCCCAAGGGGGTGTAGCTTTAGCTCGAGGTGAGGAGGATATCCCTTCCCATGTAAAAGATACGCTTGATGCGGGTGACGGTTTATGCGATGAAGAGGCGGTAAAGGTCCTTAGTGAACACTCTATTGAAGCGATTGATGATCTTGTAGAACACGGTTTTGAATTTGATAAAGATGAAAATGGCAATATACTTTTTACCAAAGAGGCTGCACACTCGTGCGAGAGGATAGTCCATGCAGGCGGGGATGCAACGGGGCGTTATTTGCATTTCTTTTTACTTTCACAAAACAAACACGCGATGCTCAGTGATGCACGTGTGGTTGATCTGCTTATCAAAGATAAAAAATGTTACGGAGTTACGGTACTTGATCACAGGAAAACAAAAAATATCTATGCCGATAACGTAATACTTGCCAGCGGCGGTGTAGGCTCACTCTATGAATACCATACAAACGCACCGTGTATCAGTGCCGATATGCAGGGACTTTGTGTGATGAAAGGGATCGAACTCGATCGCATGGAGATGTTGCAGTTTCACCCGACCGTATTTGTTGACTCCACAAATGCACAAAAACTTCTTTTAACAGAAGCGCTCCGTGGTGAGGGTGCTACGATTACCGATGAAAACGGTAAAAGATTTCTGTTCGATTACGATGAACGCGGAGAGCTTGCATCTCGCGACATTGTAAGTAAGTCGATCTACCTGTATAAAAAGAAAACGGGATTAAATGTTTATCTTAATTTTGATAATTTTGATGAGGAGTATTTTTCTCATAGATTCCCAAATATTTATAAAAATTTACGCGCTTTAGGCTTTAAGGTACCGCAGCAGAGGGTCTCTATCTCACCGGCATTTCACTATGCTATAGGTGGGATAAAAACTGATCTTCACGGCCGAGTTCCAAATGTGGAGGGGCTTTATGCCATAGGAGAAGTCGCTTCAACAAGGGTACACGGTGCAAATAGACTGGCTTCAAACTCTTTACTTGAAGGATTGGTTTTTGCCAAAATCGCAGTAGATGATATCCTGACAAAAGACAATTTTACAGATGAGATTGTAGAGTTTCCTATCGAAGAAGAAGTGATGAGCTACAAAGAGGATAAAGCGAAAAAAAATCAGCTAAGAAAAATTATGTGGGAAAATGTGTCTATTATTCGGACAAAAAGGGGTTTGACGGATGCATTAGAGACAATTAATGCTCTTTTAAATGAAAAAATTGGTAAACTGTTGAAATTTCGTTTATTGACTGCAAGAGAGATTACACGCTCGGCCTTAAATAGAACAGAATCGATAGGTGTACACACCATACAAGAGGAGAATTAAATGGAAAATAGTTCGGTAGTTGAAACTGCTGTAAATACAGTTGCACATGCGGCAACAGATGTTAATTTAGCCACAACATGGGTAGGTTGGTTAAGTTTAATAGTATTTGTCGTAGCATATTATTTTATTGCTGCAGAGGAAAAGTTTGAGGTAAACAAGGCAAAACCGGCACTTTTTGCAGGTACGTTTATGTTTATGTTAGTGGGGATCTACTATGCATTAAATGGTTTAAATCCGGATCCGTTACATGATGAACTAGAGATTTTGATTTTAGAGATTGCGGAGATCTTCTTCTTCTTACTGGTTGCGATGACATTTATCGAAACGTTAATAGAACGTGGTGTGTTTGATCTGATGAAGTATAAACTTGTTTCAAAAGGCTACACTTATAAAAAACTGTTTTGGCTCACTGGTCTTTTAGCATTTTTTATCTCTCCTGTAGCGGACAACTTAACAACTGCACTTATCCTCTCAACTGTACTTTTTACAATTGATAAGAAAAACCTCTCTTTCTTGGTCCCGGGTGCGATCAATATCGTAGTCGCTGCGAATGCGGGTGGTGCATGGTCTCCGTTTGGTGATATTACGACTCTAATGGCCTGGACGGCAGGAAAAGGGGAGTTTGTTGATTTTCTATACCTTTTTCCGGCATCAATTATCGGTTGGGGTGTAACAGGATTTTTACTCTCAATGTCCGTTCCTGACGGACAGCCGCCATTTGATGCAACAACTGAGCAGAAACCGGAAGTATTAGACGGTGGTCATGGGGTTGTTTATCTTGGTGTTGCAACAATCGCAACTGCCGTACTAGGGCATCAATTTTTCCATTTCCCGGCAATGTGGGGTATGATGTTTGGTTTATCAATCCTAAAAATGTATTCGGTATTTCTTACAAAAAGAGGGAAAGAGAGTTTTAATATCTTTGTAAGTATGCAAAAAGTTGAGAACGATACACTTCTTTTCTTCTTTGGTATCCTTTCGGCTGTCGGTGCACTTCACTTTTTAGGATTCTTGCACTATATCCACGATCTATACGATCTTGTTGGTCCAACAGCAGCAAACATTGGTGTCGGATTTATATCTGCGATCGTAGATAACGTTCCTGTAATGAGTGCTATTTTAAAATCTTCTCCTGTGATGGGACTTGACCAATGGCTACTTGTGACTTTAACTGCAGGTATCGGTGGTAGTTTAATCTCTTTCGGTTCAGCTGCAGGTGTCGGTGTAATGGGTAGACTTCACGGTATCTACACATTCGGTGCACATATGAAACATGCTTGGACAATTTTAGTAGGCTATATCATCTCTATGGTTATCTGGTATGTACAATTTGAGGTTATGGGACTTTATTAGTCCACATAACCACTCCTTAATCTTTTTTATAGTATTCTTTCACAACTAATTATCCCTTAAAGGCATTTTAATGACAAATGTTAGTATTATCGTATTGGATTTTGGATCTCAATACACGCAACTTATTGCCCGTCGTTTACGTGAGGATCAGATCTATTGTGAAATCCTCCCTTACCATACATCCGTAGAGGATATTAAAGCAAAAAACCCAAAAGGTGTAATCCTCTCCGGTGGACCATCTTCTGTGTATAGTGAAAATGCTTATAAAGTAGATCAAGGTGTATACGAAATGGGTGTCCCTGTTCTTGGTATCTGTTACGGTATGCAGAGAATCTCTGTTGATTTCGGCGGAAGTGTTATCCGTTCCGATCACCATGAGTACGGTAAGGCAGAATTAAATATCAATAATTACGACTCAAACGCTTCGAAACTTTTTGAAGATTGTGATAACGATCGTATCGTATGGATGTCACATTCAGACAGAGTAGATCAGCTTCCTGAAGGTTTTGAAACAATCGCAACTTCTGCAAACTCTCCATACGCTGCAATCGCTAACGAAGAGAAAAATATCTATGCCCTGCAGTTTCACCCAGAAGTACAACACTCTGAAGAGGGGTATCTGATGCTTCGAAACTTTGCAAAAAAGATTTGTGGAGTAGATGAGAAGTGGAAGATGGAGCATTTCTTAAAAGAGCAGATCAAAATCATCCGTGAAAAAGTTGGTGATGGGAAAGTGCTTTGTGGACTTAGCGGTGGGGTTGACAGCTCTGTTGTTGCAGCGATGTTATACGAAGCGATCGGTGATCAGCTTATCCCGGTATTTGTTGACAATGGACTACTTCGTAAAGGGGAACGTGAACAAGTTGAACAAGTTTTCAAACTTAATTTAAAAGCACCATTAGTTGTAGCTGATGCAAGTGAATTGTTTTTAGGAAGACTTGAAGGTGTAAGCGACCCTGAAGAGAAGCGTAAAATTATCGGACATACTTTTATCGAAGTGTTTGAGCAAGAAGCAAAAAAACATGACGGTATTAAGTTTTTGGCACAAGGGACACTTTACCCTGATGTTATCGAGTCTATCTCCGTAAATGGGCCTTCTGAAGTTATCAAGTCACACCATAATGTTGGTGGATTGCCTGATTGGATGGACTTTGAACTGATTGAACCTTTACGTGAACTTTTTAAAGATGAAGTTCGTAAAATTGGTTTAGAATTAGGTCTTCCAGAGTCTATGATTAACCGTCATCCGTTCCCTGGACCGGGTCTTGCGATCCGTATCATGGGTGATGTCAATAAACCTGATCTCGATCTGCTTCGTGAAGCGGATGTAATTATGCTTGATGAATTAAAAGCAAGCGGCTATTACACAAGAACATGGCAGGCATTTACAGTGCTAATGAATGTAAAATCTGTCGGTGTAATGGGTGATAACAGAACATATGACAATACAGTATGTGTACGTGTAGTTGAAGCAGTTGACGGTATGACGGCAACATTTGCTCACCTGCCGCATGATCTCTTAGAGAGAATTTCAAGAAGAATTATCAATGAAGTTGATGGTATTAATAGAGTTGTGTACGACATCTCATCTAAACCACCGGCAACAATCGAGTGGGAGTAAGCCAGAGGCTTCTCTCATGTCCAAAAAAATTTATCTCTTCTCTACAACTCCCCATCCCGATACAATCCATATCAACTCCCTAGATACTAAGTTTTTTACTCCCGATATAGATTTTTCAAATTATGACTATTTGATTATCACTTCAAAGCAGGTTGCAAAAGCTCTGCAAAATTACGATAAAAACAGTTATATAGATAAAGCTGCTCTATGTGTGTCTTCACAAACGGCAAAGAGTTTTGAAGCTCTAGGAGGAAAAGTATTACAAGAGGGGAGTGGATATGGAACTGACCTTAAAAACCTTATTAAAAACTATCCAAAAGAGACAAAATGGCTCTATTTAAGAGCAAAAGAGATAGCTTCCGATTTTGCGGCACAGGTTGTGCAAGAGGGGTATAGTGTAGATGAGAAGATCGTATATGAGAGTGCTTGTTCTGATGAGATAACTCAAGTGCGAGTTGAAGATGATGCGACGCTGATCTTCACCTCCCCCTCAAGTGTAAAATGTTTTTTAAAAGTACAACAAATAAAACCAACACATAAAGTGGTTGTTATCGGCAGGACTACGGCAAAGTCACTCCCTGAAAATACAAAGTTTGTTATATCTAGTGAAACAACAATAAGCTCCTGTGTAAAAATAGCAAAAACTCTCTAGTTTTAAAAAAAACTCAACTAATATTTTGTATAATATAAGTAATAGTCTGAATGGCGCGTGCCAGCACATATATGAGGGTTCTACATTATCATATTGTGAACATGTAGGCTCGTTGTGTGTCGGTGGTTTCATTTGAGGTATGTTTACTCTGCTGAGAAATTGCCGCCTAATGTGAGTCTCTCTTCACACATCTTAGGCTTTTTAGAACCAAAGCCATTAGTGTGACGACCATTCGGGCTGTTTATAAAAACTTACAAAAAATATACTAAGTGAAGCGGGCTTGATTTATTATATTTTTTAGCGGAGAAGTGAATGAAAATACTTATTTTAGGTTCAGGGGGTCGTGAGTACTCTATCGGTTTAGCGATTCATAACGAAAACGAGGGACACGAACTTTTTTTCCAACCGGGCAACGGTGCGACAGACCAGATTGCTACAAATATCGATATCAAAGATTATAATGAACTGGCATCATGGGCAAAAGAGAATGAGATCGACCTTACTATCGTCGGGCCTGAAGCACCTTTAGTAGACGGTGTTGTAGATATTTTCAAAGAAAACGGCTTAACCATTTTTGGACCAAGTGCCGAATCGGCTCAGTTAGAGGGTTCAAAAGTTTATATGAAAAACTTTTTAGCAAAATATGATATCCCTACAGCTCGCTATATTGAGAGTGATTCGATCGAAGATCTTTATAAGTTCACAGATACTTTAAGTACACCTATCGTTGTAAAAGCGGATGGCTTGTGTGGCGGTAAAGGTGTTATCATCGCACAAAGTCATGATGAAGCAAAACAAACCATCGGTGAGATGTTAAGCGGAAAAGCGTTTGGTGATGCAGGGAAAAAAGTGATCGTTGAAGAGTTTTTAGACGGTTATGAACTTTCAATGTTTGCCGTATGTGACGGTGAAGATTATATCTTGCTTCCGGCTGCACAGGATCATAAGCGTATAGGTGACGGCGATACGGGACCAAATACAGGGGGAATGGGTGCTTACGCTCCGACACCACTTGTAGATGAGACACTTTACCAAAAAGTAAAAGACCGCATTATCCGTCCAACTTTAGACGGTATGAAAGCAGAAGGTGCACCGTTTGAAGGTGTTCTTTTTATCGGGATTATGGTTGTCAATGGTGAACCTATAACTTTAGAGTTTAATGTACGTTTCGGTGATCCTGAATGTGAAATCCTTATGCCTCTAATGACTTCAAGTGTCAGCGATATGTTTTATAAAGCGGCAACAAACCGTTTAAACGAGATCGAAGTGAAGTTCTCAGAACAGTATGCCGTAGGTGTAGTGATGGCAAGTGAAAACTATCCGTATGGTTCTTCAACACCTGCTGAGATTATTTTGGATGATGTGCATCATGAAGAGATTGAGAAATATACACATATCTCATATGCCGGCGTCTCTAAAGAGGATGATAAACTTTATGCGACAGGCGGAAGAGTCCTTCTTTGTATAGGTCTGGGTGATTCGATCAAGCAGGCACGTGACAGAGCATACCTAAGATGTGGACAAGTCCACTTCGCCGGGAAAAAACTTAGAACAGACATCGCTTACCAAGCTTTATAGGATCAATTTTGAATGAAGATATAGAGAGTATATTACACCGTGAAGGGTTTACATTAGCCGATACTAAAAAAAGAGCACTCGCTTTTTTTATCGATGAGCTATTACTCTCTTTTTTACTGATTCTGGCACTTTATGACAGTTTTGGTGCAGCTACTACGATCGAAGAGTGGATCAACACTACAAACCAGTTTGTACTAGAGTTTATGTTTCTTAAAATCGTATACCAAGCTTTTTTTGTAATGCAGTACGGTGCGACTATAGGAAAGATTGTTACAAAAATTAAAGTGATTGAAATTAGAACAAGTGATAATCCCAGTGTCTTAAGTGCACTTAACCGTGCTGTATTTAGAGTGATTAGTGAGATGTTTTTATATCTCGGATTTTTATGGGGATTGATGGACCCGGCGCGTCAAACTTGGCACGACAAAACCGCAAAAACTTTGGTAGTCGATGCTTAAACATCTCCTCCTTTTTCTTTTTCTCGCACTGAGTGTTGCTTCAGCTTCTTCGAAAGTGGAAGTGTATGCATCCCAGCTTGATTCAAACGGCACTATTATCGAAGCAAACAACGGTGTAAGTGTTTTATACCAGGAATATTTTTTAACGGCACAAAGAGCAATATACAATAAAGAGACTTCCGATCTGGAGCTTTTTGGTCATATACGAGTAAACTATAAAGGGAACTATAAACTTTTAGGGGAGTATGCACGCCTGAACTTAGCGAAAAAAGAGCGGGAGTTTAAGCCTTTTTACATGCTTGATACCTCCTCTGAAGTTTGGATGAGCGGACTTCAAGGTGTTGCAAAAGGGGATGATATAGATGTAAGGAGTGGGATGGTAAGCGGTTGTAATCCGATAGATCCGCTTTGGAAGATGGCATTTTCATCATCTGACTATAATGCAGAGTCAAAATGGCTCAATATATATAATGTGAGATTTTATCTTTATGATATCCCTCTGTTTTATACACCTTATTTCGGATACTCACTTGATACAACGAGAAGAACAGGTCTTCTTATGCCCTCTACGGGAGTCTCAAATACTGAAGGGTTCTACTACGAACAGCCTATATATATCGCCGAGTATAACTGGTGGGATCTTGAATTAAAGCCTCAAATTAGAACCAGTAGGGGATATGGGATCTATTCTAAATTTCGTTTTGTTGATTCACCAGTTTCTTCTGGAGAACTTAATTTTGGTTTTTTTAATGAGTATGACAGTTATTTAAACTCTTTGACCATTGGTTTGAAAAACAAAAAGCATTACGGACTAGGTTTTAAATATAGAAATAGTGATCCCTTAAACCAATGGTTTAAAGCAGATCTAGAAGGACAGTCTGGTCTTTATGTGGATATTGCGAATATGAATGATGTAGAGTATATTAACTTAGCATCAAACAGTGCACAAGCACAGGTGACATCGAACCAGATTCTCTCTCGAATCAATAGTTTTTACAATACAGATAAACATTATATCGCAGCGTATTTTAAATATTACCAGGATTTGGAGCAGGATAATAATGATGATGTCTTACAGCAGCTTCCAAACTTGCATTATCACTATTATCTCGATACTTTTTTTAAAGATCATCTCTTTTACTCTTTGGATATACAAAGTAAAAATTTCTACAGAAAAGTGGAAACAAATGTTGTACAAACAGATATTAACCTCCCAGTAACACTGCAAACAGATCTTTTTGATGAGTATCTTAATCTCTCATATAAAGCAAATCTTTATATGCAGAATTCAGCTTTTAGCGGTTCAAGTACAGAAATACCAGACTTTAAATATAGAGACGGCTATTTTATACGCAACTATCATACATTAAGCGCCTCTACACAACTCACTAAAGGGTTTGACAGCTTTATCCATACTGTGGGTTTTGCTGCAAGGTATAATCGTTTTGATCAAAGTATTCAAACGGGGTATTATGAGGATGTATCTGACTTTTGTTCCAAAGAGGAGAATCAAAACAATTTAAAATGTGAACTCTATAATATCAACGCTGTTGATGATGAAGCGTATCTTGACTTTACCCAATATTTTTACGATACATCCGCTAACGAGATCTTATACCACCGTTTATCGCAGAAACTTTCATATGAAAGCAGTGCAGATAAGTTTGGTGAGCTGGAGAATGAACTAGACTATAAAGTGACTCGAAGTCTCTCTCTTTATAACAATATGTTTTACAATTATCAACAACATCGTTTCACTAAAATTTTTAATTCAATCAGGTATGATGATTATGGGTTAAATTTGGAACTTTCCCACCTTTTTAAGTATGATATTGCAAAAGAGGAAATCGATGAAGATCCATATACAAAATATTTGACATCTTCACTCCGATATGATTATGATCGACACTATAGTTTTTCTGCAGTGTATAATTATGACTTTGAAGCCAAGCAGGTGAAAACTGCTTCACTTGGATTTATGTATAAAAAAAGGTGTTGGGATTTCGGTATAAAGTATAGTGAAAATACACGGCCGATTTTAGATAGCAACGGAGATGCGTCATCTATAAACGACAGGTATATCTTTTTAAGTATAACACTCAAACCGTTTATGAAGTCGGATCCAAACAGTTCACTCGTAGAGTATAAACTTTCACAACAAGAGAGTAATTAAGATGAAACAGTATAAAGAGTTATTAGAAAACAGAGAAGATGCCGCACGAAAGCTTGCAGAAGTTCTTCCGATGCCGAAACTTAAAGAGGAGCAGTGGGAGCTTATTGCAGTTTCAAAGGGTGGTTTAGAACTAGGAGCCTATCTCAAACAAAGGCTTAAAAACCGTTTGGATATTCTGTTTTTAGAGCCAATTATGGCTCCAAACAACCCTGAGTGTGAAGTCGCACGTGTAAGTGAGACGGAGGAGATTGTTATACAGGAGAACCTTATAAACTCTTTTGGTATTCAGCTCGATTATATCTACGGTGAAGCACATAGAAAGCATGAAGAGGGTATACTTAGCAATATTTATAAGCTAAGAAAAGGACGACCATTTTCTTCAATGAAAGATAAGGTAGTACTTTTGCTTGATGAGGGGAGTGAAACGGGTACAAAATTTATGACAGCTTTAAAGACGGTGCTGGCACAATCTCCAAAAGCAGTCTACATAGCCGTACCCGTAATCCCTAGTGATGTACTGGAAACTTTGGAAACATTTGTAGACAATATATATTTTCTCCATGATATAGATGATTATGTAGAAACAGATCTGTACTACAAAAAACTTGAAAAAGTGGATGATGAACGAGTAGAACAAATTTTAGAAGAAAACAAGTAGAGGAAAACGATAGATGAAATATGATGTAAATGTAGAGTTGAAAAATAAAACAGAAGAGTATAGTTTTAATGATGTAGCAAGACAGGCTAACGGTGCGGCATGGCTCAGATCAGGAAATACCGTAATCTTGGCAACGGTAGTGATCGACGAAAATGAAATGGTAGATGATGACTTCTTACCTTTAACTGTACAGTATATTGAAAAAACGTATGCAGCGGGGAAAATTCCGGGTGGATTTTTCAAACGTGAAACCAAACCGAGTGACTTTGAAACATTAACTTCCAGAATAGTAGATAGAAGTTTGCGCCCGCTTTTCCCGAAAGGTTTTGCTCACCCTACACAGATCACTATTATGGTCTTTAGTGTCGATGAAGACGCAGACCTGCAAGTACTGGCACTTAATGCCGCTTCAGCTGCTTTATATGTTTCTAACATTGATATCAACAGAAGTGTTTCAGCAGTTCGTGCAGCAAAAGTTGAGGGTGAACTAGTACTTAATCCGACTCTCTCACAACTGAAAAACTCAACACTTGATCTTTATCTTTCTGGAACAAAAGAGGAACTTTTGATGATCGAGATGCGTTCAATCGGAAGTGAAAACGTGGAGGTTGAGCCAAGCATCGAGCCTATCCTTGATCCTATCAATGCCGGGATGGGCGGAGTAGTTGTAGATACGCATACATCAAACGCTTTGGCCGAAGATGAGCTTATTGAGATTTTAGGTCAGACACAAGAGCTTCTATTTGAAGCAAATAGCAAATATGAAACGGAATTTGCGGCGCATAAAAAAGAGACAATGCCGATGGAGCTTCACTCTTGTGAACTCAATAGTGAAATGGTAGCGTATGTAGAGCAAAACCATATGGACGATATCAAAGATGCGATGAACCAGATGGCAAAATCTGAACGCTCATCTGCACTGAGAAATCTGCGAAAATCTATCTTGGCAGAAAAAGAAGATTGGGATAAAGATGAGCTAAAAGCGGCTATCGAGAGTGTGAAAAAAGCGCAAGTTCGTTCACAGATTCTCAATGAAAAAGTTCGTGCCGACGGCAGAGCTTTAAATGAGGTGAGACCTATTACGATCGATACTAATGTATTGCCTTCGGCGCACTCTTCATGTCTTTTTACCCGCGGGCAGACACAAGCATTAGTGGTACTGACACTCGGCGGACCAAAAGATGCACAGATGTATGAAGCATTAACGGATGAGGGGACGCAAAACGAAAACTTTATGGTGCACTATAATTTCCCTGGCTTTTCTGTAGGTGAAGCAAGTCCGGTTATGGGTGTAAAACGTCGCGAGCTTGGTCACGGAAACTTAGCAAAACGTGCACTGGAGCCGATTGTACAGACTGAAGACAAAACCATCCGTTTAGTTTCTGAGATCTTAGAGTCAAACGGTTCAAGTTCTATGGCTACTGTCTGTGGCGGTTATATGGCACTCAAAGCTGCCGATATCGATACTGCCGATACGATTGCAGGGATCGCTATGGGTATGGTAAGTGACGGAGAACAGTATGCTGTTCTCTCAGATATTATGGGGCTTGAAGATCACGACGGTGACATGGACTTTAAAGTGACGGGTTCAAAAGAGGGTATCACTGCTATGCAGATGGATATCAAACTTGGCGGTATCTCCTTAGAGGTTCTTAAAGAAGCACTCTATCAGGCAAAAGAGGGGCGCAGCCATATCATCGATATTATGTTAGATGCTCAAAGCAAGATTGAGTTTAACGACGGAGTACTTCCGACAACAGACTTCTTCCATATCGATCCAAGTTTTATCGGTGAGATTATCGGTCAGGCGGGAAAAACTATCCGTGAGATCATCGAGAAGTTTGAAGTAGCGATCGATATCGATAAAAAAGAGGGTAAAGTAAAAATTACAGGGACTAACAAAGCCGGTATAGAAGGTGCAAAAGAGCATATTAACTCTATCGTCTCAAAACCTAAAGTCGCAAAGATCAACTATGAGATAGGTGACAAATATGAAGGGACTGTAAAAAGAATTGTCGATTTTGGTGCTTTCGTAGAACTTCCCGACGGCCAAGACGGTCTCTTACATATCTCTAAAATCTCAAAAAACAGAGTTGAGAATGTTAAAGATGTACTCAGTGAAGGTGATAAAGTTACAGTTGAGATCATAGAATTTAAAGGGAATAAAATATCTCTTTCTATGGTATAAGTTTTTATTTATAACTTTTTTTGTATACTTTCGCTATCAATTTCTAGTAGGGAAATCTAGGCATTTATGTTTAGGTTGCTTCATCTTTTGATGAGGTTACGCTATCCGAACGGATTGTAATTATTTTAAGGATATATTATGAAAAAAATTCTTTTTCTTTTAGTAGCATTTTCTGCTGCATTATTAGCTAACGAGGGTGAAGTTGCTAACCAAACTCTTAAAGCTTACTCTATGATCGCTGCTGGTCTTGGCCTTGGTCTTGCTGCTCTTGGTGGTGCGATCGGTATGGGTCACACTGCTGCTGCAACTATCGCTGGTACTGCACGTAACCCAGGTCTAGGTGCTAAACTTATGACTACAATGTTCATCGCTTTGGCAATGATCGAAGCGCAAGTTATCTATGCACTAGTTGTTGCATTGATCGCTCTTTACGCTAACCCGTTTTTAGGTTAATCTCCAAGATTATCTAAAAGCACCTCAAAGTCCGACTTTTGTCGGACTTTTTTTTCTTACGCGTCAGTGGTGGAACGGTAGACACGCTGCCTTGAGGGGGCAGTGGGAGCAATCCCGTGGAGGTTCAAATCCTCTCTGACGCACCATTTATTCCCCAACTACTTATAAATTTCAATCTTCCAAAAATACACTTAATTTACTTTGTATGATATACTTAAAAAAATCTGCAAGGAAACAGACATGAAACCAGAGAGTGTTATATGGCATGCTGTAGATGTCGATAAAGTATATTCAGTATTACAATCAAGTACTCAAGGTCTTTCAAAAAAAGAGGTGGAAAAACGTCTTTTAAAGTATGGTCCAAACCGGATGAAACCTCCAAAAAAATGGAGTTTTTTTGAACACTTTTTCTCTCAGTTTCATAATGTCTTAATTTATGTTCTCTTAGCAGCAGCCGTTGTTACAGCATTTTTAGAGCACTGGATCGATACCGGTGTGATATTAGGTGTCGTGTTGATAAATGCATTTATAGGGGTGCTTCAAGAGGGCAAAGCGGAAAAAGCGCTAGATGCGATACGAAAGATGCTCTCTTCCCAGGCTATGGTACACCGCGATGGTAAATTTGAGGTGATAAATGCCGAAGAGTTAGTACCTGGTGATATTGTAAATTTGCAGTCAGGTGATAAAGTACCTGCTGATTTGCGTCTTATAGATGTAAAAGATTTGCAAATTGATGAAGCGATACTCACAGGGGAATCGCTCCCTGTAAAAAAAGCGCTAGAGCCTGTAAAATCTGATGCCGCCGTCGCTGATCGAAGATCGATGGCTTATTCGGGGACTTTAGTAACCTACGGTACCGCAAAAGGGATTGTCGTTGCTACGGCTGATGAGACTGAAATCGGTCATATCAGTACGATGTTGCGGGATGTCGAAAAATTAGAAACGCCGCTTTTAAAACAGATTGGCGTATTTTCAAAATGGCTGAGTACGGGGATCATCGGTGTTGCGATATTTACCCTTATTATCGGTGTTTTAATTCATAACTATACAATGGTAGAGATGTTTATGTCTGGTGTTAGTATGGCTGTAGCCGCTATCCCGGAAGGGCTTCCGGCAATTATGACGATCGCTCTGGCTATCGGTGTACAGAAGATGGCCGGCCGGCAAGCTATCATACGGCTTCTTTCTGCTGTAGAGACACTTGGATCGGTTACGGTGATCTGTTCTGATAAAACCGGGACATTAACACGTAATGAGATGACGGTTCGCTCTGTTATAACTGCATCTGGTGTATTTGAAGTTAGCGGCAGCGGCTATGACCCCCACGGCAGTTTTTCACGTGAGGGTGTTGAGACTGAGGTCTCTGAAGATTCTATGCTTTTGGAGCTTGCCCGTGGTGTTATGTTGTGTAATGATGCTGCTATAGAGTTTGATGGGGAGAACTGGCACCTAAGCGGTGATCCGACGGAGGGTGCATTAGTGGTCCTGGGTATGAAAAGCGGTTTTGATGCTACACTGGAAAAAGAGCGCTGGCCGAGAACGGATGTAATACCTTTTGAATCACAGCACGGTTTTATGGCTACATTGCATCATAACCATGA
>JBEWQA010000075.1:0-5163 GCA_047689515.1 Candidatus Sulfurimonas kebritensis
TATTTTTCACTCTTCCATGAACGCAAAAAACTATGCAGATTTGCATCGTGAATATGGATTTTTATATTTTTATATTTGGTATTTTTTTTGAACTCGGTAGAGAAATCCTCCAAACCTTTGATCGCTATCGATCTATCTTGATTTTCCAACGCCGTAACAACACTATAATTTTGAGAGATATTGATAGCGTTAGTGATCCCTATATCTTTCTTTGCATCCAATGCTTCATCGAAAAAAGTTGTAAGACTTCTCGACTCATTCTCATACACGTCTTTTTTCAACTCTTCCATTGAAAGGAACAGGTTGACCAAGATAATGACAGTCCCTATTACCATTGATAAGATAAGTGGTATATGCACTTTTTTACTAATTGAAAGTGATTTAAAATCAAACATAAGCGTTCCTAACTAAGTTATTATTTGTTGTATAGTAGTAATTTTTATATTTTAATACGCTTAAATAGCAGGAGAAAGGGGTTTGTGGGAGGAGATCCCACTTAGTAATATCAAAAAAATATTATTTTTGAGGCACTACGTACATGTTGTAGTAACGACCTTCAAACTTTGGTGGTTTTTCCATTGTCGCTATATCTTCTACCATAGGCCATACATGCTCTAGGACTTCTTTTCCGGCTTCAGGATGAGCCATCTCACGACCTTTTAGAAATACTCTAAATTTTACGTGATACCCTTTTTCTAAAAATTCTCTAGCATGTTTTACTTTATAAGCTATATCGTTCTCGGCAATTTTTACGGAGAGTTTGATCTCTTTTACAACGATTTTTGTCTGTTTTTTACGCTGCTCTTTAAGTCTCTTCTCCTCTTGATACTTGAACTTCCCGTAATCCATAATTTTAGCAACCGGCGGTTTTGCCTGCGGGGCGATTAGCACTAAGTCTAATCCCATCTCATTTGCTTGCTCCATAGCTTCATCAGTAGAGATGATCCCTAAAGATTCTCCACCATCTACATTACATCTTACTTCAGAAACGCGAATATCGTCGTTCATTATGACACGGTCTGTCTTTTTACTCAAAAATTTACCTCATTTATTTTAGTTTGAATTAGTTGAAGGAACTCTTCCTCACTCAAGTTGTACTGCTCTCTAGTGCGTCTATCACGTACCGCAACAGTTTTGTTTTCGATCTCGTCATCACCGATAACTACGATCATAGGCACGCGAGTTTTTTCTGCAGTTCTGATTCTTTTGTTTAAAGATTCGTTCTTTGCATATATCTCACTATCAGCATTTATATCAATAAGTTTATCCGATAAAACCTTAGCATAATCTTTATGTGTTTCAGCCACAGGAACGATCGCAACCTGTGTAGGTGCTACAAACATCGGGAATTCACCAGCATAGTGCTCTGTCAAGATCCCTATAAATCTTTCAAAAGATCCAAGGATAGCACGGTGGATCATAACAGGCTGGATCTTCTCGTTGCCCTCCCCGTTATACTCAAGCTCAAATCTCTCAGGGAGGTTAAAGTCAAGCTGTACAGTACCACACTGCCACTCACGACCGATAGCATCGGTAATTTTGATATCGATCTTCGGACCATAGAAAGCGCCGCCGCCTTCATCTATAGAGTATGGAAGATTGTTTTTCTCCATCGCAGCTTTCAGAGCGTTCTCTGCAGTTTCCCAAACAGCGTCGTCACCGACCGCTTTTTCAGGTTTAGTAGAGATCATCATCTTATAGTCAAAATCAAATGTTGTCATGATCTTGTCTACAAAATCGACAACTTCGATGATCTGCTCTTCGATCTGATCAGATGTACAGAAGATGTGTGCATCATCTTGAGTAAACTCACGTACACGGAAAAGCCCGTGAAGCGCACCTGTCATCTCATGACGGTGTACTACACCGTACTCAAAAAACTTAAGCGGAAGATCTCTATACGAATGCAGATCCTCTTCATATACCTTAATATGACCGACACAGTTCATAGGTTTAACACCAAACTCGATCTCATCGATGTTTGTAAAGTACATATTTTCACCGTAGTTTTGGTAGTGACCCGAAGTCATCCAGAGATCACTTCTTAACATCTCAGGACCACGAACCGGCTCATAACCACGTTTACGGTGTGCTTTAAAAAGAAGTGACTCTAGTCTCGCACGAAGACGACCACCCGCCGGCAGCCAGATAGGAAAACCTGCTCCAACCTCTTCACGGAAAGTGAAAAGTTTCATCTCAGCACCAACTTTACGGTGATCACGCTTCTCAGCTTCTGCGATCATATCCATATGTGCTTTTAGAGACTCTTTGTCTGCAAATGCGATCCCGTAGATACGAGTCAACATCTCATTCTTAGAGTCACCGCCAAGGTAAGCACCTGAGATCTTTGTAAGTTTAAAGTTTCTGATAAGCCCGATACTCGGTAAGTGTGGTCCGCGACAAAGATCTTCAAAATCACCTTGCTTATAGATAGACACTTCATCACTTGGGATCATGTCAAGAACCGCTTGCTTTAAATGATCATCAGCAAACTTCTCTCTAGCTTCCTCTTTTGTGATAGAGTACTTTTCGATCTCATACTTTTTCTTCGCAAAAGAGATCATCTTTTTTTCTATCTTTTTAAGATCACCCTGTCCAATCTCTTCAGATGTTTTAAAGTCGTAGTAAAACCCCTCTTTAACAACGGGTCCTACATAAAACTCAGCATCCGGATAAAGCGACTTGATCGCTTGTGCCATCAGGTGAGCTGTAGAGTGGCGAAGCACCTCTAGTGAAGCTTCTGAATTATCAAGCTCGATCTCCTCCCCGCTAACACCACGCTCCTCGGCAGTCACTAAGTCTAAAATTTCATCGTTGTGTTTTATTGCTATTGCACTCAAAATAATATTCCTATAATTCTGTTTTTAATACGGCACCGTTTGATGCGTTTGATACAAGTAGTTGGTACTTTTTCAACCATTTTGAATCTACTTCGTTTTTGTATGGTTTGAAGTGAAGTCTTCTTTGTTCTAACACTTCATAATCAACATTGAGTTGGAGTTTATGTGTATCTACATCGATCTCGATCTCATCACCGTCTTCGATCAGTGCGATAAGTCCGCCCTCTGCAGCTTCAGGAGACACGTGGCCGATTGAAGCACCACGGGTAGCGCCTGAAAATCTTCCGTCGGTAATTAATGCAACAGACTCACCAAGCCCCATACCCATAATGAGTGAAGTCGGTGCTAACATCTCCTGCATACCAGGTCCCCCTTTTGGTCCCTCGTAACGGATAACTACAACATCACCTGCTTTTACTTTATGGGACATGATACCCATGATAGCTTCAGGCTGGGAGTTGAAACAGATCGCTTTTCCTTTGAACTGGCGCATAGATGGTGCAATTCCTGCTGTTTTTACAACCGCACCCTCCTCTGCCAAGTTTCCAAACAGAATAGAGAGTCCACCAACTTGACTATACGCATCTTCATTTGTATGGATGATCGACGTATCTTTGATCTCGGCATCTGCGATACGCTCGCCTAAGGTTTCACCTGTTACTGTCGGGTTATCAAGGAAAAGGAGATCGTCACCACGACGGCTAACCTCTTTCATAACTGCGTTTACACCACCTGCTTTGTTAATATCTTCCATATGTACCGTTGAAAGTGATGGAGAGATCTTAGCGATATGTGCAACCTTTTGGCTGATCTCATTGATCTTCGTGATATCAAAATCAACGCCCGCTTCTCTTGCGATCGCCAACATATGAAGTACCGTATTTGAGCTTCCGCCCATCGCCATATCTACAACAAATGCGTTGTTTACCGCTTTTTCATTCAGCACGTTTGTAAGGTTATACTTCGGATTGTCTGCTTTTGCCATCTCTACGACACGTTTTGCCGCTTTTTTCACAAGTTCTATTCTCTCAGGAGTCATCGCCAAAATCGTTCCGTTACCAGGGAGTGCGATCCCCATAGCTTCACAAAGAGTGTTCATAGAGTTTGCCGTAAACATCCCCGAACAGCTTCCTCCTGAAGGGCAAGCTTCACACTCGATCTCATAAAGCTCTTCATCACTCATCTGCCCTTCAGCGTGTTTCCCAACCGCTTCAAAAGCTGTCGCTAAGTCAATCGGAGTTCCATCTTTTTTGTGTCCCGCTTTCATAGGTCCGCCAGAAACAAATACTGTAGGAACATCTACGCGAAGTGCACCCATAATCATACCCGGTACGATCTTGTCACAGTTAGGGATACAGATCATCGCATCTAACTTGTGTGCATTCATAACCGTCTCGATCGAATCGGCGATAAGCTCACGTGAAGGTAAAGAGTAAAGCATACCGTCATGCCCCATAGCGATACCGTCATCAACACCGATAGTGTTGAACTCAAACGGAACACCGCCAGCTTCACGTATAGCCTCTTTTACGATACGGCCATACTCTTGTAGGAAGAAGTGCCCCGGAATAATATCTATAAAACTGTTCGCAACTCCGATAAACGGTTTATCGAAATCTTCATCTTTTAAACCCGTTGCACGTAGTAGTGAACGGTGCGGAGCTTTGTCAAAGCCCTTTTTGATAGTATCACTTCTCATAATGTAAAATCCCATATATATAGTTTGTATAAACGGGATTATACCATCTTTTAGACTCATTTTTAAATTTTTTTAGAAAAACTCTTTACAAAGGAGAAAAAAAAAGATATAATTTCGCCTCACTAACAAATAGTGAACCTAAAACAAATAGTGAACCTAAATTGCGGGAATAGCTCAGTGGTAGAGCACAACCTTGCCAAGGTTGGGGTCGCGAGTTCGAACCTCGTTTCCCGCTCCATTTTTTTATTGTTAAAACTGTGAAAAAAACTCACAACATGCCCGGGTGGCGAAATTGGTAGACGCAGGGGACTTAAAATCCCCCGGTAGCAATACTGTGCCGGTTCAAGTCCGGCCCCGGGCACCACTTTGTTGTTAAGAGCTGGTGCCATCGCCAAGTGGTAAGGCCGCAGCCTGCAAAGCTGCTATCCCCAGTTCGAGTCTGGGTGGCACCTCCAGTTTAACAATCTTTTTTTACTACACACATGGGCAGGTGGCTGAGTTGGTCGAAAGCACCGGTCTTGAAAACCGGCGAGGGTCATACCTCCGTGGGTTCGAATCCCACCCTGCCCACCATGTACAAACATTCCGGATTAGCTCAGCGGTAGAGTAGGTGACTGTTAATCA
>JBEWQA010000076.1:0-5053 GCA_047689515.1 Candidatus Sulfurimonas kebritensis
GAATACTTTGTCTGAAACTTATACCCAACGCTTGCTAGTGTCCCGATATATCCAAACAACTCTCCGCTGTTTACTCTGTCAAGCCCGTCATCAATGTCGTCAACCTCAACAATTTCCAAATTTGGATATTTGTTTCTTAAGAGTTCTACAAAAGCATACCCTTTAGAGATACCCACTTTTTGCTCTGTAATATCTTTGATCTCGTTGATAAATGGAACATCAAGTTTTGTCGCTACCACAAGGGGGATCTTGAGATACGGTGTCGTAAAATTCATGTACTCTTTTCGCTTCGGTGTTTCCATCGCCAACGAAAATATGTCACATTTACGCTCTTTAGCAAACTCTATCGATTCTGTCCAGTTTTTCGTAGGTATCACCTTAAACTCAGTCTCAAGTATTTTTGCAAAAAGTTTATAATAATCCGCCGTCATTCCGTCATAAACACCGTTTTCGTCAAACTGCTCAAACGGCATCCAGTTTGGATCTATACACATAGTGATACCTTGACGCTTTTTCAGGTACTCTTTCTCTTGTTTTGTGAGTTGCAGTCCCAATAAGCGCTCATTATAGATAATCTCTTGAAAGTCTATATCGCGATCTACAAAACCTAAAAGTTTATAAATGTCATAGATCTTCTCAAACTTTCTTTTCTCTAGTTTTCCGATCTTATCTGTTTTAAAGTATGCTAATTTCTTTAACTCTTGCGCCTCATACTTATAAGCTTTTTTTGATTTGTGCTGCGTATTGTACTTTTTATAGATCAGCTCTACAGTTTCATCAATATGGGAAAATGCATATTCCCATCCTGCCAGCGTAGCATCTCTAAAACTTTTCACCTCTCAGGGATGGTCTATCAGGTGTTCTTTACTGGTGATAAGCAGATCGTTATAAAAATCAAACCCGTAATCTTTTGGACTAAAGATCACAGGATCGCCGCCCATCTCCTTAAGGACATAAGGTTCATTAGAGATATATGAAGCCATAAGATCGGTTTTTTTATCTAAAAGGTCACGCGGGTTAAATGAGGGGACCTGCATCTCAAGATCTTCAAGTTTCACCCCTTGTGAAAACATCATTGACAGAAGAGAACTGTCGGCATTGTGATCCCCTGTGGTCATTATCCTCTTGTTTCTAAAATCCTTAATTCTCTTTATCCCCGAACTTTTATCTGCTAAAAGGATCAAAGGGCTAGATTGAAAAATTGTAGCGAGATAAACTATCTCTTTACCCTGCACTACATCGATCAAAGAAGTTGGTCTTACTACGGCATACTCACTTCTTTTAGCGATCACCTCATCAACCATCTTGATCCCCGGCTGCCACTCTTTTATCGTCACATCTAAGCCGGCATCACGATAGAGACCTTTCTCTTTGGCGACAATATACCCTGCAAATTCAAACTGATACTTCCACTGAAGTTGTAAAGTGATTGGCCTTAACTCTTTTGCAGCTGCAAAACTGCTGCATAATAACAACAGTACCAATACTCTTACAATCTTTATCATCCTAACTCTCTTGCAATCTATCGCGAATAACTAAAAACTCGTCTAAATACTCAAAAAACAGATCTACCAACACGGGATCAAACTGTTTTGCACGCTCCTGTTTAAAAAGTGCAAATATCTTTTCATCATCCCACGCTTCCTTATATACCCGTTTTGAACCCAAGGCATCAAAAACATCTGCTAAAGCCGTTATACGTCCGTATATATGGATATCTTCCCCTTTTAATCCACGAGGGTAACCCGTCCCGTCATACTTTTCATGATGTTCATGCGCTACAATAGCTGCTGCTTTTAAAAGCTCACGTTTGGAGTTTACAAAAAGCTTATGCCCTTTTTGTGCATGTGTTTTCATCACCTCAAACTCTTCTTCTGTTAGTCTACCCGGTTTTAACAAAATGGAATCTGAAATAGCGATCTTCCCTATATCGTGCATTGGAGAAGCCATTTTTAACAGCTCTACCTCCTCATCATCCAGTCCATAAAGTTTTGCCAACAAGGCAGAATACTCGGCCACCCTCTTAACATGGTATCCCGTCTCTTGTGATCTGCTCTCTGCAAGTTCACCCATCTTTTCTAAAATCTCACGCTGTGTTTCGCTGATCTCGTTTTGGAGATTATATATCTCGGTAATATCCTGTCTTATCGCAATATACTCAACTATATTCTCTTCAGAATTCAGGATCGGCTTAATCATCGCCTGCACTATATAGGTTTTACCCTGCTTAGTTTTATTTTTCAGGATCCCCTTCCAGCTCTGCTTACGTTTGAGACGCTCCCACATCTCTCTGTAAACTTCTGAAGGCATATCGTCATGTCTTACAACTTTGTGCGGCTTGCCCAGAAGCTCCTCTTTTGTATAACCGCTGATTCTGCAAAACTCCTCGTTCACATAAACGATCAACCCTTTATCGTCAGTCTTAGAGACTATCGTCCCCTCATCAACCGCGTCTTTATATTGACGCAGCAGCAGTTCATTATCATTAAGATAAGTGTGAAGTTGCTGGTTAGTACGGTAGAGTTCAAGTGTCGTTCTCTCTAAGATATGCTCCGTCTCTTCACGTGCCAGCCTTTCTCGCTCAAGCATCCTCAATAAAACGTCTTTTGGCAGATTATCCATCTTGTTCTACCTCAAATTTAAATACCGGGCATTTAACCCCGTTTATCGTTCTAGATCGATCCGTTTTACTCATCGTCAGTTTTGCATCCTCATGAAAGTACTCTAAACACCCGCTGATAAGGCCATATACAAACAAAGGGAGATTTCTGGGGCTTGCATACTCTATCGTGATATGTTCATCTGAGATCCGCTCAATAGAAAATTTTGGAAATTTGGCATCGGGATAAAGTTTTTTTAGCTCATCAAAATGGATCACATTAAGTTTTTCTAAAAAATCGTAGGGATTTTTAACATGCAAAGGGGTGTTGCTCCCTTTATAGGAGTGTTTAAATCTTTCAAGGAGATACGTAAACGCATACCGTCCAAACGATTCAACAACTTTTTCTTTCGGTTTTTTACAAAGTTTTGTAGAGCTTTCGATCAAGGAGAGAAGATAGTCACTGCTGTAGTTTCCTGCTGTAGAGAAGCCCCCTTTATTCGGGTAACTCCCCTCTTGGAGAAGCTGGTCTAATGTAGCGTATCCAAACTTGTCTTTTATAAAATCCAAATATGTTCTAAATATTATTCCACGCATCTTTTTGCACCGCTACTTATAAATTTTTGGAATTATACAGATAAGCTCTTGTAAATTTACTTAGATATATTACTTAGTGGTGCACTAAAATAGTACCCTTGCGAGTAATCGATCCCCAGTCCCTTAACTTTGCCAAGTACAGCTTCATTCTCAACAAATTCGGCAATCGTTTTGATCCCCAGCTTTTTCGCAAAATCTACAATAGTAGAAACCACCAGTTCCGCATTTTTGTTTCTATCGATATCTTTTATTAGTGAGCCGTCGATCTTTATATAGTCCGCCTGTAAACGCATTAAGTATTCAAAGTTGCTATACCCTGTTCCAAAGTCATCAATTGCGATCTTACAGCCATAACTTTTTACACTGTATATAAAACTCAATACCTTATCAAAGTTCTCGATTGATTCCGATTCTACGATCTCAAAGACAACTCTATCTCCGATCTTGTATTGCTTGAGCATCTCAAAGATAAACTGTTTTATCTGCTCATCTAAAATATCTTCTATCGTTAGGTTGAGTGAAAACTCTTTGTCATTCTCTGCAAAGAGAGCAAAGGATTTTTCTATCATGATTTGCGTTATCTGCAGATAATGTTTTGTTTTTTTAGCGATATCTAAAAAGAAAAACGGAGATATGAGGCGATCTTTATCTTTTAGTCTCACTAAACACTCGTACTTTTCCCATTGGGTATCGTTATTGTTTACGATCGGTTGAAAGACAGGGACGATATTGTCGTTTTCTATCGCATATTTTATCTTTTTTGTCCATTCTATATTGTTTTTATACTCATCGTTTAATGAGAGTTCTTCTTTATAGATCAAGAGGTCTTTATTCTCTTTTTTCGCAATTTTCAGTGCCATTCCCGCTGTTGTGAGCAGCTTCGCTTTTGGTTCGTGTGAAATCGCCATGGAGAAATTAAAACTTAGCAACTCTCCGTTTATATCGATCTGAATTTTTGAGATCTCTGTTTTTAATTTGGATACAGCTTTGTAAAAAGTTTCCGGATCAACATCTGGGTGAAAGATCACATATTCATCACCCTGAAGATGATACGCCTCAAAATTAAGTTCACATTTGCAATCGGTCATCTTCTGACCAAACTCTTTGATCACATAGTCGCCAACTTCATGACCGTAAAAGTCATTGACTTGGGAGAAGTCATCTATATTTAAAATTGCCAATGCAGCATTTTTACTCTCCTCTATATCACTTAAAAGTTTATATCTACTTCCAAGACCCGTTAAAGGATCGGTATTTAACATCTCATCAAGCTGTTTTTGCTGCTCGATCATCTTTGTTATATCGTGTCCGACGGCGATATACTCGATAATACTTTCCTCTTCGTCAAGAATAGGTAAAATAACTATATCAACCCAGTAAGTTTTACCGAACTTATCTCTATTTTTCAGTGTCTGCTTCCACACTTTTTTTGCTTTAATCGTCTCCCAAAGGGTATGAAACAAAGATTTTGGATTGTCAGGATGTCTTAATATACTATGGGGTTTTCCAAGTACCTCTTCCCGTTTATACCCCGTAATCTTGCAAAAGTTATCGTTTACATACGTTATGTTCCCCGAGAGATCGGACTTGCTGACTATACTTGATTTATCCATTGCAAGTTTATGGCTTTTAAAAAGTGATAAAGTCTTTTCCAGCTCTATCTCAACGCTTTTGAGGTGTGTAATATCTTGAATCGTTCCCACCGTTTTTACTACTTTGCCCTCTTGATCGTACGTGTGTTCACCCATCTCCTCAACATACTTAATCCTCTGATCGGGCATAAGCAGTCTGTGCTGTATGAGATAGCGCTGTTTTTTCTCTATAGAATCGGTATATACCTGATCAACCAGTTCACGA
>JBEWQA010000025.1:0-23685 GCA_047689515.1 Candidatus Sulfurimonas kebritensis
CTTCGGAGTCTATTTTTAGTTTATAGCCGTATTCGTTTGCGATCTGCTTAACGATACTCAGCCCCACACCAAAGCCGCCGCCATATTCCGAAGCTCTTACAAATCTTTTAAAGATCTTGTTCATCTTGTTTTGCGGGATTCCGATACCGTGATCTTTGATACTAAAAAAGTTCTCTTTAGTCACTATCTTTATCGTGGCATTTTGGTAGGAGTATTTGATCGCATTACCCAAAAGGTTACTGATAAGCATCTTTGCTTTTGTAGGGGCTATGGTGAGTATACACTCATCCAGCTGTGCATCTACGGTGATATTTTTTTTGTGAATCAACTCCCTTACATACTCTATGTGATCAGCAATTATTTTATTAAAATGGACCTTTTCATCATCCTCTTTCGTATCGAAACTTATGTAAGAGAGGGATGCATAGATATCGTGGAGCTGTTTGGTACTGATTGAAAGGTTACCCACTATCTTTTCATCATAGTTCTTTTTCTTTTGCAGGCGGGAGAGGGAGAGCATCATAGCGGTTATAGGGGTATTTAGTTCGTGAGTAGTGTCTTTTACAAACTTCTCAACCTCTTGCATCTTGTCTTTGATCGGTTTTAAAAAGATGTAGGAGAGTACTACGGCGATGATGATGATAAGCACTGCGGTGATGATCACGGCATAAGCGACTTTGTTTTTTATCTTTGCAACGTTGTTTACACACTCATCACTCTGGACCACTACATAATAGAGTCCCAAGTGCCCTGCAGGCCTGCTGGAAAAGAGGGTAAACATCCCCTCTTTCATATAGTAGTCTTTTTTCCCTTCGAGCTTTTGTACTAACATCCCGTAAACTACATTTTTTTCTTTGTCCAAAACAGCGACACTTGCTTTGTCAAAATGTTCGAGTTTAAAGGGTGTATGTTCCATAGCCGAATGGATAATATCAGAACTGACAACATCGGCAATATGGTTCATTTTATAGTAGTTTCTGTTGAGCTCCAGATTTACCTGAGAGGTATAAAACCAGTATGCCGAGAGTGAGAGGAAGATAAAGGAGCTCACCAGATACAAAGCAAGAAAAGAGTAGTAGGATCTTTTGGTGATCTTATTCATAGATGTAGCCCTCACCCCGTACAGTTTTGATCCGCTCTTTGCCTATGATATTTCGAATATCCCTGATGTGGGAGCGCAGTGTCGCTTCACTCGGGAGTGACTCAAAGTTCCAGATATTTTGGATAAGTTCTTCATTGGAGATAACACGGTTTTGATTTTTTAAAAAGTAGTTAAGCAGCAAGGTGTTTTTTTGCCCAAGGGAGAGCTCTTGATCATCAGAGATGACTATTTTGCTTTCGGGATCAAAAAAAACCCCTTTGGAGAGTTCTGTCGGAATGTTTTGATCGATATTAAAGATCCGTTTTATATTGAGAATTCTCGCTTGAAGCTCATCAAGTTCAAAAGGTTTTTTTATGTAGTCGTGTGCGCCTATCTCAAAAGCTTTTGTAAGATGTTTTGTATCTTTGTAGGCAGTGATGAAGATAGTGGGTGTAGTGTTGCTAAAATCGCGCAGGTCTTGAAGCAGATCGAGACCGTTTTGTCCCGTGACGTTGATGTCGAATAAAAAAAGATCGTAATTTTGTTGTTCTAACAAACTGTGCACTTCATCAGAGTTATATGCGTGATCCACGTGGTAACTCTCACTTAAAAAATCAACTACAATATCGGCTAAAACAGGATCGTCTTCCATCAGTAATATATACATTTTATAGCTACCTCACTAAGGGTTATTCTAACAGAAAAACAATAAAAAAGAGTATTTGTGATATACTTTTGTAAAAAACAGAGGCGGTTAGGTTTATGGAGTATATATATCTGGCAAGACAAGTGATTTTAGAAGAGGATGCTTCGTTATTTGCTTATGAGGTGTTGTACAGGGACTCTAAAAAGCGGGGTAATGTCAAGGATGACAGATATGCAAGTATTTCGGTTATCACCTCTATATTAAACAGGTTTGGGACCAAAAAAGTTCTTAAAGATAAGCGCGCTTTTGTAAAAATAGATGAGAAGTTTTTGCTCAGTGATCTGATCTTTTCGGTTCCAAACGAATTTTTTATATTTTCACTTTTTGACAATGTCGAGATGGATGAGCGGATCGTGATGAGGATGGAAGAACTTTACCAAAAAGGGTATGTTTTTGCTATCTCCGATACTGTTTTGTCGATCCATACATTTGAGAAATACAATGTCATACTTTATTGCCTCTCCTATTTAAAAATCGATTTTTCAAAAGAGTTGGAAAAAGATACAAAAAAGATGATAGAAAAGTTGCAAGGCTCAAAAGTTAAGGTAGTTGGTGCTAAGATCGATACCCATGAGAAGTTTGATCAGGCCAAAGAGCTTGGATGTGACTATTTTCAAGGTTTCTACTTCGCAAAACCTAAAGTGCTTCGCAGCAATAAATTTGAAGCTTCTCTGCCGAATGTTTTACATCTTTACAATCTTTTGATGCAGGAGACAAACATCGATGAGTTGGCAACGGAGTTTGAAAAAAATCCCGAAATCTCTATACAGCTGCTGCAGTATATCAACTCAAGCACATCTTTTTTTATGAAAAGGATCTCAAGCATACACCACTTGATCTCCATTTTAGGCCGTGTGAAGATTGCACAGTGGCTGATGTTGATGATCTACTCTAAATCGGTTTCCCACTCTAAACACCACTCCCCTTTGATGGAGACGATGCAGATGCGCGCGCAGATTATGGAGGAGATCTTAAAGGTGATTAAACCAGAGAGTGGATCAAATATGTTGGGAGAGGCTCATTTTA
This sequence comes from Candidatus Sulfurimonas kebritensis, assembly GCA_047689515.1. Lineage (GTDB taxonomy): Bacteria > Campylobacterota > Campylobacteria > Campylobacterales > Sulfurimonadaceae > Sulfurimonas > Sulfurimonas kebritensis. Next base: position 2,814 of record JBEWQA010000025.1, read on the forward strand.
TCGGGATACTCTCATTAGCCGATACAGCTTTTGGAATCCCACTTGAAGAGCTGCTAGAGGAGCTCCATATCTCAAACGAGGTGCGTGATGCCCTTTTAGAGGAAAAAGGATTGCTAGGAGATATCTTTGCACTTGTCAAAGATGTTGAAGTATTGAATACCGAGGCTATATCGATATTTGAGAGTAAATACAATATTGATGCAAAAACTATTAAGAGGATACTTGCTCAAAGTGCAGAATCGATCAGAGATGAATAGTTAAGGCACGCGACTTGAAAAAATATTTTTAATAGTGCTATAATAGTAAAAGTAGAAATTGATAAGGAGTTTGTTATGCAAGTTACACAGTATCTTTTTCAATCCCCTTATTCCAGCCCTGTACAGTTTGGTAGGGTTGATCCAACAACGAAAGAAGATTCACAAGAGGATCAGCAGCTTTTAAGCACTACAAACGAAACGGCGAATAAGGCGCAAAATTTTCAATCGACACAAACAAAAGAGGTGACACCAACGGTAAGCAGTGGAAATGAGTTAGATATATACGCTTAGAGTTTAATCGCTTTTATATCTTCAAGTATCCACGGCCACTTACCGAAATCGCTATCGGCGTTGAGGTGTCCACCGTTTTCAATTACCTTCTCCCCTACACCCAATTTTTTTTGCAAATTTTCCGCCTCTTGAAGATCCATATATGGATCGTTTGTAGAGTAGACTAATCTAGTATGTTCTGCATAAAGTTTTTTTGGTGTCTCTACAGGAAAGAACTCTTTTAACTCTTCGATCGAACACTCCAAACTTGGCGGTGCTACAAGGTAGAGGTAAGGCACTTCATCTAAAAGATCTTCGTTACACAGATGAAACCAAAGAGTGTTCGCAAGTGAATGACAGACGACTATATCGGGCTGAAAGCTCTTGATCTCTTTAAGTGCTTCGGCTTTCCATAAAGAGAGCTTTGGATGATCATAGTCGCTAAACTTTAAAAAATTCACACAACCGTAATCTTTTGCAAGCTCTCCAGCTAACCAACTCTGCCAATGCGGATACTCACTTCCTCCCCATCCATGTAAAAGTAACACTTTTTTTGACATCTTAAAAATCTCCTACACAAACATTACACAAACTTATTATACAATTTTCTTAGTTCAACTAAAAAGGAAAAAAGATGAAGAAGTTTGGTTTGATGAGTTTAATTGCTTCGGCGATGTTATTTGTGGCATTTGGTGCGACTACTTTAAGTGCTGAGAGTAAGTGTGGTGCTGCGAAATGCGGTAAAGAGAAAAAGATGATGAAAAAAGATGGAGGCAAGTGCGGTAAAGATAAAAGAGGCGCAGGCAAATGCGGTAAAGAGAAAAAAGCCGCAGGTAAATGCGGTAAAGAGAAAAGGGAGGCTAAAAAGTCTATGAAATGCGGTGCAGGGAAATGTGGATAATTCTGCCTGCACTTTAAGGGGGCAGTTATGTTACTTAAAAAAGTCTACTTAGAGTTTACGAGATTGAGTGAGTATGCTCAATCTTTCGTATTGTTGTTTGCGCGTTTTATATTGGCTTACGGTTTCTATGAGCCCGCAATGATGAAATGGAGTGATATATCGGCAGTTGCCGAATGGTTTGGAAGTATAGGTATCCCGTTACCCACGCTCAATGCGTATCTTGCAGCAAGTACAGAGATAACGGGTGTCGTGTTGTTGACATTGGGATTGTTGACAAGACTGATATCTATTCCGCTTATAATAGTGATGATCGTGGCTATTGTGACCGTGCATCTACCAAATGGTTTTAGTGCAGGTGATAACGGGTTTGAGATACCGCTTTATTATATGTTGTTTTTACTGATCTTTTTATCTCACGGAGCGGGAAAATTTTCGCTTGACCGACTTATATTTGGAGAGAAAAATTAGTCATGGAAGCATTAATAGCGTTTACACAGAAGATAGGGAGTGTTCAGTTTCCTATCTTGATGTTTTTATTAAAAGCATTTTTGGTGCTTTTTATAATTATATCTATTGTTATTTTTATCTACGACAGATATATCCAGAGGGAGAACCAGCTTCTGATCAACTATCCGCTGCTTGGGCGGTTGCGTTATATCTTTTATGCTCTTCGTGATCCTATGCGCCAATACTTTGGGGATGAGAAGTTCTTTGATTCATTTGATAAAGTAAAATGGGTTTATAACTCTGCCGAAGGGAAGTCGGCATATGTCTCTTTTTCACCCTCACAACCCCCTATAGACAAAGGGCTGCGGATAAAAAATGCAAACTGCGTGCTCAATATGGAAAATGTCAGTGAACGCTTTAGTGTAGAGTTTGGAAAGCAACTTAAATACCCCTTTGTTACATCATCGATATTTGGGCGCAGCGCAATGAGTGACGGAGCGATATCGCCTGAGGGGACCCGTGCATTTGCTAAGGGGGCTTATCTTGGAGGTTTCCCGATCAACACGGGTGAGGGCGGTCTTACATCAAATTTTTTATATACCCACAAGTTCAAAAGAGATTGCAAGATTTACGACACTTTTGAAGGAAGTTTTTTCGCAAAGTCAGTCTATAGATTTATGAAACTATGCACAAACGGTGCTCTTGCACAAAAGGTGTACAAACATATGGTGGTTGATTCAAAAGCGCCTGACAGTTTTTTGTTTGATAAAGAGGAACTTGTTTTTTACAGGGTAAACTGGGATGTAGATCTCGAGCTTTTCCCATCAGAAGTTCCGGATGATATTCCCGATATTATTTTTCAGATGGGGAGCGGTCTATACGGTGTGCGCGATCAAAATGGCGACTTTAGTGAAGAGCGTTATAAAAAAGCGATGCGTTTTTGTCGTATGACGGAGATAAAAATAGCCCAAGGTGCCAAACAAACGGGAGGAAAACTTTTGGCTCCAAAAGTGAGTGAGGAGATAGCTTACTACCGCGGTGTCAAAGCACACGAAGATCTCTTCTCGCCAAATCAGTTCCCTTTTGCACACACTATAGAGGAGCTGTTTGTTTTTGCAGGGAGACTCAAAAAACTTTCCGAAAAACCGGTAGGGATTAAAATCGTTCTTTCCAATAAAGAAGGATTTGAAGAGTATGCAGCATTGCTCAAAGAGAAGATCGAAAACTCAAGTGAAGATTATCCCGACTTTATCACGATAGACGGCGGATACGGTGGTAGCGGTACAGCACCTCTAGAGATGATGATGCGTGTGGGGATGGGGATCCATGAAGCTATAGAGATAGCAGACTTGACACTTAAAGAGTATGGGGTGCGTGATCGTGTAAAATTGATCGCAAGTGAGAAGGTTCTCACCCCTGATGACGGGGCGGTGCTTTTTGCTTTGGGTGCCGACTATGTAGCTATAGCAAGAGCTTTTATGATGAGTGCCGGGTGTATCCGTGCAAGGGAGTGTTCAGGTGCTAACGGCAGAGCGTGCCCGGTTGGACTTGCGACACAGGATAAGAAAAAAAGAGCTTCATTCCTTGTAGAGAAGAAAGCACAAAATATCGCCAACTATCATGCTCAGCTTCTCCATGGACTACGATCATTACTTGCTATAATTGGGCTTGATACTTTAGAAAAACTTGACAAAAGCTGTTTGTCGTTCAAAGACATAAAATGAATATACAAAGTAGAAGAAAATTTTTAAAATACGGTTTTTTAAGTTCATCGGTACTTCTGTTTGATGGATGCAGTTTCTCAGGCATTACGACACCCTATGCCACGATCAAAGTATTGCAAAATGATCTTGTTCCAAAAGCCAAAGAGCTGAATATCGACACGATAGGATATATGCACCTTGTTTTTAAACACTCCCGCATCATAGAGAGTGACAAGGAGTTTTTAAAAAATGGTGTAAAGTGGCTCAATGAAGAAGCTATCAAAAGTTACAAACAGGAATATATAAAACTCAAAAAAGCACAAAGGGAAAAACTCCTTGCAGAAGTGGCTCAAAGCCGCTGGGGCGATAGCTTTTTATACGATATTATGAGTTATACTTTTGAAGCGATGCTCGGTGATCCGATCTACGGTGGCAATAATAAAAAAGCGGGCTGGAAGTGGTTAGAGTTTCAAGGGGGCTTGCCACGCCCTACAAAGGTGTACTTATGATATATGACATTTGTATAATAGGCAGCGGAGCAGGCGGCGCTCCGATCGCTTATGAGCTTTCCAATGCGGGTTATAATGTAATCATACTTGAAAAAGGGGAGTACTACAGCGAAGAGGATTTTAACAAAGATGAGTTGGCAGTCTCCCGTCGTGATTTTTTTACCCCGCCTTTAGATGAGCAAAAACATATTATCAATGAGTATGAAGATGGTGGGTATAAGCGATATGATGGTACTGAATATAATTGGAACTTCTGGAACGGCTCTTTGGTAGGAGGTTCGTCAAACTTGATGAGCGGTTATTTTCATCGGATGAAACTTCAAGATTTTAAACTGCTTTCCACTTACGGTTCGATCGAGGGGGCAAATGTTGTCGACTGGCCCATTGCTTATGAAGATCTTGAACCCTACTACGACAAAGTGGAAAAAGTGATCGGGGTAAGCGGCCGAGTTGTTGATCATAAGTTTCAGGAGGCTCGATCGAGTAAAGACTTTCCCTATCCTGAGCTGCAAACAAATAAAGTAACAAAATGGTTCGATCAAGCGTGTGAAGTGCTGGGTTATACTTCGATCCCGACTCCAAGAACCGTTTTATCGCAAAATGCACTGGAGAGAGAGGGGTGTTACTACTCAAACTTTTGCGGGAGTTACGGCTGTGCAAGCGGGGCAAAAGGGAGTGCCCGTGCGGCACTGCTGCAAAAGTGTGATGCTAAAATAGTGACAGATGCGTTTGTGTACCATTTGGAGAGTGACGGCAAGCGGGTAACAAAAGCGTACTATAAAACCAAACACAATATCCCCCATGTGGTAAATGCAAAGATCTTTGTAGCAGCAGCCCAAGCGATCGAGACATCGCGTCTGCTTTTAAACTCTAAAAACAAATATTTTCCCAATGGTTTGGCCAACAATAGTGCACAAGTGGGAAAAAACTTGATCTTTTCGGCAGGGGGGAGCGGAAGCGGGCGTTTTGTATTTGAGGAGCTGAATAAAGAGCAGCAAAAAGAGCTGATGGAAGTTGGTCTGTTTTTCAATCGCAGCCTGCAGGATTGGTATGAGTATAACGAGAAAAATCAAACCTATAAAGGGGGTACGATCGACTTTTTGTTCGAGCATCAGAACATAGTGTCACGTGTCAACAAAGAGCTTTACAATGCTCAAGGTGATCTTATGTGGGGTGAATCGCTAATGGAGAAGATTCACGATCGACTTACAAGATCGAGAGTGCTGAGTTTTGAAGTGTTTAACGACTGGCTTCCTACAGATCGATGCTTTGTAAGTGTTGAGGAGCAGACAAAAGATAAGTACGGTGTGCCTGTGGGTGTAATTAACCTTTACGGACACAAACACGATCTGAAAGTTGGAGAGTTTTTGGCACAAAAAGCGCTCAAAGTACTTGAAAAAATGGGTGCAAAAGAGATAGAATACTCCATCTCAAGTGCCCCGCCGCCAAACTTGGTAGCCGGCGGATGCCGTTTTGGCAACGATCCGAAAACTTCGGTGCTCGATCGAAACTGTAAAGCACACGAACTGGAAAACCTTTATGTAAGTGATGCTAGTTTTATGCCTACGGGCGGTAGTGTCCCATATACGTGGACGATCTATGCAAACTCTTTTCGGGTTGCCGATATAATCAAAAAGGATTTGAACAATGAAACAAACATTTCAAGTTGAAAATGTTAAGTGTGGCGGATGTGCCAATACTTTGATGACAAAACTCAAAGAGGAATTTGGTAAGATCGAAGTAGATCTGGATAAAATGCCCCGTACGATCACGTTGGATATAGAGGATGAACGTCTCGATGCACTGCGTAAAGCCCTGAGAAACCTAGGTTACCCTATGAGTGACGAAGATCTTGACTTTATAGATAACAATACCGCAAAAGCGAAAAGTTTTGTATCGTGTGCTATAGGAAAATTTGAGTTATCAAAAAAATAAAATAATATAATTTCATCTTATCTGTGTTGTGATAAAAATATAATATATGTTATAATAATTTTTTATCCGTATAGTGACTTTTTATCACAATAAAAGCAAAAATCACCCTTATAGATACCTTCAATAAAGAATTCAATTTAAATTAAGCTTAACCCCCATATAATCACAAAAGCATCACAAAAATATTAAAATATTGTGTTAAAGGGGGAGGATGCTTGTTATTAGTTTACTTTATAATAATTGCAAGCATTATCTCCGCAATCGACTATAAAAAAAGAGTAATACCCGACAAAATAATTTTACCTGCAATAGCGGGTTTGATTGCTTTAAAAGCTATAGACAACTCTCTAAAAACAGAGGATTTTATCGCGGCGGCGATTGTAGCAGGTATTTTTATACTCCCGATAGTTTTCGGCATGGCCTTTGGCGGCGGAGATATAAGATACGGTGTATTTTGTGCACTATTTTTAGGGCTGGAAGGCATAGGGATTTTTATCGCACTTTCAGGTGTGTACCACTTGATTGTTTTAGCGTTTGTAAAAAGAAAAGTATTTGGATTTGCACCGGCTATGAGCCTGGGGGCATTGAGTGCATATATAATAGGAAACGTATGAAAATGAGAAGAGGTTCGGCAGCATTGGTACCATTGTTGATTGCTATTATGATCCTCTTTTGGATGATCGCATTTATGGGTGGTGCAAATGACAACTTCCATGTTGTGAACAAGGTGACAAACTTGCAAAATCTGCAAGAGAAGCTTTTGATCTCATCGGTACGTTACAGATATATGATCGCAGAAGAAGCAAAAGAACAGGGGATAACTCTGAGCGACGAGGAGCTTGATCAAAAAGTTGATCAGTATATACAACATATTATGGAAGAAAATAATATTGAAAAAAAATAAACAAAAGGGGAAAAGTTGAAAAAAGGTTTATTGCTATTTCTATGTATCGGAATCGTTTTGTGGGGTGCAGATGTAGATACCAAAGTTGATTTTGGAAATGAAAACTATATAGGAAAAGATAAGTATGGAAGTGCTTTGTATGAGAGAGATGTCACAATTAAGACGACAGACTATAAAGTAGATAATTTCTGGAAAAAGTTTTCATTTGGCGGCAAGAAAGAGGATAGCAAAAGCTTTGATCTTATAGAAACGACGGGAAAAGTGAGAATTACATTAGAAAGCACTTCAGCTTGTACCCTTGATAATACACTTTCATCTATGGGCTGTTCAGGGCAAAAACCGTTTTTAATAAATAATGAAGTGTTAACAAACCCTATTGGGGGAACTACAGACGAATTTGAAGTTGTTTTTACTGAAGCGCCTAATTTTAAAAACACTGATCAGTATGGCTTTTACCCTTTAGATATATTAAGAGACGCGCAGTATTACAAGGACCCTGATCCGGATAATCCTACTGCTCCAAAACAGGGGTTTTTCAGTTTTTTTACATCAGCGTTTGATTTTATTTTCTCAAAAACAATTGGTTTTGGAAATGATTTTTTTGGCAAAACAGATATTGCAGATGTTGAATATAGCCCAAGAAGTGATGCTGCAGAGGATCGCAGACAGCGTTATATTGCAAATATTATTGCAGGGGTTGAACAAGACAAACGTATGACAAAACCTAACGAAGATTCATCGGCAACACAGATAAATGCACCCACTTTGAATGATCCGGTATCTCTTTTGCATTATGCTGAAGCTAAAAAAACAACTGAAAATGAGCAGTGTAAAATGATGTTTTTAACCCTTTCGAGTGATGGACTTATGTGTAGAATGATGAGTGGTTTTGGTATGGATGCCTGGATGCCGTTTTTCAATCAGACAAAAACCACGGAGATCCAAAGCAGTTATATATTGGGTGATACGGAAAACGCACTCCTTGCGATGACGGGAAAAATACAGAATGTTCCCTATATGAGTGATATCGGCGGAGATGATGATACGAAACTTTCATTTTTACAAGAGATGTTTAAACCGATGACAACTATGATGGGGATTATGAAATCGATGATGTTTGGTTCAGACAAAGCGTCAAAAGTTGGGACTCCTGCTGAGAGAGTGTATACATTTGATGAAGATGAAGCGATGAGACTTACTTTTGCAGTAACCAATGATGGATCACAAGTTGATGATTTTGAGAATTTTCAGCTTCTAAAAATACGTTCCGTGTATGGAGATATGTTCAACTCTTGTACAGTTAAAAAGAAACCGGGCATGTTTAGTTGGAGTAGCTGGGAGGAAACTTTTTATATAGGCGGCACTGAATCAAAATATGGTCCTGATGGGAACATGGACAGTGATGAGTGGGTTGACTGGTGTCAAGAAGCAACAGACAAAAAAGGTATGTTTGATTATCTGTTTGACTGGGATAGCGGGGCATTTTTCAATCCGTTTAACTGGATGAAAGGGATGTTTAGTGCATTTCTTCAAATGATGACCGGCTCGTATGAGATCACAGATTTTACAAACAAAGTAGGCAGAGGACTTATTTTAGAACTCAAAAAAGTACAACCGGATCCAACTTCACCGTTAAATACAAGAAAAGTAAAACTTATGAGTATAGAGAGATGACAAAATGCTAAACAAAATAAAAAGGGGCTACTAAGATGGTCATAGCGTATGTATCCACAGATTATCAAGAGTGTTGTTTTGAGCTGCAAGATGAGTATACAGAGATAGAAAACTTCTCGAATATCGAAGAGTTTATCAACTTTTATGCGGCAAATAAAAACCGTGACATCGTACTGCTTTACAAAGTGAATACTTTAGAAGATATTCAAGCGCTTGAGCGAGTTGGATTTTCAAACAATACCTATATGATCGTAATGGGGAAAGATGATGTAGCATTTTCCCTTTTAGCGGGTAAACTCGGTGTCGATATCTATCTCCATTACGATCAAGCGAATTCAGACATGATAGCGGAGTATATAAACAACTCCCAAAATGTAATCAAAGAGAGAAAAGGCAACAGTAATGTTTCGGTCTTTACAGGGATCAACGGGGGTGTCGGTACCACTACGATCGCGATGAACCTTGCTAAAACGATCGCCGATGAGCATTTAGATAAAAATGTACTCTTTTTAGACTTTAGCGATACAAAAGCGGTCTCAAATCTCTTTTTTGACGTGATCCAGCCCTCTAAAACGATTATCGACATTGCCAGTGTTCAGAGTATGGATCTCGAAGAGCTTTTTAATAACGGTCTGATAAAACTCAGCAATAACTTCTTTTTTGTTCCTGGAATCCAAAAACATACCGATAAAGAGGAGTTCTCCCGTACTGAAAATATTCAGATGTTTTTGAACTTTATCACACAGCTTAAAGAGAAGTTTGATTTTATACTGATCGATGTAGGGGTGTTTAAAGATAAAGACCTAGAGGTAGATATCCAAGAACTCGCAGACGATATATATGTGATCACCGAGTTTAATATCCCATCCATGTCGATCCTGAAAACCTACATAGATATTATCGATCGAAGCGGCTGGTACAACAAAACCCATATCATTGCAAATCGAGCAGATGCTTATGGAGGTGTAACGCATACAGAGGCAAAAAAGATCCTCTCAAAAGGTTTAAAACACAATTTTGAGATCGCACACTCTTTAGTCAATGATGCTATGCACCTGCGAGAGTGTTGGAATGAAGCAAAACTGGTATGTGAAATCTATCCTGATGCTCCGTTTATGACATCCTTGCATGAGATGATCGATAAATTTTTTGTATTTGAACATACTGTATCTGCTCAAGAGAAACAGCAAAATAAATCTCTTTTCACAAAGGTTAAAGAGTGGCTTTAAAAGAGAAGATAAAAGGTTTCAACAGTTCGACTGAGCACGAGATCGAGGCCAAAAACTCTGTCGAAGAGGTCTATATAGATGATATTAGCTGTAGTTCGTTTTGTTTCCCTCTTTTGTATAAAAATGAGCACTATTACGCCCTTGCTTGTGATATATACGACAAGTTTATAGAAAAGCTAAATATCAAAGCAGAGCTTACGGAGAAGATGGTCAGGGAGGTTGTCCCAAAGCATATCAGTGAGTTTAATATCCCTAAAAGTTCATTAAAAAGCGAGATAGCCGACTTTTTGATTGACAATCTGCTCTATTACGGTCCAATAACGACGATCATAAAACTTGCAGGCAACGGTCTAAACGATATCATCGTCAATACCAAAGACTATATAGATGTGATCTATGAGGGGCAGACGATCACAACACCGTTTCGTTTTCGCAGTGAGGAGGATCTCAGAAAAATTATCTCCAGAATGCTCAATGAATCTAACAGAAAAGTAGATGAATCGACTCCGATAGCTTCAGCAAAACTCCCTGATGGTTCACGTATAGAGATTCAGATCCCGCCAATTGCGGCAAATATGGACAAGGAGGGGAAACCCGGATCGTATGTGACGGTGAGAAAGTTTCGTGAAATCCCGCTGCTGTTTGAAAGCTTGATCGATACAAATATGATTGATCTTAAAATGGCTTACTTTTTGATCAAAGCGATAAAAGGGAAGTTAAATATCGTTGTTTCCGGGGGTACCTCAAGCGGTAAGACCACATTTTTAAATGCAGTAACCCGCTTTATAGATGAAAATGATCAGCTCCTTACCATAGAGGATACAAAAGAGATGAAGCCACAGATGCCTTGCCATGCGATCAGATCGTTTGAAGCGCGTCCTGAGAATGAAGAGGGCGCAGGTGCCGTAAATATAGAGACACTGCTGCGCACAGCATTACGTTCGAGTCCGAGAAGGATCGTAGTGGGAGAGTGTCGTGGCCCTGAAATCGTTACAATGCTAAATGCTATGAATACGGGACACCCCGGTTCGATGACGACGATCCACGCAGATGATACGAAAGAGGCGATTGTAAGAATTGAAAATATGTTCCTAGAAGCGCGCCCGACGGCAAATATGAACTTTGTCCGTTCACAAATTGTTTCAGCGGTTGATCTGATTGTACAGATTGTCCGTTTTCCCGACGGTCGCAGACGGATAGTGAAGATCTCCGAACCTGAAAAAAGGGTAGAGGAAAACGGTGTCGTTTCGATGCTCGATATCTTTGAGTTCTCAAGAGTGATCAACAACGACAACCCTATGGACTCCTCCGGGAATTTTAGAGCACTTTCGGCATCTTCACGGGCGGTAAACAAGATGTTGCAACATGGTGTAGTACTTGAGAACCGTATCTTTGATAATGATTTTGTTGTTTCAAAAGAGATGGTCATCAAAGAGCTGCAACAGTTCCATCCAAACCGTATGTGTGGTTGGCAGGCTCACTATATGACGGAGATTATCCAGGGATCGCTCAGCGGTAACAAAAATATTCTAGAGAGATGGCCGAATTTACAATGATGAGTATTACGGAACTATTTTTACTCCTGGTATTAAGTGTTAGCGGCACTATGGTGCTGTATCTGATCTATATGCAGTATCAGCGCACGATGCATCTGAAGTATGTCAAAGATGTTGTATTTTCAAAAGATAATAATATTGGCGAGATACTGCATAAAACAGGGCGTGAAGAGCAAAAAAAACTGACGCTTTTAGAGCGTTTGCGCAGATATTTGCTTTTAGCGGGTTTTAAACTCCCTTTAGGTGTGTTTTTTCTCGCTGCCTCTCTTTTTGTCGTAGGAGCCGATCTGTTGGTTGTGCTCTTTTTACAGCATTGGCTTGGTTTTTTTATAGGTACACCTATAGCGATTTTAGTGGTTTTTCTTTTTATAAAAATCTTTATCCGCTTAAGAAAAAAAGAGTTTAACCGAGCGCTTGCAACAGCGATCTCCGTTCTTGTCAAGATGATGAAAAACGGGATCGGGTTTGAGCAGGCTTTGCAAAAGTCGGTGTCGGTCTCAGGCTCAAAACTATTTAAAGAGGTTTTTGCAGACTTTTTTAAAGAGAAAAATACTGTAGGTGAGATGCGTGCGTTTGAGAATATCTATAAACATATAGACTCAAAAGAGCTGCGAATCTTTGCCCTGGCTATTAAGATCGGGCGAGAGAGCGGCGGACAGTTCTCAAACACTTTGGCAAAAGTTGAAGAGACGATCAACTACAGAAAAAAGATGCAGGATAAAGTCGATGTTCTGACACGTGAGGGGAACTTCGGTTCTTATGTAGTTGTGGGGATTGCGATACTTCTGTATTTTATGCTCAACGGCAATTTTGACGGCAAGATCCATGAGTATTTTATGGAGTCGGAGTATGGAAGATTTCAGCTCCTTGGGATCATGTTGTGGGTGTTTCTAGGGATGCTTGCAAACAACTTTATCACAAGGATCGATAAATGATGGAGTTGACCGCACTCGCTTTACTTGTTGTATCGGTTGTGCTTATCGCATACGGACTCTACCGTTTAGTTGATGGCAAATACCAACACCATAAGCTGATCCACCACATCTTTAACTTTGATGACTCTGTTTCTGTGATCAAAAAGTCGGAAAACAGAAAACTTGAAGAGTTTAAAGTGAAGCTGATGCGTGCAGGTTTAACCCAAAAAGCGTTTAACGAGATCCTGCTTGCCTCTTTTGTCGCAGGAGTTTCGATCATCGCTTTGGTATTTATTTTAAACCTCGGAGCACTTTTTAATATTCTCCTTGTGATGATCGGTGTCGGGATCATGCTATTGGCTCCTTTTTTATATATAGATGAGCAGGTTAAAGCGAGAATAAAAAGGATAGATAACGATCTCGCTGTTTTTATCGATCTTTTGATCATTATCTTAGAAGGTGGCGGCGGACTCAATAATGCCATCGACAAGGTGACTCTAGAAGCAACGGATGTTTTGGGAGTGGATCTGATCGAAGAGTCGAAGATGTTTAAATATGAGTTTATCACCTACGGCAACGAGGTGGCATGTGAAAATCTTGCCAAGAGGACAGGTTCCGATGCCGTAGCAAGCATTGCAGGATTTATGCGTCTTTCGGATGAAACCGGTATCGGTGTAAAGTCGATATTTGAAAACCAAGCGGTAGAGATCAAGCAAGAAGAGATGTTGAATGTCGAGAAAAAAGCGGCAACGATGAATATAAGCATCACATTTATTATGTTTATATTTATATTGCCTGCAGTGATTGCGATGATCGCATTTCCAATGGCTGCAGATGCCTTAATGCCAGGATTTTAATAAAAGGGGAACTATGAAAAATAGACAGATGAAGATAGTGATACTTATCTTAGTTGGATTGGTGTTTTTTACTACATCTTTAGCACTACTGATGTACTCAAAGCAAGAGGGGGCAGACAAACAACACAATATGCCCAATATGGTTGAGGTGTATCTCAGTGCAAAAGATATTAAAAGAGGAGAGCTTCTAGGTGCTGATTCGATCAAAAAAGGGAGATTGCCAAAAGAGTATATAGATGCTGCCCCTTTAACGGCGAGTGAGATTATCGGACGTTATGCAAAAACCGACATCTTTGCAAATGAGCCGATCAGAAAACAAAAGATCTCACTTGTAAAGCCGACAGAACATAAAGAAAAAGCAGTAGAGGCAACGCCGCAGATCAAAGAGCCTCAAGTAGATGAGGAGCTCGATACGATCGCACTGCCACTTTCTGTATTTAAAAATATCGATACCTCTTTGAAAATGGGTGACAAGATAGATATAGTCTCTGTTGAGAGCAAAAAAGATGGGCGTGAAATGAGCTTTAGTGCAAAATATATCGCTTTGAACGTAACGATCGATGCTTTTGTGGCAAACGGCAAAAGAGTGAAAAACTATATCTCCTCCTATGTAGAAGGCAAAGCGGTATATGCACAAAATATTGTCCTGAAAATATCGCCAAAAGAGATCAAAAACTTTTTGATGCTCTACTATCGTACACTCGCTCTGAATAAAAACAGAGTCTACAATACCAACAACAACGGCGGGCATCTTTGGATAGTAAAATGTTCACAGCAGCAGGATAAAAAAAGACAAAAAACAAAAGAGAAGATGTTGGCCGACTATGTGGCAAAAGTAAAACACCGGGTAAAAAGAGTTTCTTATGAGGCGAGTATCTCTTATGAAAAATAGATGCTCTTTTAGAGCAGGGCTCGGTTTGCCGCAGATCATGGCGACACTCTTGGTAGTGCTGCCGACGATGGTGTTTGCCATCACTATTTTACTTGATTACTGGGCTGTGATGCAGGCTGACTATAAACTCAAACTTGTTGCAAATTTGACAAGTGATTTTGCAATTGCCAGAGAGGACCTCAGAGATTTTTCTGACGGTTCCGGAGGCAATGCAGCCGATTATCAGAGTTATCTCAATCGGGTAAATAAATTGTGTCCAAACGGTACCTCTATCAACTTTTCTCAGATGCAGGATGCACAAAACTTCGGTGAGATAGATATATTGGTACAGTACACCTATAACGGTAGATATATAAAAAACAAAACGCTTGCTACAGAGATGGATGTTTACTCCTATAGGGATCAAAACATCTCAATTGTAGCAATATGTCAATAAGGGGAAAGAATGAAAAAAATTGTAGCACTTCTGTTTTTACTAACAAGTGTATATCTGAGCGCAGAGGATCTTTTGGTTTTCGACAATGAGTACAACATTGTCCCGCTTCATAAAAGTGTAAAAAAAGTTGTTGTCGGCAACAAAGAGATGATCAATGTCTCTTTACTCAAAGGGCAAGGCAAGAGTAGGTTTTTAAAGATCTTCGGTAAAGAGACGGGGAACACCTCGATACTCTTAGTATATAGAGACGGCTCTATGCAAAACTACCATGTGTACGTCAATAAAAACTTAGGCTATATCGAAAAGATGATCAACTTTGTAGAACCAAGTCTGAGACTCAATAAGGTTGGTGACGGTTCAACGGTAATCACTGGGACCTTTAAAGACCCTCATGATAAAAACAGAGTCTATAAACTGCTTAAAAATGCAGGGGTAGATCTTAACACCACAATGGACCTGACAGAGACTACCAAAGTGAATAAAATGATCAGAACAAAACTCTATCTTGTGGAGATCAATAACAAAAGAGCAAAAGATCTCGGCGGCGTAACCGGACTCGGATTTTTAAGCGGACATACAAATATCAGCGTAAATCCACTAGCTGCCAACGGTGCAACGTTCAGCGGTTGGCTTTTGGATAACTTTGGACAGTTTAGTGCATCAACAGGGAAGTCGGTAACGGGTGCATTAAACTTTTTGGAGGAGAAAGGGATCGGAAAGATTCTTGATGATACGGTACTTATCACTACCGAAGATCAAAATGCTTCGTTTCGTGTCGGTGGTGAGGTATATATCCCTGTAGGGATGACACAAAATGCAGGGTTTGCTCCGACAATCAATGTGGAAGAGAGAAAATACGGTCTTACTTTAGTGCTTAGTTCGGAGTTTATGGAAAAAGAGGGCTATATGTATATTGATGTAGATATCAAAGATAGTGAGTTTGATACAAATAAAGAACACGATGTACAACTTGGGCCTGATATCTTTGTCCCTTCGTTTGTAAGTAAAAATATCCAAACAAACGTCGTAGTTAAGTCGGGACAGGTGATAGCACTTGGCGGGCGTCTACATTCAGAGGATACCGATCAGGAAGAGAAAGTTCCCGTACTCGGAGATATACCGCTTCTTGGAGAACTATTTACCCATACGGTAACAAATGTACAAGGCAACGACCTCCTGTTCTTTTTAGTACCTGAGATAGTTGATGCCAATGAAGATGTTGACGATAGCAGCTTTTACAGAGACTTTAAACAGGAGAGTACACAACTGGAGAATACGCTGTTAGACGTAACACCAAGAAGCATGTTGAAAAAAGAGCCGGAAATTACACCTGAAGAGGTAACAATAGAAAGTGATGAGGTTGCAGTCGTGATCGAAGAGGAGCCAAGTGAGGCTGTTGAAGTGGATGTTATCGAAGCCCCTCAGGAGCAAGAAGTTGCAAAAGAAGAGGTTAAAATAGCTGATGAGAAGAAACTTTACGAGGTGGGTATCGCAAATATCTACGTAAGAGACAATCCCTCAACGACAGACTCAAAAAGGGTCTCTGTCTGGAAGTCGGGGCACAAGTTTAAAGCAGCTGAAGTGAAAGTAGTTGAGGGGATCGAGTGGCTGAAGATCGAAGAGGACTGTTTTGAGAATTGTGAAAAACTTGAACAAAGCTTGTGGATCTCAAAGAAGTATACAAATACAATATAATATAAACTAATATATATTGTAAAGAAATTCTATTTGTATATTATAAAAAATTGTGATACAATTATCACAGATATATCACAAAAAGGAGTTAACTTGAAAAAGATTTTCAAGCGTTTAAAATCTCAAAAAGGGATGAGTGGAGTTTTAGTTGCATTACTATTAGTAATTGTAGGTGTTGGTTTGGTAGCTGGTGTACAAACTTATATGACGGGGGCTTCTAACGATATTCAAACAAGTGCAGATACTGCAATTGATAATGCAACGGCTGCAGCAAGCGGTACAACTACTCCATAAAATAGTTGTAAAATTCTCCTAATTACAGAGAGCCTAAAAAGCTCTCTATCCTCTTTAAAGTTTCCTCTTTCCCAATCACAGACATAATCACATCAAGACCTGGTCCGCCCATTTTCCCAAGCATTGCTATACGCAAAGGCTGTCCGATTTTTCCAAAACCGATCTCCATCTCATTTACTACAGCTTCTATTAAATGATGGTACTCTGTCGGCATATGGATCCCCTCTGCTGCTTCAAGTTTAGCTTTGAAGTTTTTGATAATGTCAGGGGTGTCTGCTTTTACAGCTTTTTTCATATTTTTTTCATTGTACTCAGTAGGCGTTGCGATGATCTCTTTTGCTTGTTCGCTAAGCTCTTTTAGCGTTTTTGCACGCTCTTTGAGTGCATCGAGCAGGATCTCTTTTTTATCGTGTGAAGTGAGTACGAGATCGTAGTCGTGTAAAAGCTCCACAAGCGTTTCGTTGCTTGTATTTTTGATATAGTGGGAGTTGAGCCAGTCTAACTTCTCAGTGTTGTAGATCGAAGCTGACTTGTTGATATCTTTTGGATCGAAAAGCTCAATCATCTCCTCCATTGAGAAGATCTCCTGATCACCGTGGCTCCATCCCAGACGTACTAAAAAGTTTAGCAGTGCTTCAGGGGTATACCCCATCTCTTTATATGCCATCACGTCAGTTGCACCGTCACGTTTAGAGAGTTTTTTCCCTTGGCTATTGTGGATCATCGGCACGTGGTAAAACTTCGGAATATCAAAGCCGAGCGCTTCATACACTACGATCTGTTTTGGTGTATTTGAGAGGTGATCGTCACCGCGGATAACCTCGTTGATACCCATTAAAGCATCGTCAACTGCTACTACGAAGTTATATGTCGGGCTGCCGTCAGCACGAGCGATGATAAAATCATCCAGGATATCTTCCGCTTTAAAGACGATATCACCTTTGACCCCGTCACGCACCATGATCTCGCCGTCAAGTGGCGCTTTGATACGGATAACAGGTGCAACACCCTCAGGAGGTGTACCTTCAAAGTCACGGTATCTGCCGTCATATCTTGCACGCTCTTTGTTTGCCATCTGTGTTTCACGAAGCTCTTCAAGCTCCTCTTTTGTCATATAACACTTGTACGCTTTGCCCTCATCAAGCAGCTGCTCGATATATTTTGCATAGATATCGTCACGTTTGCTTTGGTATGTGATCTCTCCGTCTGCCACAAGTCCGAGCCAGTTAAATGCTTTAAGAATCGCTTCTGTAGCTTCCTCAGAGTTTCTAGCCTTATCTGTATCTTCGATACGAAGAACAAATTCTCCGCCGTTTTTTCTTGCCCAAAGGTAAGAAAATAGAGCAGTCCTTAAACCACCGATATGTAAGTATCCTGTAGGACTTGGAGCAAAACGAGTAACAACCATCTGTAAACCTTTTTAATTTAAGTGGCGTAATTTTAGGGTATTGTTGGTTAAAAAACGGTAAAATAACCTTAATTTAATATATAACGGAAAAGTATGAAAAAGATCTTATTAATTTTATTGTTTGTCAGTTTTTTAGAGGCTAAGGTGTATGACGGTGTAGCGGTAGTGGTGAAAAATGAAGCTATCACGCTAGAGGATATAAAAGAGGAGATGCAAACATCACATACGGATGTAAAACAGGCGACAGATATCCTGATCCGTAAAAAGCTTGAAGCTGCAGAGATCAAAGAGCGCAAGATTGCAGTAGCATCAACGGAAGTATATGACGACATTAAAAAGATGGCGGCACGTAACAATATGAGCATCTCCGACTTTTACGATGCTGTGCGTGAAGCAAACGGTTTGAGCTCTACACAGCTTAAAGAGAAGGTAAAACAGAAGCTGCTTTCACAAAAGCTCTACTCAACGATCGCTTATGCTTCGATTGACGAGCCGAGTGATGAGGAGATCGAGGAGTACTACCAGCTTCATAAAGAGAAGTTTGCGCACCCATCCTCTTTTACGGTTGTGATTTATGATGCAAAAAACAAAGCGCTCCTGCAGGAGAAAGTGGATAACCCAATGTTTTTTTCACCTGAGATTGCAAAAAATGAGCAGGTGCTTCCATACGATCGAATCTCCCCGGAGCTGGGTTCACTGCTAAGCAAAACACCCCTGCATGGTTTTACCCCAATCGTACCAAACGGCAAAGGGGGCTTTATGAGTTTTTATATCAAATCTGTTGCATCAGCTAAAGAGGCAGGGATAGATAGTGTCAAAAATCAGATCATCAATGCAATTATGGGTGACAAACGGGAGTTGGTGCTTAAAGACTACTTTGCAAGACTGCGCGACAACAGCGATATAAACATTATCAGGATGCCCGATGATCAGTGATCAAAATTTTATTAACATTGCAGCAGAGATTGCAACTGCTTCTAAATGTGTCTCTAAACAGGTAGGTGCAGTGATCGTCAAAGACGGCAGGATTCTAAGTACCGGTTATAACGGTACACCTGCGGGTTATACGAATTGTTGTGATCATTGGGATAATCAATATACATCTGAACATCACGATTGGAGTCAGACATACGAGATCCATGCAGAGATGAATGCACTTATCTGGGCGGCAAGAAAAGGGATCCCCATCGAGGGTGCAACGATCTATGTTACGCTTGAGCCATGCAGCGAGTGCAGTAAAAACCTTATAGCCGCAGGGATAAAAAGGATAGTGTTTTTAAAAGAGTATGAACATACCCACTCCGAGATCGTTTCAAAATTTTTGCGCGATAACGGCGTTACAATAGAGCGCTTGAAGATAGAGGAGTAGCTTAAAGCTTTTGCTCCTGTATATGGCATGCTATCGCATAACCGTGGTTAAGCCCTAGAGCGATACTTCCGCCGCTCTCCTGAGTGATATCCCCTGCGACAAAAAGTCCCTCGATATTTGTCTCATAATACTCGTTATGGACAGGTTTACCATCCTCCTCTTTAATACCTGAACTTGAGAGAAATGCACTCGGGGTAGTCCCGCCGATTGCATAGATAACTCTATCGTAGAGTTCGGTTGTATCGTTGTTAAAGAGCACCTTGACTTTTCCGTCACCATCTTCGAGTCCGTCGATGTCGATTCCTAGCATCGGATTGACCTCTTTGTGCATGATCGCATTAGATATATCTCTTTGGTTTGTGGGGTTTGCCCGTCTGAACGTCTCACGTCTATAGCAGATCGTAACCTCGTTTTTAGCGCTTAGATCGACGGCATACTCAACGGCACTGTCCCCGCCGCCGACAACAAGCACTTTTTCACCTTCGCCGCAATCATCCGTCGTATAGTTTACTTTTTTTCTGATACTTGGGGGAATTTTGTAAGATGGTTTGTTGGGTTTTCCCATACGTCCGATAGTGACGACGACATATTTGGCTTTGATACTCTTACCTGCCATAAAGACTTCGAAGTGCTCCTCTTTTTTTTCGATCGATTGCACCTCTACCTGTGTTTGCAGCTCTACAGAATGGTGATCTAAGATCTCATCAAAAAAGTCTAAAGTAGATTCTTTCGTGCCGTCGATAAAGTAGATGTTGCCGTCAAGTTCAACTTTTTGCCCTTTCCATTCAACATCGACACGTTTGTTGTCTTTATAGTATTTTCTAATAGTGGAATTGTGGTTGACATCTTTTTCAAGCAGTACGATATCGCGAATACCCTGCATATATCCCTCAACCGCAGTTGCGATCCCTGCAGGGCCTGCGCCTATGATTGCTAAATTGTATATCTTATCCATACTAAACTCCCCTAAAAAATTTGACTTTAGAAAAGTTTAGCATAAATTGTTAAAAGGCACCTCTAAAAATCCTTTTTTTTCTTGTAATTTTACACTATAATATTTACAGACTTCTAAAAGATGTCTAATAGAAAAAAAGAGAGGCTTTTGCGATGAAGTATTTAGATAAATCCCATAAGTTAGCTGAGTTTGCAAAAGGTTTGCTTAAGAAAAAATCTTTAGAGAGCGGATTGCCCCATATTGCCGAGTATGCAAAAGAGATTGTAGATGCCGATCGCTGTTCTATATTTATATACGATGCAAAAGCAGATGAGTTATGGACGACACTGGCAGACGGTGTAGAGAAGATTAAGATCCCTGCACACAAAGGGATCGTAGGATATACACTTAAGATGAAAAAGCCTATAGTTACAAACGATGCATACTCCCACCCCGAATTTTTAAGCGACGTTGATGAGGAGACGGGGTATAAAACAAACAATATCATCACAGCACCTATATTTAACTCAAAAAGGGAGATAGTAGGGGTCTTGCAGCTCTTAAACAAAGCTGGCGGTTTTGATAACGAGGATGTTCGCTTTATGATATTTTTTGCTCATTACGTGAGCGGTTTTATAGAGTTGGTACGCAGATATATTAAAAATGGGGAGCTAGATGGATAAGTTTA
>JBEWQA010000078.1:0-4509 GCA_047689515.1 Candidatus Sulfurimonas kebritensis
CACAAAGTTTATCCCTTTTGAAGCTTTATGTAACTACATCCATATAACCAACTTCGAAGAAGCTTGGCAACACTATCTCGATATAAGACCCAACATTATCTTGATCCATCTCGCCTCTAAAGGCCATTTATGTCAACAGATAATTAACAAGATAAAAAAAGTAGATCCCGATTCACTTTTTTTAATTCTTGCTGCAGAAGAGCTCAAAGAGACAATAAATGGTTTAACTGCTGACCAACATGTAAGGACATTATACGGTGCGATTACAAAAGAGGAAGTGGATGAAGCATTTAAAGAGCTTATCCATTCTATGAATTCACTCTACTTTATAGATAACCAAACCCGGTATGAACCCTTTAACAGCTCTTTTGTACACAGTGATGAACGCACGACTAAACTTACTCAACAAGAGAACAAATTGTTAACATATCTTTTTGAAAACAAAGAGAGGATCGTAAGCTATGACGAAATTGAAGACTATCTTTGGGGAGATATGGATCTGCATAGAAACACTTTAACCAGCATGATCAGCAATATAAGAAGAAAAGCAAATAACAGCAAGTTTATTAAGAACTATTCAAACCAAGGGTATAAAATTACACTATAATACCATACAAAGGTTGCTGATGAAAACTATATCTATTTTATTATTTCTGGCTATCTCTCTGTTTGCCGATTCATTTGTCTGGAAGGTGCAAAAAGGTGATTCCACTTTATACCTCGGCGGTACTATACACCTGCTGCGCCCTGCTGACTTTCCCCTTCCAAAAGAGTTTGAAAATGCTTATAAACACTCTAAACTTCTTGTCTTTGAAACAGAGATGGATAGGTTAGAAGATCCAAGTTTTCAGCAGTTTATGCTCCAAGCGATGGTTTATGCTAACGGTTCAACACTCAAACAACATCTTCAGGAAAAAACTTATAGAAAATTAGAGAAATACTGCCAAGCCAACGGTATGAACATCCAAAATATGCAACAGATGAAAGCCTCTATGGTAGCTATGATGCTGATACAACAACAGTATATTAAACTAGGGGCTACTCAAGACGGTGTAGATCTCTATTTTTATCAAAAAACTCTATCAGACAACAAAAAGACGGAAGCTTTTGAAACACTTGAAGAGCAACTCAGCATCATCGCAAATATCGGCGGAGATAATGAAGATGAGTTTGTTCTTCAGACATTAAGCAGTATAAAAGAGCTCGATACAATGTTTACAAAAATCATTCGATTTTGGAAAAACGGCAAAGAGAAAGAGCTCTCGGACTTTTTAATCTTAGATCTAAAAAATGAGTCTGCACAACTCTATAATGACTTGATCGTCAAAAGAAACAACGCTTGGCTTCCAAAGATAAAGCACTATATGCAAACAAGCGAAACAGAGTTTGTCTTGGTGGGTGCCGGACACCTTATAGGCCCGGACGGTTTGCTCCAAGCTTTAAAAAAGGAGGGGTATAAAGTTACAAAACTTTAACACTCTTCAAACGCAGCGCATTTGCTATGACCGATACAGAACTAAAACTCATCGCCGTAGCTGCGATCATAGGTGAGAGCAAGAGTCCAAAAAACGGGTACAAGACACCTGCGGCGATAGGTACCCCTATGCTATTGTACACAAAAGCAAAAAAGAGATTTTCCCGTATATTTCTCATCGTTACACGGCTGAGTTTAAATACTTTTACGATGCCGAGCAGATCACCTTTTACAAGTGTCACCCCTGCACTCTCGATCGCTACATCGGTACCTGTTCCCATCGCTATACCGACATCTGATTGAGCAAGTGACGGGGCATCATTTATACCGTCACCCGCCATCGCTACGACTGCACCCCCTTTTTGCAACTCTTTGATCACCTCTGCTTTTTCATCGGGCAAGATGTTTGCATACACGGCATCGATGGAGAGTTTTTTTGCTACAGACTTAGCGGTTTTTTCATTATCGCCGCTTAGCATCACCACCTTTATCCCCTCTGCTTTTAAGCTTTTGATCGCCTCTAATGATGTCTGCTTTATCGGATCTTCTATGGCGATGATAGCACTTAACCTGTCATCTACAGCTAAAAATATTAGCCCCTTTCCATCTTCACGCAAAGGTTCTGCTCTTTCCTGCATAGATCTGTTTGTGATCTCTAGGCTCTCTAGATAGCTTTCGCTCCCTAGCACTATTTTTTTATTTTCTATCTCTCCACTGATCCCTTTACCCGTGATCGCTTCAAAATTTGTTACATCCAGCAGGCTCAGATTTGACTCTTTGGCATACTCTATAACTGCTGCTGCCAAGGGGTGTTCACTCGCACGTTCCAAACTTGCCGCATATTGTAAAAGCTGCTTTTCATCCATCCTATCTGCTGCGATAAAACTTGTCACTTTAGGGCTGCCCTGTGTGAGCGTTCCCGTTTTATCTACCACTAGAGTATCTACCTTTTCCATGGTCTCCAAGGTTTTGGCATCTTTGATAAGGATCCCCATAAGTGCCGCTCGTCCAGTCCCCACCATGATCGAGATCGGCGTAGCAAGCCCCAATGCACAAGGACACGCAATGATCAAGACAGATACAGCCGCAACCACAGCATACGCCAAACGAGGTTCTGGCCCGAAAAGCCACCAAAATATAAATGCTAAAACAGCAGAAACCACAACGGCAGGGACAAAATAGCCTGAAACCGTATCTGCAAGTTTTTGTATAGGTGCACGGGAGCGTTGTGCTTTTGCTACCATCTGCACGATCTGTGAGAGCATCGTATCGTTACCCACTTTTGTCGCTTCGATCACCAACGTGCCGTTTGCATTGAGAGTAGCCCCGATCACATTATCGTTTTTTGTTTTTGTGACCAATATCGGCTCTCCCGTTATCATAGACTCGTCAAGATTACTTTGCCCTTCGATCACCTTAGCGTCCACAGGAATCTTCTCACCCGGTTTTATACGAAGTTTGTCCCCTACGTTGATATCTTCGAGGTTTACATCCTCTTCATCTCCGTTTTTATCGATTCGGTGTGCCTGTTTTGGAGCAAGGTTTAGCAGGGTATTGATAGCCGTATTTGTTTTACTCCGTGCACGGAGCTCAAGCACCTGTCCCACAAGTACCAAGGTGGTGATAACAGCCGCAGCTTCAAAATAGACATGCACCAACCCCTCTTTGGTCTGCATAAGCGGCGGAAAGACTTCAGGCAATAAAAGTGCCACAATACTATAAAAATATGCAGAGAGCACACCCATGGAGATCAGTGTAAACATATTGAGGTTCCACGTTTTGATCGAGTTGTACCCTCGAAGTAAAAATGGCCACCCGGCCCATAAAACAACCGGTGTTGCAAAAACAAACTCAAACCATTGTATAGATTTCATACTGATATTTTGCGGCAGATATTCAGGGGCCATATCGCTCAACATTGCTATAAGGAAAACAGGCAGCGCAAAAACTACACTGATCCACAAACGCCTTGTCATATCGTCGAGTTCATCATTTTCCTGTTCATCTTCGACTATAACCGGTTCTAAAGCCATACCGCATTTAGGACAGCTTCCCGGTTTTTTACTCATCACCTCAGAGTGCATAGGACAGGTGTAAAGACCTTTAGAATCCATATCTTTTTCTTCACTCATACCAAACCCCTCTATGCGATTTCGATATTTACATTATAGCGTTTTATTTTCTTCTCTTTTAAGTGCTATAATAAAACCAGACAAAACCTGAAGGCTTCTTTATGAAAAAAATTATTATATTTTTGGTTATTATTTTAGTTGTTTCTCTTAGCTATATCTACTTAAAACCTTCACAATCTTCACAAAGCCAAGGCAGCTTTTACGGCAATATCGAAAACCGTACACAAAAGCTCTCATTCCCCTTTTTAGGCACTATTGAGTCGATCACAAAAGATGAGGGGCAACAGTTTGACAAAGGGGATATTTTAGTGACACTCGACACTACGCCTCTAAAGTATCAAGTCGAACAACTCCAGGCACAGATTGAAGCTGAAAAAAGTATATTAAAAAAGCTAAAATCTGGCTACAGAGCAGAAGAGATCGCAAAAACAAAAGCAGCTATGCAAGAGGCCAAAGCAGTTTTTGAGGGTGCAAAAGACACCTACCTGAGACAAAAACAACTCTACGAACACAAAACAACTGCAGAACAAAGTTATGTTTTGGCAAAAACTGCATATGAAAAAGCAGAGGCGAGTTACCACAAAGCGAGTCACTCCTACACACTTCTTAAAAACGGCTACCAGGCAGAGGATATCCAAGCCCAAGAAAATAAAGTTATAGCCCTTGAGGCACAAAAAAAACAACTTGAGTACAACCTGCAAGAAGCTACTATAAACGCACCTGCGCACGGTACAGTACTCACCCGTTATGTTGAACCTGATTCAGTCGTTACCCCTGCACAAAGTGTCTTGGAGATAGCACTTCAAGATGAGTACTGGGTACGGGCATATATAGGTGAAGCGCAACTCGGTACTATAAAACAGGGGCAAAAGATGGTTATCAACAGCGATGTTCGAAGCAAAC
>JBEWQA010000079.1:0-4413 GCA_047689515.1 Candidatus Sulfurimonas kebritensis
CATTTTACCCCTTTTGTGTTAAAATTGATTAGTATAGTAGATTAATATCTCTTAAGGGCACCTCTAAAAACTCTAACAATACTCAGAGGGAAGAAAAAAAGTTGAAATTGTGCAAAATCTTTTTTAAGTCGTAGCCGTAGCTACGATGATGAAAAGTTTTGTGCAAGTTCTCTTTTTTTATCCCTCCCTTTGGGCATAACAAAGAGCCTTCACACTCTGCGTTAGCTTTTCTTACCTTAGCTTCGGCTAGGGTTTCAAAAAGCTGCCTTGATTGTAAAGCTCTTTGTTATGCTGAGTGTTGCTAGAGTTTTTAGAGGTGCCCTAAAACAATATAAAAAATAATGGGAAAAATAGTGAAATTTAATGACAAGTATCATAAAGCTGTGTTAAGTGAGGATGGAACATATACAGCTTACTCAAAAGAGTATGACGAACATTACCATTCTACAAAAGACGGAGCACTCAAGGAGAGTCTGTATAAGCACGTAGTACCTGCACTGCAATATGTAAAAGATAAAGAGGAGATACATATCCTTGATATATGTTTTGGGCTCGGGTTTAACACCTTGGCAACACTTTGGTATTGTCAACAAAATGGCTTAACTAAAAGGATATATATCTACTCTCCGGAACTTGATAGTGAGCTTGTCCACTCTTTAAAAGATTTTAGTTATCCGCAAGAGTTTGAGTCTTTTGCAAACTTGATCGAAGATCTCAGTGAGCAGGGTTGGTATGAGGATGAAGAGTTTTCAATAGAGCTGTTTTTAGGTGATGCTAGAGAGTATATAAAAGAGTTTGAAAACCAGTTCGATATAGTATATCAAGATGCTTTTAGCCCATCTACAAACCCCGTACTTTGGACAAAGGAATATTTTTCAGATATTGCAAAAGCGATGAAAAGCGACGGGATTTTAACTACATACTCTACAGCACTTAAAACACGTTTGGCACTTTATCAAAACGGTTTTAACGTCTATCTTAACAGCGGTAAAGAGTTTAGAAATGCGACCATTGCTTCTTTGTCTGAACTAAAAGGGTATGAAAAGGTGGATATGGAGCATAAGATCAAGTGTAACCCGGATGTCATACCGTTACGTGACAGTGAGGTCTAAGAGTTAATAAGGGTGAGAAACTCCTCACCGAACTGCTCATATTTTTTCAGACCGACTCCGTTTACTCGCAACATCTCCTCTTTTGAGTTTGGCATCTCGGAGGCGAGATGTTTGAGAGTTTTGTCGCTAAAGATCAGATACGGCGGCACATCAAGCTCTTCGGCCAACTCTTTTCTTCTTATGCGCATCTCCTCAAAGAGTCCTCGGTCAAACTCAAACTCCTCTTCCACTTTTCTAGCTCGTTTTTTCTCAAGTACTTCAAGACGTGAGGCTTTGATCGAGACACTTTGTTTGGACTTGAGGATCTCAACTGCTTGTTGTGTGAGTTTGAGTGCCTGAAACGCTCCGACAGTAAGGATATCAAGCTCTAAAAGACGCTCTACGATCACAAACCACTCTTTTTTACTCAGTTGCGATCCGATCCCGTAAACGGAGAGTTTATCTGCACCGTTTGCCAAAAGCTTTTGATCGCTTGAACCACGCAGCACATCAACAATATAGTTTTTTCCAAATGTCTGATCGGTTTTGTAGATACAGCTAAGGAGCATCTGTGCCTCTTTGGTGATATCTTTGCTTACACTCTCATCCAGACAACTCTCACAGCGATCTCTGCACTCCTCAAGAGTATCGTTGAAGTATGAGGCGATCTGCTGATGAAAGCAGAGTTCACTCGTGGCATATTTATAGATCCGATCTATCTTCTCACTCAGGTGCTCTTTGTAGTGCTGGTCTGTGATCTCATCGAGATAACGTTTATGCTGCATAATGTCGTTGGTATTAAAGAGAAGAAATACCTCTGAGTTTTCTCCATCACGTCCGGCACGTCCAATCTCCTGATAATAGTTCTCTAATGATTTCGGCAGGCTCATGTGTACTACAAAACGGATATCGGCTTTATCGATCCCCATCCCAAAGGCGATAGTAGCAACGATGATATCGATCTTGTCGTTGACGAAAAGCTTGAAGTTTTGTGATCGGATATGTTGCGGCAGCCCTGCATGATAGGGGAGGGTTTTATAGCCGGCCTGGTTGAGGTGAGAACTCAGATCTTCTGCTTTTTTACGGGAACTTACATAGATGATACCTGATTCATATTTATGGCTTAAAAGGAAGTTTTTGAGTTGTGCCTGTCCGTTTGAGAGGCGTCTTTGCGCTGAGATAAAAAGGTTTTTTCGAAAGACTTTCCCCTGAAGTAAAAGGGGATCGCGAAGTTGCAGCTCTTTAAGGATATCTTCGATCACATGGTCGGTGGCAGTAGCGGTAAATGCCGCGACACTTTTGTTTGGAAACTCTGTTTTTAGCCGACCTAAAAGGCGGTAATCATCACGAAACTCATGCCCCCACTGGGAGATACAATGCGCTTCATCGATCACAAAAAAGTTGATCTCAATCTTTTTGAGCATATCAAAAGTGTTTGGGTTATTAAGCCGTTCGGGAGAGAGGTATAAAAATTTCAGTTCTTTGTTAAAAAGTGAGTGTATAACCTCTTCGGTCTCCTCAAAACTCTGCACTGAGGAGAGCATCGCAGCGGGTATATTTTGTGCCTGCAGAGAATTTACCTGATCCTGCATCAGTGCGATCAGCGGAGAGATCACAATAGTGACACCCTCCATCATCATGGTAGGGAGTTGATAGACTAAACTTTTCCCGCCGCCTGTTGGGAGGATCATCAAGAGATCGCGATGTTCTAGAATTGCATCTATGCCATCTTCCTGGAGCTCCCGAAAGCTGTTATGCCCGAAGAACTCTTTGAGTACTTTTTGCTTCATTAATAAAGAGAACTGATAGAATCTACCTGATCCCATGTGAGAGATTTATCAGGTGTTTGATGTTTGAGGATATGGGCGATATAACGTGCGAACATGTCGGTCTCAATATTGACACGTGAGCCCTTTTTGTAGTTTTTAAAAAGGGTCTCTTTCATAGTGTGGGGGATGATAGTCAGACGAAAGCTCTCATCCAAAACCTCGTTGATGGTTAAACTCACACCATCGATCGTGACTGAGCCTTTTGGTACCATGTAGGGGATAAATTTTTTGTCAATTTTTATAAAAACATCAAAAGAGTTGCCGTTGTCTTTGATCTCATTTACTTCACCGATCGTATCGACATGCCCCTGAACTATATGCCCTTCAAAGCGATCACCCATCGCCATTGCAGGTTCGATATGCACTTCGTTTTTATAGTTTTCAATTGCCAGAAGTTTTTGGCTTTCGGGGCTTAGTTCTACACAAAATCCGTCATGAGAAGTCTCGACCACGGTTAAACAAGCTCCATTGATAGCGATAGAATCACCAAGAGCAGCTTTGTGTTTTGCACGAACGCAGAGTTTGCTCCCTACAAAGCTTTTAACAGTGGCAACCTCTCTGATCAGTCCTGTAAACATCTAAAATACAATCTTCCCGTCTTCTTGAAGACCTTTGATGATCTCTTTTGCTTTTTCATGCCCTTTGTAAGCGGCTTTACGACACAGATCGAGTGCTTTGTCATTATCCTGTTCACATCCGATCCCCTGATCGTATAAAAGACCTAAGTTATAAAGCCCCTGTGCCAAACCACCTTCAGCTGCACGAGAAAAACAGATGAAACATCTTTGATCGTTTTGTTCAACGCCTGTACCGTCTTTATAGAGGCTTCCAAGGTTATTAAACGCTTCAAGGTGTCCACGCTTTGCCGCTTCCTCATACCAAAATGCCGCTTCTGAGTAGTTTTGTACACAGCCAAGGCCACGCTCCAACATCAGTGCTACTTCATATTGTGCCTGCGGTACTTCACGGATAGCCGCTTCCATATAAAGTTCATGTGCTTTAAACTGATCATGTTCAACGCCGCCTATACCGTTGGCGTATAAAATTCCCAAGTTAAAAAGTGCATAGGGTTGTTTTGCTTCTGCTGCTTTTGTATAAAGCTCCAGTGTTTTTGCTTCATCTTTTTCACACGCTTGCCCCATCTGGTACATATATCCAAGTGATGCCTGTGCATTCGGATCACCTTGTTCGGCAAGTTTTGTGTAAAGTTCGAATGCTTTTTCAAAATCTTGTGCATTATAAGCTTGATGTGCTTGTTGTATCATCTATTTGTTGTTCTCTTTCTGGTTTTCTGTGCGTATATTTTGTCTAAAGGTTGTTTGGTTCCCTTTAGCGCTTGCTTTTGCTTTTCTTATCTGCTCGAGCAGACTCTCTTTTGTTTTGAGTCTGTCGTCTCTTAGTTCAAATTGAGCGCGTCCGTCAACTTCAGCGTCATACTCTAAAATTTCCGGTTCATAATCTTTATATTTATCTTCACTCATCTTAAAACTCCA
>JBEWQA010000080.1:0-4366 GCA_047689515.1 Candidatus Sulfurimonas kebritensis
TGCTCGTTTGTCAGGAGCATCACAAGTCTATCGATCCCGATCCCTTGACCAGCAGTTGGTGCCATACCGTAGCTAAGTGCTTCAACAAAATCACTATCCATTTCGTGTGCTTCATCATCACCGCTGTCTTTGGCAGCCATCTGCCCTTCAAAACGCTCTAGCTGATCAACTGGATCGTTTAACTCACTAAATGCGTTTGCGATCTCACGACCTGCGATGAAAAGTTCAAACCTTTCAGTGATCTCAGGATGTTCATCACTTCTGCGGGCAAGCGGAGAGATCTCAACAGGATACTCCGTAATGAAAGTCGGATCGATTAGTTTCTCTTCAACAAACTCGTCAAAAAGTTCCCCTTGAAGCTGTCCTACGTTCATAGCTTCGTTTACATCGATGTTTTTAGATTTTAAAAACTCTACGATTTTATCTTTATCGTTTACGATCTCAGCTGGAACTCCACCGATCTCAGAAAGAGATTGGATAAGTGGGATCTCTTTGATATTGTCAAAGTTTATTTCCATATCACCAAACGGTAAGATAGTTGGAAGATTGAGGTGATCGAAAAGGTAGTGGAAGTACTCTTTTGTGATCTCTATCAAGTCTTTGTACGTTTTATAAGCCCAGTAGAACTCGATCGAAGTAAATTCCGGATTGTGTGTAGCATCCATCCCTTCATTTCTAAAGTTTCTATTGATCTCAAAAACAGCTTCAAATCCACCGACGATCAGACGTTTGAGGTAAAGCTCAGGTGCGATTCTCAAGTATCTGTCGATCCCAAGAGCATTGTGGTGTGTTACAAACGGTTTTGCATTTGCCCCACCTGCGATCGGATGCATCATAGGTGTTTCAACTTCTAGGAAACCTTTATCTTCAAAAAATCTTCTCGTAAGTGAGATCACTTGTGAGCGGATCTGAAATGTGCGACGTACTTCAGAGTTCATGATAAGGTCAAGATAACGTTTTCTGTATCGCACCTCTTTATCTGTAATACCGTGAAACTTTTCAGGAAGAGGGGAGATCGCTTTTGTTAAGATCTTGAGATCATCTACGTGTAATGACAGCTCACCTTTACCTGTTACAAATGGATATCCTGCAACTTCGATGATATCACCAACTTCTATGTTTTTTTTGAAGATAGTATTGTAAAAACCTTCAGGCAAGTTATCTCTAGCGATATACACTTGTAGCATTCCGCTCTCATCTTCGATCTTGGCAAAACTAGCTTTCCCCATAATACGTAGCAGTTTAATACGCCCGCTTACCGTATAGTGACGCTTCTCGTCACGTTTGTCTTCTTTGTCAAAAATATCCTGATTTACATTAATATATTTATCGATAGTGGTATTTCTATTTGAGTCGTTAGAATAAGGGTTAAAACCAGATTCTTGTAAAACTTTTGCTTTTTGGATTCTTTGTTGTACAAACTTATTGTCAAAAATCAAAAACTATTCCTTCTTATTTAGATTTATTTTTTTTCTTTTTCTTTGTCTTGGCATTTTTTACAAATACCGTAGATCTGCATTGAGTGATCCTGCATCTTAAAGCCGAGCTCTTCAGTGATCTTGTGTTGACGTTTTTCTATCTCTTCATCGACAAACTCGGTGATCTCCCCACATTCCGTACAGATAAGATGATCATGGTGCTCTTTTGCTCCAAGTTCATATTTTTTCCCTTGAGTACCGAAAGATAAAGAAGTTACGAGATGGGAGTCTTCTAAGAGAGAAAGGGTTCTGTAAACGGTTGCAATACCTGTTTTTAATTCCGGGTATTTCTCTTGGATGATTCTGTGAAGCTCTTCGGGTGTAAGGTGTTCGTCAGAATTATATAAAGTTTCTAAAATCACTTCACGTTGAATAGTAAACTTTAAATTGTTTTTCTTTATAAGGGCTTTAAAGTCATCAAGAAGCTGATTATACTCTACTGTCCTATCATTAAAATCTGTTACTATCTCTGACACGATTACTCCCCTTTGCTTTCGTTATTCTCTATAGTGTTGTTATTTTCTAAAGTTTTATTGATATCGGCAATTTTTTTCTCGATGGTATCGTTGACAAGCTCTTGTGCTTTTTGGTCGAGTTGTTTTGAAGCTTCATCTACACTCTCTTCAACTTTGATCACCTCTTCAACAGGATCGATCTTCATAATAAATCCGCCGGTCGCTACAAAGACTGGATAAAGGATACTGTTTTCCATCATGGAGTCTATCGTCGGTTTAAGCGATCTAATGTTGCTTACTGCAAAGACAATTACCGCAGCGATTAGAAAAAACTTACTCGCACCAAATAAAAACCCTAAAACTTTGTCCAGGGCTCCAAGACCGCTGAGTTTGCTCAACTTTTGAAATACCATTCCCGTAAGTATCATTAAAAGCCAAAAGAGTGCTAAAGAAACTAAAAATCCCGTAAAACTGATAGCCGATTCGTTTGAGAAGTTAAAGATAAGATCACTTAAGTACTGCCCAACATTATCACCGACTCTTGAGGCTACAAAAATACCCCCGATGATACCGATAAGTCCAAATATCTCTTTAAAAAATCCGTTGATTATCCCTTTGAGACCAAGGAGCAATATGATAACTCCGACAACCAGATCAAAATAGTTTAATTCCATGTTACTTTACTTCCATATTCATTTGATTTTTACCGTTGTTTTTTGATCTGTATAAAGCTGTATCTGCTCTTTCGATCAATGTTTCGAGAGTATCTCCCGGATGATACTTTGTCGATCCTATACTTACGGTGATCTGAAGGGTTGTCCCTTTGTAGATCAGCTTGTTTGTATTGACAAGTTTTAAGATCCTCTCTGAGATGTGCAGGCAGCTGTCGTCATCGATTCTGTTGAGTACGATCACAAACTCCTCTCCGCCGTATCTAAAGATCCTGTCTCCGTCACGCAGGGTTTTTCTCAAAAGGTTTGATAAAAAGATCAGTACTTTATCCCCTGCGATATGCCCGTGAGTGTCATTGAGGTTTTTAAAGTCGTCAATATCAAGAATAAGAAGATGCAGATCATTTTCGATCTCACCTTTTTCACATATTTTGTGGATATAGCTGTCGAGTGAACGTCTGTTAAAAACTTTTGTAAGCGCATCGAGTTGAGAGTTTTGCTCAAGTTCTCTGATCTTCCCTTGAAGATCACTTATTACGTTGTTGGCTCTTTCTACCTCAGTAGTCATATGTGAATGGATTTCCTCAAATTTTTGAGTAATATTGTCAACGTTGACAAGTGAGTGCTCTTTGTATCTTGAGAGGTTTTCCTGGTGCTGTTCAGTTAGATCTAAAAATTTATTGTTTGTTTTTTGGTAGGAGGAGATCCCCTCTTCGGCAATAATTTTATAAGCGTTTGTAAATGCCTCTTTTGCATGTTCGACACTGTCCATCTCATCCTCTTTGATCGTTTGAACAGTTAAGACGGCGTCTTGCAAAAACTCTGCTACTTGCTCTTTGCTCGGATTCTCCTGTGCATCAATAGCATCAATCAGATCATCGTAAAGTTGCTTGACAAGTGATTTTAGTTCTTCTTTTCTCAACTCATTGGCTCCGTAAGGTTTATGGGGGAGATTATACTAAAAGTAAACATAAAAGAAACTTTTGTAGAAAAAATAGCTCAAATATGGTGCATTCTCATTGTGATTTTAACAATATTAGGATAATATTTCGAAAAATAATTTATTTTAAGGTATTATAATGAGTACATGGAACCCGTCTAGCTGGAGAGGAAAACCAATTTTACAACAGCCTACTTACCCTGATCAAGGGAAGTTAGAGTCTGTATTGTCAGAGTTAAAAAACTATCCGCCATTAGTATTTGCAGGAGAGGTTCGTTCACTCAAAGAGCAGCTTGCAAATGTTGCTAACGGGAAAGCATTTTTGCTTCAAGGCGGTGACTGTGCTGAGAGTTTCAGCGAGTTTCATGCAGATAATATCCGCGATACTTTTAAAGCGCTTATGCAGATGGCGGTTGTGATGACTTACGCAGGGGGATTGCCTGTTGTTAAAGTTGGAAGACTCGGCGGTCAGTTTGCAAAACCGAGATCGAGCGATACAGAAACTCAAGGTGATATTACACTTGACTCTTACCGTGGCGATATCATCAACGGTGTTGATTTTAGTTCTGAAGCACGTGTACCTGATCCTGAGCGTATGATCAGAGCTTATAATCAGGCTACTTCTACACAAAACCTGCTTCGTGCATTTGCATCTGGTGGATTGGCAGATCTGCATCAGGTACACAAGTGGACGCTTGATTTTGCACATCAGGGTGATGCTACGCAAAAGTATGAAAAACTTGCTGATGATATCCAAGATTCGTTAAAATTTATGGAAGCGTGCGGTATCACTTCAAAAACTTATAGAACATTGCGTGAAAC
>JBEWQA010000026.1:0-22578 GCA_047689515.1 Candidatus Sulfurimonas kebritensis
GGGATCGGGCTCGATCAGCTCGATGCCACTATGCAGGTAGAGTCTAACAAAACCACTATACAAAACGGCATTCCACACACTGAAAGTTTTGAAGCGACACTGAGAAATACCGCTATTATCAAGTTTTTGATGAGCAGTGCCGTAACCTCTTGGATCGCAACATTTTTAGTCTATACAATCGGCTCACTTATGATGCTCTATTTTTCTATTTTTGTAGCATTGATCGTGATCGGATTTCTCACCGAAATCATCTTAAAAGAGCTCCAACGAAGACACTATCCCGATGTGGATATGATCGGGCATTCAAACTTTATAGAGGCGATATTTTTAGCTATAAAGTGGGCTGTGATTATGATACTGCTGTTTATAGTGTGTATCCCGCTCTACTTTATCCCTGTAGTAAATATTATAGCGTTTAACTTTCCGCTATATTATTTTTTTCACAAGATGATCAACTACGATGTCTCCTCTACGATCTGTACAAAAGCGGAAGCGTACAAGATCAGACTGATCCACGGCGGGACACTTAGACTCAAGTCTTTGATCCTCTATCTGATCTCGCTGATCCCGTTTGTGATCTTTTTTGCCACTGTGTTTTTTGTGATCTATCTCGGACACAGTTACTTTTTAGAGGTGCGCAGAATGAGAGAGGCTAGAGGCTAGTCCTCCTCTTCTTTGTCCAACTCTTTTTGGATCATCTCGCGATACCCCTCATCTTTTGGTACAAGTCCCGCTTCATAGATAAACTGTGAGGGGAGGAAGTTTTGTTTTTTGATCTTGTCATACTTAGCAAAACTGAGATATAAAACATCTTTTGCACGGGTGACCGCTACATAAAAGAGACGTCGCTCCTCATCAAGTGAACCACCTCGTACCATCAGCTTACGATTGGGAAAACGCCCGTCCATCAGGTCTACGACATACACCTCTTTGTACTCCAAACCTTTTGAAGCATGAACACTCAGAAGATTCACCCCCTCCCCTTGGCTTAGATCGGACGAGCCCAGAATCATTGCATTTAAAAAACGCTCATGTTCACTGTATGGTTGTGCGAGTTCTAAAAGGAGTTTCATTTTTCGCTCTATACGCACAAGCGATTCGTTTTTCTGTTTCTCGTCGATCGTGCCGTCTTTCAAGGTTGCACGTTTCGTGGAGAGCAGATCGGCAATATACTTAAAAAACTCCGATTCAGCGATCTTTCGTACTATAGTTCTCGGCTGTTTGATCCCCTTAAGATCACGAAAAAGCATATAAAAGTTATGTAAGAACGTAGCCGACTCTTTTGTGAGTTTCGGGTGCTTTAGTATCGGATTTTTCATAAACTTTGCCTCAAAGCCGAGTTTAGCATACTTCCCTACAGCCCCTAGCTCTAAAAAGTCGTCAAAGAGTCCTAACTGA
This sequence comes from Candidatus Sulfurimonas kebritensis, assembly GCA_047689515.1. Taxonomy (GTDB): domain Bacteria; phylum Campylobacterota; class Campylobacteria; order Campylobacterales; family Sulfurimonadaceae; genus Sulfurimonas; species Sulfurimonas kebritensis. The sequence continues at coordinate 1,399 of JBEWQA010000026.1, forward strand.
TGATTGAGTTTACGTTTTTCAAAAGGGTTTTTTATAGATTCATCTGCTGCGTAAAGTCCGTAAAAAACACTTCCATGCCCCAAGGTTTTCAAAGCTACATAAAGCTCTTTTGCCATCGCACTTCCAATCCCCCGTGCAAACTCAAATATATGTATAAACGCCATCATATCCGATTCGTTTACAAGCAAGGTATAGAGATCAAGCACCGCTTTAACCTCACGGGCATCAAAGAAACTCGTCCCCCCTTTTCTCTTACAGGGGATATCAATCTCCCGAAGAGCCACTTCTATCCCGTCAGCCGAAGAGTTATTTCTAAAAATAACTGCTATGTCCTGATGTGGCGTCTGTGTTTTAGAGATCATATCTGCTACACCGTGGTACTGATCAAAAAGCTCATCATACGCTAAAAGTTTCGGAGGAGTACTCACATCTGTCCGTGTCACTTCGAGCTTTTTCGGATAGATCCGTTCATTATGCTCAATCACCTTGTTTGCCAGTGAGAGTATAGGTACCGATGAGCGGTAGTTTTTGTTGAGTGTGTGGACAACTGCATCTGGGTATTTTTTGGTAAAAGAACCGATGATAGTGATATCCGCTCCGTTGAAAGCATAAATACTTTGATCATAATCCCCGACACAAAAGAGTGATGGCGGTTCCATCGCATCGATCAGTGTCCCTTGCAGGGCATTTGTATCCTGGTATTCATCCACAAGCACCTCTTTATAACCCACTGCATCTGTTTTACACAATTCGCGAAACTGCAAAAGGAGATCATTAAAGTTTAAAAAACCGTACTCTTTTTTAAGCTTCTCAAACTCATCGACAACATCTGCATAGATCAGCGCATAGAGTTCATGCTCCGGGTAGTTGTTTTTTATCCAGCTCTCAAAATCTTCATTGAGTTCCGTATTTTGATAAAAAGAGTAAAGGTCGTAAAGATAGTTGCCCCCATATGCTTGTGTTTCACTGTCTATCCGATCAAATGAGCGCTTCTCGAAAACCGAGCGAAACAGTGTTTTGAGTTCACGCTGCTGTTTTAACACTACCCTTTTATCTTTTTTCTTTAACCATCTGTAACTCACCGCGTGAAAAGTCCCCGCATCGATCTTTGAAGCTACCGATGTTCCGAAAAACTCCGCTACACGACTTACCATCTCAGCAGCAGCTTTATTTGTAAATGTCAAAAGCAAGATCTCATTTGGTTCTACCCCGTTGTTTAACAGATACGCTATACGACCCACAATTGTAGAGGTCTTCCCCGTTCCTGCTGAAGCAATGATGAGATTTTTAGAGTGAGATGATGTTGCAGCTTCATATTGCTGCTCGTTAAGTCTAGATAAAGGCATAAGCGAATTATACCCGCTAAGTTTTAAAGTGTGCTAATTCGGCATACTCTAAACCACTTCCCCTCCCCTTACTTTTTTCTCTAAGCAAACCCTCACCTCTATTTCGATATAATCGCGAAATTTATTTAACAAAATTTAAGGCTAAAAGATGTCAGAGAACAAGTACAATCCTCAAGAAACAGAAAACAAATACTATAAAATCTGGGAAGATCGCGGATACTTTGAGATAGACGGGAACAAAGAGATCCAAGAAGATGGCAAAAACTTTGCTATTATGATGCCTCCGCCGAACGTAACAGGTCGTTTACATATCGGTCACGCACTTACATTTACACTTCAAGATATCATTACCCGCTACAAACGTATGGACGGGTTTAAAACACTGTGGCAACCGGGAACGGACCACGCAGGGATCGCAACGCAGAATGTAGTGGAGAAACAACTTTTAGCCGAAGGGACTACAAAAGAGGAGATAGGACGTGAAGCGTTCTTAGAGCGTGCCTGGAAATGGAAAGAGGAATCTGCCGGCATCATGACAACCCAGCTTCGTAAAATGGGAGTTTCACCTGCATGGGAACGTGAACGTTTTACAATGGATGAGGGACTGCAAAAATCTGTAAAAGAAGCATTTGTACACCTTTACAACAAAGGGCTGATCGTTCGCGGTAACTATATGGTTAACTGGTGTACACACGACGGTGCCCTTTCCGATATCGAAGTTGAATACGAAGATCACGACGGAAAATTTTACCACGTTAAGTATCCGTTTGCCGACGGCAGCGGAGTGGTAGAGGTTGCAACGACACGACCTGAGACATACTTCGGAGATACTGCCGTTATGGTTCACCCTGAGGATGAGCGTTACAAAGATATTATCGGTAAAAAAGTAAAACTTCCCCTTTTAGATCGTGAAGTATCTATCATCGCCGATGAACACGTTGATATGGAGTTTGGGACAGGTGTGGTAAAAGTAACACCTGCTCACGATCAAAACGACTACGAAGTTGGAAAAAGACACGACTTAGAGTTTATCACCGTGTTTGACGACAAAGGGATACTCAACGAGTACGCAGGAGAGTTTAAGGGACTAGAGCGTCTTGAAGCGCGTGACGTGATCGTAAAACGTCTTGAAGAGGAAGGTTTTATGATCAAGATCGAAGATCATAAACACCAAGTTGGTCACTGTTACAGATGTAAAAACATTGTTGAGCCGTATATATCAAAACAGTGGTTTGTTCGTAAAGAGGTAGCTGATCAGTCTATCGAAAAAACAAATGCAGGTGAAGCGAAATTCTTCCCGCCGCACTGGATCAACTCTTACAACTCCTGGATGGGTGATCTTCGTGACTGGTGTATCTCCCGTCAACTTTGGTGGGGACACCAGATCCCGGTATTTTACTGTGATGACTGCGGACATGAGTTTGCAAGCCAAGAGGATCATCCAGAGGCTTGTCCAAAATGTGCAAGCAAAAACCTTACACAAGATCCTGATGTATTAGACACTTGGTTCTCTTCTGCTTTATGGCCTTTTTCAACGCTTGGTTGGGGGAACGGTGACACTGAGATGGACAAACTGTTTAAATCAGAAGACTTAAAAGAGTTCTATCCAAACACACTTCTAATTACCGGTTTTGACATCCTTTTCTTCTGGGTCGCAAGAATGATGATGATGGGTGAAAACTTTATGGGGGAACTGCCGTTTAACCATATCTACCTCCATGCTCTTGTTCGTGACGAGCATGGGCAAAAGATGTCTAAGTCTAAAGGTAACGTTATCGATCCGCTCGATATGGTAAATGAGTTCTCTGCAGATATTTTACGTTTTACGTTAGCTATCTCGGCAGCTCAAGGACGTGACATCCGTATGAGTACAAAAAAACTTGAACTTAACCGTAACTTCACAAACAAACTGTACAACGCTGCAAAATTTTTACAGATGAATGTAGATACATTCCCTGATCTTGGCGGATTCTGTATGGATACTCCGCTTGGAAAATATATGGTTTCTCGTCTGAACCAGGCTACAAAAGAGGTACGTGCGGCAATGGATGAGTATAAGTTCAACGATGCGGCAACAGTACTTTACAGATTTATCTGGAATGAGTTCTGTGACTGGGGGATCGAGCTTAGCAAAGCGGACAAATCTTCGATCGTAGAGCTCGGCGCTATTTTTAAAGAGGCTATGAAACTCCTTCATCCATTTATGCCTTTCATTACTGAACACCTTTACCACCAACTCAGCGGTACATCATTAGAGACATCTGACTCTATTATGATCAAAAAGTATCCGTTTAAAACAAAACAGCGTAAAGAGGAGGAGACTTTTGGTGTGATTATGGATGCCATCGTCTCTATCCGCCGTGCAAAAGTTTTAGTAGATATGGCAAACCAAAAGATCGAAAAAGCATATGTAAAAGTGGACGGCTTATCTGATGAAGAACAAACAATGAGCTTGCCTTTTATCCAAAAACTTGCAAAAGTTGAAAATGTAGAGTTTACAGATGTAAAAATTGAAAACTCCGTAAGTGACATCTCAGATAAATGTGAAACATTTATCCCGACTGAAAGCATCGATCTTACACCGATCATTAACAAACTCACTAAACAGGGTGAAAAACTCGATAAAGAGATCGGAAAACTTAACGGTATGCTAAATAATGAGCGTTTTGTTGCAAATGCTCCTGCTGACGTTTTAGAAAAAAACCGTACAGCACTTGCAGAAGCAACTGAGAAAAAAGAGAAAGTGACGGAGCAGTTAAACTCTCTAAAATAAGGGAAAAATTCAAACTTGGGACTTTTTGTTTTTCTGTGCTATAATGCTTAGTATGGGTGTCGACATAAAACGTTTTAAGTTTAAAATCTTTCTTATTTTTCTCATACCCGCTGTTTCTATGGTCTACTTTACATACTTTTATGTAAAGCTTTCAGATGCGAACATAGAGGCACTGGAATACCAAAAGCAAAATATTATTGTCGTCAATAAACTTGTAGATGTGGTTCACCATCTACAGATAGAAAGGGGCTTGTCCGTCGGCTTCATCAATGCCCCGAATCCTCAAAATTTTAAAACAAAACTTCTCAACTCTTACAAAAACAGCGATCACTCAATCAACTCTTTAAAAAAACTGCATTACACCTCACAAGTAGATATAAAACAGATTCAACGTATTAGACAAAAAGTACTCGATAGAGATATCTCCTTTAATGAAGTCTTGCAACGCTATACACAGCTTAACAATACGGCAATAAATACTATAAAATATCTTCTTCCCCGACTTGATAAAAACAGATACGATGCTTTATTTCTAATCAACTTGGAACTTTTAAAAGAGAACTTAGGTCTTGAACGTGCTTATATCTACTATAATCTTTTATCTGAACAAACTGATCCGAAAGTGAGAGAGGAGGTGCTATATCTGCAGCAAAATTATGCTGACAAAAAAAAGGACCTTTTACTCTATGTAAATAAAGAGTCTCTTAAGAGCTATGAAAAGTATATCGATCCAAACAACCTCTATAAACTGGAAAACTTTCAACTCCTCTATAAACAAAATCAACTCAATAAAAAAGATGCTGAATCTTGGTTTGAAGTTGCCACTACAACGATCAACGCTTACAATCAGATCTCAAAAGAGCTTCTGACACGTTTTGTAGCCGATTTGGATCACAACTATGACGATACGCTGCATAACTTAAATATAGCGATGGTATTTTGGCTTATCTCCGTTATTACGGCGATCTATTTTATCTACCTGATCCATAAACTCTTTGAAGAACACGAACTCTATACTGCCGATTTGGAGCTCTCATCCCATACGCTGGATTCCTATGAGGGTGTCGTAATCACAGATAAAGATACACGAATACTCAAAGTCAATAAAGGGTTTGAGCGAATCACCGGATACAGTTTTGAAGATGTAGTTGGGAAAAAGGCATCTATGCTCAAGGCGGAAAACAATCCAAACTCTTTATATAAAGGGATGTGGGGAAGTCTAAATGAAACCGGTTCATGGAGTGGCGAGGTACTCAACAAACGAAAGGACGGACAGATCTATACACAGCGCCTCTCCATCTCTGCTATCCCGGGCTCAAATGGTAAAGTGAAACACTATATAGGGCATCTCTTTGATATAACAGAGTTGAGAAAAGCACAGCAGGAAGCTCTCTATCAGGCTCGTCACGACTCCTTAACGGAACTGATGAACAGAAAGTACCTTCTCAAACGTATGTCAGAGGAGTTAAGCCGTTCAAAACGTCATAACTTTTTAAATGCGTTCTTATTTATCGATCTCGATGATTTTAAAAACATTAATGATACATACGGTCACCATATAGGGGATCAACTTCTGCAGCATGTTGCGTATTCTCTGCGAGATTCTATCAGAGAGTGTGATATGGTTGCCCGTATTAGCGGTGATGAGTTTGCAGTAGTGCTTCTTGATATCGACAGCGGTCACAGAGAACTTATAGAGGTGGTCACTCGCGTAGCTAAAAAGATATTGACACAGCTCAATAGGGAGATAGAGATCGAGTCAAATAAAATTTTTGTCAGCTCAAGTATAGGGGTCCGTATATTTCCCCAAACTCCCGACGATAATGCGGAACAAATTATTCAAGATGCAGACAGCGCTATGTATTTAGCAAAAAACAGCGGTAAGAACCGCTTTATAATCTTCGATCAAACATAAGTTTGTTACAATTCCAAACTTCAAAATTATAGGGAAGATATTTGTTTGATATAAGAAAGTACACCTCACACAATATAAAAAATGACATCCTTTCAGGTTTGGTTGTTGCAGTTGCTTTAGTACCCGAAGCGATAGCGTTTAGTTTTATTGCTGAAGTTAGCCCGATTGTGGGTCTTTACACTGCTTTTATATTGGGGGTTATCACTGCAGTTATCGGTGGTAAACCGGGAATGATCAGCGGAGCCACAGGAAGTGTCGCCGTTGTTCTTATTGGTCTTGTTCTTGAAACAAATTCGATGCTTAAAGGTTTGGGGCTCACCGGGGATGAGCTCTATATGTCAATGCTCAACTATGTCCTCTTGGCAACTATTCTTGCAGGACTGATTCAGGTACTAGTGGGTGTCTTTAAACTGGGAAAATTTATCCGTCTTGTACCACAGCCTGCCCTATACGGCTTTGTAAACGGTCTTGCTATCGTGATCGCGATGGCTCAGTTTAAATTTTTTGACAATCAGGGGATCGAGATGTATGCCATAGTGTTTATCACTATGCTTATCATGTATATACTCCCTAAATTTACTAAAGTCGTCCCGTCGGGTTTGGTTGCCATCGTTTTACTTACCTTGGTTGTTTACTTTACTAGTATCAATACTTTAACAGTCGGTGATCTTGCAAACCTTTCAGAATTTAAAGGGCAGCTGCCCCACCTTATCATCCCCGAAACTCTCTTTAGCCTTGATGCTATTTTAATGGTACTGCCTTATGCGATCATCATGGCACTTGTGGGTCTGATCGAGTCCCTTTTAACTTTAGCCGTTCTTGATGAGATGAGTGGGAAGCGCGGAAGCGGAAACCAAGAGTGTGTAGCACTCGGAGCCGGGAATATGGCGTGTGGATTTTTTGGAGGAATGGCCGGTTGTGCAATGATCGGGCAGTCTATCATCAACTACACTTCAGGCGGTTTAGGAAGACTCTCCTCTTTCACCGCAGCCGTAGGTCTATTGATACTCGTTATCTCAATGACAGATGTACTCAATGTAATCCCGGTAGGTGTACTTGTGGGGATCATGTTTATGGTGAGTATCGGGACTTTTGAATGGTCAAGCTTCTCCCACTTTAAACATATGCCTAAAGAGGATCTTTTTGTAATGCTCGCTGTTACTGTCATTACGGTGTTTGAAGATCTTGCAATAGCCGTGATCGCAGGTGTAATTATCTCGGCACTAGTGTTTGCATGGAGACATGCTCGTATATGGGCAAAAACATCGGTAGAAGCAGACGGTACAAAAGTTTACTCGTTAGAGGGACCTCTATTTTTCGGAAGTGCTACAACATTTTCTGACAACTTCACTATCGATCAAGATCCTCCAAAAGTAGTAATCGACTTTAAAAATGCGAGGGTACTCGACTTCTCAGGTGTAGAAGCGATCGACAGTATCGTGAAAAAGTATGAGGATGCAGGGAAAAATCTGCTTCTTCGACACCTCAGTGCCGACTGTAAACATATCCTGAAAAAAGCGGGACCGCACTGTACCTATGAAGAGGATGACCCGACCTATAAAGTTGCGATCAACTATTAAAATTAGCCTCTATACAGTTTCTGCCGTTCTCTTTGGCAAGATAGAGTAGTTTGTCGGCCTCTTGATATAAGAGGCTCTCACTCTCTATCTCCATAGCTCGTAAACACATTAACCCGATAGAGACCGTAACGTATCTGCTGACACTATTGTTTTTGTGTTCTATCTCCAAGTGCTCAATCTTATCACGCAGCTTATCGGCAACACTCCAAGCCTCCTGTATATGTTTTACTTCATACATCACTGCAAACTCTTCACCACCAAGTCTAAAACAGTGATCGTTTGCACGTTTAAGTGTTGTTTTCATACAGGCAGCTACTTTCTGTAATGCCTCATCCCCTTTTTGGTGCCCGTAGGTATCGTTGTAACGTTTAAAGTGATCTATATCGATCATCAAAAATGCTATATACTCATTTTTTCTTTTTGCCTGATTGATAATTTTGGGGAACTGCTCATTAAAATAGCGTCTATTATGGATATTGGTCAACATATCGGTTACCGATATCTCCTCTATCTTTTTCTTGTTGGTGATATCTTGTCGAATTGCCGTATATCCTACCTTCTCCCCCTCTTCATTAAAGTTCGGCGAGATAACAGTATCGACCCAATACGCCGAACCGTCTTTTCTTTGGTTTTTGATCTCCCCTTTAAACTCCTCATCATGTTGAAGCGTCTGCCACATTTTGGTGAAAAATGATTTTTTCATATCGGGATGTCGGATTATATTATGGTTGTTCCCAACTAACTCCTCTCTCCTATAACCGCTAATTTTACAAAATGCATCTGAGACGGCAATGATCCTTCCGTGTAGATCGGTTGAAGAGATGATTACATATTGATCAATTAAATGGATATGCTCCTCCATTTTTGCATTTATTGTTTGCAACTCTGCCGTTTTCTTTTTCACCTCATCATTTAATAATCTCTTTTCATATCTCATTCTGTATATAAAGATCAAAAAGGCGGCAAAAAGCAGCTCTACTGCTAAAAACAGTGCAAAAGAGTTGGTTGCGATCTGACTGAGATAGGTTGAAGGTTGTTTTAGAATAAACAAAGCGACAACTTTTTTCGTCACCGGATTTATTATTTTTATAACCGTGTATACAGTATAATACTTTTTATCGTATAAAGAAAAAGAGTGAGGCCCAAATGCCTCTTTTTTCAATTTTTCCCTTACAGCAGAAGAGAGAAGGAACTCTGTATCGTTTCTTTTCTCCACCTCATCCCTGACAGCTTTTTCATAATAAAATCCTTCAAGTTGTGACGGGACATAATTGTCATGTGCATAATTAAATAGTTTTCTGTCTGCAATCTCCTTAGATATCAAATAGCAACCATTTATCCCATAGTTCTCGTAAAACTCCATACTCATAGCCAGTGTACTAAAAGAGGCTTCAACACTCCCTATATGTTTGCCTTGATACTCCAAAGGAAAAACAAACCTGTAACCGTTGTAGTGTCTCCCCTCTTCAAAACCGTCAATGGCTTTATGGGTCTTATTTACATATACCACCGTCGATCGTATGCCTGCAAGGTTATCATCATATTTTTTCGGTTTGTGAAAGCGGAGAAAACTCTCATTGTCTTTAAGGTGAAAATGGAGCTGTTTGAGATCATAACTCTTTAGAAGTTTATAAGTACCTTGCAAATGTGCATATAACTCTTTTCGCAAAATATCTTTTTTCTTTGGTGAAGCACCGTAAACTTGCGAAACAATTTTCTTAACCTTGGGTGTGTTTAACTTCGTTTGATAGATCAACGTAGCCATCTTTTTGTAGTTATTATATATAAGTTGATAGTCTTGAGAAAGTTTTATGGTTTGTTGTTTTAAATAGGTATCGGTCTTTTGGGTGACATTATATTTATAAAAGAGATAACCCGATATTGTAAAAAGTACAAAAACAGTGACAGAAACGAAACGATCCATCGCAACACCTTTTTATCTGCTATATCTGTTAATTATAGCTAAGAGGGTGACGGAGTAAAATAAAAAAATTATATTAGTTCAGGAGTGTCTGCATAGGTTTGCCTATATGATACCCTTGCGAATACTCTATCCCATACTCTTTTACTTTATCCGATACCGCCTGATCGTGTACGTACTCTGCTACAACCTCTATACCAGAGAGTTTACAAAAATCAACTATCGTACGTACTATTATTTGACTTTTTTTGCTTGTAGCCAAATTCTTTATGAACATGCCGTCGATCTTGATATATTCAGGTTGAAAATCAAGCAAGCGTGCAAAGTTTGAGTTCTCTACACCAAAATCGTCAAGTGCTATTTTAAAACCTTTTGCTCTAAGAGAATTGATCTGTGACATCATATGAGGTTCGGTCAAAGTAGCAATATCTTCGAGTATCTCCAAGATCACTCTAGTCGGCTTTATGTTGTACTTTTGACACTTTTTCATTAGCAACTTCTCTAAATATCCCAAATTGATATCATCAGAAGTGATATTTATTGAGAAGGTGTGTTTATTATGCTGAAACTCTTGAAATGCAGTCTTGATAACAAACTTGGTTATCAACTCCAAGCTTCCCGTCGCTTTACAAGCGTACATAAAGTTATCGGGGGTGATAAAAGTAGATCCGTACGCTACCCGTATAAGACACTCATACTTTGCAATCTCACCGTTTCTATTGTCATAGATAGGTTGATAAAAAAGAACAAACTTCTCATCCTCTATATATTGTCTGATATTTGTGATCCAGTCGGCACTTTGGAGCTGACTTTGGATATATGAGGAGTTAAGATCAAAAACTTTAAAGGAGTTCTTTTTATAGCGTCTTGCATCGTTAAGTGCCAAACTTGCATAGTTTAGCAAGTCGGTACTTTTACCGGCATAGACACCTATACTCAGAGATATTTTTATCACAATATCATCATCTGCATAAAGTTCTATATGATTAAAAAAACAGGTAATAGATTGAGCCAGTTCCTCCATCTCAATCAGTTTTAACGGTTTATCGGTCAAATAGACAAACTTGTCACCGTCGAAACGGAAAAGTTTTCCCTCAAAAAGATGAAAATTTTTTAAATGCTCGGCAATATTTACCAGGAGATAGTCACCGATTGTATAACCGTAAGTGTTGTTGATATTTGAAAAGTTATCTATATCTAGTATAAACAGAGTGTAATCATGACCGCTTTGCAGGTACTTTAACAAAGCCATCTTGTTATGAAGTCCGGTGAGTGTATCGGTATAACAGTCACACTCTTTTTTTTCAAGTTTTATATCCATGGAGATATAATAACAAAAAAAATCTAAATATGATATATCGGAAGGCAAATACAGAAACAACTTCCCTTTTCTTTAGGGAGAAATTCAACACCTCCTTTCATCCTTGTCTCTATTATATTTTTCACCATATAGAGACCTATTCCTGTCCCTGAAGAGTTATTTTTCGTACTAAAGTAAGGATCAAAAATTTTCTCACGGATCTCTTCTATGATTCCCCCGCCGTTATCACTTACTTTCACTACACCCTTTTCCCCCTCTAGCTCTACAGTTATAGAGATGTTTCCCTCTTTAATCGAAGCGTTATTGATACATTTTGTAATAGCATCTATAGAGTTGTTGATCAAAATAAAAAGAACCTGTTTAAACTCATTCTCCACTCCTTTAAAAGCAAACTGTTTTTCAGCAAAAGCGGTATCGACTTTGATATTGTAACTTTTGAGTTGTGCTTCTAAGATCCTAAATATTCCCACGATACTCTCTTGGGGTACAAAGTACGCTTCATTATCATCGGCTGCAGGGTTTAAAAAGTTTCTAAAGTCATCGATCGTATCGGAAAGATAGCTGATATTTTCTGCAATAGCTTCAAGTTTATCCATCATCTGATCTTTATCAAGCGTATTAACTGCGATCTGTGTCTCGATATTTGTGATCGCAAGTCCCATGATATTGAGCGGTTGGCGCCACTGGTGTGCGATCGACTCCAACATCTCACCCATCGCCGCCTGACGCGACTGATGCAGCATCATTTTCTCCTGTTTTTGCTGCTTGGATACTTCATACTGCACTTTCTCCTCAAGCTTTTCATTAAAAAGTTCCAACTCTTTTCTTTGCTCTTTTAAGATCTTGAGGTTCTCCTCCAAACTCTTCTGAGTCCTTTTAAACTCCGTAATATCACGCCCCGCACCGACTGTACCGATAATATTCCCTTTTTTATCATAAAAAGGCGCTTTAAATACCTCAAGGTAGAGCAACTCCCCTTTGACGTTTCCATACTCCTCAAAACGCATCGGTTTGTTTTCATCTATCACAACGACATCACTGTTAAAACAGAGTTCGCCGAAAGTATGCCAATTTGGATCTTGCGTTTTTACCTCTCTGGCTTTTTGTGCCAAATACACATCCGTCTTTCCGATCACCTCATCAGGGTCCTCAGTCATCAACAAGCCTTCACAAATAGCTCTGTTGGCATAGAGGTATCTCCCCTCCAGATCTTTGATCCACAACATATCGGGCAGATGCTGTGTTAAAAGCTGTAAAATCTCTGTTGCATGTCTCTTTACTTTCCTATGCACGCTGCTGCCCTTATTGAAGTTTCACAAACGACTCAGGCTGAATATTTTTATACTTAGGCATATTCATCCCTATATTTGCGTTGATATATGTAGGGTCAGCAATCACGTATCTTTTTGAACCCATTTTTATACTGTCTCCATCCATCGGAATATACAAAGCGGTACTCATATGATCTTTATACTTCACTCCGACTACGCCGAAATGGAAAAGCTTTCTTACAAGTTTTGCAAACAGTACGGCCCGGTCCTCACAATCGGAACTCTCATAAAAGAGTGTCTCCTCCGCAAACATCACCTTGTTTTTCCCGAATTGTTCGTTATCTCTTTGGTACTTAAAGGAGTTTTGCACAAAATGCAATACAAAATTTAAACCCTGTGAGGCTTTTTTGCCGTTAATATATACTCTGATCTGCTTTGCAAGTTCCTCATAAAGTGTATACTCCATAGGTGCATTAAAATATACATCATAATCAACTTGCGGGTAAGTACCCAGAAAGCCAACCAAATTTTTATTAAGCTCTATGTTAAAAGTATAAGTCTGTCCCAAACCTTGAAAACGGAGCTTGCGTTTTGTCTGCAGCTCTTGAAAGAAAGGTGTTTTGCTGATGCGAAAATCGAGTTTCTTATCCCCTTTCGGGTACTTCTTGTCGTAAGTATAAAGGTGTCCGATCCTTTCATTGGAGTTGGCGTATTCCAAAGCATAATAGTAAGCACCGTTGATCTTATAACGGGGTGTCGAATAAACAACCTGCTGCGTATTTTGCAGCAGTACTACATGGTTTTGTGCTAAAGCAATTTTTACGTCATAAGAGAGTTTATTGAGCATGAACCAGCGAAAAAGCTTTGCTTCGTCGGGTGAACGGTAGATCTCCTTTGAGAGCATCTTTACAAGCTGATAAACACCCCAGTCATTAAGCTGCATCTCTTTAGAGATCTCTTTGATCTTATAGATCGTTGTCTCATAGTCGCTAGAAGCCAAACCGGCAAAAAAACTGATAATTCCGTTTTGGTTTTTTGGATAAAAGCGAAGCTCTTTAACCTTTTTTTCTATATCGAAACCGAGCTGTGTCCCGAAAAAGTTAAAAACAAACTCCTGATTTGTTACTGAAATATCAAGTTTTTTGGGCTTTTGCTCTTTTTCTTTTTCCACGACTATATCGACTATAGGACCGATAGGTTTGGGCTTTCTTTGTACCACAGCCTCTATATTTTTCGGTTTTTGTTTTTTATAAAAATTTGGTGTAGTATACGCTTCATACTCTTTCCACTGCTCTTTTAGGTAAGTATGAAACAACTGATCTTTTTTCTCTTTAAAAGTCTCAAAACTTCCAACCTGTGTCCGTTTAAACTCTGAAAAACTTTGAGCAAACAGCCCCGACGACAAAAATAAAACTGCTACACTAAAAAGGCCAAACCGACTGAACAATTTTAGACCCCCATCCTCTATTACCTGCACGATCAACGTCTCCTTCGGTTTTATATAAAATTTTCGCATCACTCATCTGTGTCGAGTTTATCGTATTGGTCTGATCTATATCGTATGGGCGGATAACACCGCTAATCTGGATGATCTGCTTTTGTTGATCCACCAAGATTTCACGCTTTCCGCTGATAAAATAGTTGCCGTTACGAAGTACTTTTACTATTCTAGCAGAAACAGTGGTTGTAAAGCTAGCATCTTTTGTCGCACTCCCCTGACCTGTGTATGAACTTGTCGATCCGCCGTTAAATCCAATATCTGTCAAACCGTTAAGTCTATTAACCGCACTAGAGACTGTACCATTCATGTTTGAGCCGTTTGCACCCGCTGTAAAAGCACCTCCGCCAAGTGCTAAAGAGTCTGACTCACTTAACGCTTTTGAGCCTGTAGATGAACTTTTTGCAGCCTCGGAGATCACAACGGTTACGATATCGTTTACGTGCATCGCCTTATGATCGGAAAAGAGCGGATTTTCCCCCTGTCCAAAAATGCTTCCGGTAGATGCAAAATCCTGCTTCTCCTCTTTTGGAGGCATCTGCTCAACATACTTCGGCGGTTCAAAGTCGATCTCTGGTTCTGTAAGATTTGCCGTACACCCGCTGAAAAGGAGTGTAGTAAGAAGTATAAAGAGGCTCAAGGGTAAAAATTTCATTTTTAATGTTTCCAAACTTATATTGATTTAGTTATAATTCCAGCAAATTTAGTTCCATAATGAAGGTATATACAATGTCACTAAGAGAAACGATAAACCAAGACCTAAAAGAGGCAATGAAAGCCAAAGATGTCAAAAAAAGAGATGCACTGCGTCTTTTAACATCTGCATTTAAACAGATCGAAGTTGATGAGAGAAAAGAGTTAAACGATGATGACGTCATCAAGATCATCCAAAAACAGATCAAAAGCCGTAACGATTCCGCTGCACAGTACAAAGATGCCGGACGTGAAGACCTTATGGACAAAGAGCTTGAAGAGATCACTTACTACGAGCCATACCTGCCAAAACAACTCAGTGACGATGAACTCTCTGAAGCTCTAAAAACTATCATCGCAAATGTAGGCGCTACGTCTATGAAAGATATGGGAAAAGTTATGGGTGCTGCAAGCAAAGAGTTAGCCGGAAAAGCTGACGGTAAACGTATTAACGAGTGTGTTAAAACACTTCTTTCATAACTCCTATATCGCTTCTATTTTATCCATCATACGCTTGTAATGGCTTCCGTGCCAGTATAAGCGTTCACATTTAGGACAGATCTCAAAGAAGTCAAAATAGTTCAACACCTTTTTAGGTACTCTGTCTAAAACTTCATTTTTTTCAATCTCTTTAAGTGTTACATTACATAAAGTACAGCGAGGTTTTCCTCTATTGTTTTTAATACTAAAAGCTCTGTCAAGTTCACGAAGCTGTTCAAGGTTATCTATTGAGTGCAGATAAAAGGTATTGGAAGTTTTATTTTCGTGCAGCAGCTTGTCACGCGTAAGGATGATCCGATCCTCTTGCTCAGACAATGCAATCAGATCGTCATCGGAGATTGTGTTAAAAAACAAAGTATCAAACCCCATCATCCGTAAATATTTTGCCAACTTTCCCAAATGACAATCGGCAATAAACTTGAAACTTTTTGCTGTATTCATAGCACCATTATAACGCAATGGTACCCTACCAGTCATCAAGAAGCACCTTTGAAGATGTTTCCTCCTGCTCCTCTTGTTTCTCCTCGATCACATTGATTTCGGGCTCCTCAACAACCTCAACTTTCGGTTTTGCAAGCTGCTCTTCATATTGCAGTTCCAAACCGTTTGAAGTCATCATAAAACCATCTACTTTTATCTTGCCATCGTGGATCTGGTTGTGGTGCTCTTTACACAGCGGGATAAGATTGTGTTTATGATCTTTATGCACATGTCCGATAAATCCTGCTGAATCCGCCAAAGATTTATGCTGTATATGGTGTACATCCTCTGCAGGTGCGCCGCAGATCACACACTTGGTGACATAGAGGTCCTTATTGTACTTCGATTTTTTCTTTTTCACCAGAAGTTCAAGCTCGTCAAAATCGTTGGCAAGTCTTTTTCTAATGTTGTTAGCCATCCCCAAGAACTCTTCATCCATATGGAGTGATTTTGCAAACTCCAGACCGTAGATACTGCTTCCGCTTCCTGCCTGGAGTACGCGGTTAAAGAGCAGTTTATCACTCTCCTCATCATACTCTACACTGAGATGCAGATCGACTACGTTATCGATGCTTGTGATCTCAGGCATCGTTGAGAGTTGATGCAAGTGCGTTGCAAACAAAAAGAGGCATCTCGTATCGGCAAGCTTTTGAATAGCACTCGCTACGATCGCCACTCCTGAAAGGGTTTCTGTTCCATGGCTGATCTCATCACCGAGTACGATCGAACGAACCGAGGCACGATTAAAGATATTTTTTAGCTCCAGCATCTCCACCGCAAAAGTTGAAAGCCCTTTTGCCAGGTTGTCTTTTGAGACTATACGGGTAAATATCGAGTCAAACAAAGAAAACTTCATCACCGATGCACTCACAAAAAATCCCGCTTGTGCCATCAGTATCGCGATCCCGACACTCTTCATCAGAGAACTTTTTCCGCTTGAGTTGATCCCATAAAGAAGTACGCCATTGATCTCATGCCCGTCATGCACGCCTACATCAAGCATCACCGTCTCGGGATGCGGCAGGTCCATGTAGTCACGATTCCCCATCACTATATCGTTAGGGACATATACACCGCTTTGTTCCTGTATCTCGATGAGAGGATGGCGCAGCTGCATGATCTGCATAAAGTTCTCATCATCTTTGACATCTACAATCATAGGTCTTGAGTGGTTGTAATCAGTTGCTATCTTCGAAGAGCTCACCCCGACATCAAGATCAGCTACATAAGAGATCACACGTTCAAATAGCAGCAGATAACGTCTTTGAAAAAGGTTTTGTACCTGCACATAACGATCTTTTACCAAAGCTACGATCTTGCGACGATTTTTCATAATGCGATCGGAGAGTTCATCGGTAAAGTCAGATGTGATCTTGACACTGTTTGTAAGCTTTTTGATAGTAAACTTGCTAAATTCAGGATCTTTTTTAAACTCACTCTCGATCAAAGAGAAGCGGTTTTTACTGATCGAGATGTAGTACCCCTCTTTTTCTAACAGTCCAAGTGTTACTAAACGATTAGAACTATTGACATTTGCCTCTTCTAACAATGTTTCAATCTTTTTGATAATATCTTCAAAAGCTATTAGCATCACTGAGTTCTCTTTTGTCAGGGTATCGATACTCTCATCGACACCCTCCATCAAAAAGTTCTCATCGATCGTAGCATTGGTAAAACGGCGGGAGACATCGAGATCGATAGTTTTTTCTATATCTCTTAAGAACTCATCCACTTCACTCTCATGAAAAGGGGTCTTTTGGATCTTATGTTTTTTTACATAGAGCATCAACTCTTTGACACTGAGAACAGAGTCATAGATATGGTTCATCTCAAAAGGGTGTAATCGTCCGAGATTTAAACGACGTGCTAAACGCTCTAAATCATAAATCCCCCGCATAATCTCATCTAAAAAACGTGTATGGGATGAGACCCTCTCGATCAAATTATAACGACGCTCTAGCTCCTCTTTGTCCATGATAGGATTGAGAAGGCGTTCTTTAAGCAAACGACGTCCGATCGCAGTTGAGCTTCGATCGAGCATCTTTAGCAGTGTGAACTCTTTGCGATCTTTTGAGATAACTCCCATCTGCTCCAGTGCATTATTCCCCAGGTAGATAAAACGGCGATTGTCAATAATGCTCGGCATCGACATCTTCTGCACAATATAATAATCGTGCTCGATCACAAAGTCGATCAAAATTGCCAAAGATTCCGTAATCATTGGATTGCGTTCAAGATCGAGATGCTCGATCGGAGAGAGGAGTGACTGGATCTGATACACTCCGCAAAAGAGTTCGTTTTGGTACTCAACTTTCAGACGTTTATTGTTCACCGAGTAGTGATAGTGTTCCGGGATCTCCAAGTACTGCATCACATGCTTTTGGTCATCTACCCCTTCAAGGAACGTAACAACCACTTCGCTTGTTCTATAGACATTAAGCAGATTAAATATCTCGTCAAGTGCGTAAAAAGGATCCTCACTCGTTGAGTGGGTCTCATACAGCCAGGTTTTGCCTGTAGTGACATCGATCGCAGAATATCCTACACTGTAGATATCTTTATATTTGTCTACCAGGATCGAGACGATGTAATTGTCGTCATTATCGACAATATGATCGAAGTTTGTCCCCGGAGAGATAATCTGTGAGACATAACGACTAACTTTTGGAGGATTACCTTTTTGTTTAATCACGATGATCGTGTACTTTTGCTCTTGGATCAAACGGTTGAGATAACGCTCAAAACTCACCGCAGGCACCCCTGCTAAAAGCGGATTTTTTTCGGAGTTCTCAACTATATTTTTATTTTTTTTGGTAAGTTGAATATTGAGAAGTTCAGCGATCTCTTTTGCTTTTCCGATCTGCATCTCATCGTTATTTACCTCATAAACCTCAAAAAATGTCCCGATCTCCATAAACACGACAGTATCTTTGCCGTACTTCTGCTCAAAGAGCTCTTGAAGTTCAAAATAGACATTTGTTAAGAGTTTATTTTTATCATTGAGTATCTGATCAAAGCTAGCTGAATCCATTTATCTCTTTTTATAAATTTTTGCAAAATTATAACATAACGTGGTAATAAATATCTCTAACGCATCACCTGTTTATGGATCAACTTACTATACTCTGGACTTACCAGCTCTTTCATAATTTTATCCAGAGATAAAATAGAGAGTACATCTTTTCCGGGATTATCCCCCGCAGGAAAAACCAAACTATCGATAAGAGTTCCCGAACCGATAATCTCATTATGAAGCTGGTTGACACTCTCTTCTGAAACCTCTGCGATGATCCCTAGCGTATTTACTAAAATCCCAAGATATGTATCGTGCTCGCCGTATTTTATTATTACGATCTCCTGATACGATTCAACATCTTTCTCTTGTAAAAATTTTTGAATATCGATAACCATTACAGCTTTATCATCATAGACAACAGTCCCTTTAAAGTGGTGTTCTTTATCGATCTTGATTGTAGTTTGCAATTCTGAAGCACTTATAGTTTCTACAACATGGCGTGTATCGATCCCCAGCCATTGGTTTGCAATCATAAATGTCGCTATATCAGTTGTACTTTTCCCTTTTTCAAATACTATATCGGTTTTAGGGGAGAAGTTGTCATCTCTTTTAAGCACAGTATCGCTCTGATCACAAATATAGGAAAAAAACAATGAGTAAACATCATTTTCATAATCATCCTGTGTACTTTTATACTCTCTGTACCCTTTAGAACACTTCACACCAAGGGCATAATACTTAGCATCATAGATAATAATTTCACTTTTGGATTCACCGGGTAAAAGAGTAAAGTATGAACTGTCAAGATCCAGATACCCACCCACTTGATGTTTTTCATATGTTGAGGAGATTATCTGCATATTTTTTGTCGCTAAAGTTGCAAAAACCCCGTTTTGTATAGTACCGTCGCTATTTTTCGGTAATGATTCTTCGATCATATTTTTAAACTGAACCTCCGAATCAAATACTAATCCAATCCCACCTAAAACAGTATCGTTATCTTTTATAGCAGCATTATAAATATAGGTATATTTATTGTCGTAATACTCACTCGCTTCATAATCACTCACCGCATACTTTGATGAATCGCTTAATTCTAGTGTTTTACCGACAAAGTTTTTATTTACTCGAGAGCCGATAAGATGACGTTCATCCGAATTTGAAGTTGCTCGTATATAGCCGTGTTTATCATATATAAAGATATTTGTATAAACTGTATAGAGTTCATTTATATATTGAAGTATCTCATTCATTTTAACTACATCATCAACTCCGAGTGAAGCCTTTTTCAAGAGCTCTTGAAAATCTGATGTTAGAGCCCACCATCTACAATCATTTGCTCTTTCATAAAGGTTTCTATCCATAATATCTACTATCAGGTCTGCATAAAAAACACTATCTCCGAGTATCATGGTTTTTGTGAGATTAGCTATCGATGAACCTATTATAGATTTTGTATCCTGTCCTGTTTGCCTGATCTCAAACATTAAAGCTTTTGAAAACTGTTTATTTGAAGATTGAGCGCCTTGCTTAATTGTACCGTTCCAGATAGCTCTATTTAAATTCTTTTGTATACTATTAGCCTGTTTAGGAATATCTTTTAGTGTCTCGCTAAACTGTTTACCGTTTTGTAAAATTGATAATAACAACTCTTCACTTATCTCAAATGTGTCCTCTTCCAACTCTGTAAAGGCGTGTGCAACAGGGAGCATAACATGACCATACCACTCTAAACCGAAAAAGCCTTGATAGCCGGTAGTTTTATTACTTCTACAAAGATAATCTACCCCTCCGAAAGAGATGAGTTTGTAATTTTCTCCTAAAACTATTTCAAGTTCTGCGCCTAAAGGGATTTGGTATTTATCACTGGTAGCTATCACTCTTCCTTTATTGTCGAGCAATAAAATAGCCTCTTTTTTATCTTTATTAATTAGATTGCTAAAAATTTGTTTCATCTCATCTTCAAATTTAAAACACAATGAGAGTACACCTAAAACTTCAGAATCTCGTTCATTTGTTTTAGTCACTTTATATGAATAAACAAGGGATTGTTTATGTTTAGGTAAAAAGTCATGATATTTAAAAGTTTCAATATATTCGGCATCTGTATTTAACACTTGTGAAATCACAGAATCATTAGATTTGGGGATATTGAGCCCATCATCTAAATTTGCCAAAATCTCCCCTTTGGGAGTCATAAGTACAATATCAAAATAAACACTGTACTTTTTAATATACTCTTTAAAACGTTGCTTTATTTCTAAAAGGTCGTCATTGTAGTGCGTAGAGTACTTTGTAGCGTTTTTAAGTAAAAAATCTCTAATGTCATCATCCGTGGCCAAAAAACCGATATCTGCAGTTCTTTCAAAGAGGTTTCTAATCATTATATCAACAGCAACTTGCGCTTTAAAATTCATCTCGTTTATATTTTTATCCAGCAGTTCAATTGCTAAATGGTTAATCAGTTCAAAAGAGAGTTCTGAGAAGCTGTTTTTTATCTCAGCCATATTCATACCTGCATCACCAAGCTGGCTTAATAAGGAAAGGGTGTTCCAATGGTTGCTGAGTTCATGTAAACGTTCTCTATTATCTTCAACTTGATCCATATGTTTGATATATGGTAATACATTTTTGGAGATATTTTTATATTTATAGTTTGTTTGGTTCATTTTTGAGTTCCTTAAAAAAGTACTCAAATTTTATACAAGTTATGAACCTTTATATAGAAAAAAATGCTTAATTATTAATCAAGTGAATAATTTAAATAGGTATAAGTATATAATAAAAAAGTTATTGATAAAGAAGTAAAGGTTAAGGGAAAAATTGATCATTAACTAGGCAGCGACCTACGTTTCCAACCCTGAA
>JBEWQA010000004.1:0-71905 GCA_047689515.1 Candidatus Sulfurimonas kebritensis
ATTCGGGGTGTACCCACTTGATCATTTTAAAAGTTTGCTCCACATCTAAAGGAGTATAGAGTGGTTTTTCAACTTTTTTAGCCCTCCCTTTTCTTTGTGCTTTTCTATATCGTGTCTGAAAATCTTCACTCATGATCTTGGCACTGTCTGTCAAGATGATCTCCGCTAGATCCATGGTCGCCTTGGTAGCGTAGATCTTACCTTTAAATCCCTCTTTGACAAGTTTGGGTATGCGTCCGACGTGATCAAGGTGGGCATGGGTGAGTAAAATATAGTCTATCGAGGAGGACTCAAAATAAAAAGCCTCTTTGTTTTTCTCCTCTTCCTCCCCTTGAAACATACCGCAGTCAACCATGATTTTGACACCTTCAACTTCTAGTACATGGCACGAGCCTGTTACCTCTTTTGTTGCACCGTAAGATCGTACTGTTGCCATTGGAACACCTTTTTATATAGAGTAATGGATCAATTATACGCCTATTTTTATTAAATTAAGTCTAAAAGAGTTTATTGGGTATAATTAGGTTAAAAAAGGCTTTTATGGCTACGAAAAACTTCTCCAACTTACCCCTCGCTCCATCGATGATTCAAAATCTTGATACGATCGGTTATACACAGATGACTCCGATCCAAGCTGAAGCACTCCCTTTGATCTTAGAGGGGAAAGACCTTCTGGCACAAGCAAAAACAGGCAGCGGAAAAACAGCTGCTTTTGGGATAGGGTTGCTGCACAAGCTCAATGTGAAAAAATTCAGGGTACAGTCACTTATACTGTGTCCCACAAGAGAGCTCGCCGATCAAGTGGCAAAAGAGCTGCGGCTCCTTGCAAAATTTCAACACAATATCAAGGTCTTGACACTATGCGGCGGAACGGCATTTGGCCCGCAGTATGGCTCGCTTCGTCACGGGGCACATATAGTTGTGGGGACTCCCGGACGGGTACTAAAACACCTCAAAAAAGAGAGTCTTTCTCTGGATGATTTGGAGACTTTAGTGTTTGATGAAGCGGATCGTATGCTCGATATGGGCTTTATAGAAGAGATCGATGAGGTGCTTGAATTTGTACCAAAGCAAAGACAAACACTGCTGTTTTCTGCAACCTATACCGATGAGGTAACAGAAATATCTCAAAGGGTGCAAAACGATCCTGTTTTTGTAAAAACTATCACACAGGAGGCGGCAAACAAGATCGAAGAGTCGTTTTATCTTTGTGAGCATAAACTCCCGACACTTTTAAACCTTTTTGCAAAATATAAGCCTGAAAATGTGATCCTCTTTACAAATACCAAAAGCGAAGCAGATATCGTAGCAGAGGAGCTGCGGCGTTGTGAAGTTGATGCTCTGGCACTTCACGGGGATCTTGAACAGTATGAGCGTGACGATGTACTTGTACAGTTTATCAATAAAAGCTGCCGCGTACTCGTTGCAACCGATGTAGCAGCCCGCGGACTTGATATAGATGATCTTTCTATGGTGGTAAACTACGATCTTCCCCATACTTTAGAGACTTATACCCATAGAATAGGGCGGACGGGACGTGCAGGCAAAGAGGGATTGGCCGTCACACTTTATACAGATAACGAAGAGGAGAAACTTCAAGAGTATAAAAAGAGGGGCAGAGGTTTTTATGATGCTTCGAAACTGGATGAAGTTGATGAATTTACGATGCACGCTACACATGCCACTTTGGTGATCGAGGGTGGTAAAAAGCAAAAACTTCGTGCCGGTGATATACTCGGTGCATTGGCTCGTGATGTGGGGATCGACGCAGATGCGATCGGCAAGATCGCTATCTACGATCGACAAAGTTATGTGGCTATCAAACAAGACCAGCTCCAAAAAGCATATAACGGATTAAAAAATACAAAAGTAAAAGCAAAACGTTTCTCTGTGTGGGTATTGTAAAAACTTTTTATCACTTTTAGAATAATTGTGGTATGATAATCATATGGGAACAGTATTAAAAATTTTAATAGTATTACTGGTTTCAAGCTCCTTGTTTGGAGCCAAAGAGAAGGTGACTTTACAGCTGGAGTGGTTACACCAGTTTCAATTTGCCGGTTACTATATCGCTAAAGAGCGAGGGTATTATGATGCCGTCGGCTTGGATGTAACTATAAAAGAGATAAAGCCCCATACGGATGTGGTTGGGGATGTGACTACGAAAAAAGCTGAGTACGGAATAGGTCGTTCCACTTTACTGATAAATCGTGCAGAGGGAAAGCCCATTATACTTTTGGGTGCTATCTTTCAGCATTCCCCCTCCGTACTTCTTACTACAAATCCTAAAATAAAAACTCTTAAAGACCTCAATCATAAAAATATAATGATCACCAATGATGTGGCCAGCGGTGCTACGATCAAAGCGATGCTCCTCTCTAAGGGTGTGATGTATGACAATATCAATTTTCAACCGCACAGTTTCAAGTTGCAAGACTTAATAGATGGTAAAACAGATGTTATGGCCTCTTATCTTTCCAATGAACCCTTCTTTTTAAAACAAAAAGGGATCCCGTATAAAATATTTGATCCGACAGATTACGGTTTTGATTTTTACGAAGATATACTTTTTACGTCCGAAGAGGAACTAAAAAATCATCCAAAACGTGCAGAGGCTTTTTATAAAGCTTCTATAAAAGGGTGGCACTGGGCTTTTGAACATATAGAAGAGACTGCAAAAATTATACATGATAAATACAACTCACAAAATAAATCTCTTGAAAGTCTCATTTTCGAAGGAAAAGTGCTACAAAAATTAGCACTCAATCAAAAAGGAATTATCGGGCATATCAGTATGAAGCATATTGAGAAGATTGTTGATGTGTATAGAGTAACGGGGCTTTTAAAAGATCACTATGATTTTACACCCTATATCGATCCGTTGGGATTTAATAAAAAGCACCTGAAAATTGGTGTCTTAGCAAAAAGAGGAGATAAAAAAACTTTAGAGAGATGGAAAGCTTTAGCAAAATATCTAAACTGTAACTTAGAGAGGTATCACCTTGTGATAGAACCGCTCTCGTTTGATGAGATGCAGGAGCAGATAAAAAATAAAAGTATAGATTTTTTACTTGTAAATACTGTGAATTATGTACAGTTTGAAAATAAGTACGGAATCTCCAGAATTGCTACTTTGACAACCAGGGGTACAAAAGGGAATGCTTATAGCCAGTTTGGTGGTGTTATTTTTACAAAAATAGACTCCCAAATTAAAAACTTGCAACAGATCAGCGGTAAAAGTTTTGCCGCTGTAAATAAAGACTCTTTTGGCGGATGGATCATGGCGTATGAACTTCTGCATGATAAAGGTATTGAAAAGGATGATATAAAGCTTACCTTTTACAATACCCATGATGCGGTTGTTCATGCTGTTTTAGAAGCAAAAGCAGAGATCGGAACCGTGCGAACCGATACCCTAGAGCATATGGCGATGGAGAAGAGGATCGATCTGGATAAAATAAGAATCTTGGAGCCGAAAAATTATAAAGGATTTCCTTATATTGTCTCCACAAAACTTTATCCGGAGTGGCCGCTTGCAAAGTTAAACCATGTACCTGAAAAAGTTGCAAAAGAGGTTATGAGGGCACTGATAAAAATGCCCGAAGATTCTGATGAAGCTATAAAGGCAGATATAGGGGGCTGGACAGTCCCTCTTGACTATTCACCTGTCCACGATGTGCTCAAAAAGCTGCAACTGCAACCTTACGAACATACCAAAATCACTATTATGGATGTTGTGAAAGAGTATGCTTGGTGGATTGCCCTTTTTATCGCTTTTGCTATAGGGGGTGTTATACATTTTTTCTATCTAAAAAAGATAAACCGAGAACTTGACAATAAAGTTCACGAGAGAACAGAGGCGTTGTATGAAGCAAATCAACGGTTAAAAGAGTATGCACATACGGATGCATTGACCGGGATACATAATCGTGGATATTTTATGAAACTGGCAGAAAAACTTTTTCAAGTGGCTAAACGTAACAATACACCCCTGCAGGTACTCTCCCTCGATATCGATCACTTTAAAGAGGTGAACGATACCTACGGTCACCAGGTGGGGGATGAGGTGTTAAAACTCTTTACAGATACAATAAGCGGACTTTTAAGAGAGAGTGATATATTTGGACGTGTCGGCGGTGAAGAGTTTGTTGTCTGTTTGCAAAATACAAATCATCAAGGTGCCTCTACATTGGCTAAAAAGATTCTCAAAGAGATAGAGTCTCTCGAGTATACAAACAGTGATGGAGTGAAGCTCTCTTTTACCGTGAGTATCGGTCTGGCAGAATTGCAAAATCAAGAGAGCCTCTCAGAGTTGTTAAAAGAGTCCGATCAGGCCCTTTACAAAGCAAAAGATAGCGGGCGAAACTGTGTGAGATGAAAGTTGCAGTAAAGCACGGGGACCTTATTGAGGAGCCAGCCTCTTTTATAGTAAACGCTTCCAATACGGAACTGACGTTGGGGAGTGGAGTTTCAAAAGCATTTAGAGACAGCTGTGGTGGAAATTATTTTCAGCAAATACTCTTCGAAGTAAAAAAAGAGTACTTAAAGGATCATCCCCGTATCGAACAAGGTGATGTTTTGCTTTCAGGAAGTGGAAATTGTAAAAACTTCAAGTATGCTTTGCATGCGGCTTGGACAAATACAAAGTATTTGAGATGACAAAAGAGTTTTTTGAACATCAGAGCACTGCGTTTGAGTTAGAGGTAGTTATCATGATCCATTCCAGGGAAGATTTTTTAGAGTTTACCCAGTAAGCCTTCATCCGATAAAATCTCATAAAAACGTTCAGCCATCACTTTGTAGCCTTTATCGTTAGGGTGAATTCTGTCACTTTTAAGTTGGTTACTTCCCAAAATATCACTGAGTACGTCTTCAGCAAACATAAGTTTATACTCATCTGCAAGAACTTCATATTGTGACAGTGCAGACAAACCCAATAAACCAAAATTAGGAACAGCGACAAGGAGTACTTCAGCACCATTGTTTTGACTTAGAAGTATCATTTGGCGAAGGTTCTCTTGTAGTTGGTGCATCGATTTTCTTCGCAATATATCGTTACCCCCGTGACAAAGTATGACCACCTGAGGCTTATACTGTCGAAGCAACTCTGGAAGCCGCTTTAAACCATCAGCAGAAACTTCTCCCGATATACCGGCATTAATAACCTTTATGCCACTCAGACGTTGCAGTTGTGCAGGATAACCCTTGCCTCTAGATGCTCCGTATCCGGCAGTCAAGCTGTCACCAAAAGCAAGGATGATTGCTTCTTTGGATAAAGGGTGTTTATCTGTATCATCTCCGCTTTTTACAAAGATTATCAGTACTGTTAGAAGCCCTAAAGAAAAAAAGAGAAGACGGGTAATATTCATGTGGTTTTCACTCTCCTTTTATTTGTATATATAGATTATATAATAATCCAGCTATAATACCATACTCGTTTGTATCTGCCCGAGATATTTTTTAAGGACATTCATGTTATCTTCTATTACCATTAAGCGCAACAACCATTGGTTGTATCACTCTGAACCTTCACGTAAGCAAGAGATGTTGACACAACTCATTTCACATTATGCCGACAAGTCCATCCTCATTGCCGTTTCACAGCAGGATAACCTCTCGCTTGAAGAGGCTGAAAATATTACCGTTATGACCGATGATGAAATCATGGTTGCAGATGCGCAACAGTTTGATCTCATCATCCATGCTGATCTTCCTGTAAAAGCCCTGCATTACATTAAGCGTTTGTCATGTGCCAAAGAGCTTTCAATTGGGCTGCTGCTTGCAGAGGAATCACAACTGCTTTACCAGATCGAAACTTTATTAGGTCGGACGATTCCGCAAAAATACCTAGAGGGTTTTGAACCTGTTAAAACTCTAAACAGTTCGCAACGTGATCAAAAACCACGTGGTGATAAGCGTCGTCAGCGTAATCATCATAAAGACGGGACAGTCCGCACTGAAGAAGAGCGTGCAGAGTATCAGTCTCGCCGTGCCCAATCCGGAAAAAAACACAAACCTTTTGGTAATAAAAAAAAGTATGATAAAAAAGAACGTTCCGACAATAAATTTGCACAACCGAAAAGAAAGCCGCGTACAATTAAGATAAAAACCTCGAAAAAAGTTAGATGATATATGCGATCTCGGCTTGAGAGCCTAAACGCATTGGCGGTCCCCAAAAACCTATCCCCGAATTTACATAGATTTTGCCGCCATAGTCTAGTGTATGCAGCCCTTTAAGGTATGGTTGTTGTAACATCACCAGGTGGTTAAACGGCCAGAGTTGTCCGCCGTGAGTATGTCCGCTGAGTATCAGTTCAGGAGTGAAACTGCCGAGGTTTTCGATCGACTTTGGCTGGTGAGAGAGAAGGATCGACGGGTATCTTTTATCCGCTTTGCTAGAAGCTTGAAAAAAGTCAGGCTCGAGTACCCCTGTCCGATAGCCGAATATATCGTTTACCCCTACGATATTGACTTTAAGTGGCTCTATAGTCACTGCATCGTTAAGGAGCAGTTGTATCTTGGTTTTGGCCCGGATAAAATCGATAATCTTATAAGGGTTATGAAAATACTCATGATTGCCCAGTACCATATAGATACCGTACTTTGCATCTATCTTATTGAGTTCCAAGACTATATCGGAGATATATTCGATCTCGGTATCGATCAGATCACCCGTGATAATTACAAGATCGGGCTTGAGATAGTTTATCTTCTCTACACTGTGTTTGACATAGTTTTGATCGATCAGTCCGCCGATATGCAGGTCACTGATCTGCACAATTGAAAAATCAAACAGTTTTGCTTTGATTACATTTACTACCGGTTCTTTACTTCCCTCGTAGATTCCCGCTGTCACATAGGAGGTGGCAAGTGCCATAAGGGCTCCGTCACCGCTTTTTTTTATAAACTCCCTGCGTGAGCGCTTGAGACTTTTGAGTGATTTGTGAAAGAGATGGAGTATCTCGTGAAGGAGTAGATACAAAAGCAGTACAAAAGAGATACCGATCGACGTAGAGGAGAGGTATGTAAACCGGTAGGGGAGTATATCACTGTAACGTACTAAAAAGTAGGAGAGGTTGAGTATAAAGTTAACTACCAAAAACAGGGTGAAAACATTTTTAAACTTTTGGACCACTAAGAGTTTACGAACTACCCTCAGGTAGAAAAGTGCATGGACGGATAAGAACAGTAATGAGAGTGCAGCAAAAAATATCATTGTTTTCATACCTGCATTTTACTATAATTGTTTCTAAAAAAACAGAGCTATGGAACCTTTTAAAAATATATACAATACAAATGAGATAACAAGACTTGCAGACGAGATAAAAGCGATCGATGCTGCATTTTCTAAAGAGCAGTTTATAAACTCTTTACTCAACGACTCCTGGGAGCAAAAAGAGTTAAAAGAGCGAATGCGTGCGATCTCTTTGTCTTTAGGGAAGTTTTTACCTGAGTACTTACAAGCACTGGAGATATTAAAACAAGTACATGGCAAGTTTAACGGGCTTTTCCATACGGTATTTCCCGATTTTGTAGAGGTGTACGGTTTAGGGTATTTTGAGGAGTCGATCGAAGCTCTAAAACTTTTTACGCAAAATTTTTCAAGCGAATACGCAGTACGCCCGTTTTTGATAAAGTATCCACAGTTGATAGAGACCTTTCAAGAGTGGGCACAAGATGAGAACGAGCACGTAAGAAGATTGGCAAGTGAAGGGTGTAGACCTCGACTTCCTTGGGGGCAAGCACTTCCTGAGTATAAACAGGACCCGTCAAAAGTTTTAGAGGTTTTGGAGCTGCTTAAAGATGATCCGAGCAGGTATGTGCAAAAAAGTGTTGCAAACAACCTAAACGATATCTCAAAAGACAATCCCGAGATCGTAAAAGGGGTGTTTCAAAAGTGGTACGGTATTTCAAAAAACAGAGACTGGATCGTAAAACATGCTGCACGCACACTCTTAAAAGCAGGGGATAAAGATGTACTCAAACTCTTTGGATATTCGGCAGAAGGGATAGAGATCTCTAATTTTACACTCGATCAGAGTGTTCATCTCAATGAGCTGCTTAATTTTTCATTTAAAATATTTTCTAAAAAAGCTCTGGGAAAACTGAGGATCGAATACAAACTGGGACTCCTAAGACAAAAGGGGAAGAGAAACTATAAAGTGTTTAAGATATCTGAACGGGATATAAACACACAAGAGATAACTATAAACAAAGCACACCATTTTAAAGAGGTAACTACGAGAAAGTATTATGATGGGGTACAAACACTTACGATCGTAGTTAACGGTAAAGAGTTTGCAACGAAAGAGTTTCAGCTCCTGATCGACGTAGCAGTCAAGAAGATATAGTCTTTCCCTGTAATAGTCACACGAAACTTTTTTTGCTGCAGGTATTTTTTGCAAAATACGACATCTTTATAGAGGTTCGACATCTCCGAATAGTTGTAGTTTCGCATCATCGCCCCGTAGATCATCTCACCATCGATCCAGCGGCAGTTCGGAAAACCGAGTATCAGTGCACCCGTAGGGCTGAGCTGGTTTTGAACGATCGACATCAGTGTTTCGTTGAGGTTGAGATTGGAGCTTTGCAGGGTACCTATGGAGATGATAAGGTCAAACTCTCCAAGATTTAAATTATTGAGCTCTTTGATATCGGCTTGGAGAAACTTGACATTGTCATACCCTTGAAAACTTTTTCTTGCATCTTCGATCGCCGAATCACAATAGTCGATCCCCAAAAGTTCCTGTTCTGCAAAGTTTTGAGAGAGTTTTTCAACTACATGAAATTCATCCCCTTTGTTTACTCCGAGGTTCAGTACCCGTTTTCTCTGAGCAACTTTTACGTTTTTAAGTGCTTGAGAATAGTGGTAGATAAATGCAGTTGCCTCGTTTTTGTCGAGCTCTGCAAATATCGACTCTGCTCCGTACTTCTCCTCTTTGTCAGCACCGATAGCATGGAAGCTGTCGGATGAGAGCTTTTTGTAGCGCATAACTATAAACTGATCATCGAGTATTTGCGGGGTGAGCATCTTGCACTTGAGAAGGTGGGCGAGATCGAGCCAGGTCTTATAGGAGTGCTTGGAGTTTTCGAGATCGGGATTGTAAACTTGAAATTCGATTATCTCATGAGCTTTGAGTTGTTCTGTCTTTTCTTGAAGGAGTTCCAGAGTATCTATAAGGGGCTTTGAGTATAAATTTAACATAAAAAGGATTATACAAAAAAATATCTCAATGAAGATTAAACATGTTGATAAAATTTTGATACAATAAGCAAAATTTATAATATTAGGCCGAAAAAGAATGAATGAAAATATAAGTTTTTATAAATTTATGCATAAGCAGGTATTAGTGGTTATAGCTTTATTGGCAGGGACCGCACCGGGTTATATTGTTACCGGATATTTGTATACAAATATGGTTGTAGAGGTGTTATGGTTTTTAACTATCCTTGCAGTCTCTGTATATGGCTACATGCTTTATGTAAGATATAAACACTGTGTAACGATGGGGCAGCAAAAAAACTGGCTCAGCAAAGTACGCTGGTTTATGTTTGTCTACTTTTCCCTCTGGACTATAATGTTTGTCTATTATGTACTGCATGACACAATAGATATGCATTATATGGCGATTGCTACACAGCTTGGCTGTACCGTTGTAGCTGCAACGATCTTGGCATCACAAAAAAACCTGGTTATCTCAACTGTTACATCGTTGATGTTACCGATTACGATCTATTTTATCATGGTTGGTTCGGTCTATAGCGATATTTTGGCAGTTTTTACACTGGTTCTGAGTATAGTGTTACTCTATGCAGCGAAAAATACACATGAGTATCTTGTCAAAAGCAGATTTCAAGCATATCATGACTATCTGACGCGACTTGGTAATAGAAGATACTTCATTGAGGTGTTGGAGAACTCGGTAAAAGAGAACCGTGACAGATTTACATACCTGCTGCTTATAGATCTTGATCACTTTAAAACAATCAACGATACGTTGGGACATGATATCGGAGATCAGCTGCTTATCGAAGTGTCTCAGCGTATGACAAAGCTCTCTGTAAAAGGGAAACATTTTGTTGCGCGTTTAGGCGGAGATGAGTTTTGTATACTGAGTCAGGGGTTTGAAACAAACGATGCGTGTTTAGAAGATGCCCGAGAATTTTCCAAGGAGCTTCTAGAGACGATCAAGCAATCGTATACTATTGAAGGGAACCATCTCTTTATCAGTTCAAGTATCGGTATTAGTATTATAAACAATCCAAAACTTCAAGCCAACGAGTTTTTAAAAGAGGCGGATATCGCCATGTATGAGGCAAAAAACAATGGCAGAGACGGGATCATTCTCTTTAACGATGAACTGTGTAAACTGATAGAGGAGAAGCTTGATATCGAGAGACATTTACACTTTGCCGTAGATAGAAATGAGGTAAAACTGCAGTATCAGCCACAGCTTAACGGCAAAGGGAGAGTTATCGGTTGTGAAGTGCTTGCACGTTGGCATAACCATGAACTCGGCTTCGTAGCACCTGATGTATTTATCCCGATAGCTGAAAACACCGGTTATATCATTGAACTTGGTGAGTATATCTTAGAGCGTGCCTTGCAATCTCTTGTGAAATGGGATCGCAGCGGGATTAAACTCGGTCAGATATCTGTTAATATAAGCATGAGACAGTTTTTAGATAACGGTTTTGTTAACATGGTGGAAAAACTGTTTGATCGTTACAATATCTATAGTTTTAAAACACAGGTGGTGTTTGAGATCACTGAAACAAGTACGTCGGACAACCTTAAAAAGATCATCGATGTGATCAATACACTCAAAACTTTTGGGATAAAGTTCTCGATGGATGATTTCGGTACGGGATACTCCTCGCTCAGTTATCTTCGTGAGATACCTATAGATGAGCTCAAAATCGACAAGTCGTTTATCTCAGAACTCGACGATGAACAGCAGGCATTACTAGTAAAAAGTATTATAGAGATCTCAAGAAATATGAATCTCTCGATTGTCGCTGAAGGGGTTGAAGAGAAGTACCAAAAAGACTTTTTAGAGGAGCTGGATTGTGATCTGTACCAAGGGTACTATTTCCACAAACCGCTTGATCAAAAGGATTTTGAAGCTCTGTTTTAAGGGTTGAGTTTACAACCTTTTTTGAGCTTTGGAATATCGAGATCGAGGTAGCTGATCTCTTCTAAAATCTCTTGGCGAAACTTGTCAAGAGGGGAGCGGATCGAGTAGTATGCCCAGCGCCCGTCACGTTTTACTTTTAAAAAACCGCCGTCTTTTAAGATCTTGAGATGCCTTGAGATGCGTGACTGTATCATATCAAATGAATTTTCCAGATCACATACACACACTTCACCGTTTTCGTAGATAAACCTGAGTATCTTTACTCTGGTTTCATCGTTGATAGAGCCGATCGTTTGTAAAAATATTTCCATAAAAGTAGTGTAGCACAAGAAAACAAATGCATAAAGATATGTTGATGTAAGGTATTTTGAGAAACTCTTGTCAAAATACGCAAAAAATGTTCCAACTCTTACTAAACTTTTAGTTTTCTTTTCTTACAATAAGCCCATGAGAATAGATAAATTTTTAAATGCAGTAAATATAACAAAAAGACGATCAGTTGCACAAGATATGATTGCAAACGGGGTGGTTTTGATCAACGATGCCGTAGCAAAAGCGAGCAAAAATGTTGAGATTGGAAGTATCATTACGATCAACTATCTCAAAGGGGCAAAAAAGTATAAAGTTTTGCAGATTCCCACTACAAAATCGACACCAAAATCAATACAACACGAATATATAGAGGAACTATAAAGATGAACTACGAAGAGGCAAAGGGAGCATTTACGAAACTGTTTGAGCATCAGATGGATGATGCTCAAATGAAAACTTTTTTAGAGAGCATCGTTCTTGATGAGACGACACCTGTCGAGGAGATAGCAGCGGCAACTGAGGTGATGCGCTCTTATGCGATCAAACTCCCTGTTTCAGAAGAGACCAAAGCAAAAGCGATAGATATCGTAGGGACGGGTGGTGATAAGATAGGAAGTTTTAACATCTCCTCAACCACTTCGATTCTTACTGCATCTTGTGGTGCTACGGTTGCCAAGCACGGGAACCGCTCAATCACGTCTAAAAGTGGAAGTGCAGATGTACTTGAAGCTCTTGGAGTGAACCTCTCTTTGGGGATAGAGCAAAATGCAAAGTTACTCGAAGAAGCGGGATGGTGTTTTATGTTCGCACAAAACCATCACCCTGCGATGAAGTTTATCATGCCTATTAGAAAGTCGATCCCGCAAAAGACTATTTTTAATGTCTTAGGCCCACTTACAAACCCTGCTGAGATCAGCAAGTATATGGTTGGAGTTTTTGATAAAAGTTTTACGACCAAGATGGCTGAAGCTCTAAAAATGAACGGGGCTACATCTGCACTCGTTGTAAGCTCGAAAGAGGGTATGGATGAGATCGGTATCAGCGATATTACCTATGCGACAAGACTTGAAGCCGGTGTAGTTACAGAGTTTGAGATCGATCCGCAAAGTTACGGTTTGAAACTCGCTCCGCTAGAGGCTATAAAAGGCGGTGATGCAAAAGAAAATGCAAAAATAATGCTCGATATTTTTAACAATACGGCAACAGAGGCACAACGTGATATCGTCTTATTTAATACCGCGGCATCATTGATGGTTGACGGTTTGGCAAGAGATATCCAAGACGGATTAGAGATGGGACGTGAAGCCTTGGCAAATGCAAGAGCGAAGAAAAAACTAAAACAGATCGTAGAGATATCAAACAAACTATGAGTGAAAAAGTATACAGAGTAGGGCTGGACCAGTTAGAAGAGGTGGTCTCGGAGTTTTTAGAGAGTTTTTCCGAGGGTGTTGTGATCCTAAAGGGTAATCTTGCCGCGGGAAAAACAACCTTTGTAAAAACAGTGGCAAAACTCAAAGGGATCTGTGATGATGTGACATCACCCACCTTTTCCCTGCAACAATGTTACGGGGAGGATACCTACCATTATGACATCTACAATAAAGGGCTTGACCATTTTGTAGCACTCGGAATGTTAGAGGAGCTTGAAAAAAAAGGTCTGCACTTTATAGAGTGGGGGAACGATGAGTTGGAGAAGATCTTGGATGCTGCAGGTTTCGATGTGGCGACGATCGAGATAGAGAAGATTTCAGATGAGAAAAGAGAATATACAATATGCATAAACTAAAAGCGGTTGATTTAAAAAAGAGTATTAAAGATCTTAACATTGTAAAAGGGATCTCTTTAGAGGTAAACAGCGGTGAGGTTGTAGGGCTTCTCGGACCAAATGGAGCGGGAAAAACGACAACCTTTTATATGATCTGCGGACTTGTAGCTGCGAGTGACGGTGAAGTGTTTTTTGATGATAATGAGCTTACGGGAATGCCGCTGCACAAAAGAGCACTTAAAGGGATCGGGTATCTGCCTCAGGAAGCATCGATCTTTAAAGATCTCAGTGTTGAAGATAACTTGCTTATCGCCGCACAGGTGGGAATCAAAGAAAAACATAAACAAGAAGAGCGAATAGAGGAGCTTTTGGATATGTTCAACATCGAGCCGATCCGCTACCGTAAAGGGGTATCACTCTCCGGGGGTGAACGTCGTCGTGTCGAAATCGCCCGTGCACTTGTAAACCATCCGAAATTTCTGCTTCTTGATGAACCTTTTGCAGGGGTTGATCCGATCGCAGTTATGGATATACAAAAAGTTATCCACCAGTTGGTATCGTACGATATCGGTGTACTTATCACCGATCACAATGTTCGTGAAACCTTAGACGTATGTGATCGCGCGTATGTTATCAAGTCGGGTGAACTGCTCGCAAGCGGAACAAGTGATGAGATCGGACAAAACGAAGATGTCCGTACACACTATCTCGGCGAACATTTTAAACTCTAAGGAAAAATTTGGCAGTTTTACGACAAACCCAAAGTGTTGAAACCAAACATAAACTCTCAAATACACTGAGAAACTGGCTTCCGATCCTCCACTCGAGTCTCTCCGATCTGGGTGAGGCGATGGAGCCTTTTGTAAATGCCAATCCTGTTGTAGAAGTTAAGTCGGGTTATGAAGAGGATTTTGAAAAAAAGATCCCAAAAAAGATCTTCTCAGGTCATGTCAGCAACTCCAGAACCGAACAGATAGAGGCACTCACCGTACAGTCAAAAAGTTTGTACGAAGTGTTGGATGAACAGCTTGAAGCACCTCTGTTTCCAACACCAATCTCTCAGGAGATCGCACAGTATGTAGTGGCAAATCTGGATGAAGACGGCTACTACGAAGGGGACACCGATGCGTTTTGTCAAGAGCATGCCATCACAACAGATGCTTTTGAAAAAGTGCGTCAACGATTTTCATATATAGAGCCTTTAGGGATAGGGGCACTAAACCTGCAAGAGTCATTTTTGTTTCAGCTCGATAATTCTGAGATATCTAACGAAGCATATCCTCTGGCAGTGGAGATGATCAATGATCTTCCAAATATTCACAGCTACTTTAAGAAAGAGCATTTTCAAGAGGTGATGCATGTCATCTCTACATTTAAAAATCCGCCAAGTATAGAGTATCAGGAGGATTCCAGTCATGTAGTGCCTGATCTGATGATCTACTTTAACGATGAGGATCAGATCGAGGTAAAACTCAACGACTCCTACTACCCTTCGATCGAGATCGATAACGCTTACGGTGTCGAGCATGAGTTTATATCGCAGAAGATCAAAGAGGCTAAGTCTCTTGTAGATGCTTTGGAGATGAGAAAAGCGACCCTTTATAAAGTAGGGCTGATGATCGTTGAGTATCAGTACGACTTTTTTATAGGCGGGCAGGTGATGCCGCTCACGCTTAAAACATTAGCAGATGAGTTTGGGCATAACCCCTCTACGATCTCCCGTGCGATAGCAAACAAGTATATAGCCTGCGATCGCGGTGTGTATGCTATGAAAGAGTTTTTTACCACGGCTATCGATGAAGATGTAAGTAATGCGGCGATCAAAGAGTTTCTCGTTGGACTTGTCAAAGAGGAGAGCCGTGAGAAACCTCTAAGCGATATGAAGCTTTTAGAGCTGATCCAGAACAAGTTCAAAGTCAAAATGGTCCGCCGTACGATCGCAAAATACCGAAAACAGCTCAATATCGCAGGCTCGAGTGAGAGAAAAAAACTCTATCAGTTGGGACACGCTTGAGTATAAAAGAGCTGCTCGATCGAGAGGTTGCATCACGTAACCGATACGACGAGGTGTGTGAGGAGAGACTCGATCCCATCATAGTCGCACGAAAATACAATGATGAAACGATAGCCCTTATCTGCTCCCTATTTGCTTATGGAAACGTCAAGCAGATCGTGAAGTTTCTGGAATCACTCGATTTTTCACTGTTGGAAAAAAGCGAACAAGAGATACAAACCTCCTTATCAAACCATTACTACCGTTTTCAAAAGAGTGAAGATCTGATCGCATTTTTTATAGCACTCAAACGTTTAAAGCAAGAGTGTAGTTTGGAGGATGTTTTTGTGGAGATGTATACCAAAAACAACTCTGTGATAGATGGTATAAACGGGATCGTGAAAAAACTGCACGAGCTCTATCCGCATACTTCGCAGGGGTATAGCTTTTTGATCGGAAAAATAACTACAAAAACAAAAGGCAGCGGAGCACTTAAACGCTGGATGATGTGGCTGAGATGGATGGTGCGCTCGGACAATATCGATCTGGGACTATGGAGCAGGGTAGATAAAGCGGATCTAATTATCCCTCTTGATACACACACTTTTAACGTGAGTAAAAAACTGGGTTTACTAAAGCGTAAAACCTACGATCTCCAAGCTGCGATCGAACTCACGGAGACTCTTAAAGAGTTTGACAAAGAAGATCCGTTAAAATACGACTTTGCTTTGTACCGCTTGGGACAAGAGAAGATCGTATAAGGGACACGTTTGGAATTTTTAATACACTTTCACCTCATGGCAGCTATGGCTTGGATCGGTGGATCTATCTTTATGTTTGTTTTGGGAGTGTCGCTGCGAGATAAAAAACGTCAGCAAGAGGTGTATCCAAACATAGGTCCGATCTTCGGTTATTTTGAGCTTGTATCGCTTGTGATCTTACTCATTAGTGGTATCCTCATGGCAGACAATGCAGGGCTAATTTCTGCACTTTTAGAGGGAAGTTCTGCTCCGATCGATGAAGTATTTATCAACAAAATGGTTTTGGTACTCTTTGTCGTACTCTTTACTATTTTACACTTTGTAGTGGCGATGAAAACAAACGGCAAATGCCGTACGAAACTGCAAAACTTCCTTTCAAGAAGCTCTTCACTCATGATCCTTCTGCTTAATCTTGTAGTCCTGCACTATGCGATTATTCTTCGCAGTATGCTATAAGTAATATTTTCTGTTTTAATTCAACCTAAGTAAGTTTTCCCTACAATGATGTAAAAATATAGGGAAACAAAATGAAACAGATACTATTTTTGCTTATTCTTTTTAATACTTTACTACTGTCTGAGACGATCACAAATGAAACATCGGAACCTATGTTGTGTCAAGTCAACTATCCTGCCATCTTTGAAAAAGAGTTAGTCCATAACATTGAACAAAGAGTGATGGTTCAAAAGAAAGAGGAGTTTAGCCTTGTCTTGCAACCAAAGAGAAGTCTTCAAAAGGCTAGAAAGGGAAGTGTCGTATGTTTTAACAGCTTGCAAAAAATATCGGTATATAGCAACGGTATAAGGACTGAAAGCGGTAGATATTTTGAGAATTTTAAAAAGGAGCAGGAGGCGTTTGACATCGGTATCTATGCCAATGAAAACAGGGAGTTTGTAGAGGCAAAATTTGGGATCCATCGTAAATGTACATCTTTGGAGGAGGGTGAGTACTGCCAACTTAGAAACGGTTTAGATATTTTGTATACAAAAAGGGGGCGTGTCAAAAAGTTGTTAATTTACGGGCAGGCTCTTTACGATCTCGACTTTCAAGCCGGGTCATTTCACAAGATCAAAGCCGGTCGTAATCCATTGGGACTATGGGTCGCAAAAAAGAACAAAAAGCTTGTCAGTGCAAAACCAAGCTTTCAATCTAGCAATGCAATAGTGTGGAAAAACCCTCACAAATATATAAAAAGTATAGTTCTTACGGCAAAAAACGGTCATCTTAATCTTTACAATTATAGGTACAAAAAAGAAGATCAAAAGAAAAAAACACCAAAAGATCAGCTAGGAGCAATCGAAGTGGAGTACCTACTCGATGATGCAGCGTATAAAAAGCATCAGGCTTCACGCCCTATGCCGCAAACATCTTTTCCGACACATAACCGTATAGATAAAATAGACTTGCCGAAAAAGGCAAAGAAAACCTGGGGTAAATATCTCAATCCCAAAAACAATATACCGATAAATAAGTTTAAAGCGTTTTACATAGATACAAACCACCCCAAAAAGCTGATCGCAAGTGAGATCGTAAATAAGGTTGCCGTAAACTATCCATGGAAAGATTTTCACAATATAGATGCAAAAAACTTTGGTGGATACTGGGTTGGAAACTTTATTTTTAAGGAGACGAAAGAGCAGGAGTTAAGTGTCTCACAAAGCTGGGCAAGAACCCGTGTCATCATAGACGGTATGGTTGTGTATGAAGGTGGAAGCAATAAAAAGTTTAAACATAAGTTTACAAAAGGGAAGCATAAAATAGAGGTAGAGTATGTTAACAACTGGCATACGGTAGGTTTTATGTTTACAATGAAGGATAAGGAGAAGCTTTACTCGATTGGCGAGATTCAAAAAGAGTTGCAGCAAAAAACGTCAAAAAACAGTGTCGTAGTATTTGCAGGGGCTTATGAGAGCAAACGAAAAGATCAAAGTATAACGTTAAAACTGGCAAGAAGCAAAAAACCGGTAGTACTGGTTTTAAACTCTTACGATGCCGTGCGCTGGATCATAAAAAACCCATACAAAGTGAAGCTCCAAGCTATCGTTTACGCAGCGCATAAACCTGGTGTCGAGATTAGCGGAAAGAACATAAAGTCGATTCCTCTGTACCATTCTAAAAGAGCTATAGGCGCTTATAAGATGAAAAGAAGTTGTACCTGTGTAAACGGAGGGGCAGATTTTCACTGTGAAGGTATAGAACCTTTAAAAGTATTGCAAAATATAGAAAATGTGATCGGAAAAAAAGTTTTTGGTTACAGTGTTGCTTACGGTATGGAAACGGTTATTTTGCCAAATACATTGATAAACAAGAAAAAAATAGCAGAGTTTAAACTGGCACAAAAGCAAAATGAACAAATGCGTAAAAGCTGTCAAAGACAATCCAATCCCGATTTTGAAAAGATGTTTGAGTAGTTTGTATTCTCTTCTATGCTAAAATTCGCTTTTGAAAAATTGATAAAAAACAAAGAGGAATAGATGCAAAAAAGAGTTCAAAATTTTGTTGAATTAGACAGTTTTAAAAACTTTATAATAGGTTTGATTATTCTAAACGGTATCACTATGGGGTTTGAAACCTCACAAGAGCTCACTTTAAATTACGGCGGGGCTTTTGAGTTGTTTAACAACTTTGTAATTACGGTGTTTACGATCGAGATCTTGTTGCGAACATATGCATACAGAGTGGCATTCTTTAAAGATGCGTGGAGTATATTTGACTTTATTATAGTTGCTATTTCATTAGTGCCGGCAAGTGCAGGGTTTGGAATCTTCAGAATCCTCAGAGTATTAAGACTCTTTAGACTTATAACGGTAGTGCCGCAGATGAGAAAGATTGTCGCTGCTCTTTTGGGCGTGATCCCGGGAATGCTTTCAATCATAGGGCTTATGGGGCTGGTCTTTTACATTTTTGCGATCATGGCGACCAATCTTTATGGAGAGAAGTTCCCGCAATGGTTCGGCGATCTTGGAGCCTCTTTTTATACACTGTTTCAGGTTATGACCTTAGAGTCTTGGTCTATGGGAATAGTGCGTCCTGTTATGGAGGTACATCCAACTGCTTGGCTTTTTTTTATACCATTTATATTTATAACCACGTTTGTAATGATCAACTTGATCGTAGCTGTAGTTGTAGATGCTATGGCGGTGTTAAATCAAAATGAAACAGAAACGATAGTGGAAGAGTTACACCATACTGATGAAGTGGTGCACTACGACATGAAAGAACTTCATCGTGAGCTCAAAGAGATCAAAGCTCTTTTGAAAAATCAAAACTAGGTATTTTTGGTCTGCTGAGGGGAGTGAGGGGATCGAAAGTGATCTCTTTATCACTTTCGATTGTTGTCTCTGCAAGCTCTAAACTCCCACCCTCTAAAATCTTTATTCTCAGACCGCCTCTCCCTTTCATAAGTTTATAGGTTTCTTTTGCGATTACGGCATTCATCCATGTACAGGGTGCACAGTGTGCTATCCCTTCGCAAAGAACACCACCCAGATAAAACTTTTTTCCAATCAGAGAATTAAGATGGATACCGCTTATAACTATGTTTCGGCGGAACAGTTTCGGATCTGCTTCAAAGCCCAGTTCTTTTGAAATTTCATCGATCACTTCGGCTGAGATGAGTGTGATCGGGTATTTTGAAAACTCAAATCGGTCACCCTCTAGTCCCCGATCTTTATGGAGGTTTATCTGTGCATGTTCAAGAGTTTGTGCATCGCCTCCGTCAAACTTTTCTCTTGTAAAGTAGTTGTGCTCAGGTGATGTAAAAATATGATGGATAAAAACTGGATATGAATGGTTATACATCTTTGAAGTATAGCATAGATAAGGTATAATCAAACCAATGAAAAATATCTCTAAAAAACGATTAAGACTCGATATTGCCGGAGTGGTGCAAGGTGTCGGGTTTCGCCCTTTTGTATATCAATTAGCACTTGAACACTCTTTAGCCGGATATGTATTAAATAACGGTGAGGGTGTTGTTATAGAGGTTGAAGGACTAGATAGTTCTATAGAGAATTTTTTAGAAGAGCTGCAGGAGAAACAACCTCCGCTCTCTCGAATAGATACTATAGATATACAAACTCTTGAGTTCCAAAACACACAAGATTTTTCAATTCTCCGTTCAAAAGAGACAGATGCCACCGCAATGCTCTCGCCAGATATTGCAATATGCCAAGATTGTGCCGATGAGATGAACGATCCCACAAATAGACGTTATAAGTACCCCTTTATCAACTGCACAAACTGCGGCCCGAGATACACCATCGTAAACGCTTTGCCCTATGATCGCAAAAATACCTCAATGCAAAGTTTTGAGATGTGTGAGGCGTGTCAAAAGGAGTATAACGATCCCACAAACCGCCGTTTTCATGCACAGCCGATCTCCTGTTTTGATTGCGGACCTGCATTAAACCTCTCGATCGATGCATTTGTGGAGCATATCAACGATGGCAAGATCGTAGCTCTAAAGGGGATTGGGGGCTTTCACATTATCTGTGATGCTACAAACGATCAAGCACTCAAGCAACTCCGAGAACAGAAGAGGCGTCCGAGTAAACCTTTTGCGGTGATGTTTTCAACTCTTGAAGCGATCAAAAAGGTGGCGGATCTCAGCGAAAAAGATGAGGAACTGATCCTCTCAAAAGAGCGTCCCGTAGTTATAGTGGCTAAAAAAGAGAACAGCTTTTTATCCGAACTTATAGCGCCAAACATAGACAGAATAGGTGTCTTTTTACCATACACCCCTTTGCATCTGCTCCTTTTAGAACAGCTTGACAGGCCTATAGTTGCCACAAGTGCAAACTTGGGGGATGAGCCGATCATCACTCATGAAGAGGAGCTGTTTAAAAAACTTCCCTTTATAGCTGAGGCACTCTCACACGATCGGGAGATACTTAATGCCTGTGATGACAGTGTGGTTTGCAGTGTCGCAAACAAGCAGGTGTTTTTACGACATGCCCGTGGATTTGCACCACAGAGTTTTCATCAAAAAAGAAAAACTGCTAAAAAAGTACTTGCACTCGGGGCACATCAAAAAAGCACCGTTACCCTCGCATTTGAAAACACTATGGTCCTCTCTCCCCATATCGGCGATTTGAATTCACTGGAAGCTTTTGAGTACTTTTTGCGAACTTTAGATACATTTGAGAGAGTGTATGACTTTAAACCCGACATCATTGTGTGTGACAAACATCCAAACTATGAAACTACCAAATGGGCCAAGAGTTATATTGTTAAGCATAAAGGGGTGGAGCTGATCGAGGTGCAGCACCATTATGCACATGCACTGGCGTGTATGGCTGAGCATAATTTGGAGGAGGAGGCTTTAGCTTTTTGTTTTGACGGTACAGGATACGGAGATGACACTACTTTGTGGGGCGGTGAAGTACTTCGTGTAACGCCAAATAAGTACAAGCGGCTTTATCATCTTCAGGAGTTCTCACTCTTGGGGGGAGAAAAAGCGGTAAAAGAGCCTAAGCGTATCGCTTTGTCTCTGCTTTTTGAGTGTTATAGCAAAGAGGAAATTGTGCAGATGGACAATGGGGTCGTAAACTCTTTTTCCAAAAAGGAGATAGAAAATTATCATCTCATCCACACAAAACAACTCAACTCCCCTAGAAGCAGTTCGATCGGGAGACTTTTTGACGGCGTTTATGCTTTGAGTGGTAATCTTCAAGAGTTAAGTTATGAGGGTGAAAGCGGGCTGATCGTAGAGCGATATGCACAAGAGCATAGAAGTGGGGAGAGTTATTCGTATACAATCAATGATGATGTTATAGAGTTTAAAGAGATGGTTGCAGAGATTTTAAACGAAAAAGAGCACTCTGTGATCGCATCAAAGTTTATAAATACACTTGCAGAGATAGTGCTTACGATCGCACTCAAACATCAGGAACTTCCTGTAATACTAAGCGGCGGTGTGTTTCAAAACAAAACTTTGCTTGAAAAAATTGTTGCGCTATTTGAGCAAAACAGTATACGCTACTATTTTCAAACCAAAACAGCGATCAATGACGGCGGTATAT
The DNA here is from genome assembly GCA_047689515.1 of Candidatus Sulfurimonas kebritensis. Classification (GTDB taxonomy): domain Bacteria; phylum Campylobacterota; class Campylobacteria; order Campylobacterales; family Sulfurimonadaceae; genus Sulfurimonas; species Sulfurimonas kebritensis. Next base: position 21,993 of record JBEWQA010000004.1, read on the forward strand.
CTTTTGGGCAGGCATATTATGCATTACACAGAGAAAAATAAGATGAAAAAAAAAGTTGCACTGATCGGTTCGGGAAATATCCTTTTTAAAGATGAAGGCTTAGGTGTTTATATAGTAGAGTATATAGAAAAGAACTACGATTTTTCTGCACCTGTAGATATTATAGAGGGTGGCAGTTTAGGGCTTAGGCTGATGGAGCTGCTTCAAGAGTATGAGGAGGTGATCATCGTCAACACCGCTTCGGAGAAAAACAGAGTCCCGGGAGAGATCATTGTTAAGACGACCGAACAGTTTTTAGAGGGGGAGCAAGTCAAAAAGACAGCAGGTGAAGTGGAGATCGCCGAGATGCTGCAAGTATGTTCACTAGAGGGCAATTCAGCTAAAACAACAGTTGTAAGCATAGTCCCCAACGATATCCTCTCGGTAGAGGCGGGAGTAAGTGAGGTGCTAAGAGAGGAGTGGGAAAAGTATATCCAAACACTGCTCGAGCAACTTGAATCGCTTGGTGTTGCAGCAGAGCAAAGAGAAAATTGTATAGAATTAGATGAGATAGTAAAGAGTTTATTTAATTCTTGATACAATATTAGGAATGGTTATAACAAAAGGGGTGTATTATGAGAGTTGTTATTATCGGTGCGGGGATCGCAGGTGCTCATATAGCAAACAAGTTAATCCAAGAGGATATCTCCCTTGATATAGTGCTTTTAAGCGATGAGGCATACCCCTCATATGACAGGATCCATCTATGCCGTTTGATAGAGGAGTCTGATGATCTTAACGATATAAAAATCTCACTCCACCCCAAAATAAAACTCGAACTCCGCCAAAAAATCACGACGCTTGATCGAGAAAACAAACGGGTTATGACACAAGATGCGATGTATGGTTACGACAAGCTGATCATCGCTACAGGCTCTACTCCGATCACACTTTTTGATATAGAGGAGATTGCAAACGCCGCTGTTTTTAGAAGTGCGAGTGACTGTAAAAAGATCCACGATGGTGTTGCAGGCAGAGAACCGGTCATAGTAGGAGCAGGCCCCATAGCCCTGGAGCTTCTCGATACACTCAATGAGATGCCGGATGTAAAGCATGTCACACTTCTTGTACGCTCCAAAGCGCTTTACAGCAAAGACCTCTCAATCGATGCTATCAAAACCATAGAGGAGTCATATACCGAAAAAGGGAAGATCTCGATATCTTACGAGGATGAGATCGTAGATAAAACTATTCAAAACTCTGAGATAACTTCACTCCAAACCAAAAAATTAACAATCGAAAACCCTTTTGTGATCTTTGGAGTAGGGATCCGACCAAATATAGATATATTTCGGGATGTATTGCGGGCAAATAAAGGGCTGCTTACAAACAACTTTATGCAAACCGAAGATGAAGATATCTATGCGGTGGGGGAGTGTGCCGAAGTGGAAGAGTTTAACTTTGTAGCGGGTCATGTAAAGGCGTGTACACTGCAGGCTGACTGTGCAATCGCTCACATCTTAAACCTGGAGAAAAAAGAGTTTACCCGTGAGATAGATATAGATATGCTTAAAGTTGGGAATTTCGATCTTATAGAGGTACGATCCCCTGACTTTTCGAGTGAATATGAAAAGGTTTTGATTACCTCCAAAAAAGAGAATCGGATCGATGAATATTTTTTAAATAACGACAAACTGACCCGCTTTATAGGGATCAACTCCAATGTAGATGTAGGTTACCTTGAAAACTTGATGCAAAACGGCGAGAAAGTAGATGTGAACTATCTCTATGAAAACAGAGTTGTCGGTGAGCGGGGGAGACTTGTATGCAGCTGTGAGCATGTGTATCATCAAGACCTTGTAGATATAGTTACACAAAGCGGTATCGGCTCCTTTTCTGAACTGGCAGATTTTTCCCAGGCGGGTCGTGTATGTGGAAAATGTAAGCTGATGGTTGAAGATATCATCAAAGATTCACAAGAGCTCATAGACCCAAATATGGTGAAAAAAACCCCTGAAGAGATAGAACGCGAAAAAGAGATCGCAGCTGTGCAAAAGCGCATAGACAAGTTTAATACGCTGCACCCGAGAAACAATTTAGATGCAGAGAATCTAGAGAATGCCTTGGAATCTTTAGAGATCGAAAAGCATAAAGTCAACAGCTGGATCTCTATGATCACGGCAAATATGCAGCTGCACCCTAACTTTGAAGGTGCAGTCAAAAAGGGGATCGAAACACTGAACCGTGTACCGATCATATGGCTGGAGTTAGCTGACTGCAGTGGAAATTCAGAGGCTTTTATAAAGTCGGAAAACCCTGCGATTGAGGAGCTGATATTTGACTATATTTCGCTTGATTATCATGAGCTTTTGATGACTCCAAGCGGGGATCAAAGTGAGACAGTCTTAGAAGATATCGTTAAAAACCAAAAAGGGGAGTATGTCCTCATTGTCGAGGGTGCTGTGCCTCTTGCGATGGATGGAAAGTATCTGCGGATCGGTCCAAAAGGTGAGACAGGTTTGGAGCTGCTGCAAAAAACAGCCAAAGATGCCGCACTCATTATGGCCGTGGGAAGCTGTGCGTTTGACGGGGGTGTGGTAGCTGCCGCACCAAATCCTACGGGAGCCGTTGGTGTGGCTGAAGCTCTGGGGCGTGATGATGTTATCAATATCCCCGGTTGTCCGACAAACCCTGTCAACATCGTGGGAACACTGCTTTCGTACCTGATGTTTGAGGAACTGCCGCCGCTTGACGACTATAACAGACCTCTGTGGGCGTATGAGGGAAGAATTCATGACAACTGTGAGAGACGCGGACACTACGAACTTGGAGAGTTTGTAAAAGAGTGGGGTGACGAGGGTGCCAAAAAAGGGTACTGCCTCTTTGAGATGGGGTGTAAAGGTCCCTATGCAAATGCAAACTGTCCTACTATGAAATTTAACGGCGGAACCAGCTGGCCGGTTCAAGCGGGTCACGGTTGTATGGGGTGTGTAGAGGCAGGCTTTTTTGATAAGTTTGCGACTGAGAGAAAGTATGAAGAGGAAGTAGAAAATGAGTCTTAAAAAAATTGTTATCGATCCCATTACGAGAATAGAGGGGCATCTGCGCATAGAGGTTGAGGTGGATGACAATAATGTAGTCCAAGATGCATGGGCGAGCGGACAGCTTTTTCGGGGCATTGAGACGATCCTTAAAAACCGCGATCCAAGAGATGCAGGACTCTTGGCGGGTCGTATTTGCGGGGTGTGTACCAACTCCCATTTTCGCGGAGCTATCACTTGTGTAGAGGATGCATACAACCTTGAGATCCCTAAAAATGCGGAGATCATTCGTGATCTTATGGCTATGGCGCTTTTCATTCAGGACCACGTAGTGCACTTTTACCATCTGCACTCACTAGACTATGTGGACGTAACGAGTGCTTTGAAAGCTGATCCGAAAATGACCTCAAAAGAGGCGCACAAGTACCATGAACAACCTTTTAGAAATTCCCATTCCCATTATGAAGAGACCCTTAAAAAGTTGGAGAACTTTGTCAAAAGCGGCAAGCTCGGCCCCTTTGCTAACGGCTACTGGGGGCATGGGGCATACAAGCTCACTTCGGAGCAGAACCTGCTTATGATCTCTCATTACCTTGAAGCGCTCAAGTTCCAAACCAAAATCTCCAAAGCGGTAGCGATCTTCGGTGCAAAAACTCCCCACCCGCAAACGCTTGTAGTGGGCGGAGTGACAAGTGTCGCAGATATGCTTAACCCGCAAAGAGTCAATGACTACCTTTTCATCATGAAAGAGGCTAGAGAGTTTATACAGCGTGCCTATCTTCCCGATACAAAACTGCTTGCAAAAGCGTACCGCGAAGAGATAAAAGCGGGAATCGGAAGAGCCAACGGCAACTATATGTCCTCGGGCGGATACGAGTTTGAAGGGGAGCAAAAGCTCTTTAGTGAGGGGGTGATCTATAACCATGATTTTGAGAATGTCCAAGAGTTCGATCCCACAAAAGTTTCGGAGAAGGTGGATCGGGCATGGTTCAATGAAAACAGTGACGAAGAGGAGATAAACTACACCGACTTAAACAGCGACGGCACTTTGAAAACGGCAAAAAATGATGACAAATACTCATGGATTAAAGCGCCGCGCTATGAGGAGCAGACGATGGAAACAGGTCCGCTTGCCAGACTGCTGATAAACTACTCAAAAAAGAATCCTCTTATCACTTCGTTTGTGGATGAGTTTTTGAAAGATACCGATCTTGAGCTCATCGATCTGTGTACATCTGTAGGAAGAAATGCCGCTCGGGCTATAGAGAGCAGTTATGTGTGTGAGTATATCTTCAAAATTGTCTCGGAACTGCTGCAAAATATAAAGTATTACGATACCGAAACATGGACGCAGTACAGCTTTGAGGCCTTAGAGAGTGAGACTCAAGGGAGGGCTTTTTTAGAGGTGCCAAGGGGAACACTTTCGCACTTTATAAACATAAAAGACGCGAAAATAGAGAACTACTCAGTGATCGCCCCGACAACATGGAACGCCACACCGAAAAACTTTGACGGGCTTCGAGGTGCTTATGAAGAGGGACTGATAGGCGTAAAGATAGAGGACAGAGAAAAACCGTTGGAGGTTTTACGGGTGATCCACTCTTTTGACCCATGTCTAGCGTGTGCAGTGCATGTTATAGATGCAAAAGGGAAGGAGCTTGGAAGGTATAAGATCGCTACAGTGATGAGCTAGGGTTATTAAACTTCTCGATCACATCGTTAAGAGATATAGCTGTATCATTTTTCGTAGCTGTTATATCTGACTCTTTTAAAATGCCAAGAAGTGTTTTTATGTACGTTTCAAATTGTGCGTGCAGTGTGTCGCTCAGACCTATCTCCATCTCGATCCTCTTGGGAACTATCCCTAGTACACTTGACTTGGGCAGCTCTTTTCCCATAAGCTCCAGGATCTCAAGACATTGCAAAGCACCTACAGCATGTGCATCAGCGGAGTTGACTCCAAAGCCGTTTAACTCTTCTGCGGGGATATGGTAGATCGCCCCCGCTTCATCTTCGAGAGCAATAGTATCGAGAATGATAATGTGTTTATACTCGCTAAAGACATTGAGCAGATCCATCCCCTCGATACCGCCGTTGATGATATCTATGTTTGGAGAGAAGGTGTAATTGCTTTTTAGGTACTGCGTAGCATAAACGGCGATGCCGTCATCTTTTTGCAGAATATTTCCAACACCTAAAACGGCAAACTCTTTCATGGATATTCCTCTGCTTTTATCTTGCTTTTACGTAATGTAATATAAAATCATTTAAAATTAGATATATTACTCCCCGTTATAAGGACTGTTTGATGGAAACTGCTTATTTATTAATGCTTTGGTATGGTGTTTTGCATGCATTTGGACCAGATCACTTGACTGCCATAGCTGATTTTTCCATTGGAAAGTCTATGAAGAAAACGATGATAATCACTGTCATGTTTGCCTTTGGGCACGGGATTACACTGTTTGTATTTGCAAAAATATTACAAACCTACAACTTACCAGAAAACATCACCGGTTATGGGGATATAATAGCGTCAAGTGTCATCATAGGTATGGGTCTGTACCTTTTGTATATGGTCCTAGCAGATAAAATACACCTAAACAAACACGTACACGACGACAAAGAGCATATCCACATCTACTTTGGCAAAGAGCACTCCCATAACAGCTCGTACGCTTCAACATCTGCATGGACGATGGGAGCGCTTATGGGGATAGGCGGTGTTCGCGGAATGCTTGTAACCCTTGGAGTGTTAGAGAACCAAGTGATAGACTTCTCTATGGTGCTAGCTTTTGTACTGGGCGTGAGTATAATTTTTGTAAGTTTCGGTGCGGTGATTTTATATATAAACAAAGAGTTTTTGACAAATCAAACAGATGTAAGAAGAGTGTTTGCAAGCGCGGGAATCATTTCGGTGGCAGTTGGTGCAAATATGCTTTTGGCATAAAAATTTAAAAGGATAATACATATGTGTGCAGATTGCGGATGCAGTATAACAGAGACAACTTCGGCAGAAGGGAATGAACATCATCACCATCATGAGCATAGTCATGACCATTCCCACGAACATCAGGCGGCTCACGAAACACTGCACCATAACCCGCAGTTAAATGACGCGAAAACGATCAGTGTAATTACAAAAATTTTAGATAAAAACAACCATGAAGCGGCACATAACCGCAGCCATTTTGACAACCATAATGTTCTCAGTATCAACCTTATGAGCTCACCCGGCAGCGGAAAAACTGCACTGCTTGAAAGCATGGCGGATATGGCTGATTTTAAATTTGGTGTGATCGAGGGGGATTTGGAGACTTCACGCGATGCCGATCGTATTAAGTCCAAAGGGATCCCCGCATATCAGATCCAAACAGGCTCAGCATGTCATCTGGACGCTTTTATGGTCCATAAGGGGTTGCATGATATGCCGCTTGATGAGATCGACGTATGTTTTGTGGAAAATGTAGGCAATCTTGTGTGTCCAGCTTCGTATGATGTGGGCTCGCATCTAAACATTGTCCTTGTTTCAACCCCTGAGGGAAGTGACAAGATAGAGAAATACCCGGTGATGTTCCGCCAGGCTGATCTGATCCTGATAACCAAGATGGATCTGATCGAGCACTTTGATTATGACCTCGAACACGAGAAAAAAGAGGCAAGAAAAGTAAAACCCAATGTTGACATCCTAGAGGTGAGCATAAAAGACCCCGCATCGATCCAAAGAGTGATAGATTGGATCGAGTTTAAACGCAAGATGAGAATGTAGCATGTGCCTCTCAATTCCGAGCAAAGTAGTGGAGATAGACAAAGAGAGAAACGTAGCAACTCTCGATACTATGGGGGTTACTCGTGAAGCGGGCTTGGATCTGATGCAAGCTGGGGATGTAAAAGTGGGGGATTATGTACTTTTGCATATCGGTTTTGTTATGAACAAGATCGATGAAGCGGATGCTCTGGAGTCTTTGAAAATTTATAGCGAGCTCATTGAGAAGATGGATGAAACTGAGAAAAAAACTCTGATCGAAGAAGATGATAACTGCCCTGATAGAGGCACATAATGAGTGAATTACAGCTAAAAGATCTCTATAAAGGTTTTAGAGCTCCAGAAGTGATTCAGGGTTTTGCAAAACTGATCGAAGAGGATGCAAAAAAACTTCCACATCCTATAAACATTATGGAAGTATGCGGCGGTCATACCCATACGATCATGAAGTATGGTCTTTTGCAGCTTTTGCCTGAAAATATCAACTTTATTCACGGACCTGGTTGTCCTGTCTGCATCATGCCAAAAGAGCGGATCGATCATGCCTACATCTTAGCGATGCAGGAGGATGTGATACTGGTTACTTTGGGAGATATGATCAAAGTCCCCGGAAGCAAGGGAAGCTTGCAAGATGCTCGCGCAAAAGGTGCGGATGTGCGGTTTGTCTACTCACCTCTTGATACACTTAAGATCGCAAAAGAAAACCCCGATAAAACAATCATCTTTTTCGCCATAGGTTTTGAGACAACTACGCCTATGACTGCGGCACTTTTAGATGTCGTAGTGAAGCAAGATATTAAAAATATCTTTTTTCATATAAACCACGTAACGGTTCCAGAAGCGATGGAGCTTCTGCTTTCTGATAAAGAGTGCAGTATCGATGCATTTTTGGGGCCAAGCCACGTCAGTGTTATTAGCGGGAGTCAGATCTATGAGAAGTTTCCCCGCGAGTATAAAAAGCCTGTAGTAGTTTCGGGTTTTGAGCCTGTTGATGTGATGGAGTCGATCTCTATGATTGTAAAACAGTTTGTCCAGAACAGATCTGAGCTTGAGGTGCAGTACAAACGTGCCGTAAACAGAGAGGGGAATGTGAAAGCACAGGAGTTAAATGATAGGTACTTTGAGAAAGCGGAGCATTTTCGGTTTAGAGGTTTGGGAGATATCCCTGAAGGGGGATTACAACTTCGGGATGAGTACAGGGACTATAACGCAGAGGTGGTCTACAAAGACCTGCTTGGCAGCGAGCCGATTGATGATCACAAGCTTTGTATCTGCGGCGATATACTCAAAGGCAAAGCCAAGCCGCCGCAGTGCTCTATCTTTGGCACCCTCTGTAAACCAAGCTCGCCGATAGGGAGCTGTATGGTAAGCAGTGAAGGGTCGTGCGCGGCATATTATAAGTATGGAAATTTACTATGAATGAGCAAGTAACTCTCTCGATGGGAAACGGCGGTGCAGAGAATAGTGAGCTGATCTCAAAAGTTTTTTACAAAGCGTTTGCAAACGAGATCTTGGAAAAAAGTGAAGATGCGGCGGTGATCTACGGCGGTGAACTGGCATTCTCAACTGACAGTTTTACCGTCTCGCCGATCTTCTTTCCCGGCGGAGATATAGGAAAACTGGCAGTATGCGGAACCTGTAACGATCTTGCGATGATGGGTGCACAACCGAAGTACCTTACATGCTCCGTAATCATAGAGGAGGGGTTTTCTACTAAAGAGCTTGAGCAGATCGTAGAGTCTATGAAGAAAGAGCTGACGATTAACGGTGCCGTCGTTGTGAGCGGAGATACAAAAGTGGTTCCAAAAGGGAGTGTGGATAAGATTTTTATCAACACTACGGGGATCGGGGAGATCCAAAAAAAGGGGATAAGCGCAAACAAGATCTCAGAGGATGATGCGATCTTGCTCTCTCGCGATATTGGTTGCCACGGGGCGACCATTTTTACAGCTCGCGAAGGGATCGAACTCTCGAGTGATCTCCAAAGCGACTGTGCATCTTTGAGTGTACAAGTTGCAGCATTGATCGAAGCGGATGTAAAGATCACCGCTATGCGCGATGCAACACGCGGTGGTGTGAGTGCCGTACTCAATGAATGGGCAAAACAGTCAAACATCTGCATAGAAGTAGAGGAGGAGAGTATTCCGGTCTCGCAAGAGGTGTATGGAGTGTGTGAGATGCTCGGTTTTGAAGCGCTGGATCTGGCAAACGAGGGCACCTTTCTTTTAGCGGTGGCAAAAGATGAAGCAAGCAAAGCGCTTCAGGTGTTGCAGCGTTTTGAGAACTCTGCAAATGCAGTTAAGATAGCGGATGTCACAAAAGAGTATGTCGGCAAAGTGGTGCTCAAAAGCGGACACGGTACAAAAAGATTTTTAGAGATGCCAAGCGGTGAACTCTTGCCGAGGATCTGTTAAGTGTATAAAGGGGTGTTTTGTGCATGAGTACAGCGTAGTGCAGGCACTGCTCGATCAGGTAGAGGATCTTGCCACAGAGAATGAGGCTTCAAAGGTCACAAAAATAGTTACAAAAATAGGAGTGATGAGCGGCATAGAAATAGATCTGCTTGAGAGTGCATTTGATACTTTTAAAGAACAGACAATATGTGAAGAGGCTGAACTTGTTGTACAAAAACAGCCGGTTGTCGTTCGATGCAATTCATGTAAAGAAGAGAACGCTTTAGAGAAAAACCACTACTGTTGCCCCCAATGTAAGTCTACAGATCTCAAAGTGATCGACGGGGAAGAGATGTATCTTATGAGTGTAACAATGGAATAAAGAGCTCGTGAACAAGCTGCTAGCTGTGAAACTTCAAGATTTTTCGATATAATCACATTAAAATTAGAGTAAAAGGATAATTTATGGAGTGCGAATTTCCGACGGTAAATTCTAATATGGATGAAGTGAAAGAGATCTTTGACAGCGTAAAAACTATAGCGGTTTTAGGTTTGTCTCCAAATCCTGAAAAAGATTCCCATAGAGTAGCGGCTTATATGCAAGATCAAGGGTATAAAATAGTACCTGTTTACCCAAAAGAGGAGGAGATCCTCGGGGAAAAAGTCTACAGAAGTTTAAAAGAGATCCCTTTTAAAGTAGATATGGTAAATATTTTTAGAAAACCGGATGCGCTTGATCCGATCGCAGATGCGTGTATAGAGCGTGGTGACATCGATGTTTTTTGGGCGCAAAAAGGTATAGTAAACAATGCAGCAGCTGAGAAAGCGGAAAATGCGGGTATGAAAGTTGTACAAAATCAATGTGCAATGGTAGACCATAGAAACCTTTGCAGCTAAGGGATATCCTTGGTAAATTTAGAAACTATAAAACAAGCACAGAAACGCACAGAGGGTGTAGTTGTTAAAACCCCTCTTGCTTCTGCTCCATATTTAAGTGAACTGACAAACGCAAATATCTTTTTAAAAAAAGAGAATCTTCAAATCACCGGTGCCTTTAAAATTCGCGGAGCGTATAATAAAATAGCTTCACTCTCCGATACTGAGCGTTGTAAAGGTGTGATCGCTGCAAGTGCAGGAAATCACGCACAGGGTGTAGCACTCTCAGCACAACGTTTTGGGATCAAGGCAGTTATCGTGATGCCCGAATCTACACCGCTGACAAAAGTAAACGGTGTGAAATATTATGGTGCCGAAGTTGTACTGCATGGAAGCAACTACGATGAAGCGTACGGTTATGCGATCCGATATGCCGAGAAAAATGATCTCACTTTTGTCCACCCTTTTGAAGATGAGGATGTTATCGCAGGGCAGGGGACAGTCGGCTTGGAAATACTTGAGAACTGTGACAAGCTTGATGTCGTGATCGTACCTATTGGGGGCGGCGGACTTATCGCAGGAGTAGCGACGGCGATCAAGGCACTTTCACCAACTACAAAAGTGATAGGAGTAAGTGCTAGCGGTGCACCTGCATTTAAAAACTCTTATGAGCTTAAAACTGCGGTAGATACTACAAAAGTACGCACAATTGCCGATGGTATAGCTGTACGCGACACATCAAAGGTGACATTTGATTATGCGCTCAAGTATGTAGATGAAGTGATCAGTGTCGATGATGAAGAGATCGCAAGTGCAATTTTGTACCTTTTAGAGAAGCAAAAACTTGTTGTTGAGGGTGCCGGAGCAGTCGGAGTTGCGGCTCTTTTACACGATAAAGTAAAAGATATAAAAGATAAAAATGTAGCCGTAGTACTTAGCGGCGGCAACATGGATGTAACACTTTTATCTGTGATCATCGAAAAGGGTCTGATCAAGTCACACCGTAAAATGAATCTTACGGTAACCTTGGTAGATAAACCGGGTTCATTGATGCGTTTTACCGAGATCTTGAACTCTTTAAGTGCCAATATAGTGCATATCGCATACGATCGAACATCGATCTCATTGGACTACGGTGATGCAAATGTCACCGTCCATATAGAGACAAAAGGGAAAGAGCATCAAGATCAGATCACGCAAGCGTTAAAATCGGAAGGCTATATAAGGTAGGGTAATGGAAGCTGTCAAAAGTAAAAGTGTTGTAAAGCCTATAGTTTTATTAAAGTACTATGAAGATGACAACACTCTATTAGTAGTAGACAGTGAAACTACTGTACGTTTTTTTGAAAACGATTCCCTCTCTTTAGATGGTGGTTTCAAAGCCGGTATTACGCATAAAAGCTACCGTACAAACGTAGTTGCATTTAGTCAGGACAAACACTATCTTGCAGCTATTTCTGAAGATGACAGAGAATCACGACTTTACAATGCACATACAAAAAGGATGATTGCCAAAGTTGATCGCCATCACGGGGAGGTCTCTTGTGTAGCTATAGACCCTATGAACAGGTTTATGCTTTCAGGCGGTGACGACGGGAAAATTTTTGCCGTAGATGTTAAAAGTGGCAAGCTAATGTTTACGCTTCCTTCCCATATCGATACTATCAATGATATTGCTTTTTCAAAAAACTCCAATTGGGTAGCGACTGCAAGTTACGACAGAAAGATCTCCGTATATAACCTTGTAACGATGACACCTAAAGAGAGGCTGCGATCACACAGCCCCCCTGTTATGAAGATAAAGTTTTTTCAAAAAAACAAACTGGTTAGTGTCGATAAAGATTCAAAAGCGATCATCTGGGATATCCACACAGGCAAGGTGCTGGCACGATTACAGGGTATCCATGACGAGGTACGCCAGATAGTGATAAGCGGAGATGAAAAGTTTCTGTTTATAGGGACAAGCCTTGGGTATGTACTTGTGTATGATCTAAACACTTATGAAGCGGTAACTACAAGGTTTATAAAAATATCTTCGCCAATCACCGCTATGGAGTTTGATCCAAAAAACAACCATCTGATTATTGGGACTGAAGATGGGTTTTTGATCTACTATGATATCTATGAAGGTTTAGACCAGATTAAAGAGCTGTTGAAAAATAAGCGTTTTGACGAGATCAATGAGGAGATTGAGAAAAATCCGATACTTAAATATACAGAAGTGTACGATCTAGTCTCAAATCTATGGGAAAAAACTCTTGAAAAAGCAAAAATAGCTTTGGAAAACGGTGATAAAACAAGAGCGGAATTACTGCTTAATCAATTTAAAGAGATCCCGGTAAAGAACAAATTGATACAAAAACTCTTTAAAGACTATGCTCAGTACCCGAAGTTTATAGAGCTTGCCAAAAACGGTAAACTTGCCCTTGCATACTCCCTGGCAAACTCTTATCCGGTGTATAAAGAAACCAAGATCTATAAAGCTTTAGAGACAAAGTGGAAAACATCTTTTGCAAAAGCGCAAAAATTGATGCTCAACCCAAAAACCCTGCAAAAAGCCAGAGATCTTTTGATGCCTTACCGAGGTATTAGTGAGAAAACAAAGTTCATTCAGGAACTTTTTAGCAAATCAAGCGTTTATATGAGATTTCGTGAGTCGATCTCCAAAAAAGATTTTAAAATAGCTATGCAGCTAATCAAACAAAATCCTTTCCTGACTGAACTGCCGGAATATACGACATTGATGAGTTTTGCAGATAACCTTTACTTTAAAGTGCACGAAGCACTCGATAAAAAAGACTTTAGTTCTGCGACGAAGCTTTTATCTGTGCTGAAGGATTTTGACGATTTTAAAGAGGAAGCGACAAACACTCTGAAAGATATAGAGATTAAGCAGAAGTTTTATCTGGCTGTTAAAGCAAACAATCTTGCAGATGCGTACGATGCAATGGCTGCACTAGAGGAATTGCAAGAGACGGAGCAGGGGAAAAAACTGCAGCGTCAATGGAATGATGATCTGAGTATTGCAAATACATATGCCGTTAACGGTGATGTCTTAGGGGTGAAAAAAGCACTTGACAAATATATGGATATCCACTCAAAGTATATGGCTTTAGCTACCGTATTTTCATGGTGTTATATCTCACAGCTTGAAAGTGCTGTTAATCGTAAAATCAAGCAAAGCAGTATCGAAACAGGTATCAAAAATTATCTCTCCCTCTTTGGAGAAACCGATCAGATCGATAATCTTTATGAGACCTTTAAAGAGAACTATCCTGAAACAAAACTCAACCTTGAACGTCTTCAAAAAGGTTCTCTCTCTTTATGGAGACCCTCTATGCTTGAAAAATCTATCTTAGAGTAAATAAGTCTGAATTTTTAACATTAGATATAGCTAAGATTAAGTATAATCCAAAAATTTTACACAATATAAATTATTTTAGGAGACTTTTCATGCAAATTAGTGGCGCACAGATGGTTATCGAAGCACTAATCGCCGAGGGTGTAGATACAGTATTTGGCTACCCCGGTGGAGCGATAATGAATGTCTATGATGAAATTTATAAACAAGATAAGTTTCAGCATATTTTGACTCGTCATGAACAAGCAGCAATTCACGCTGCAGAAGGATATTCAAAAGCTAGCGGAAAAGTCGGTGTCGCGATGATTACAAGTGGACCGGGATTTACAAATGCAGTAACAGGTTTGGCAGATGCTTATATGGATTCGATTCCACTTGTTGTGATCTCGGGACAGGTACCTATGAGTCTGATCGGAACAGATGCGTTTCAGGAGATCGATGCAGTCGGAATTAGCCGTTCATGTACAAAACACAACTATTTGGTAACGGATGCAAAAGATCTTCCTCGTGTACTTAAGGAAGCTTTTTATATTGCAGCTTCAGGTCGTCCGGGTCCTGTTCATGTTGATATCCCAAAAGATGTTACGGCTCAGCTTGAAGAGTTTGACTACGATATCGAACTAGAGCTTGAAACATATAAACCGACAACAAAAGGGAACCCTCGCCAGATCAAAAAAGCGATGGAAGCGATCACAAACGCAAAACGCCCGCTCTTTTATCTCGGTGGCGGTGTTATCAACTCAAATGCAGACCAAGAGGTTAGAGAGCTGGTTCACAAAACACAGATACCTGTAGTAGAGACTTTTATGGCTCGCGGGACGCTTTCATATGATGATGAGTACCTTATCGGTATGCTTGGTATGCACGGTTCATACGCGGCAAATATGGCGATGAGTGAGACAGATCTTGTTATAGCGCTTGGTGCGAGATTTGACGATCGTGTAACGGGTAAACTTTCAGAATTTGCAAAAAATGCGGCAGTTATCCATGTTGATATCGATCCTGCAAGTATCTCTAAACTTGTAAATGCCGACTATCCGATCGTTGGTGATGTGAAGTCGGTTGCGACAGAGATGTTGGCACAGTCTGATAAAGTAGACGGCTCTAAGTATGAGTCGTGGAGAGAGACGATCCACAACTTTGATGCACTGCATCCGCTTACATACCATGAAGATACAGAGAGAATCAAACCGCAATGGGTAATCGAGAGAGTCGGTGAACTTCTTGGTGACGATGCAAATATCTCTACAGATGTTGGGCAGCACCAGATGTGGACTGCACAGTTCTATCCGTTTACAAGAGCACGTCAGTTTGCGAGTTCAGGCGGACTAGGAACTATGGGATTTGGTTTCCCTGCAGCGATGGGTGTCAAAGCGGCCTCTCCGGAGAAAGTAAGTGTCAACTTCACAGGTGACGGTTCTATTTTGATGAATGTTCAGGAGTTGATGACGGCGGTTGAAAAAAAATTACCTGTTATCAATATCATCCTTAACAACAACTACCTTGGTATGGTACGCCAGTGGCAGACACTTTTTTACGATAAACGCCACTCAGAGACAGACCTCTCTATGCAGCCGGATTTTGTAAAACTTGCAGAGTCTTTCGGTGGAATAGGGTACAGAGTAACTACAAAAGAGGAGTTTGACGCAGCACTTAAAGATGCAGTTGAAAAAGATGTAGTTGCATTTATAGATGTTGTAGTTGAAAGACTTGAAAACGTACTTCCGATGGTTCCTGCCGGAGGAAGTTTATTTAACATGATGTTACTAGAGAAAAAGGAGGAGAAGTAATGACGACTGATAATGCAAGGAGAGTAATCTCAGTTATCGTAGTTAATGAAGCGAGTGTATTATCTCGTATTACCGATCTTTTCTCCGGTCGCGGGTATAACATCACCTCATTGACTGTAGCGCCTATCCCCGATAGTAAGTACTCACGCTTAACGATCGCAACCTTGGGATCGGTAAAAGTGATGGAGCAGATCACAAAGCAGTTGCATAAACTGATCCCTGTTCTTCGTGTATATGAGCATGAGGATATGGTTGAAAAAGAGATGGCAATGGTGAAGTTTGAGATCACTGAGAACTTAAGCGATATCAACACGATCTGTGAAGCGTATAACGGCAAGATCGTAAATGCCGGCGAAACAACCGTGATCGCAATGGTTGCAGATGAGCCGAAAAGAATCGACAACTTTTTAAACTCTATGAAACGCTACAACCCAAAAGAGATCGTTAGAAGCGGTGCTGTAGCGCTGGAGAGATAAGCCGATGAAGTTAAGTGAAATTGCAGAGATAATCGGTGCTGAGTTTAGCGGAGCAGATTGCGAAATCAGCTCTATGAACACTTTAAAAGATGCATCTGAGAGTGAACTCTCTTTTATCGCAAACCGTAAGTATGTTAAAGATATGGCGGACTCGAAAGCCGCTGCCATTATCGTTGATGAGAAAACAAAAGAGTTTGTACCCGATGGTTCTGCCGCTTTAGTAGTGGAAGATACTTACTGGCAAATGGCAGTGCTTACAAAATATTTCGCTCCCCCTGTAGAGGATAAAGATGCTTTTGAGGCAGATGTCGGAGAGGGTTCTGATGTCGCTTTTGAAGCGGAACTCGCAGACGGTGCTACCGTTGGTGAGAATTGTATCATTATGGCGGGTGCCTATATCGGTTCAGGCGTTGAGATCGGAGACAATACGATCATCTATCCAAATGTTGTGATCTACAGAGATTGTAAAATAGGAAGCAACTGTATCATCCATGCAGGGACAGTGATCGGAAGTGACGGTTTCGGTTTTGCTTCAAACAAACTGGGACAGCATAAAAAGATCTACCATATCGGAAATGTAGAGATCGAAGATGATGTAGAGATCGGTGCGAATGTAACGGTTGACAGAGCTGTTTTTGGTTCAACGAGAATCAAAAAAGGTGCACGTCTTGATAACCTTATCCAAGTAGCACACAACTGCGAAATAGGTGAGGGGAGTGTTTTTGCCGCTCAAACAGGTATGGCAGGATCGTCAATCATCGGGCGCAACAATGTTTTCGGTGCGCAAAGCGGTGTGGCAGGGCATTTAAGTACGGGAGACTTTAACACTTTTGCCGCAAGAAGCGGTGTGACAAAAACGATTTCAGACAGCGGTAAAACTTTTGCAGGTTTCCCGCTTATGGATCATAAACTCTGGTTAAAACTCCAAGGTCTGCTTTCCCGTTTACTAAAAAAGTAAATAGATTCTAGGGTAAACTAATTTACATAAGTAATTTAGGAGGTGTAATATGTCTATAACTATCCCTTTAAGCGGAACAACTAAAGGTGTTATCTCAGTAACAAAGATCGAAGAACCTTATGGTCCAAACACTGCAAGTGTTGCCAGTGTCGGTATCTCACTAGACGGCAATACTGAAAATCCGGAGTGGAAAGTACATATTCCAATAGATAATATCGATGAAGTGGTGACAGCTCTGCAAAAGTTAAAGTAATTGATACACAGAAAGAGAGGTAAGAATCTCTCACTTTTAGAGCTTATCGCCATAGCACTCGGCGGTATGGTTGGAGGTGGGATATTCACAATACTTGGGATATCTGTTTCTCTCATTGGTGCTTATACCCCGATAGCTATTATTTTTGGCGGTATTTTTGCCCTCTTTTCTGCATATTCGTATGTTAAACTTGGTCTTTACTATAAAGATGAAGGTGCTGCATACTCTTTTTTGAAAAACACTTTTTCCTCTTCACCATTTATAGCATCCCTTATAGGCTGGTGGGTTGTCTTTGGTTATATCTCAACACTCTCTTTATATGCATATACATTCTCATCGTACGCTATCAGCGGATTTGAATTTGGAAACGATGAAGTGATTAGAAAAGTGGTCGCGATGCTGGTGATAACTCTTTTTTCATTGGTAAATATATGGAGTGTAAAAGGGATGGGGAAAATTGAAGACCTTATGGTTTATACAAAACTTATCATACTCGTAGTGATCTCTTTTACACTTATAAACCATTCGAGCATCTCTTTGCCGACGTTGTTAGAGGATTCTCAAAATACAACACTTTTTTCAATATTGATCGTCTCATCCATAACTTTTGTCGCGTATGAGGGATTTGAACTGGTGATCAATGCCGTTAAGGAGATGGAAAACCCGCAAAAAAACATACCAAGAGCAATTTATAGTGCTATTATGCTTGCAGTACTTATCTATGTGGTTATATCTGCAGGTGCCATTTTTGCAATCCCTTTTAAAGATATCATCGCAAATCAAGAGTATGCATTAGCCGCCGGTGCTGACAACATTTTGGGACACATTGGCTCAGAAGTGGTTATCTTGGGAGCAGTGTTAGCGACAAGCAGTGCTATAAGCGGGACACTCTTCGGTGCTTCAAGACAGATGGCCGTGATCTCGGATGATGGTTACTTCCCTTCATTTTTATCAAAACGGAAAAACTCGATTCCTATTTATGCCATTATCACTATGTCCTTTTTTGCATTTTTATTGATCCTGGTGGGTAACTTAGAGGTTATCTTAGAGTTTGGAAGTATTACGTTTTTGTTGGTCTCGATTTTAATGGCGTATGCCAACTTTAAAATAAGAGAAAAAACAGGGGCAAGCGCTCTTATCACTTTAATAGCATTAGTGAGTTTATCACTCGGTACTCTGTTAATATTTTATTATGAATACACTACTGAGGTGGAGCAGATATACTTTATAGGATTACTCTATATTCTCTTGAGTCTTTCTGCGTTTTTGTATTCAAAATTTGAAAAAAATTAAATCCAAATATGTTATACTCATTTCATGTTAAAAAATATACTGATCACAAGCCTATTATGCCTTTTTGTTTCACCTCTGTTTGCTGTTTCGTCTGAGAGTGCAAAAGCACCTGAGCAGATAAAACAACTCGATAAACCCCTTTATACACCCTTTGTTGAAAACTATATTCTCAACGAGATCAAAACGCTAAGAGACGAGAATAGAAAACTGCGTGTAGATATGCATGAAACATTCACGAAAAAAGAGTTAAGTGTCTCAGATAAAGCGATAGAATATGCTACATCTACTATCAACAATATGTTTTATATTATCGCTGCAGCAACTTCAATTTTAGTATTTTTAGGGTGGAACTCTTTTCGGGATATCAATGAACGTATCCGTTTAACTGTCGATGAACGGATCAGTAAAGTGATCGATGAAAATGAGCAAAGGATGCAGTTAGTTGAAGAGGATCTGGAAAAACGATCGCATCAAGTGCTTAACAACCAGGCGGAGATTGCTAAAACAAATACCATCCACTCACTTTGGATGCGTGCAGGACTAGAGCAAACGCCGCATGGAAGAATAGAGATCTATGATGAGATTTTAAAGATCAGACCACAGGATCCCGAAGCTATCAGTTATAAAGCTGATGCAGCACTTGACATGGGAGAAGCAAATTGGGCTCTGAGTCTTTCAAATCAGTCTATAGCCATCGATCCCGAATATCCAAATGCTTATTATCAAAGAGCCTGCGCATATTCGGCTTTAAAACTCTCAGATAATGCTATCGATGATCTTGAAAAAGCGTTGGAACTCAATGAGAACTATACCGATGAGATATTAAATGAAAAAGAGTTTGTAGAATTACATGAGAACGAGCGCTTTCAAAAGCTTTTAAACAGGTACCAAACTGAAAACCATGAATCTTAGTATAAACTCCGAAGATATCAGCCAAATCGCAATCGGTGCATTTGCTTTGGCAGTGCCTATCTCATTTTCCGAAGAGGCATGGAGGCTAGGGGAGACGCTGCCGATAGCTAATCTAGTGATAGTGTTTTTGCTCTCGATTTCATTTTTGGGTATTTATGCTTATTACAGTGTATTTCAGGGAATGGTTTCAAACCGTTTACATATCTTTGTGTTGAGAATTTTTATCGCTTACTTTATAGCAGCATTGGTTGTTGCTTTAGTATTATTGGCTTTAAATAAGTTTCCGTGTATCGATGAGCCGCTTATAGCTTTAAAGAGGATAATCTTGATCACGATGCCCGCATCGATGGGGGCTATTGTAGTAGATAGTTTTGATAAGGAGTAAAGAGTTAAAAGCTTACGCTTTTAGCTCTTGGACATACTCTTCAATTCTTTTGATACCGTCTCTGATAGAGTTGATATCGGTTGCAAAAGAGAATCTAAAATACCCCTCGCTACCGAAACCTACACCTGGAACTACCGCTACATTTTTCTTCGCTAAAAGATCTTTTGCAAATGTAAGGGAGTCGTTGCTGACCTCTTTGATATTTACAAACAGGTAAAAAGCACCGTCAGGTTGTAAAACACTTAAACCGTCCACGTCGTTAAACAGTTTTACCGCTTCCCCGCGGCGTGCTGCAAACTCTTTTCTCATCATTTCGATATCTTTATCGGCTGAACCGTCAAGTCCTTTGATAGCTGCCATCTGTGTTACAGATGAGATGTTTGACGTACTTTGAGATTGGAGTTTTTTGGTCGCTTTGATAAGCTCTGTATCATTTGCTGCCATATACCCAAAACGCCATCCCGTCATCGCAACCGACTTTGAAAGACCGTTGATTGTAATAGTACGTTTAAACATATCTTCACTGATACTTGCAGCCGACGTAAACTCTCCGTCATAGACAAGTTTCTCATACATCTCATCAGATGCAACCAAGATATCAGTCCCCTTTAACACTTCTGCTAAAGCTTCAAGTTCTGCTTTTGAGTAAACTGCACCTGTCGGATTTGAAGGTGTAGTTAAAATAAGCATCTTTGTTTTGTCTGTGATAGCATTTTTAAGCTGCTCGGGAGTGATCTTAAATCCTGTAGTATCTTGCGTTTCAATCTCTACAACATTTCCGCCGCAGTATTTTACAAGCTCAGGATAGGTTACCCAGTACGGAGCAGGAATAATCACTTCATCACCATCTTCGATAGTTGCCGAGAAGAGGTTAAAAAGTGAATGTTTCGCACCGTTGTTTACGATCACTTGGTTTGGTGCATAACTTAAATTGTTATCTCTTTTTAGCTTTTCGATAACTGCATTTTTAAGTGCAGGGATACCGTCAACAGCCGTATACTTGGTAAAACCGTTTTGGATAGCTTCAATAGCTGCGTCTTTGATCACTTGCGGCGTGTCAAAGTCCGGTTCCCCTGCGGAAAAACTAAGTATATCTTTCCCTTCGGCTTTTAGCTCTTGGGCTAGTGCCGTTATTGCCATAGTTATAGATTCAGATAGTGTGTTTATGCGATTTGTCAGCATTACAACCCTTTAGGTGAAAATGATCTGCAATTATACAAAGAATATCCTTAATTAGGAGTTCTTTTTTGAAGAATTTTAGAGTAAAAAATTTGTAAATAATAATTATTTTCCTTTAAGTGGAATTGATCTATAGTTTTTATAGTTCATATACAACTTAAATACAAAAAGGAGAAGTTATGGCTGTTCGTGGAAATTCAATTATTAAAGGTGTAGAGATCGATGAAGTGGTTAAACTACTCAATAAGGCATACGCAGATGAGTGGCTTGCTTACTACCAGTACTTTGTAGAGTCGAAAGTTGTTAAAGGGATCATGAAAGATGCAGCGATAGCAGAACTTGATCAGCATGCAGCAGATGAGCTTCGCCATGCAAATATGTTGGCTGACCGTATACTGCAACTTGGTGGAACACCGCTTTTAAGCCCAAAAGAGTGGTTTACTCATACAAACTGCGGTTATGAAACACCAAATAATTTTGATGTAGTGGCAGTATTAGACGATGCAATCAAAGGGGAGCAGTGTGCTATCAGTACCTATTCAGATATTGCCGATCTTGTCAAAGACAAAGATATTATCACTTACAATATGGTCAATGAGATCTTAGCAGATGAAGTGGAGCATGAAGAGGATCTTCAAGCCTTGCACGATGATATCGCTGATTTTATAGAGAGTATAAAGTCAAATATGAATTAACTTTTCATCGAGTTGATGAAAGATTCGTAGATATGTTCAAGTTCAAGGTCTTGATCGAGTACCTCTTTGTTATCTTTTACCAAGACATGTTCTAAAATAGCGACACGCTTGAGGAGGTACTCAAACATCTCTTTGTTGATATCAGGAAGCATATTGTGCATAAACGGATCTTTACATCTTCCTTTCTCAATTACATGAGCAGGGATACCGATAGCAGTTGAGCAAGCAGGGACCTCTTTTACAACGACTGAATTTGCACCGATTTTTGCATCACGTCCAATTTCGATGTTTCCAAGTACTTTGGCTCCTGCACCGATAACTACGCCGCTTCTGATAGTAGGGTGGCGTTTGCCTTGTGTAAGTGAAACCCCTCCGAGTGTCACACCCTGATAGATCAATACATCATCTTCAATCACAGTAGTTTGACCTATCACTACACCTGTCCCGTGATCGATGAAGACGCGGCGGCCGATCTGTGCACCGGGGTGGATATCTATATTTGTCATAAGTTGTGCAAAGCCCATTAAAAAACGAGCCGTTCTTTTAAAGTTTGCATCGTAAAGTTTATGTGCTATTCTATACCATGCTACAGCCCAAACACCGGGGTAATTAAATAAGAATTCGACCCATGAACTCAGTGCTGGATCATTTTTGTATGCATTTGCAAAGTCTTCTTTAATTAGTGCGAAAATACCCATAAATTACCTTAATATGTTGTTCTTAAATAACCATTTTGCTCGAGATATGTCTCAAGCTTTGAAAGTGTATCAAGTTTTTCTTTTTCTGTGATAAAACTGCTGTTTTTTAGATCACCTTTAAGCTTATTTAAAATCTTTTCTCTCGAATAACCGATGTCGCTGAGCACTTCAAGAATGTTTTTTGACTCTTTTTGATGTGTGATCTCATAGCCGTTATCATCCACTTTGATAGTGTATTCGTTTGGATGGACAAAGAGGTTATGCTGCATACCGAGTGTCTCTTGATATGCCCCCACATTGAAAAAAGCCAAAAAGTAATCCTCTTCGTCTATATTGATATCGTGCAGGTAAAGAGGTTTTTCGGGATTAAATTCGATCTCTCCGTCACTATCGCAGGTGATATCCCAAAGTGAAGCTGCCCGAAGCGGTGTTGTATTGAGATGGTGGATCGGCATCACCGGAAAGTGTTGTCCAAGTCCCCAATAATCGGGAAGCGATTGGAAAATGGAAGCATTGATCAAGTAGCGTTCCTGAAGCTGGCTTTGGAGTTGTTCCAGCTCATTCGTAGGATTGGAAGACTTAAGGTAGAGCGCTTTTTTGATGATATTGTGTACCAAGATTTCAGCATTTGACCTGTCTTCGAGATCGATGTAGCCCAGATCGAAAAGGGTAAAGAGTGATTCCATATGATCGAGTGCATCGTGAAGGTATTCTATACAGTTGCCGTTGTTTAAAAGCTTATTGAGATCTCGTAGCTCCTCAACAAGAGGCGGGTTTATATCTTTAAAATTGAGGGATTTCTCTTGATAGTCCTGGGAGAAAAGCTCTAAAACGGGTGTAATAAGTACAGCATGGGAAGCTACGACAAAACGTCCCGACTCCGTAAATATATCGGGGTGTTCAACCCCTTTGGCATCCATAATCTCTCCAAGCAAAAACACAACGGAGCTTGAGAACTCATCAATAGAGTAGTTTCTTGCAAGCGATTCATGCTGATCATACTCTACCGCTAAACCGCCGCCGATATTGATATTTTTGAGTGCAGTCGCTCCCATCATTTTCAGTTGGGCATAGATATTGCCCGCTTCACGAAGCGCTTTTTTGATCGGAGCGATATCCGACATTTGTGAGCCGATATGAAAATGGATCATACTGAGGTTTTCTAAAAGCTCCGATTCTTTAAGTAGTTTGATTGCTTCAAGGATCTCGGTTGATGTGAGACCGAATTTTGAATCCATACCGCCGCTTTTTGCCCATATACCACTGCCGGCACTGTGAAGTCTAACTCGAATTCCGATATTTGGAATCTTGAGTGTTGATTTTTTTGCTACGGCTATGATCGTCTCGAGTTCATTGAGCCCTTCGATCGTGATCGTGATATTGTGGCCGCTTTGTGCGGCGATAAATCCAAGGGTGATCATCTCCTCATCTTTAAAGCCGTTTACGGTGATGTTTGCCTCTTTGGGTGTCTTCGCCATCGCGAGTATCAGTTCTGCTTTGCTTCCCGCTTCAAGTCCGTAGTTATATTTTTTTCCCTGAGTAGTGACAGATTCTACGGTTGCGGGGAACTGATTTACTTTGAGGGGGAAAACGGCTTGAAACTTCCCTTGGTAGTTGTTCTCTTCTATAGCTTTTTCAAAGTAGTTATAGAGGGTGACGATCTGCTTTTTTATAAGGTGTGGAAATCGCAGGAGGAGGGGGCCTCTGATATTGTCGGAGCGTATATCTGTTACGATCTTATAGAGTGAGGGCATCGACTTGTAGTTAAGTTTGATCTCTCCGTTTTCTATTAGAAAGTTTTTGTTTGCCCAGCGCTCAATACCAAAGTGTTTCAAGTCAAAAATCCTCTAGTTTGACCATCTCTTCTGTTTTTGCTTCGAGGTCTTTGACCCAAACAGTGTTGTTTTCCAACTCATTCGTACCGATGACGCAGCAGTATCTGGCATTGACTTTATCGGCACCTTTGAGGTGATTTTTGAGATTTTTTCTTTTGTATTCGCAAGTGACTTTTTCGCTTGAGCGTTTTTTGTGCGTGAGTTCAAGCACAAGAGGCAGTGCCTCATCATCCATAGCACCCATATAGTAGCCCTCACGTTTATTCTCAGGCATCTCGATAAGCTCTAAAAGTCTTTCGATCCCCATCGCAAAACCTACGGCAGGAGTTTCACGACCGTCTAAAAACTCTACAAGTCTGTCGTATCTTCCACCTCCTGCGATAGCGCTTTGGCTACCGATATTGTCACTGACAAACTCAAAAGCGGTTTTTGAGTAGTAGTCAAGCCCGCGAACAAGGTTTGTGTCGATCTCATACTCGATTCCACTGTCATCTAGGATCTTTTTGAGCTCTGTAAAGTCACTTTCACACTCTTGGCATAAACATTCTATCAGTTTTGGTGCATTTATGTAGAGCTCTTGACACGTCCCGTTTTTACAATCAAGTACACGGATAGGGTTTGTTGATTTTCTTCTTTTGCAATCATCACAGATCTGATCCTCGACACTCTCGATAAACTTGACAAGATCGTCGCGGTATTGCGGCATACAGTTATGATCACCCAAAGAGTTGAGTTGGAGTCTATAACCGATTCCAAGTTCTTTAAGGATATCACTGATCATCATGATCATAGTAGCATCTTCATAAACAGATGCAACCCCGAAACTCTCACAACCAAACTGGTGAAACTGTCTCAGTCTCCCTTTTTGCGGTCTCTCGTAACGAAACATCGGGCCATGATAGAAGTATCTGTGGATCCCGCCTGCACGATCAAGTTTGTTTTGAATAAATGCACGGACAACGCCTGCAGTACCTTCAGGGCGCATACATACGTCGTTATCCCCTTTGTCCGTAAACTGATACATCTCTTTACCGACGATATCGCTTGATTCTCCTACCGAACGCTTAAAAAGAGCAGTCTCTTCCAGTATAGGTGTTTCGATAAAATGAAATCCGTAACGCTCGGCGACTTGCGTTGCGGTCTTTATGAAGTGTGTATATCTTCTGTAATCATCATCATTTAAAATATCATTCATTCCACGAAGAGATTTAATCATTTTCTGCCTTGCTT
The DNA here is from genome assembly GCA_047689515.1 of Candidatus Sulfurimonas kebritensis. Taxonomy (GTDB): domain Bacteria; phylum Campylobacterota; class Campylobacteria; order Campylobacterales; family Sulfurimonadaceae; genus Sulfurimonas; species Sulfurimonas kebritensis. The sequence goes on from JBEWQA010000004.1 coordinate 47,113, forward strand.
ATTGGTATTTTTAAAAGTATGAAAGGATACCATTTTTATCTTTATAAAATGTTTTATTATTTATTGATATTAGTTAATATCTCTTCTGTAATACTCTCTATACTCTGTGTCGCATCTATTACTACAAGCTCGATTTGCAGGAGCTTGGCAGCTTTTACGATCGCTTTTTGTATCTCTAAAAGGTACTCGCTGCCGCGCAGTTCGATCCCATCAAGCTCTTTTTGAGAGAGTCGGTATTCGAGTTCCTCTTTTGTGAGTTTGAGTAAAAAAACTTTTTGGGGGTATGTATTGTTGGTTGCAAAGTTGTTCAGGTGTACCAGTTCCTCTTCGGCAATTTCACCGTGGATAAGTGCGTACGCCACTCCGCTGATGGCACTGCGATCGGAGATGATCATCTTACTCTTTATATTTGGCTCGATCACCTCTTTGCAATGCTCGGCCCGATCGGCTAAGAAGAGGAGAAACTCCGCTTTTTTACTCTGAGCACGTGCAGAGAGGACAAGCTCTCTGATCTCGTGACCAAGCGGGGTAGCACCCGGTTCTTTTGTGATGATTGCATCAGGATAGGCTGATCTGAGGGCATCTATCTGGGTGCTTTTTCCTGCAGTGTCGATCCCCTCTATTGCAATGTACATGAGTTCATACCTCTAATGATGCTTTGTACCTGAGATGGTAAAAGGTGATCGGTTTTTCCGTTGAATTTTAAAAGGTTTCGCACGATGGATGAGCTTACAAAAGCGTGACTCAGTTTTGGCATCAGGTATACCGTCTCGATCGTATCATCAAGAGAGTTGTTAAGGTAACCGAGTTGGAGCTCGTACTCAAAATCGCTTACCGCACGCAATCCCCGTATAAGTACCTTGGCATTGTGTTGGTTAGCAAGGTCAACGGTTAAGTTGTCAAAACCTATAACTTTTACACCCTCTATATGAGCCGTAGCAGCCTCAGCCATCTCTATACGCTCCTCTAAAGTAAACATCGGTTTTTTATCCACTGAAACTGCAACGGCTATAACAACTTCGTCAAACAAGTTTTTAGCGCGTTCGATAATGTCAAAATGTCCGTTTGTTATAGGATCGAATGTCCCCGGATAGAGTGCAATTTTATTCATATATTATTCCCATCTTTTATATAAACTATTTTCGATTCCAAGCAGATCAAACCACTTTCCGATCACAAAGTTTTCCATATCTTCCAGAGTTTGCTGCTCAGAGTAATATGCCATTACAGGCGGTGCTATGATGATCCCAAGAGCCGCAAGTTTTTGCATATTCTCTAAGGCTATAGCCGAAAAAGGGATCTCACGAGGTGCCAGCAGCAGCTTTTTTTGCTCTTTGATCATCACGGCTGCACAGCGGGTGATCAGGTTGTCACTGATACCGCAGGCGATCTTGGCAAGTGTATTCATACTGCAGGGCGCTATGATCATAGCATCGATTCCAAAGGATCCTGAAGCTACGCTCGCCGAGATATCAGCATTGTCATGATAGATGACATTTTGCTCTTTTTCTAAAACAGTTTTTGAGTTCTCACTCATAATACAGTGTTTTTCAAATTTTTCAGGAAGCAGTTCCAAGGTTTTTAATCCCAGGTTTACTCCGCTTGCCCCGCTAGTCGCTACTACTATTTTCATCTTGTTTTTGCCTTGTTTTTTCCGGTCACTGTCACTTTGACCTTTTTTTTCTTGTTGGTTTCAACAAAGATACGATCACCCAAGGTGCCGTTTTGCAAAGCTCTTGCACTAAAGTTGATCAAGATAGAACCGTTGTGTAGGGTCACATTAATCAGTTCACCTCGTCTGATCAGTGTCAATGGCTCTACATCACGTTCTGTTAGCAGTGAGCCTTTCTCCATCTTGTGTTTGAGCTCGATACTGCCGTTTTTTATGCTTTGCAGCGGCATCGCTGTAAATTTTTCCAGAATTATACTATTTTTTGCCGTATTTACTCTAGAGAGCTCTGTATTTCTATCACAATCTTTTCTCAAAGTGAGTACAGGCAGTGAGGCCTTGAGTTTGTAATTAAAAAAGTATTTTCTATGATTATCACTTTCTATAGCGACGATACCTTCGTTTGAGAGGTGCTCTTTTTTGCGGATCTCTATCGTATAGTTTTTAGGAAGTTTATCCATATAGTAGCGGGGTGAGATCTCCATCTTTTTAATGGTGATACTTTTATATTTTGATTTGTAGTGTTTCTCTAAAAAATCTCTGAGCCTTGCAGTGTCGATAGGGGAGATCTTATTAAACTGGATATAGGGATAGCGGGAGACGTAACCTTTTAGCCCGTGCTTTTCCAATATCTTGATTAGTTTTTTTGCCCTGATTCGCTTGATATGTTTTGTATTTGAGAGGCGGAAGAGAATGCGATCCTCTTTTGCTGAGATCTCTTTTGCTATATCGGAGAGTTTAATTGTATCCTCTTGTACAAAGTAGTTGCGTTGCAGGTTTGCACTATAAAGGTTGATAGATATAAAAAGTGTCAATAGTATTTTGATAAACATAAAACTCTTACATTTTTGAAATTTTTATTATTTTACCATTTTCGAAGCTTTTCACCTAGTTTTGATGAAAACTTATTGTTCAAAGATTAGATTAATGTTTATTAATATATCATACTTGTATATCAAAAATATATCAAAAGATGGAGTATATATGGGCCTTTTTAGTAATTGCGACGTAGAGAAAAACCAGATAAAACAGTTGCAAAATGAAAACACTCGGCTACAAAATGAAGTTGAAGAGTTAAAAGCACTTTTAGCGCAAAAGGAACAAGAGGAGACGACTCATAATGCTCCGACGGAAAATAAAGCGCATGATGAGATTGTCCAGATGCTTATGACTTCTTACAAAAGTGGCGTAGGATTTGTTAGAAACATTTTACAATCTACTGTCGATTCACTTGATGAAGCAGGCGATTTAAACGGTCGAACAAGTCGTCGCATCACAACAGTGCAGTCTGAAGGTGACTCAATCAACCAGTCGATAGATCAGATAGCACAAGAGGCGATGAACCTCGATAACGGTGCATCCTCTTTGAACAACAGTGTCGCCTCTATAGGTGATATTATTAACCTTATTAAAGATATCTCGGATCAGACAAACCTTTTAGCTCTAAATGCTGCGATCGAGGCTGCCCGTGCAGGTGAACACGGGCGCGGATTTGCCGTGGTTGCCGATGAAGTGAGAAAACTTGCCGAGCGTACGCAAAAAGCGACGCAAGAGGTGGAGATCAGCATTAGCCAGCTCAAGCAAAACACTTCTGAGATCCAAGATATCTCAGAACTCTTTAGAGACAACACAAGCAAAATGACAGAGACTTTAGCGGTATTCTTTGAAGAGCTTAATTTTGTGATTAGCAACTCCCAAAGAATTACCGAAATCACTTCAAATATCACAAACGAGATCGGTATCGGTAACGGAAAACTTGATCATATCTTGCTAAAACTCTTGGCGTACAATGCGTTTATAAATGAAGAGAGCCCAGCGATAGGTGACGAACACAGTTGTGTATTTGGTAAATGGTTTGATGAAAACAAAGAGCAGATCAAAAACGTACCAAATGCGATCAATAGCGTGTCGACACACCATGCAAATGTACACAACTCGATCAAAGAAGCTATCAGTTTATGGAAAGAGAAAAAGTTCGATCAAGCCGTAGAAAAAATGAAATCTGTTGAACACTCCAGTGAAGTAGGATTTGAAGAGCTTTATGATGCTTTTGTAAGTACACATCACTAAATAACAATTTTTTATAATCTGTGCTATGATATGTAGAAGCGATATTTAGAGATACTTTCAAACAAAGGATCGAAAATGGATAGTACACATAACCTTGTTGACTATGAAAAAGAGTATGAAAAGTTTGCGTGGGATGACGTCTCAAAAGCTTTAGATTATCAGCAAGGCGGCGGGTTAAACATAGCCTATGAGGCTATCGACAGGCACGCCGAAGGTAAAAACAGAGATAAAACTGCACTGGTGTGGCTCTCCGAAAAGGGTGAGCGGAAAACTTTCTCCTTTTTAGAGATAAAAAAATTCAGTGCAAAATTTGCAAACGTCCTAAAAACTTTGGGGCTTGCAAAGGGGGAGCGGATCTTTACCCTTTCAACGCGGAAGTATGAACTTTATATCTCCGCAATCGGGATACTGAAAAACCAAAATGTGATGTGTCCGCTTTTTTCCCAGTTTGGCCCCGAACCGATACTCCAGCGACTCAGCAGCGGTGATGCCAAAGCTTTGCTTACTACAAAAAGACTCTACAAGAAAAAAATTCTTCCTATTATAGATAAACTCCCGCAATTAAAATATATCATCCTTTTTGATGCCGATGACCACGAGAGTGAAAATATCTTGTCATACAGTAAATTGATGGCGGTTGCATCTGAGGATTTTACGATCCCTGAAACAGATGAAGAGGATATGTCAGTGCTGCACTTTACAAGCGGTACGACAGGGATGCCAAAGGGTGTGGTCCATGTGCATAAAGCAGTATATAATCATTATATCAGCGGCAAGTATGCACTTGATCTGCATGAAGATGATATCTACTGGTGTACGGCAGATCCAGGCTGGGTTACAGGGACATCTTACGGGATCATTACCCCTTGGGTTCACGGTGTTACAAATATTGTCGATGAAGCGGAGTTTGACGCATCAAGATGGTACAAAACACTTCAAGATGAGAAAGTGAGTGTCTGGTATACCGCACCGACAGCGATCAGAAGACTTATGAGGATCGACAACGAGCCTTTAGAAGAGTATGATTTATCTCATCTTCGTCTTATTTTAAGTGTAGGTGAGCCTCTCAACCCTGAAGCAGTCGTATGGGGTAGTGAAAAACTAAACCTCCCTATACACGATAACTGGTGGCAGAGTGAAACAGGTGCGATCATGATCTCCAACTACGCTTCACAAACTATCCGTCCGGGTTCGATGGGAAGACCTCTTCCCGGCATTACAGCTACGATCCTGCGTCAAAATGATGATGGGAGCGTAACTGAAGTTACCGAGCCAAACGTGGAGGGTGATCTGGCTATAAAAGCGGGTTGGCCCTCTATGTTTAGGATGTATCTTCACAATCAGGAAAAGTACGACAAGTGTTTTAAAGACGGCTGGTATATCTCGGGCGATCTGGCTTATAGAGATGAAGACGGCTATTTTTGGTTTGTCGGACGTGCGGATGATATTATCAAAACATCGGGACATATGGTTGGACCTTTTGAGGTAGAGAGTGCCCTGATGGAGCATGAAGCTGTAGCTGAAGCAGGGGTGATCGGTAAGCCTGATGAGATGATAGGGCAGCTTGTAAAAGCGTTTGTCTCTTTAAAACCGGGTTATGAGCCTAGCGAGGAGCTTATGCGAGAACTCATAGGTTTTGGGCGTAAAAAACTTGGAGCTGCCGTAGCTCCAAAAGAGATAGAGTTTCAGGAAAATCTGCCAAAAACCAGAAGCGGTAAAATTATGAGACGTTTGCTTAAAGCCAGAGAGATGGGATTGCCGGAAGGCGATACTTCTACCCTTGAGTCGTAAAGGATTAGTATGAACTTAACCAAAGAAAAAGCAAAAGAGTATTATTCAAAAATGTTGCTTATCAGACGCTTTGAAGAGAAGTGTGTGGAGCTTTATTCGTCGCAGAAGATACGCGGTTTTTTACATCTGTATATCGGGGAAGAAGCGGTAGCCGTCGGGCTGCATGACGCTTTGGACGAAAATGATTCGATCCTCACTACTTACAGAGAACACGGTCATGCGCTGACAAGAGGTGTAAGTGCCAAGAGTGTAATGGCGGAACTCTACGGTAAGATTGACGGTTGTTCGCGCGGACGAGGTGGTTCTATGCACCTTTTTGATGCCAAAACCAGATTTTACGGAGGGAGTGCTATAGTAGGCGGAGGTCTCCCTTTGGCTGTCGGGATGGCTTTGGCTGACAAGATGCAAAACAATACCCGGGTAACTGTTGCTGTTTTCGGTGACGGTGCAGTTGCAGAGGGTGAGTTCCATGAAGCGCTTAACTTGGCCGCACTGTGGGAGCTTCCTATCCTTTTTGTATGTGAGAACAATGAGTACGCTATGGGTACTGCTTTAAAATATACAGAATCCCAAACAGAGATCTACAAAAAAGCGGAGTCTTACAATATCCATGCAAAACAGGTTGACGGGATGGATGTTTTAGAGGTAGCCAAGGCGGCACATCGTGCCGTAGAGGATATAAAAGATAGTTCAAAACCCGTCTTTTTAGAATGTCTGACTTACCGTTTTCGAGCACATTCTATGTTTGATGCAGAACTTTACCGTGAAAAATCGGAAGTGAAAGAGTGGAAAGAGAAGGGACCTTTAGTTATTTATGAAGAGAGACTAAAAGAGCTTGGGTTGTGGTCTGAGATCGATGCAGAAGCGATCGAAGCAGAGGTACAAAAGGTTGTGGATGAGGCTGTAGAGTTTGCGGAGAATTCAGAGTTTGAACCGCTCGAAGATCTGAAAAAATTTGTATATTCGGAGGTGAGTAATGGCTGAGACTACATACCGCGAAGCTGTAAGAGCTGCGATTGATGATGCTATGAGTGCCGATGAAAGAGTCTTTTTGATGGGTGAAGATGTAGGGCATTACGGCGGATGCTACGCTGTAAGTATGGGCCTTTTGGAGAAGTTTGGAGACAAACGGATCATAGATACCCCATTGAGTGAGTCCACATTTACGGGTGCCGGCATTGGTGCGGCACTAAACGGGATGCGCCCGATTGTAGAGATCATGACGGTAAACTTTAGTATGTTAGCCCTTGATCAGATCATGAACAATGCTGCCACGCTGATGCATATGTCAGGGGGACAGTTTAATGTCCCTTTGGTTATACGTATGGCTACGGGCGGAGGGAAACAACTCGGTGCGCAGCATTCACACTCGTTAGAGGGGTGGTATGCACATATACCGGGATTAAAAATACTTACCCCTGCAACCGTTCAAGATGCTTACGATATGGTACTACTTGCTTTAAAAGATCCAAATCCGGTGCTTGTATTTGAAAATGCACTCCTTTATAACGATAAGGGTGATCTAGACAGAGATGCCAAAGCTCTGCCTATCGGCAAAGCAAAGGTGGAAAAAGAGGGGAAAGATGTAACGATCTTCACATATGGAATAAGTGTTTTCAAATCCCTAGAAGCAGCTAAAACTTTGGCCGAAGAGGAAATCGATGCGGAAGTGATTGATCTGAGATCGCTTCGCCCGTTGGATGATGAAACTATTATGGCCTCTGTTGCCAAAACCCACAGAGTGGTTATAGTGGACGAGGGATGGAAAAGCGGCAGTTTATCTGCTGAGATTATGGCGCGTATAAACGAGCAGGCTTTTTACGAGCTTGATGCCCCGATGGAAAGGGTATGTACAGAGGAGGTCCCCCTCCCATATGCCAAGCATCTTGAAGATGCAGCCTTGCCGCAGTCTGATAAAATAGTCGAAGCTGTTAAAAAAACGGTAGGTGCGTCATGAGTGAATTTGTAATGCCGAGTCTCGGTGCGGATATGGAATCGGCTGTTTTGATGGAATGGCACGTTAAAGAGGGTGACAGAGTCAGCAAAGGGGATGTGATAGCCGAAGTGGAAACCAGCAAGGGTGTTATAGAGATAGAGGTATTTGAAGAGGGGATTGTAGAGAAGCTTTTGGTGGAGGAGGAGACTGAGTGTAAGGTTGGAACCCCTTTGGCGATCATAGCCTCAGATGCAGATAAAAGCGTAGAAGTAAAAGTACAAGAACCTACATCACAAGAAGATGTTGAAAAACAGGAAGAACCAGAGCCTAAAAAAGAAAAACAAAAACTGGAGGTTCCACAAGAGAGTGAAATAAAGATTGAAAACAGAGGTATAAAAGCCTCCCCTGCAGCGAGAAAAAAAGCTGAAGAGTTAGGAATAGACTTGGCAAAAGTAAGTCCAAAAGATGGTGTTATACAGCTTGCCCAGTTGGAGGGACTAGAGCCAAAAGAGGCAGAAACAGCTGTCACGGAAGAGGAAAAGCCAAAACCAAAAGCAGATACAAAAGCAGATACAAAAGCAGATACAAAAGATAGTATGCGCCAAGCGATAGCAGCCGCTATGAGCAAATCAAACGCTGAGATACCCCACTATTATCTCTCAACCACGATCAATATGACCCCTGCGTTAGAGTACTTGGAGGAGTTAAATAGACAGCGGAGTATAAAAGAGAGGATACTTCCCGCTGCTATGCTTATATATGCAGCAGTACTGGCTTTAAAAGAGGTGCCTGAATTAAACGGATTTTGGGAGGAGGGTACGCTCCATACCGGTGAGGCGATACATCCCGGGATCGCAATAGCTCTTAGAAAGGGTGGTCTGATAACACCCGCACTGCTAAATGCAGATGTTAAGGATCTCAATGATATTATGGAGTCTCTCAGTGATCTGATAACAAGGAGTCGTGCAGGAAAACTTCGCTCAAGTGAACTGATGGCACAAACTATTACCATTACAAACCTTGGTGACTTGGGAGTTGACAGCGTCTATGGAGTTATCTACCCTCCACAGGTTGCCGTGATAGGTTTTGGAACTATTAAAGATGCCCCTTGGGCTGAGGGTGATGCCCTTTGTGTAAGAAAAGTGATGCAGGCAACATTGGCAGGTGATCACCGTGCTACCGACGGACGAATAGGGGCACAGTTTTTAGAGAAGTTCAACCATATTTTACAAAATCCAAAGGAGATGTTATGACTAAAGAAGAGTTACAGCGCATGATAGTACAAGCAATTTTGGAGATCGCACCCGATGTTGAAGAGGATGAAATAGAACTCAATGCAAATATTCAACGTTCACTGGAGATTGATTCGTTTGATTTTTTAAAGATACTTACTGCTATGAATGAAAAGACAGGTGTCGAGGTGCCTGAGGCCGATTATGCAAAAGTGGGCTCAGTCTCAGAGATGGCTGATTATATTTTAGGCAATTTATGAGTTTTAGATCTAAAGTTATACTCATTATCGGTTTTTTATTTGTTGTACTCAACGGTGCAGTTTATTACACGATAGAGAAAAATAAAAACGATAGGATCGATGCAAGTTTAGAGAGTCATTTAGATAAGCTTGAAACCCATTATGAGATAACTTTACAGCACCAAAAAACAATAGCAGATGCCGTTTATAAAAGAACGATTATTCAAGATGATGTTATAGAGATTTTCTCTAAAGCGTGGAGAAGCAAGAGTAAAAAAGAGCGGGACCGATTAAGAGAGAAGCTTTATAACAAGCTAAAGTTTCAATATGAAATTATGAAAGCAAAAGGTGTGCTGCAGTACCACTTTGTATTTCCAAATAATGTAGTTTTCCTTAGAATGCACAAACCAAGCAAATATGGTGATGACCTCAGCAGTGTCCGTTTTGATTTTAGAGATACAAATGAGAAAAAGAGGATCAACAGGGGCTTGTCACCCGGACGTACGGCACATGCCTTTAGAAATATATACCCTTTATACGACAAAGACAATAATTATATCGGAGCACTTGATGTAGCATTTCCGAGTGAAGTTTTACAAGACAGTCTCACATCGATAAATAAGATACACACCCATTTTATTTTAAATAAGCATGTATTTGATGTGAAGGCATGGGATCGAGACGATATGGTTTTAAAATATCAGCCCAGTGCCGAAAACAGTGAGTACTTACTCACTATGACTAAAAACCATACCAAAGATCGATGTATAACTGATCTTTCTGAAAAACTTAAAAGTAAACAGGAGTATATAAAAAACTCTATAGCAAAAGGGGAGCCGTTTAGTTTTTACTACAAGGACGAGACATGTCTGCAAGCAGTTGCCTTTTTGCCTATAAGAGACAGCATTAGCGATCATGTAATAGCCTGGCTTGTCAGTTATGAACAAGATAGTTTTATCGCCAGAACTTTGCAAAACAGTTTGATTGAAAAGGTACTTTCGTTTTTTGTACTTTTGGTTTTAGCTTATTTTATCTATAGGATCGTTAACCAAAAAGAGATCTTAAACATTGAAGTACAAAGCAAAACAAAAGAGTTGCAGGAGTTTAATCAAAACCTTGAGAAAAAAGTTAAAGATGAAGTTGATAAAAATATGCAAATCGAACTACAGCACTCAGCTGAAGTTGAAAACTATCTCAACAAAGAGAGATACCTAAGGACTATTATGTCTACGGTATCGGATATCAACCAGTATCTGATTACGAAAGAATCACTCGATGAGTTGTTGCAGATAACTTGTGAGAGGTTTGTAAAGCAGCACTATTATGAGTTTTGTTACATCGGTATGATCGATGAGGGGAAGATAACTAAGAACTTTTTCTCCAAAGAGAACGAATTTGCAAAAGAGTTTATGGACATAGTGAAACTCTCAAGTGAAGACAAGTTTTCCAAGTGTCCCGTAAAAAGCAGTATAGAGAAAAACCACGAAATAATCATTAATGATATAAAGACTTACGATATAGATGAGACCTATAGAGAGTGGGCTGAACACGAAAAGTTTACATCCCTTTTAGCTTTTCCTCTCAAAAAAGACTCCTACTCCGAAGTTCTCGGTGTTATAGTGGTTTTTTCTTCAAGGGAAGAGGGGTTTGAGATCGAAGAGATATCGATGCTCGAGGAGTTAAGCGGAGATATCGGTTTTGCGATCAACTCCTTTAGACAAAAAGATGAGATACAAAAGCTTCATAAACAGATGATGAGAAATTATGAAGAGACCATTTTGGGCTTTGTAAAATTGATCGAACAAAGGGATCCTTATACGGCAGGGCATACCACAAGGGTGGCAAAATACTCCAAGATGATAGCTGAAGAACTGGGATGCAAAAAAGAGGATATAGAGAAGCTTTACAAAGCTTCGATCCTCCATGATATAGGGAAGATATCTACACCTGATTCGATCCTTTTAAAACCTTCGCGTTTGAACTCGCTGGAGTATGAGCTTATCCAAGAGCACGTGACGGTAGGGTACGAGATGCTTAAAAACATCAAGTTGTATAAAGACCTCGCCGAGATAATGCACTATCACCATGAGCGTTATGACGGCAAGGGGTATCCTAATGGACTAAAAGGGGAAGATATACCTGAACTCTCAGCTATTATGGGTGTTGCAGATGCTTTTGATGCGATGACCAGTACACGTATCTATAAAAAGCATAAAAGTGTCGAAGATGCGTTAAAAGAACTTGTAGAACTAAAAGGGACACAGTTTAACCCTCGGATCGTAGATATTGCTATAAAAGTTTTAAAAGATGTTAAAACCGATACTGCGATAGATCAGAACCCGAAAACTGATGTTGAGGTTGAAAGACTGGCTTATTTTTATAAAGACTCTATGACGGGTTTATATAATGAGAACTATTTAATGCTTCTTTTATATCAAAAAGACTTTAAAGAGCAGTACAAATACTGTACACTCTTAAATATAGGAGGGTATAAAGATTACCAAACATTAAGTGAAATACTCAAATCACTCTCTATTGAACTTTTAGAGCAGTTTCATAATGTGATGGCGTTTAGGTATGAGGATGACAATATAGTCCTGTTTGCTACAACCCAAGAGGAGATGGAGCTCTCGATCGAGTCGGTGAAAAAAGATCCAAGTATTGAGAAAAACGGGATCGGGATCAGTGATAAAGCGATAGATATACAACAAAAAGAGTTCGAGTCCTTAGCTGATCTTTTTTAAAGATAGCCGATGATCTCCGAGACGCTCGGGTGGGCATGGACTACGTCTCTTAGCTCATCTATGGTAAGTTTTTTCTCTACGGCAAAAACAAGCTCATGGATGATCTCTGTAGCTTCTACTCCTATTATAGCTGCACCGAGTATGGTGTAGTCCTCTTTTGAAATAAGCACTTTTGCAAAGCCCGAATCATCTCCGAGTATTTTTGCTTTTGCATTTGCTTTGAAGTAGACTTTTTTGACCTCAACATCGATCGCTTTGTTTTTTGCATCGCTCTCTTTTAACCCGCAGCTTGCAATTTGCGGGTTTGTATATACGGTAGAGGGGGAGAGGTGAGGATTGGTCTTTGAGGTAGAGTTTATGATGTTGTAAGCGGCTATTTTAGCTTCTTTATACGCTGTGTGTGCCAGTCCCGGAGTATTTATGCAGTCGCCGAGTGCATAGATGTTTTTTTGTGCCGTTGCAAATGTTTCATCCACCTCTATAAAACCTTTTGGATCAAGTTTTACATCTGTATTGTCTAGTTGCAGATGAGCTGTATTTGGTACACGTCCTGTTGCACTTAAAACTATCTCACTTTTTATACTCTGCTCTTCCTCTTGCGACCTAAGTGTAAGCTCGACTCCATCAACACCCTTTGTAACGCTCTCTACCGTAGTGGAGTCTATCACCTCTATACCGCCTCTTTTAAACACCCGTTTAAGAGCCTTGGAGGTGTCTATATCTTCATTTGAGAGTATCTGCTCAGATCTTCCTATTAGTGTTACTTTGACTCCAAAAGCGTTAAAAAAAGATGCCGCTTCACATCCGATCGCACCGCTTCCCACTATTGCGATCGATTTTGGAAGCGATTCAAGGGTAAAGATTTCGTTGCTTGAGATGATCTGTTTGCCATCAAATGGTAAAAACTCCAACTCCCTTGGTTTTGAACCTGTGGCGATGATGCACTTTTCAAACTCGATCTTTTGCTGATCAACCACTATAGTATTGCGATCTGCAAATGCAGCCTCTCCGTAAAGCAGTGCAACCTTGTTTTGATCAAGCATCCATACTACACCGCTTCTGATTTCGTCAATGAGTTCTGTAGTTTTTGTTTGCAGAGCTGTAAGGTCAAGCCCGTCATATTGCAGCTGCAGACCCGATTCTTGAAGATGATCTATCTTGGATATATATTCGGCACTGTGAAGATAGTTTTTTGTAGGGATGCACCCGACGTTGAGACAGGTGCCACCGATCCTCTTTTTTTCTTTGTCAATGAGCAAAACTTTTTTACCAGCTTTACCAAGCTCTATAGCTGCCTGATAGCCTCCGGGACCTGCTCCTATCACTACTGCTTCATATCTATCCATCTTTTACTCCAGATATTGGTGTGCCATATAGCTGCTTCTTGTATACGGGGAGCTTTGTATATAGCGAAACCCCATATCAAGCCCGCTTATTTTGAGTGTTTCAAACTCACTCGGTTCTACATAGTTTACTATATTTTCATGCTTTTGTGTAGGTTGGAGATACTGCCCGATACTCAGATAGCGACACTCTACATCTAAAAGGTTTTGCATCAGCTCTAAAACCTCGCCGCGCTTTTCACCGAGTCCCAGCATAATAGCGCTTTTTGTAGCTACATTTGGATTGAACTCTTTGAGCATTTTGAGTACGTCAAGAGAGCGCTCGTATGAGGAGCCTTTTCGTATATGGTAGAGTCGGGGGATCGTCTCTAAGTTATGCCCTATGATATCTGCACCGCAGTTTGCTACCTCTTTGATAAGCTCCTCTTTTCCTTGCATATCGGGTATAAGAAGCTCTATAACAACTTTGTTCTCAAGTCCTTTGATCGCCTGAACTGTTTTACAAAAGTGCTCGGCTCCTCCATCTTCTAGATCGTCACGGGTGGGGCTTGTGATCACTACATGTTTGAGTCCCATCACTTTTACAGAGTTTGCTATGTTTTGCGGCTCATCTGCATCTAGGGGTTTGGGAGAGCCTTTATCTACCGCACAAAAGGTGCATCTGCGGGTACACTCCGTCCCCATTATCAGAAATGTTGCCTGTTTTTGCGCAAAACATTCGCTGATATTGGGACACATCGCCTCTTGACACACTGTGTTGATATTATGTTGTTCCAATATAGTTTCAAGCTCTTTATTTATAGTGAAATTGATCTTTTTTCGAAGCCACTCAGGCTTTCTTTTAAAGGTGTAAGGCATCTATATTCCATTCATCTTTGTCGTACTTCTGCTTTTGAAGCGTACCTATCTGTTTGAGTTCTTGTTGTGTGAAGCGATCCTCTATAAGCTCCACATCAAAACTCTCCATAAATGAGTGTATCATTAATTTTTTTAATTTTTCTTTTGTTAGAGATATGCCAAGCTTTTCAAGTGTAGTGATCGCACCAAGTTTTGGATCTTCTGCAAATATACCCTCAAAAAGTTCTGTATCTATTTGCAGAGGAATTGAGCCGTGTTGAAAAAGTGTCCCTTTGGTATACCGTTGTGCATTGCCGCCTATTTTTTTTGTGTCTATCGTAATGTCGTACGGTTCGTTTGAGGCGGTGCATATATTTGATTTTGAGATGTTGAGTTGTGCATCCTGGGCAAATTGTGGATCGAGTCCCAGCTTTCTATACAGATTGAGCAAAAAACTGCACAGATATCTGTAGCTCTCCTTGACACCCAGATCGCCGAGAATATTTTGCGGCAGTATGAGCGAATAGGAGATATCCCCTCCATGAACCAAAACCCCGCCTCCCGTTAAACGCCGAGCATAAGAGAGTTTCTTTCGTTTTAGCTTGTTTAGATCAAGTGTATCGTGAGGCTTGCTAAAGCGTCCGAGGCTTATGGAATTGTCCCATTCATATAGCCTTAAAACAGGGATGCCACTCTCTATGGAGTTTTGAAGCAGCATCTCATCTACAGCCATATTGTATGAAGCACTCGCTGCAGTTGTGTCTAATAAACGAATTTTTTGTATAATGGTTTGCATATTACCGACTATTATAATGAATTAAGGTGAAAAATGGAAAATTCAAGCTATGACAATTCGATCGAAGAGCTGTTAAACGAAAAAGTTTTTGATCAACAAGAAGCGGTGAGTACACTTACCAAAAGTTTGCTGCAATCAAGCCTGCTAAAGTCAAAGAAAAAGAAGGTAAGGGCACTCTTTACCTTTATAGGACTGGCAAACAGCGGAAAACACTATCTTGCACGAATGCTTTTGGATGCAGATAAAGAGCTCGAAAATATAAAAACATTCAATATGGAGCAATACGGCGGTAATCTCTCTATGGGGATGGAGCAGTTGAGTCTGCCATCTATCACCTCTGAGGTGGTAGAGTTTGTCAAGGAGCACCCAAAGTCGATACTTGTTTTTGAAGATATCGAAAAAGGAGATTTTCAAACGCAGCTGGCTCTTTACTCGCTCTTTGGCGGCAATGAAGTAAACGATGTGGATTTTTCCAAAGTTGTAGTGGTTATGCTTACAACAAAGCTGGGATCTTTAGTGCAGAGACAGGACTTCAAAGAGCTGCAAACCTCCGATCCGCTTCAAGCGCATACATATCTTATGGAGAAACTTGCACAAGAATCCATCATGGTAAACGGCGTAAAAGAGGAAGCATTTGATAAAAAACTGCTTTCACTTTTAAACGAACATACCGTTATACCGTTTAACCGCCTTTCGTTGTCGGCACTTATCAAGATCGCAGCACGCACGATCCACGATATGTCGCACCATTTTGCAAAAGACTCCAAGCTCGAGATCGAATACTTAAACTTTGACAAACTCGCAGCACTGCTGACCCTTTCACTCTCACCTTACATAAATGCAAGACATGTGATCAAAAAAGTGCCTGAACTAATATTTACACAAGTGTATGAAGCGGTGAAAAAAACGCCTAAACTTGAAGCGATCCATTTTGATGTACTTGATGATGCTGCAGAGTTTGTCAACAGTGTGCTTAAAGAGCAGCACGCTTTTATCAAAAAGATCAGCCAACAACATATGCGTATCACTTTAGAGTGGGAGATCACCAAAGAGGGAAACAGTGTCACGTGTAAGATCAAAAATGCCCTTTATGCTAAAGAGAAGCTCTCGATCTTAACTCCTGATGCTCTGCATGTATCTGATGTAAACTTTTCTGATGTCGCAGGGCAGCAGAGGGTAAAAGATGAACTCCAAGAGGTGCTTGCCCTTTTAAAAGAGCCACAGCGTCTCAAAGAGTTCGATATGACACCTCCAAAGGGGATGTTTCTCTATGGGCCTCACGGTATGGGGAAAAAGCTCCTGGCACGTGCTTTTGCCAATGAGATCGATATGCCTTTTATCGTTGTAAGCGGTGCCGATCTCTTCGATGCGGCGAAGATACACAAAGCTTATTCACAAGCTTTTGTTGCTGCACCTGCGATCGTACTTCTGGAAGATATAGATACACCCGGTGTTGTAAACGGGGTGATCTCGCTGATGAATACCGGTCCTGTTGCAGATGAACTCGATATGTTAAACGGGAGTTTTGACTCACCCGTTTTTACCATAGCAACACTCAGCAGTGTAGAAAATATCCCTGAAGAGCTGAGTAAAGCAGGGCGTTTGGATATACGTATAGAGGTGCCTAAGCTTGATATGGAAGCAAGACGCTTTTTCATAGAGGAGGTACTCAAAAAACCGCATGAGAAAAAGATTGATGTTGAGAAAGTTGTGCGCTATATCTCGGGACTCAGCGGAAACGAACTACAGCGTATAGGTCAAGAGGCTGCCTTGCAGGCTGCAAGAAAAGGGCTCAAAGAGCTCACTGAGGAGATACTCCTCGAGCAGATAAATATCATCAAGTACGGTACTAAGCTAGAGAGTAAACAGATCAGAGATATAGAAAAGTCGATGGCAAAAACAGCATACCACGAAGCGGGGCATGCCGTGCTCTCCTATGTATTGCTGCCTGATATCAAGATCGAACAGGTGACGGTTGCTCCTAGAAGCGAGAGCTTGGGCTTTGTCTCTTACCATAATGAGGAATATGTCGATGCAACCTCGAAAGAGGAGCTTTTCAATGATGTTTGTGTCCTTTTAGCAGGGCGTATAGCAAAAATGGAAAAGTTCGGAGAGGAGGGGATGGAAACGGGAGCTATCAACGATCTCGAAGTGGCAAGTCTGCAGGTGTATGCTGCGATCGCATTTTTTGGGATGGATGATGAGCTTGGATACCTTAACGTAAGCGGTGTTGAGTCGGCATATGACAGAAAACTTTTCTCAAGACGTATAGAGGAGCGGATGATTGCGTGGATCGAAGAGGCGAAACATAAAACTCAAAGAGAGGTGAAACGTCTATGGCCTGCGATCGAAGCGGTTGCAAAAAGACTGATCAAAAAAGAGGTGATCGATGGAGAGGAACTCAAAAAAATCATCAATAAAAAGATTCCTCAAGCATAACCACTCAGCAAATGATGCTCTGCTCAAAGAGGCAGATGGTTTAGGGGTTTTGCAAAAGGCACTCGAAGATAATGACTACATCTCTGTGCCTGATTTTGAGTTGGTGAATGATGATGAACTCCACCTGCAATACATAAACGAACAAAGCCCGACAAAACAGCAGTCCGTCGATCTCGGTAAAGGTCTGGCTCTGATGCATAAAAAGAGTTATGAGTCTTGCGGCTACGACAAAGATAACTATATCGGGCTCAATCCTCAAAAAAACATACTCTCAAAAGATTGGGGGAGTTTTTTTGTCCGCTACAGACTCAAGTACCAGCTCTCACTCATTAAAAACGCAGATGTGCAAAAGAGTTTTTTAACACTACTGCAAAACAATAAGAGTAAGCTAGAAGAGTTTCTTAATGAATACATAGAACATCCAAGCCTTGTTCACGGCGATCTCTGGAGCGGAAACGTACTTTACGATCAAGATAAGGTGTGGCTGATCGATCCTGCGATCTACTTCGGAGACAGGGAGGTAGACATCGCTATGAGTGAGATGTTTGGAGGATTCTCTTCCGTTTTTTATGAAAGCTATGAGAGAGCATACCCAAAGAGCAAAGTGTATGAAATAAAAAAAGTTATCTACAATCTCTACCATTATCTCAACCACTATAACCTTTTTGGCTCTGGGTATCTTAGTGGGTGTGAGAGAGGGTTTGAGGTGGTTGAGGGAGTTTAAAGGTTGATATTATCCAACCGACATTTTAGCTATATTTTTCCATAAAAATGGTGGTATGTCATATTCTAATTCCCATGTGATACTCATAGGTTGCGATCCATAATGTGATTTATAAAACACTTTTCCTAAGCAAACATAGGTCATAACATTTTTATTTTCATTGTGGTTCGCTTCTCTAACAAACAAAATAATATTTTTCCCATTATTTTTGTGGTTAATATAGCTTTGACCTTTTGGAGATTCTGGTTTTGTAGAGTTTTGCGATTGCCAATGAAATAGTTTTTCATTGATTGCATAATCATCATACATAGTAGTTGGAGAGTATTTATCTTCTGTTTTTTCTAATGTTACAAATAGCAGTTCTGTGTTTTTATCTTTGATATCTAAAACACCTTCTCTACTACTTGATTTTTTTTCAAAATTATGAACACCAAAACCAGCTAAAATTTGTTCCCTAGTATATCTTGAATGTACTTTTATTGGAGTTTGGAAAGGGAGGTTTAAATCGTACTCAATATAGTCTATCTGTTCACTTAAAAGTCCTATGATCTCTTTCATCTCATCACTTAACAACTTATTATTTCCAATATATTCTATAGCTTTTTCTAAAGTATATAGCTGATTTGGTTCTTGAAAAAAATCATAGTACAACATTAGTGCCATCTGTTTTTCTTCTTGATTTGCTAAATTTACTTTGTAATTACTTTGTATAAGATTTAAAATAAATTGAAAATAGGTGTATGACCTTGTTAGCAGCCATTTTTTTGTAACTGCTCTTACAAACTCTTTTTCATTGTTTTCATTAAATTCTTTTACTACGTTTGCTTCAAAACACAACTTTGTAAAACTCTCATTTTTGTAGAGTTTTTCTATTGGAATATGGTTAATCTTCGTAAAATTTTTAATTGTAAGTGGTAAATCAGTGTAACTATGAAAATTTTGAATTTTATTTATTATTTTTCTTTTACCAAGAGTGGTGGCTTTTTTGATGTTAGTTAAAATATAATCTTTTGCTTTTTTTTCTAAAATAATAGAACATCCAAGGGGAAGGTGTGGAAACTCATTTTCTATTTCATCTTTTACAGAAGTTGATGTTTTTCCTATTAATCCTCTAAATTTTCCTTCAAAATCGTACTCTTCTCGAGCGTTGCCAACAAAATCTAAAATAGTTAAACACTCTTTATTTTCAGCAAATCTAAGTCCACGACCTAGTTGTTGTAAGAAAATAGTTAAACTCTCTGTTGGTCGTAAAAATAAAATAGTGTCTATTTCTGGAATATCCACACCTTCGTTAAAAATATCAACTACAAAAAGATAATTAATCTCTTTATTGAGTAGTTTATATTTGATCTCATTACGATTTTTATTACCACTAATTAAAAAATCTGCCTTTAATCCTGCATTACAGAAGTTCTCACTCATAAATTTGGCATGTTCTTGAGATACACAAAATCCTAGAGCAGTTACTTGTTTTAGATCGGTTAGATACTCTTCACATTTTTTGAGTATATCACCTACTCTTTGACCTGTAGATAATGCTTCGTTTAGTTCGGTTACTTGATATTTCCCTTTTTGCCAAGATATATTTCGTAAATCCACATTGTCACTAATGCCAAAGTACTGAAAAGGGCAAAGAAGCTTTCTGTTTAAAGCTTCAGGGAGTCTTATCTCTGCTGCAATAACATCACAAAAATCATTTAAAATATTTTCATTATCCATTCGCTCTGGTGTAGCAGTAAGACCTAAAAGAATTTTTGGTTCAAATTTTTCTAAAATTGGTCTGTAGCTTTTTGCTGCAATATGGTGTACCTCATCAATAATAATAAAGTCAAAATAGTTTGGAGACAATTGGAGTGTATTGATATTATTTTGTAGAGTTTGAACAGATGCAAAAAGGTATTCATAACGCGTTGGTTCAATCCCATCTACCCACAATTCTCCGAAGTTGTTATCTCTTAAAATTGATTGAAATGTTGCTCGAGCTTGTAATAGAATTTCTTTACGATGAGCAACAAAGAGTAATTTATTGTTTTTGTGCTTATTCTTGAATTTTTTATAATCAAAAGCACTTATTACTGTTTTCCCAGTCCCTGTTGCAGCAACAACTAAGTTTTTGTAACGCTTGTGTATATCTCTTTGAGTTTGCAATTCCTCAAGAATCTCCTCTTGGTAAGGAAAAGGTCTAATATCAAAAAAAGTAGAAAATTTATTTTGATTTTCTAATCCATCATTTTGTAGAGCTTTGTGTAGTTTCTCTTTTTGTTCGCCAGTAAAAAGTTCAAACTCTTTATCTTCCCAATATGTCTCAAATGTTTTCTCAAACTTATTAATAATGTGCGAAATTTCGGCAGTTGTAACTTTTAAATTCCATTCTAAACCGCTAGTTAAAGCACTTCGCGAGATGTTTGATGACCCGATATAACCAGTATGAAAACCAGTGTTTCTAAAAAAAAGATAAGATTTTGCATGAAGCCTTTCATTCGCTGTATTATAGGAGACTTTTATTTGTGTATTTGGTAAACTTGCTAAAAATTCAACTGCTTTTAAATCTGTTGCACCCATATATGATGTTGTAATGATTTTTAACTCTTTTCCTTGTCTTGTAAACTCTCGGAGTTCATTTTCAAAGATTCTTATCCCACTCCATTTTATAAAAGAGACAAGGAGATATATCTTATCACTTGAAAGAATCTCTTTTTTTATTTCACTCTCAAGTGAGATACCGGCATTGCTGCCTGTAAAAAGTTCACTTTGAATTAAGCCAGTATAAGGAGTGATCTCTTTAATATAATTATCAAAGTTGACAATATTAGAATCAATTTTTGGTAAGACCGCTTTTAATAATGTAGCGTTAATGTCAACTAAATTTTGACTAAAATCTTGTTTCTCTACTTCTGATTCTAAAATTAAAAGAATTTTATTGATCACTTTGATTTGTTTTTGAAGAGTATCTTCCCCACTAATGAAATCGAGGGCAAACTTAATTATTTTTGCACAGTATCGTGTGAGAATTTCAGAAGCTTCAGCTTTTTGAATTTGTGAAGTTTTAATATAAAACTTATCAACGTTTGTATTTTCTATTTTTTCAGAGATTAGTTGATTTAAGAGCTGTTCGTATAATCCGGTTTCAAACATCTTTAGATCCAATAAAGTTTTTAGATACAGTATAGTTAATATATTTTAAAAAATGTATTTTTGAAGATGATTGTTTTATTTTCTTGTGTGCATTCATTATTATAGTATAGTAAAATTATTTTTATAAATCAGTAAATATAATTCCCTCTTGATCAAAAAAGCCTTTATCTTCCATTTGTGGGATTAAAATATCATCTATATATGTATTAAATGTTTTACCCGGTTTGTTTTGATCCTTTTTTTTTGCCATTGATGGGGAATGGCCATTAGATGTGGATAGCATACCAATCATCTTATCATAACCTGGTTTCCATAATTCGACACTGTTAAAAAGTTTTTTTAGTGAAAGATATATATTGATACCTTCATAGTCTAAATCTCCCCAAAAATAATAGTTGAAATCTGACTGGCTATCAAATATTGCATGTAGGTATTCTTTTGCTATTGTATTTCTAGTATTAGGATTAATATAAAAAGATCTATACTTTTTGTTTATTAACCTTGAGGCTGTTCCCATAAAACCAGATAGATATATCAAAATATATTTCTTTGCTAAAGAGTTATTTCTTTGCAGTGATTCAAAAGTTTGTTTGTTCTCTATAAATAATATTTTTTTGCAGTTTTCGCTTTTGAGACTTACAAGTATTTGTATTGGCTGTTGTTGTATTTTTAAAATATTCCAAAAATCTGGTCGATTATCTAAAATTTTTGAATGTCCCCAAAATATAAAGGAACTGGCTTCTCTTATCAAATCGTTAGCTCGATCTAATTTTAAGTAATTTTCTATATTGACTATTACACTTTTTGCAGACTTTTCTTTAATTTGTATCGGTTGCATATTTAACAAAAGTGCTTTGATATTTTTGTTTAGCGTAGATGCTTTGATGGCTTCTTTCCATTTTTCCTTATAGTTAGAAATTTTCATATCCAACAACTCTCTGCAAACCTCTTCAAACTCAGTATTAAAATAGATCATTGCTTTTCTTTTGTAAAGATCGAAAGTATACTTTTTATCTTTAAGTTCTATAGAGATGACACCTGTCTTTTCTAGCGCTGCTAAATTCTCTCCAGCAACAATTTCTCCATTCACTTCCGTAGGTTCATAAAGATAAGAGAAGCACTTTTTATACGTTTTTGCAGTTGGATTTAAACCTAATCCTAATGGTCTATTTCTTTCTGACGAAGACTTTTTTTCTAAAAGAGATAAGAAATAAACTATAAGTTCCCTGTTTATATCATATTCCAGTACATTTTTTAGTTGTTCCAAATCTATGCTATTCAAATAAAGAGACCTCTTTTCGAATTTTATTTTCTTCTGCTTTCATTAAATCACTTACTTCTTGGTTGTTGATAATAGTATAGTCAACATGCTGATGCACTTTAAAACTATTATAATTACTATCTTCTGTGACTTTATATATACTGTATCGATCAGTTGCATACGGCATTAAAACTGACTCATCTTTTGTAGGCATTGCAGCTATCATCTGAAACCCTAAATCGTCTTTAAGGTATCTAATGATATCACTTGTTCTTCCATCATCAACACGATTAAACGCTTCATCAACCATTAAAAACCCAACACCGCCGTTTTTATTTCCTCTATTGTTTGCGTTAAATGCAGAGTAAGCTGCAATCGATCGAATGATGTAATAACTTGTAGTTGCCTGTCCCCCACTATCTGTTGCTAGATCAGTTAATGAGATAGAGTTTTCATCATCATTATTAAATATTTTATGTATATCATAATCCTTATAGTTCCTATAATCAGATATAACTTTTAATTCTTTTTCTGCTTCACTATTTTGTGTATCAAGTAACAATTTCTCGATTTTTTCTTTTGTTTCAATATGCTCTGCAGGCAGTTGGGTTTTATCAAATCCTAAAGAATCCTTATTGGCATGAACAACATATTCAAAATACTCATAGTACTCTTTAAATTGCTGGATAAAAGGTTCTTTGATCACAAACCTTTCATTATCAAACTTGTGTCGTTTAAGGATTACATTTAAGCGTCTTACTTTTTCTCTACCGTCAATGATTGAGTTATAAACAGTCTTGCAAAATTCATCTTTAAAAGTTTTGTCAAATGTATCTTTTGCAGAACTTAACTCTTTACTCTTCTTTTTAAGGATATTTTCTGATATTTTTTTCTTGGTAGCTTGTTGTTTCTGAAGATAGTTATACAGTGCAATAAATGCTTCAGTTGTATCTTTTTTTACCAGTTCAAAATTCAGATCTTCTATTTTTGCAATTTCAGCACACTCATCATTATGGTGAATCACTAAAGTTTCATACTTTGTTATTTTATCTTTTGTTATTTGGTCAAAAATTGGCATTGGTTCAATATTTTTATAACTGTTTTGTGCCTCTGTTTCAAGTTCTGTTAGCCATTGACTAAAGGTTCTAGAGAGCTCAAAGTTAACGGCATGTAGTTCTTCTTCTTGTTTTTTTACTAACTCTTGAAGATTCGATATCTCCCGTTTAAGATTTTCGATAGCGTTTTTCTTTGCTGTTATCTGTGTTTCAAAACTACCAGTATTTTTTATAGCTAGCTTTTCTTTGTCCTCTTCTATTTTCCTTTCTTTCTTAAGATATTCAATTTTCAATAATTTTTCTTCTAGATCACTTATATCAAGAGAATCAATTTGAGCATTCAAACTCTCTACACTCAGATTTATTTGTTCAAGGTCTAACAACTTAATATTAAAATCTTGAAAAGAGACACCCATTAAATTTTTATATAATCTATCAGCTTTATCTCTGAGAGCTTTTAGTTTTGAGAGCTCTTTTTTATTTTCATCTAGCTGCTTCTTTAATTCAACATATCTATCATATCTCGCAGCCTCACCAATATAACAATTAGATTTACTTGCCAAACATTCAAATGTTGTATATCCGCTAGCAGCAAGTCCATCAGCCTTTAAACCTCTTCTTGCTTGTGTTAACTCATACGTTGTAGTGCACTTCATCACATTCGCATAGTTGAGCTTCATATACGCTTCTGCAATATCAGAATGAAATTTCATAAGAGATACTATAGAATCGCTTTTCACTTCTTTTGAGATTTTGGATATATCATCTAGGAGTTTTGAACCTTGTACGATTTTCGACTTCAATCTTTTTGATTTCAGAAGATCTGTAGCCTCTGTTTCATACCCTTCTTTAACAACAATAGCAAATCTATTGTTTCCCATAAATCCCTCTATCGCTCCTTGCCATTCTCTGTTGGTAATATCTAAGAGTTCACATAAAGGTGTTGGATCTGCTTCAGGATAATATTCTTTTAAAATAGCGATATCTTGCTGATTTGGATAGCTACTAGTCCCTGTCAAAGAAAAAGCTTTTACATCATCATCCATCTCATCTGTTTTTTCTTTAAGATTTTTATATTCATTGTTATATTTGGAATATATCTCTCTTAACTCTTCTAAAAAAGCCGAATCTTTATCTAATAACAAATTCAGTTCTTCAGTTAATGGTTCAAACTGCTGTGTCCATGTTTCAGTATTGTTTTTACTGCTGTTTTTAGTAAGTTCTTGCAATTTAACTAACAACCCATGTTCAACATAATCACTTATTGACAGGATTTGATCAAGACTCGATAGATTTGCACTAAGAGTTGAAACTTGATCATATATCTTCTTTATTGCTTCCAAAGCTCCATTTTTTTTCTTTGTAGCATCTTCAAGTGCTTGTTCCAGATTGTTTTTTCGAGCAACTTGTTCGTTCCCTTTAAGTTCTTCCTCTAATCCTTCAATCTCATTTTTTATATGTTCAGTTCGTTCATTGGCTTTTTTTATGACACCGTGTTCTTGTTCAAGCTGTTTATTTAAGT
>JBEWQA010000104.1:0-1521 GCA_047689515.1 Candidatus Sulfurimonas kebritensis
CCTGCAAATATCATCAAAAAAACAGTAGTATATCTGATATTTTTGTACCTCTTCTCTATCGCGTTTTCTCTACAGTTTGAACTTGGAAAAGTTTTTATGGTACTGCTGCCCCTTATCTCAGTGGGGTTGGTAGCCTCACTCTCTAAAGAGTACGGAAAAACTCCCTGGCTTGAGCTTTCGATGACAGTAGGAGGGATAGGTGAAGTGGCTTCGATCTTTATCCTGACGATCACCTCAGTAGCCCTGCAGTTTGGAGTAGGCTTTCCCCTTTTAAAAACGATTTTTGCCCTGCTGGTATTTCTCTTTATTATGTACGTGATCTTTCGCGCTATGCACCTTGTTTTTTGGTGGTTTCCTGCGATCTCTACCGCCTTGATGCCGCATGAAGACAACAAAGAACAGGATATTCGTCTCTCAATGGGGATCCTCTTTTTACTCGTTGGTGCGATGCTGTATCTCGATCTCGAGCTTGCTTTTGGTGCTTTTTTAGCAGGGATCTTTATCCCCAGTTTTTTTGAACACAAACATGAGCTTCCAGAAAAACTCTCCTCATACGGTTTTGGATTTTTAATCCCTATATTTTTTATCCATATCGGGACCGCTTTTAATCTCGATGCCCTTTTAATGGACGGTCTGGTTGTAAAAGCACTTATTATAACGGGAGTGATGATCCTGATGCGCGTACTGGCTTCTTTGGTTTTTATCAAAAATCTCGGGCTTATTGATTCTGTTTTAATGGGGCTCTCCCACTCTATGCCTCTGACTCTTCTCATCGCTATGGCTACACTTGCATATTATGCAAAATCGATCGATCAGCTTCACTACTTTGCATTTATCTTAGCGGCACTCTTTCAGGTTATATCTGTTATGATAATAATCAAACTCATAAATATTTATAAAGAGAAGAGAGAAAAAGCACTCGAAAGGTAGGGTCATGTCACGCTCCGTTTTACTACAACTTGCCCGTGATTCGATCGAAGAGGTGATAGAGTTTGACAACAAGATCGATAAAAAAGCTCTCTTAGCCGAACACCCTCTTTTAAACGAAAACATCCCGACGAAAATAGATATATTTGTAGATGATGAGACACATGGAAGTTGTGAACTGACTGCAGAGAACTCCCTCCTTGAAAATGTAATCAAAGCAGCCAAAACAGCAGCTTTTATCGATCAGGAACCTCTGACAAGCTCAAAGTATGTACGATGTCAAATAGAGATAACCCTCCATACACCAGAAGGTGTAATCTCTGAAAAAGACAAACCGCTTATAGAGGATCTTTAGTCTAAAAGCTGTGGAAAATTTGTCATAAATTTTTGCAGTTTTGGTGCTATCACCACCTGACAATACCCCTGCATTGGGTTAAGATTATAGTAGTTTTGATGGTATGCTTCTGCAGGGTATACTTCACCTAAAGGACTTACTTCCGTTACGATAGGACTGGAAAAATCATTCTGATGCTTTTTGATAGAGTCCTCAATGATCCGTTTCTCTTCATCGTCACCATAATAGATAACCGATCG
>JBEWQA010000102.1:0-1808 GCA_047689515.1 Candidatus Sulfurimonas kebritensis
TACCGATCGGTTATCTATTATGGTGACGATGAAGAGAAACGGATCATTGAGGACTCTATCAAAAAGCATCAGAATGATTTTTCCAGTCCTATCGTAACGGAAGTAAGTCCTTTAGGTGAAGTGTATCCGGCAGAAGCATATCATCAAAACTATTATAGCCTTAATCCTATGCAGGGGTACTGCCAAGTGGTGATCGCTCCGAAACTACAGAAGTTTATGACAGGTTTCCCTCAGTTACTCAACTAACAGTGCTTCATCTTTTTCAGAGATCACACCCTCTGCACTTTGCAGGGTGATCTCTATTTCGCAGCGCAGATACTTTGAACTTGTCAGAGGTTCGTTGTCAATAAAAGCTGCTGTTTTAGCCGCTTGTATGACATTGTCCAAAAGTGAATTTTTTCCGTCAAGCTTACAGCTGCCATGAGGCTCATTATCAACATAGATATCGATTTGTGTGGGGATATTTTCAGATAAAAGGGGATGCTCTTTTAGGAGGGATGCTTTGTCGATCTTGTTTTCAAACTCTATCACCTCTTCGATCGAGTCACGGGCAAGTTGCAGTAAAACGGAGCGTGACATAAGTTTACCTCTCTTGTATTTTTTCTCTTTTTTCTTTGTATATATTGATAAGTTTGATAACTATCATAACAGATATAACCTGAAAGAGTGCCGCTAAGATAAAGGCAAAGTAGTGAAGCTGATCGATCGACTTGGCATAATAGGCAAGTGTAGCCATCGCGATCAAAAGGGTCAGCGGCATAGAGTGTGAAAGCCCCATCAAAACAGAGTCTATAAATCCGAGATTTTTAATAAACACTAATGAAGCCAAAACGCGCATAAGGATCATCACAGCGGTAATGACGAGTGCCTTGACAACTAAACCGTCCATTAAAAGTGCATCAAGATTAAAAGCGGTCCCGATATGGATAAAAAATATAGGGATCAAAAACCCAAAACCGTAGGAAGAGAGTTTCTCTGGGAGTTCATGCTTGTGCTCAAAAAAACTCGGGATAAATATACCTGCCAAAAAAGCACCGAATGCAAGCTCTAGGTCGAGATAGAGCATAGCACCTACAAGCAAAAAGAGGATTCCCATTGAGAGGCGTATGTCTTGTTCTTTGTTATCTTCGTGCGGCATAAGTGCCGTAGAGATTGCCGGAAACCACCAAAAAACAAGGTGCATAGCCCGAAAGATCACATACATGATAAAGATAAACACTAGCAGGGCAAAAATCGTCTTTAAAAGGGGAAAGCCTACTCCAAACTGCAGGGCTGCTGAGGTGATTGTAAGGATAAAGATCGAAGCAACTTCACCAATTCCGCCCACTGTCATAGAGAGCTCCAGCCAAGGGGTTTTCCCGTACTCTTTGGAGAGTGAGGCTACAAGTCCCACCGAGATAAGCGGCAGCAGTACCATAAAAACTTTTCCAAGTTCAAACTGTAGAGAAAACGCGATAGAGAAGAGGTACAAAAATATCAGATATACTACTGTTTTTTTGATGATATTTGCAGGTGTTTTGAGGACGTTTTTTAAGTTGATCTCCGTACCCGCAATAAACATAAGATATAAAAATCCAAATTCTGCGACAAGTTCAAACAGGTGTTCATCATAGATAAAACCGATATACCCAAAGAGTGATCCGAGGATGATCTCAATTGGTGTAGTCGGAAGTTTTACAGTCTTTGCTATAAAGGGAGAAAATATGATGATCAGTGATATTGTTACTATTAAAACAACACTATCACCTACACCGTGTGTCATTTTAATTTCCTACTTTTGTAGCTACATCTAGACTCAGTGACTTTAA
>JBEWQA010000077.1:0-4517 GCA_047689515.1 Candidatus Sulfurimonas kebritensis
ACCGATTATTTGAAGTTTAACAAAGAAAAAAGCTGAACCAAATTTCAATAAGTTATAATTTTTTAGCCTAAAAATTTAACAGAAAAGTGACTCAGCTATGAAAAATATTGTACCAAACTTATCTTCAAATCTATCTAAAATGTGGATAAAGATAAAGAATTTGGAAAACTCCCTGTTTCCTGAACTAAAAGAGCAATTAGGTGTACTAAGTACCAAAGAGCAAAAGCTCATAAAAATATTAGACTTCGCCCAAATAGAAAACAATATCACTGTTACCAAAACAACCAATACACCCAAAGACAGAGAAGAGATAGCAAGAGCCTTTATTGCTAAGTCTGTATACAATATGCAAACCACAAGAGATCTTATCGATAGATTGAGAATTGATAGAACACTCAGAGTATTGTGTGGATGGCGGTATGCCAATAAGATACCAAGTGAATCAAAGTTTAGTAGAGTGTTTGGTGAATTGAGTGACTTAAAGATAGCAGAGAAAACCCATGAGAAGTTTGTAGAGGAGTATCTCTCGAATACTCTATTTATGTACAGTGCAAGTGATGCTACTGCAATGCCTTTGCGTGAGAAACCCGTAAAGAAGCCTAAAGAACCCGAATTTAAATCCAAACCAAAAAGAAAGCGCGGTAGACCTAAAAAAGGTGAAAAGGTTGAGCCTAAAAAACCAAAGATACTTGAACAACAAAAAGAGATGCAAACCACCCAAGAGATGTGTGCTCTACTCTCTACCAAATGTGGTGCAGGAGTCAAGCAGAACTCCAAAGGAAACAGAGAGACATGGATAGGCGGTAAACTCCATATCTCTGCTGTAGATGGAGATATACCCGTAACTGCCATCTATACAGGAGCCAATGTTCACGACAGTTCGGTTGCATTGCCACTTATCAAAGAGACATCAAGAAAAGTAAACTACCTGTTTGACCTGATGGATGCAGGATATGATGCAGATATCATAAGAGAATACTCCAGACTACATGGACACAGACCAATCATAGATATCAATCCTAAAAACTCCAAAGAGCTAAAGGCTAAAATAGCTTTAGTCAAGGAGGAGAAAGGGAAGTTCAAGTTTTTTAATCTGCCTCTCTCCTCAGACATCCACCACTACAATCAAAGAAGTATGGTTGAGAGAGTCAACAAATATGTTAAAGATGACTTTGGATGTAAAAGTATCTATTATCAAGGTGCTACAAAAGTAGCTTCTGTTTTACAGTTTGCAGTCTTGTCTGTTTGTATTCATCAGTCACTAAAACTTGTGACCTGACTTTTTTAGAAAAAAGTACCAAAAAAGGTTAAAATACCGACATCAAACCATCACTCGTACCCTAAAAATAGGATTTTTAGGGAGAATAAGCCAAAAATGGAGTAAAATGATGGAAGATTAGACTAAACTATTTTTTTTAACTGAAATTTTAGTTTAGACTGGAATCAGGTACTTGGAAATGGTTGAATTTGCAAGTGGCTCTATTAAATGTATATTTAAAATGAAAAGTCTGAGGTAAATGGCATTTTATAACTGGTTCAAAACAATTTGC
This sequence comes from Candidatus Sulfurimonas kebritensis, assembly GCA_047689515.1. Lineage (GTDB taxonomy): Bacteria > Campylobacterota > Campylobacteria > Campylobacterales > Sulfurimonadaceae > Sulfurimonas > Sulfurimonas kebritensis. The sequence continues at coordinate 1,551 of JBEWQA010000077.1, forward strand.
GATCACCAAATATCCATCTACTTTTACACTTTTTATCATATTAGCAAAATCATTTAACGGATCAGGGACATGTTCCAATACATCGGTAGATACTAAACAATCATAATCATTTCCAAGTTTATCGATAATCGTGATATTTTCAAACTCACTTGCTCTTTTGAGTCCAAATTCACTAGGATGCGGTTCATATATATCAACTTTTATAGCTTTGTCTTTTTGCGCAATAAGTCTAGCTAAAGTACCAAAGCCACCACCATAATCCACAACATTTTTGAATTTATTTTTTATTATCCAATCACTTATTGCATTTCTATGCCCCATCGAAATTTCATCTTGTTCTATAAAAAGACCGTTTAAAAGCCATATCGGGTGAGAATAAAACTTACCTATCTTTTTCCAATCAAGATTTTTATTATCGCAACCATAATCATCCCAAACCAAATCCATGAGATACCACATTTGCTCTAAGTCATTTAAGTTAGGTTTTTTTCTCTTTAAAAGTTTTTCTACCTCTTCTTTCTCTACTTTCGTCAAATTTTTATCTTTTAAACTAATATTCACTTTAATAACCTCTTTACTTTATCTACGATTTTTGATAGAAGTGGTTTTTTATTTGATTTATAAAATTTTTTTAAATACTGGATTGCCTTTTTATTTTCACTAATGTTTTTATTAAAAATTATATTGTCTTTGTAGTTTAAACTTGAACTAAAGCAATTACTTGTGATACAATGGACACCACTTTCATCATGACCAATGTTTTCAACAAACGTTTGAGTCGGGTTCAAACACAATCCATTTTGCTTAAAAATAGTTGCATACCAAAAGATAGCCCAAGTATTTATTTTACCTTCTTTATTGGAAACTACTTGAGACCAGAAATCTTCCACACCGTCAATGTTAAACTTATAGATATCATTTTTATTAAATTCATCGATAGTTTTATTTACATTTTTCTCATAATGTTTCCATCGATCGGCCCATGTAGCCCAACCCCAGCAATTCATCAACCTCCAGAAAAATACATCTTCAAGCTCTTCAGTGTCTATCGGGTAATTCCATCCACTGATATGCCAAACTTTTTTTTCCTCTTTGTAAAACTCCAAAGCTTCATTCATAAACTTTAGAAAATAAGGACTTGTCACGAGATCATCTTCAAGAACAATAACCTTTCCATATTCATTGACTACTTCAGTAACACCATTTATGATTGAGTCTGCGAGCCCCCAGTTCTTTTCTCGCTCTATGATTGTAACTTTTTTAAATCCATTTATGGATTTGATGTATTCTCTTACCTCATCTACACCTTTTTGGGCATCCATATTTTTAGCCGTATCAGAATAGATAAAAAGCTCACTCTCTTTGGTTAACTCATTTTTCCGTAGTGCTTCTACTGTCTGTTTTGTATGCCAAGGACGATTATAGACAAATAGTACTATCGGGGCTAAGTTTTTATCCACATTTTACTCCTAGTTTTCTAAATGGAAAGAGTATCGCATTCGTTTGTAATAAAAATGTATATCTTAATTTTTTATTTGTCGCATTAAATACATATGATGCAACAGCTTGTGATACGAGCGTAGCTATGGCAGCACCATATATGCCATAAAGAGGAATTAATAAATAATTTAAACAAATATTTAAAATAGCACCTGCTAATGTTCTATAAAGAGAATACTTCTGTAAATTCTCAGATACAAACCATTTACTGCTCGCTACACCTAAAAATACAAAAACTCCAGCCCAGATATGCAATGCCAATACAGTTCCCGACTGATTGTACTGCACACCATAGAGCAGATTTACCACCCAGTCAGACAAAAATGTCATAGGAAGGGCTATTGCTATCGCCATCCACACCATCAGGTCATACAGCCTTTGAAGCCTGGCATAGTACAACTCTTCACTTACTTTTTTCGCATTGATGATGGCAGGAAAAAGTGAACTTGCTATCACCATGGGGATAAAATACCAAGCCTCACTAAGCCGCACAGCCGCAGCATACTGCCCCACCGCGTCACTGCCAAGCATCTCTTTGATCATCACCTGGTCTATCTTCATATAGATCGAGATGACGATACCGCTCAATATAAGCGGCCAGCTGTCTTTGAGCAGCGCCTTGGCAGTCTGTACGCTGAACCTCCACTCTTTAAAAGACATCTGATGATGAAAATAAAAATAAAGATACCCGGCCGCCACGATAAAACTGTTGAACAAAACCACCCATACAAATGCGATCAAAGGTGCTTCATTCAAAATAAGTATGACTTTTATCACTGAGGTAATCAATAATGTTATGACATTCGCATAGACGATATATTTACTAAGTACTTTACTTTGAAAGTACATATCGATGACATTGAAACTCTGAAAGACCGTTGCCGATGCGATGATGAAAACCAGGGTATTGGTATAGCTGTCATTGGAGGTAAAGTTCACCGCGATTGCCAAAAAGACAAGTACGGCGAATGCCCCTGCCAGCTTGAGCCAGAAAGCCGTACCCAAAAGCTCATCTCTTTTATGCTCATGGTTCAGAAGTTCACGGATAACGATCCCGTCAAGCCCTAGGGTTGCAAAAGCGACAAAAAGTGCAACAAAACTCTGCGCATAGCTAAAGAGTCCGTACTGCTCCGGGCCCAGGTATCTTGCCACCCAGATCCCGACAAAAAGCCCGACAATCATGCGCAGAATTTTTTCCGCAAAAAGCCATGAAGTATTCTTGGCATACTTCATGAAGCCCTGATGGTTTTTGAGAGATTTCAGCTTGTTTATCATAGATTATAGTCGTTCTTTATCTTGCCTGAGTGTTTCCTGCAAACGCTCATACTCATGTTTTTTGATCTCGATAAAGGCTTCGGTCAGTCGGATTTTGTTTTTGATGCCTTCAGCAGTAAGGAGATAACGGTAGGCCCTTTTGTTTTCGGACTTTATAAACCTGTCCATCTTCACATACCCTTTCTCAAGCAG
>JBEWQA010000101.1:0-1821 GCA_047689515.1 Candidatus Sulfurimonas kebritensis
CTGGAGTTCTGACGTGTGCTAATCAATGCAGATGTAAAGGTAGATGTAAACTATCGCCTCTATACCACCGCTATCAAAAATATGATCGATAATGCAATGAAGTATTCAGATGATCGTTCAATAAAGATCTTGATTAATGACAAAGATGAACTCTGTTTTGAAAGTAAAGGGGAGTGTTTAAAACATCCTCTGCAGTTTTATATAGAGCCTTTTACAAAAGAAAATCCGTCTAAAAACAGCTTTGGACTCGGGCTTTATCTCGTTGATTCTATATTAAAAGCTCACTCTCAGGTACTTGCGCATGAGTATGAAAACGGGGTGAACCGTTTTATATTTGCGTAAGTTTAACTTTGTACACTAATGTAATGAATAAACTGCTTTATACTGTTTTTGCTCTTTCATTTTTTCTTTTCGGGTGGCTGAGTCACTCGGCTTATGAACCAGGAAAACGGATAGAAAAACGATCTCTTCTTGATACTATCAAAGAGAGACACTCTCTCAATGTAGTCTTGCTTAATGCACCCTCCACCTACTATATAGGGCCTGACGGTCCAAGCGGATTTGAATACGATCTCTTAGCAGAGTATGCCAAACATCTTGGTGTTGATCTCAATATCACCGCTGCGCATACGGTTAAAGAAGCTTTGGAGTTTGTTGGTAAAGAAAATATCGATATCATATCGGCTTCTCTGACAAAAACCGCCAGAAGAGAGGAGCTTTACAACTTCGGGCCCTCCTACTTTGAAGTGCAAGAGCAGGTTGTGTGTTATAGAGGGATGCTGGGGACTTCTAAATTTCCAAGGGATGTGGAGGACCTTGACGGCTTGAGAATTGTCGTCGGTGAAAATACCAGTTATTATGAAACGGTAGAGTCCTTAATCAATGACGGTTTTGAGATGAATGTAAGTGTTACTTCCGAGTACTCCACCGAAGAGCTGCTAGATATGGTCTCAAACCATCAGATAGACTGTACGATAGCAGATTCGAATATCTATGCTATAAATTTAAAGTATTTCCCCGATATAGCTATGGCTTTTTCGATCAGCGGACGGGAGCAGTTAGCATGGATACTGCCACCAAATACTCCTAAACTTGAAGCCGATATGTACAGCTGGCTCAATAGTTATGTGCAAACGGGGAAAATGACACGCCTCAAAGATCACTACTACTCTTATGTACTCTTTTTTGATTATTACAATACAAAGATGTTTTATAAACGGATCGAGTCGAGACTGCCACGCTATGAAAAATATTTTAAAGCAGCAGGGACAAGATTTGGTATACCGTGGATCCTCTTAGCAGCAGTTTCTTATCAGGAGTCGCATTGGAATCCAAGGGCGAAAAGTTTTACGGGTGTACGGGGAATGATGATGCTTACGCGCCACACTGCGAAACTCTTAGGGGTAAAAAACAGACTTGATCCAAAACAGAGTATTATCGGAGGGGCTAGACACCTCAGACAGATGATCAAAAACGTCCCTGAAGGAGTTGAGGGGGAAGATCGTCTGAAGTTTGCACTCGCAGCTTATAATGTTGGTGGCGGACATATCCAAGATGCTATGAGCTTGGCGAAAAAACTGGGGTTAAACCAACATGTATGGAGTGATCTTAAGATCGTACTGCCGCTGCTCTCACAGAAAAAGTACTATAAAAACTTAAAATACGGTTACGCAAGAGGGAGTGAACCGGTGAAATATGTAGAGGCTATCTACAACTACCAAAGTATTTTAGATAAGTTTTTACTGGAGAAGGAAAGGCAAGAGCAGGAAGCTCTTGCCAAAAAATCAGATGAAAATGCTACTCAGTAGTTTTTGCAAGGTC